>CAZAJG010000009.1:12939-71166 GCA_964485405.1 uncultured Owenweeksia sp. | reverse complement strand
TTACCGGACCCGTAAAAGCTAGAACCTACAATATTGAATCACAGAATAGCACCCAAGAGTTTAGTTTTTATTTAAGGCAAAGTGAAAAAGCAGAATTAGCGGAAGAAGTTGGCTCTTTTGTATACGAACCCAATGCTAGTATCCTTAAAGCAGCAGGTGGTGATCTCCTAGCAAGGGCTCTAAAAATCCAAAAACTAGATCGGAATACAAATATTTTCACAAGCAATGAAAGAGTTAAAAACTTCCCTGGTAAAACTTTCAAACTAGAAGGGGTTGTAAAACCTTATCATACTTCACTTAAAAAAGGTAGATTCAATGTTATATCCAGAAATTATCCTGATAAGGCCTCTATTATTGAATCTAAGCTCAAGTTAAAATCTTCAAATTCACATTATTTAATCGCCTGTAAAGCCGCTTTCGCTAATTATCTATTCATAATTGGTCGTCAAATCAAAGATATCTAACCATTTCTACGTCCTTTTAATAAATCCTTTGAAAATAAAACGATTACTTTCAATTTAATTAATATTTTTATAGGGTTAAAGTAATAGAAGTGAGGAAACTGTTATATATAACGCTCTCTTTTTTAATTGTACCCCTATCGCTTTTAGCACAAAAAGACTCTCGCGCTTTATTTGTTGAAAACCAAGGTCAATGGGAAGATAGTTACGACTATAAGTTGCAACTCTCCAGTGGTTCTATGTTTTTTGAAAACATGGGATATACCATGCTATTAGTTGACCCAGAAAGTGTAGGCCACTCTGAAGATGATCACAACCATTTCCATACTGGAGAAAACGAAATACTCCAGCAGCATTCGATTAAAATGCAATTTCTAAATGCGAATCCTTTTCCTTCTATTGAAGGGGATTTAAAAACTGGTTTTTATTATAATTATTTATTGGGAAATGATCCAACTCACTGGAAATCTAATGTAGGCGTATACAAGAAAATAATATATAAGGACATTTACCCAAGTATTGACATTCATTATTATGGCGATGAAGAGGACTTGAAATATGATTTCATCGTTAAGCCGGGAGGAGACAGCAGGCTTATACAAATGAAGTATTCTGGTGCTCAAACTCAATTAAAAAAGGATAAACTTCACATCTCCACAGTATTTGGAGATTTACAAGAAGTAATTCCTAGCGTTTATCAAGTTATTGATGGCGAAAGAATTGAGATTGATGCTTATTACGAATTGAAAAATGGGATCGTCCAATTTGATGTAGGTGATTACAATTCAAATTATGATTTAATCATTGATCCTAAGTTAGTTTTCTCTTCCTTCTCAGGTAGTTCCGCAAATAATTTTGGATTTACCGCTACTTATGACAATGAAGGCAATTCTATAGGAGGTGGAATCGTTTTCAACTCTGGGGGTACATATCCTACAAGTGTTGGAGCCTTTCAAACCTCTTTTCAAGGCGCAAATGGAGATTTTGATATTGCCATTAGCAAATTTGACGAATTGGGAAACCAATTGATTTTCTCTACCTTTTTAGGTGGGAATCATTTTGATCTTCCTCAAAGTTTAATGGTGGATCAGAATAGCAATATCTACATGCTTGGCGCTACAGGCTCTAACAATTTCCCTGTCAGCACTGGTGCGTATCAAGAAAATTTTGTTGGTGGGCCTGTTGATACAGCCATACGAGGGCAAGTCTACCCACTTGGCACGGATGCCTTTATTACATGCATTAGCAGTGATGGAACCAATCTTTTAGCTTCAACCTATTTAGGAGGCCTTGGCAACGATGGGATGAATTTTGACATTGGCGAAAATTACGGAGATAATGCTAGAGGAGAAATCATTGTTGATAATTCTACAGTGTATATCGTTTCTAGTAGTTCTTCCCAAAACCTAATGTTTCCCGATCCTATTATTACAGGTAACCATGGAAAGCAAGATGCTTTAATAGCTTCGCTCACAACAGATCTCACCAATATGAATTGGGGAACTTTCTTTGGTGGTAGTGGCGATGAAACGGGTTACGCCCTTAAAAAAGATCAGGTTGGGAACTTATTTATTACTGGAAGCACTAAAAGTGATGACCTCCCTTTAAGTACAAATAATACCATATTAAATGCTCAGGGTGGCATTGATGGTTACCTTGTAAAATTTGATGCTTCCAATGGTGCGCTTTTAAATGGCACTTATATCGGTACAACAGATGATGACCAATCCTTTTTTGTTGACTTAGATAATAACAATGATGTATATGTTTTAGGGCAATCCAAAGGTTCGATAACTATTACGCCCGATACCTACAACAACAACAACTCCCAACAATACATTAAAAAGTATGATAATAAACTTCAAAATGAAATCTGGAGTACTCAAATCGGGAGTGGCAGAGGTAAATCAGATTTAGTTCCTACAGCTTTTATGGTTGATGATTGCTATAACATTTATTTAAGCGGTTGGAATGGTGATGCAAACAAACTCTCTGCAAGCGGAACTCAACAGGGAAACACAAATGGCCTGCCTACAACACTTGATGCTTTTCAGACCAATACAGATGGGAGTGATTTCTACTTTTTAGTTTTAGATAGAGATGCTAAAAGCCTGGTGTATGGATCTTATTTTGGTGGCACTTCTTCTGAACATGTAGACGGTGGAACGAGTAGATTTAACCCTAACGGAAGTATATATCAAGCGGTTTGTGCCGGATGCCAAGGCAGAGGTTTTCCTACTACTCCAGGCGCCTATGCTGGCAATAATGGATCTTCTTCTGGCTGTAACCTTGGCCTTATTAAATTTGATTTTGAAATAACGGTAAGATCTAAGCCAGAAATTGATTTTGGCGTGGACACAGATACTATCTGTGACTCTCTAATTCTGAAGTTTAAAAATTCTAGTGTCAATGCCGATACCTATCAATGGAATTTTGGAAATGGCACTTCATCTCAGCTAAACGAACCTATAGCTGCTTTTGGAAACTTTGGAACCTATACCATTGAATTAATAGCCTTAGACACAAACTGTGGTATCTCTGATACAAGCTACCTTACTATTGATCATTATACGGGCCGCCAACCTTCTGCTAGCTTTACATCAAACTACTTGGCTTGTGATCAAGAGTTTAAGGCAAGCTTTGATAATGCCTCAAAGGGTGCTCATTTATATGAGTGGACCTTTGGAGATGGAAATCGCTCTTACGATGAAAGCCCAGATTACGTTTTTCCTGGTTTTGGAACGTACATAGTAACCTTGAACGCTTTTGATTCTTTATGTCTGAAATTTGATGTAATTAGTGATACCATCGTATTTAGTGACACAACGATAGCACCTAGCCCTATTGCTCAGATTGCAGAATGTGGTGATGGTTCGGTAGATATTATTCTTTTAGAAGATAGAGATCGCTATTTGTATACTTGGAATTTTGGAAACGGAGAGACCAGCAATGAAAGAAATCCGAATTTCTTTTATTCAGAACCCGGAAATTATGATATTAAAGTCACAGTGGAAGATACCTCCTGCCATAAGCTTTATAGCTTTGAATATCCGATTAGTGTTGAAAACATTGGTAGGGAAATGTTTATTCCAAATGCCTTTTCGCCCAATGGAGATGGCCTAAATGATTCCTTTGAGATTTTTGGTAATCATTGCAGCAATGAAGATGAACTCCGAATTTTCAATCGTTGGGGAGACTTAATTTACCATACAGACAATCCGTTTGAGGAGTTCTGGGATGCCACCCTAAATAACGAACCTGCCCCTATCGGGATATATACCTATATGATTAGAAATGGAAAAAAGGTTACTAAGGGAACGATAACCGTTTTCCGCTAGAAGATCAAGTCCGTATCTATTTCTAGATTTTGTATAAAAGTTTTTGCGTTTTTAATGTCTTCAGATAAGATTCTATCCTTGTCTATAAAAGGAATCTCTGATCGAAAACTTTCTAAAAAGGATGCTAAAAATGGTGATGTTTTCTCTTTTCTAAAATGAAGCGCTTGAGAAGCCGCTATCAATTCAATTGCTATTACCGTTTCTAGATTTTCAACAACCTTATTCGCTTTAGTTGCTGCATTTGCCCCCATACTTACATGATCCTCTTGTCCATTCGAAGAAACTATAGAATCAATAGATGCCGGAGTGCAAAGCTGTTTATTCTGACTTACTACAGATGCTGCGGTATATTGAGCAATCATAAGTCCACTATTTAAACCCGGAGAAGCAACAAGAAAAGGCGGTAAACCTCTTTGACCACTAATCAGTAAGTAGGTTCTTCTTTCTGATATGCTAGCTAATTCAGCTGCTGCAATAGCCATTTGATCCAAAGCTAAGGCCAACGTTTGCCCATGAAAATTTCCACCAGAAATAATCAAGTCATCATCCGGGAAAATAGTTGGGTTATCGGTTACAGAATTCGTTTCTGTTGTGAAAATTTTCGAAATGTAATCCAACGCATCCTTTGTAGCTCCATGAACTTGAGGCATACAACGGAATGAATAAGGATCTTGTACATGGCTTTTCTCTCGGTCAATTAATTCGCTTGCACTTAAAAACTCTCTAATGTTCTCAGCGGTTTTTAGTTGACCTTTATGAGGCCTAACCAAATGAATTAACTCATTAAAGGGTTCTTTTCGTCCGTCAAAAGCATCTAAGGATATAGCCCCAATTAAATCCGCTAAATAAGATAGTTTTTTCAACCTCATTAATGAAATGCAGCCATAGCTCAGCATAAACTGAGTACCGTTTAAGAGCGCTAAACCTTCTTTAGACTGTAATCTCAATGGCTTTAGCCCAAGTTCATCCAAACAGTTTTTGGCAGTTTTACGCTCACCTTCATGATACACCTCTCCTTCTCCTAGCAAGGGCAATGATAGATGTGCCAATGGTGCTAAATCACCAGAAGCTCCCAATGAACCTTGCTCATAAACCACTGGAAAAACCTGATGCTTATAAAATTCTAATAAACGTTCTACCACATCTAGGCTAATACCAGAATGACCAAAGGACAGTGATCTTACCTTTAGCAAAATCATCATCCTTATCATCTCCAAAGAAACCTCGTCTCCCGTTCCGCAAGCATGGGATTTCACCAAATTTTCCTGCAAATCTTCCAAGTCATGTCCTTCTATGCTTATATTGTAAAGAGACCCAAAACCTGTATTTATACCATAAATAGGTTTTTCATGTTTTTCAACCTTTTGGTTTAAATAGTCTCTGCACTTTTTAATGCTCTCTCTAGACTCATCTGAAAGCTGTAATTCTTCCGAGTGATAATAGAGCTCGTACAATTCTTTAAGAGTGATACTCTGAGGACTTATTAAGGCTGGATTATTGTTCATTATTTATCTTTCTAGTTTAGGGATAATGCCGAAATCAATTGATCAAGAGTCATTTCTTTTTGCTCTCCTGACACCATGTTTTTAACATTTAAAGCACCTGTTTTCATTTCTGCACTGCCAATGAGCACCACCGTTTGAATGGACTTTTTATTGGCATAATCCATTTGCTTTCCGATTTTACTGCTATCTGGGTAAACTTCAGCTTTTATATTATTTTGCCTAAGTGTATCTGCAATTTGTTGTGAAAAAAGAGCTTCCTCTAAGCCAAAGTTGATGAATAAAACCTTCGTTGCTTCTTGAGTCATTTCAGGAAAAGCATTCAACTCTTCCATAACGAGTTGTATTCGGTCTAGTCCAAAAGAGATTCCAATACCAGGTAAGTTTTTAAGACCAAAAATTCCAGTCAAATCATCGTATCTACCTCCTCCTCCAATAGATCCTAATGCAACCCCGTCAGCGGTAACTTCAAAGATTGATCCTGTGTAATAGTCTAACCCTCTCGCCAATGTAAGCTCCAAATTCAATGGGATATCTTTTGGAGTATTTTTAAATACAAAACCAAGTTCATCAAGTCCTTCTTTTCCAATATTTGAATCGGCAAGAAGGTCTTGCATAACTTTTAGACGAGCTTCAAAATTTTCATTTTGAACCGAAACGATTTTTAAAAAAGTATCTTTTACTTTTTCGTCAAAGCCCTTGTCATCCAAGTCTTTTAAAACACCATCTACTCCAACTTTATCCAGCTTATCCAAAGAAATAGTGAAATCTATAATTCGATTTTCAATTTGCATGAACTCTGCGAGGCCAGCTAAAACTTTTCGATTGTTAATTTTAATTGAAGCTTGAATTCCTAATTTTTTAAAAACCTCATCATAAATCTTCACAAAATCCAATTCCAATAGAAGAGACCTAGAACCTACTACATCCGCGTCACATTGATAAAACTCTCTATATCTACCTTTTTGTGGCCTATCAGCTCTCCAAACCGGTTGAATCTGATAGCGCTTAAACGGAAACTGAATATCGTTTTGATGTTGAACTACAAAACGTGCAAAAGGCACAGTTAAATCATACCTAAGTGCTTCATCAGGCACTATGGTTGCTCCCTGTTTCTTCAACTTATCGCCTCTCGGTAATACTTTAAAAATTAATCGATCTCCCTCCTCCCCATACTTACCAGTTAGCGTAGATGCCTTTTCCATAGCTGGTGTTTCTATGGGCTGGAAGCCATACTTTTTGAACACTTCTTTTACAACCTTCAATATATATTCTCTTTGGAGCATAGATTGAGGTAAAATATCTCTAGTTCCTTTTGGTAAACTTGGTTTTGAAGACATATACTTTAAAAAAATTAGCGAGGCAAAATTAGATCAAATCCAGCTGGTAGCCAACAATCAATCAGCTGTATTCCATTCTGTGAGGTAAATACTTTGGAATTATTATTAATGCTTCAAATCACAAGATTTATACATTTCTTGATACTCCTGTTTTCTTCTAAAGAAATACCAACTTATGGAGTTATGGGAAAAGTTATCTAGAAAAGACGTTTTTCTAAAACAAACTTCGCTTAAACCATCAAACCTAAACTTATTAAAAGTAAGTAAGGTAAGACAATCAGCTGATCGTTTTATCTCAGATGTAGACAACCCTTGCCAATCCTTAGCATAAATTTTTTTGAACTCATTTGATGTTAACGCCATATAATAGTTCAACGTTTCTGCGGAAACTTTTTCAAAATTTATTCTATGAAAACTGGGCTTATCTTTATTATAAGTGATCTCAAATTCATTTCCAATTTTTAATGGCATTCCATTCTCAGCAATCATAGTGAGTTGATTTCTATGGACATATTGATCGGCTTCAACAAGGCTATCTCCTACCCTAAATACATAAATCATGCGATTCTGACCAATACCAGTTACTTGAGCTGTTGTTACCAATGGCTTGTCATTGATAATCATATTTCCATACCATTTACTACCTGTTCGAAGGGATAAAAAGAGTACAACCAAGGCGGCTAAAATGTAAACTGCTTGAGAATACTGGTTAGATTGATCTTTTGCCTTTTGTTTTCGAAGTTGCTCTGCTCTTTCCCTATACTTTTCCCTGGCTTTTTCTTTTGCCACTTTCTTCATCAGATCTTTAATCTTTTGAAGATCTTCTGGTGACACCTTTTTACCTTTTCTCGCTTGACGAACCCCTGTCAAGTACTCATAAGCCTCCAATATTTCAAGGAATTTAGACTTTGCTTTTGCGCTTGGGTTAACATCAGGGTGATATTTCATCGCGAGCTTGCGATAAGCTTTTTTAATCTCCTCTTTACTTGCGCTTTCTTTTAAACCTAGTATTTGATAATATTTGTTCAACGATCAATATTGTGCATATAGTTAACGAGGGTTTCAATTTACTATTACCCTTGAAAACTTAAATGCTTAAATCGAGAATTTTATACAACGGAGGTTGTCAATTATACAGAGTAAGAGTTCCTCTTCTCTCTCTCTTTCCGCCAAAAGTCGTGGTTACAGATATTCGATAGGAGTATACTCCTGATTGAACTGTAGTGCCGTTGAACCTGCCATCCCAAGCATTTTCAATATCACTAGACTGAAAAACCAATTTACCCCATCTATTGAAGATCATGATTTCATAATTCTCAATCCCCGTACCTTGAATGGTGAAAAAGTCGTTCTTACTATCTCCATTTGGAGTAAAAGCATTGGGGATATACAACTCATAAATTTCCTCAACCTCTATTACTCTACTCACTTGTTTAATGCAACTATCAGGCGTTAAAACCGTTAGGGTAACATTATACTGCCCAGGATCGTCATAAGTGTGTGTAGGGTCTTTATCTGTAGATATGTTTCCATCTCCAAAATCCCATAAATAAGAAATTCTTAATGCTGGGTCTGATAAAAAGCTAACCGTTAAAGGGTCACCGAAATCAATTTCAGATTCAAAATTTGGCTTAATACCTGTATCTCTGGCCACTAGAATAGAGTCAAAAAGCTGAACCCCGCAAAAGTCAGTAACCGAATATGCAATCCAATTTGTATCTGATATCGGCTGTACTTCCACAGTGGAAAGATTGGAGTTATTAAACCAACTGATTACATACGGAGGGCTACCTCCGCTTATTTCTGGTTCTAGAACAATTCGATCTCCATCACAAACAACATACTCTTGTTCAGCCAGTGCCAATGGATCATTCAATAAAGTATAAATCTGAATACTATCTATTACCGTATCGGTATTACATTCATCCGTAAAGTAAAAGTAATATGTTGTGTTGTTTGGAGGTGAAACATACCTATTCGGTGAAGTAAGAGTTGGATCATCTAGCCAACCTAAAAACGAGACACCGTCACCTCCGGAAGCTGTAACCGTTAACAGAATTGAATCTGTTGGACATTTAATCGTATCGGTTGCAGATCCTATTGCAATGGAAGCCTGTAGCGGTGTTTTATCTCTAAGGTAAAGTGTATGAGAACCTTTTAGACTAAAACTACAGCCTGTCATTACTTGCTCAAAATCCAGTATTATAGTTTCAACACCCTCAACTAATCCATCATTTATTCCTTGAATATAAATCGTGTCAAACCTTTTACCAGATGGCATAAAAACACTATCCGTGATTTGTAAATAATCCACCCCCTCTATAGCCGTTCCACTCGTTTTTATAGTTGTAGCTACATCCTTTCCTAAAAAGCTTCCTTGCTTTTCTAGAATAAGTGGGGTTACACTGCAACCTTCTACCAAGGCTGTATCTACAAAACTATTATTGGCATTAGGTATGGGAGTAAATTTGTAAGTGGGCGATTTAAAACTGTTTTCTCCTAAAAATACTGCGGAATTTAAAGCCCCATCCACCACATCGGTAATAGCAAGTTTAATGTGATAAGTATTTCCACAAACTACTTCAGCTTCTGCTTGAAACACTCGCGTATATCCATTAAAGTTTACTGCATTTAAACTTGGATTATTGTTGAAATAAATGCTGTGCGCCACATAATTTGGATTTGCAGATAAGCAATTGCTTGCTTGCCCACCTCCAGTTGGAGCCCCTCCATTTACTGTGTTAATGGCAACGGGCACATTAGTGTTTGGAATACGAGCAACATTAACGGTAGACATATTTGGATCCCCATTAATTCCTGAACCAGTGAGAAAGAAACCAAAAACATCATTGAAGCCGGTGCAGGTATAATTTGAATATTCATTAGAAGCAAATACGTATTCAAACTTGATAGAATCAGATACGGCAGTAAAAGAAAACTCAATGACAGATTTATCAAAAAGCGTTTGAGCTGTTAATCCAAGAGAGGATAAAACACCATCCAAATCTGCATCGGGACGGGCTGTATTGGGGTTAGTAAATGATGCACCAGGTCTGGCAACATCAATTCCGGCCGTAGCCAATATTATTCCACTCTTTAATGGAAAATTGGTCCCTGTAGCATCGAAATAACCAATTTGAGTACTTGTTGGTTGATTCAGTACAATACCGGAAAACGGAGGATTGAAAGCTGGAAGAATTACTTGGTTGCTATCTACCAGAACATTGTTTACTAACCAAATTGGATCATTGTAGGGAGCCGCATTGTTGACCGTAACCTGTCCCATAAGCTTGCTTAAGCTTCCTGTCAGTACTAAAACGATTAAGGTAAAAGATTTGAGTAAACCCTTCATAAGAAATATTCGTGCTGTTTACCTTCAAAAATACATTATTTAAACGTAAAATAAACTCATGATGAGTCACCGTTAACTTCTATTGTTTACAGGTACGTTTGAAACTTAAGAAAGATTATACAATTACACTTAGATTTATAATATCAAGAGTGCTGTCTCGCTGCTTTCTTTAATTTGTCTCAATGTCTCGGGATTAGAAATAGCCATGAAAAACATAAAAGCAACCATAGCTAGGGCCATTACAAGAACAACTCCTAATATCCATAGAACCATAACAATTATAGTTTTTAAAAAAACAATGATCGCGTTACCCTCAAAAACAGACTTATACAAATAAGCCATGTATGCGATACTGATAAAGAAATTAGCAATTTGAATCCAAAAAGACCAACCGTGGTTTATGAAGTATAATGGTAAAATTAAAAAGCTGAGTACTAGCGATTGTCCATATGCGTATGAGTTTAAGACTAGATGTTCGGCAAAATTATATTTCTTTTTCCTGAAAAAAAGTTTAGTAGTAAAAGCCAATAAGGGAATACTCATTACCAAAAACAGAGTTATATACTGTTTAAGTTTTTGTTGTATCAGTATGCCAAATTCGTTTTGTTGAGATTGATCTACGCCCATCCCCTCATTCATACCTTGGGCAATTTCAGATTGAGAGTAATCAAGCATACCGCTACTGACAACAAAAAATACTTGAATCGTAACCCACAAGAACAAAAATCGAAACGGGTGAATATAAGGTCTGGTTATACCATTAAGATAATCTTGAATTACCCTACTGGGTTTTGTTATTAGCATTCTAATCGTATACCACATCCCGCGTTCCCAATTGAAAATAACATCAACTACACTATGTATACTATCCTTAAGCGTTATTCGCTTGTTTATATACTTCTGTCCGCATGAAGAACAGTATAAACCAGAATAAGAATGTCCGCAATTTTTACAGCTTCGGGTTGAGGAATCGGTTTGCATATAAAAGAATTGATATTGCCTAAAATACACATTAGGCTTTAGGTTTTATGAATTTCGATATAATTTTAAAGTATAGTTCCGCTTAATTTTATCTGTATCTGTGTATTGGAATTGATTGAGATAGAGAATCTCTCTTGGTTTTTGGTATTTGCCTAAGCCTTTAATCGCATTCCTTACCTCTTCTCCATGTTGAGCTTCATCTCCCTCCACTAAAAGGACTAATTTACTCCCTAACACCAGGTCAGGTTCTCCTGTTAAAAAATAAGGTATACTTAAGCCACTCAAAGCCTTTTCTATCTCTTCTGGAAACAGTTTTATCCCGCCACTATTAACTACGTTATCAAATCTACCTTTCCAAATAAACCGGTTACGGTCAATTAGATTCACCACGTCATTGGTCACTAAATCAAAAACACCGATATCCGGGGAGTTAATCACCAAACAACTTCTAGAATCCAACGAAAAGCGAGTATTACTCAATGCCTCAAAATAGTCACGCGCTTTTGATACATCACGTAAAGCAATATGAGATAAAGTTTCCGTCATGCCATACGTATGGTAAACATGAGTAGATATGGTTTCCCAATTTGTGTTTTTTTCAAAAGTTGGGTTTATTGCTCCGCCTCCAATAATAAGCTTTTTCACTTTTGACAGATCTTGAATAGAGTTCATAAGCTGCATGGGTACCATAGCGGCAAAATCTATTGAAATCTTGGTAGTTTCTAAGGGTTTTGAGTTGGGTTTTTGAACATAAAGGTCTAAATCACCGTGCACCCATCTTACCAACATCATAATACCACCAATATGGTCGGCTGAAATACATAATAGGGTTTTGTCTCCAGGCTTAATTCCAAGAAAACTCAGTGTTTTCTTTGCAGAAGCTTTCATAAATGCTTTTGGCAATCGAATTTCCTTGGGATGCCCGGTAGACCCAGAAGTATGAGCTGTATAGGTATTGTCGTCATCGTAATATTGCTTCAAGAATTTTTTAACGGGTTGAATCTCTTCTGCTTCAATTAAATTTATTTCATTGAAATTCAAATAATTGCCATTTATTTTAAATCTTTTTCTCAAAACACCCAACCTTCTTTAATTATGTGACGTCTCTTACTATACAGTTCCTATTTCTATAAATGAACCCTTGTGGTTTCACCCTGTTTAAGAAAGTGCCTGACTAACGGGCACTTTTTTTTTGTTACAATCTGTTCATACTTTAGCGGCTTAATTTTTGCTAATATCCGGTTAAAAATTCTCAATGCGGAATATCCTTTTGCTACTTTTTTTTTCTGCTTCGCTTTCTGCTCAAACATTCAAGGTTATTGACCTTGAAACAGGAAAACCTATTCCAAACTTATTTATTTTTTGTGAAGGTAACAGTGCCATTACGAATAGTAACGGACAGGCATCTGCAATTGGATTTGAAAGTTGTAAGAATATAAACTTTCAACACCCTTCATATAATTTGGTTAGCTTCACTTTTGAGCAAATAAAAAGCAAGGATTTTTTGATTAATCTAGAAGAGTCTCCCCTTTCTCTTGATCCTGTTGTACTTAGTGTGAACAAATGGGAACAAAACACTCGTGAAATATCTATTCAAGTAGCAGATATTACCAAAAAAGAAATTGATTTTCAAAACCCACAAACTACGGCTGATCTTTTGGCTCAATCTGGAAAAGTTTTTATTCAGAAAAGCCAACTGGGTGGAGGAAGTCCTATGATACGCGGTTTTAGTACCAGCAGAGTTTTACTTGTAGTAGATGGAGTTCGAATGAATACGGCCATTTTTAGGGAAGGAAATGTGCAAAATGTTATTGCTCTTGATGCAAATGCTATTGAAAAATCAGAAGTCATTTTTGGCCCAGGATCAGTTGTTTATGGTAGTGATGCAATAGGCGGAGTGATGGATTTTCATACACTACAACCAGAGTATTCTTTTGGCGAGAACCCACATTTTTCGCTTTCCTACCTCGGTAGATATACTTCTGCGAACTTTGAAAAAACCGCTCATGTCCATTTTAATTTTGGCAACAGCAAATTTGCTTCGCTAACCAGTATTACTTTCTCTGATTATGATGATCAAATCATGGGAACTAACGGTCCTGAGGAATATCTTAGAAATCAATACCAAGATAGAGTAAATGGTAGAGACACCACTCTCGATAATAGTAATCCTTTGGAACAAATAGGTACGGGGTTTTCCCAACTCAACCTGATGCAAAAATTTAGAATTAGAACAGGCAAAGCTTCAGATATCAACTATGGTTTTCATTACAGTGTAAGCTCCAATATACCGCGATATGACCGTTTGATCCAGTATTCAGGTGAAGATACCCTAAGACAAGCAGAATGGAACTATGGCCCTCAGATTTGGATGATGCATAATTTGACTTATGCTTACAATCAAAAAAATAGATTTTTCGATCGCTTTAAAACCACTATTGCCTATCAATTTTTTGAGGAGAGCAGAATAGACCGTAGAATGTTCTCTAACAACCTTAGAAACAGAAAGGAAACGGTTAACGCGATAAGTGCATCATTAGATTTTGAGAAAAGGGTAAATCCAGCTCTTGATGTTTTTTACGGGGCTGAGTATGTTTACAACCTGGTAAACTCAATCGGTATAGTGGAAAACGTTAATACGAGAGAGGAAAATACAACAAGTACTCGATATCCGGATGGCAGCACATGGGGCTATGGATCATTGTACGGAGCTGTAAAATATCGATTAAGTCCGAAGGCAATCTTGAATAGTGGATTAAGACTTAATTATGTGGGTTTACAAGGTGAAATTGATACTTCCTTTTTCCCATTTTCTTTTAACGCTTTCAGCAATGATTTTTTTGCCGCGAATGGAAGCTTCGGTATTTCCTACTTACCAACAAATACCTGGCAACTCAATGTAAATTTATCCAATGGTTTTAGAGCTCCAAACATTGATGATGTATCCAAAATTTTTGATTCTAGCCCAGGAATTGTAGTCATTCCAAACCCTGAGCTAAATCCAGAGTTTTTATACTCTTTAGATGTGGGTATAGTTAAAACATTCAAAAGATTTCAGTTTGAGCTTAGTGGCTTTTATTCTTATTTAGACAACGCCTTGGTGAGAAATGATTTTACCCTTGATGGAGCAGATTCCATTTTTTACGATGGTGAATTGAGTCAAGTACAAGCACTTCAAAATGCTGCTTCTGCTACTGTTTGGGGTATTCAGGGTGGGATTAAGTTCAGCTTTAAGTCTTACCAGTTTAAAACAAGTTTGCACTACAACCAAGGGAGAACATCAGATGATGAACCTTTAAGGCATGTAGCACCATTATTTGGCTCTACTCATTTTATTTATGCACACGATAAAACTACTATTGATCTGTATTCTATTTATAACGGGGCTATTACCTTTAACAACTTAGCCCCAACAGAAATAGACAAGCCTCACATTTATGCTATAGATGATAATGGAAATCCTTATTCACCATCATGGGTTACACTTAACTTAAGATTGGAACAGAAACTTCATGAAAAATTAAGTTTACAAATCGGACTGGAAAACCTCTTAGATGTTCGTTACCGCGCTTATTCGTCTGGCATAGCGGCCATGGGAAGAAGCATTAGTTTGACCATAAGAGGTCATATCTAACAGGTTACAGCTCAAACTTCCAAGGCACACTTTTGTCATAACCCAAGGTTCCTTCCTTTATAAAAAGTGGACTCTCAAAATTATTGGTATACAGACTACCGGTTCCTAAACCTGAAGGCATAGGATTGTTTAAAGTATAGTTCCATTGAGCAATGGCACTTAATCCTATATTACTTTCTAACGCACTTGTAACCCACCAATTGCAATTGTACTTATCCGCTAGTTCAATCCAATGTTCAGACCCCTTAAAACCACCGATAAAGCTTGGTTTTAAAATGATATACTGAGGCTTGATATGCCGAAGCAGCTCTTCTCTTTGCTCGGGTTTGAAAATACCAATGAGCTCTTCATCCAAAGCAATGGGTACCGGTGTTTTACTGCATAGCTTCGCCATTTCATCCCATTGTCCTTTTGCTATTGGTTGCTCAATAGAGTGAATGGATAAATCAGCTAACTGTTTTAGAATATCTATGGCTTTACTTGGTGTAAAAGCACCATTCGCATCTACTCGCAACTCTAATTCAGATGAATTGTACTCCTCTCTTATAGCTTTCAAAATTGAAAACTCTTGTTCAAAATCGATAGCTCCAATTTTCATTTTCAAAACAGAAAAGCCATCCTTGAGTCTCTTCTCTACCTGAGCCTTCATAAATGCCAAATCTCCCATCCAAATCAAACCATTTATAGCTTGACTGGATTTTCCGTTGGTGAAGCTAGAAGGGAAAAGTATATGATCTTCAGATTCTAAATCTTTTAAAGCCATTTCCAAACCAAACTGAATAGATGGAAATTCTAATAGTTGGATGGAATGCTCTTTCGCAGTAAAATCTGTTATTTCTTGACATAGCTGGTCAAGCCTGTCTTCATAATCATACCTATCATCAGCACTTAAGCCTCTTAGTAAACCACACTCTCCTATTCCTTGTTTATCATTTTCTTCCAAAAAAATAAAATAAGAGTCTTTCGTTTTAAGCACACCTCTGCTCGTTCCACTGGGAGCTTTAAAGTTTAACGTATACTTCTTCCAATGTGCTTTCATAAAATCTGACCTATACCCAAAGTGATGGAGAAAAGAAGTGTAGTTATGGCTAGTATTTTGAGTTGTGGTTCAAAATCTTCTGGAGTGAAGGATTTTCTTACTCTAAATAAGCCTGCAATCAACATAGGAATGGTTACAAAAAACAGGTTTTGCCAAAGGCTAATCGGATTAATCTTATTGTAAATATAAGCTAGATCTAATGCCAGAATAATTAGTGCTCCATGGTAAAACTTTGCTTTTTGAAGACCAATAAGAACCGGTATGGTTCTCTTACCATGCTCCTTATCTGTTTCTATATCCCGCATATTGTTCAGGTTTAATACGCCCATCGCTAAAAAACCTACAGCTGTAGCCGGTAAAAAAATGTCCCAGCTTATTTGATTGTATTGTAGAAAATAAGAACCTACAACACCCACATGTCCAAAAAACAGCAACACAAAAACATCGCCCCACCCTTTGTAACCATAAGCCTTAGCTCCTACTGTATAGGTAATAGCCGCCACAATCGCCAAGATGCCTAAAACAATAAATAGTATCGTTACCCATAGATCCATCTTGAAAGTAGCAACAATGCTGAGCCAAGTTCCAAACACAAAAGATAAAATGGAAAAAAGAATAACCGCATTTTTCATTTGCTTTGGCGAGATGATACCTGCCGCTACCGCTCTTTGCTCCCCTTTTCTGTTATCATCCGTTCCTTTAACCCCATCTCCGTAATCATTCGCATAATTGCTTAATACCTGATAACAGAGTGTGGTGAGCAGACTTAAAACAAATACCAAAACATCAAAGCTTCCCTTTGATGCCGCAAGGCAAGTTCCCAGTATAATGCTTGAAAAGGCAAGAGGCAAAGTTCTCAGTCTGGCGGCCGCAATCCAGTGTTTTATCTTCATTTGATCTTAGAATTCTTCAGCTGGTGATTTGTTCTCGTTTAAACGGCTAAGATAGTTCTGTATTTCAGATATCTAAAACCAAATACTACATCCAATACTGTTTGGATTTTTCCACCTTAAACAGGATGTAGTTGTATAACTCTTGAGCGACCTTTTCGTTCAAATGCCACATTCTTAAACTTCCAGCGGCCGTGTAAAAATCCATGTGTACCGTTCCTCTCCTCTTTTGAAGTAGATTTTGATTGAAGCGTAGATTCTGAATCTTATAATACTTAATGATTTCAGATTTTGGAAATATCCAACCCTTTCGAATCTCAATAACCTCCTCATTACAAAACAACTGTACTGAACTTGCATACTTTCTGGCTAAAGGAATTGTAACGATTAACCAAAGAGCCGGAATTAACAAATAGTATGGGTTAACAAAGAATAAAACAAGTCCCAATAAAGCCGGAAGAACACCTACTAATAGACTGATCTGAGTTTTAAAAAAAGGATGAGTACCAAACCGATTCATTCTAGAAGCAGCTCGTTCTGGAAAGAACTCGTCTAAAACTGCCTGTAATTGTTCCTCCTTACATCCAGGAACCATTAAGGATTGCCTATCTCCTGCTTCATTACTTCCCGCCTGCTTAACCACCAGGGTTTTTAAACCAATCATTCTTCGCAACGGATTGCTACTCCATTTCAAAAACTGAATTTTATTTACGGGAATTTGATATTCTGCCCTTTTAAGTAAACCCGCTACAAGCTGAACGCCTTTTTGATCTAAAAAGAACTTTAAACCGAAATGCCTCAAGAGCGACTGGACTAAAGAAATAATAGTAGAAATGAGCAGGAAAAGAATCAAAGCAATAGGCAATAATATAATCCATTGCGCTAAAAAAAGATCTGCATTCCTTTCCAAAAAAGGTTTGAATGGCTCTAGGAGATACTCCTCATACTGCCAGAGATATCCATTTAAAATCGCAAACAGAACAAAACCTGATCTCAGGTGATTTTCTGTCAGCCCTATTTTGATTACATCAAGTAATGACAAACGGACCAGCGGTTTTTTCTCGCTGAACAGTTCCGTTTGTGCCCGTTCCTCTAAACCATCTGTTTGTTCATGGGTCTCTTCATCTTGAGCTTCCTCTTTCTTCTTCTCAATTAGAAACTCTTGTAAGGACCGAGCATACAAATTCGGTAAAGCCGATATTTCCAGCTCTTTCATGGCGGAACCGGCTGTGTCAATTTTCAAGCCGACTACAGAGAGCATGCGTTGAATCAGGTTTTGATGAATGTGTACGGACTGGATTCGTTCGAAAGGAATCGTTATTTTTTCCTTAGACAATAAGCCTTTTTCGATCACAAATTTATCCTCTTCTACATAGAAAAAGAACTTTCGATAAATCAAAAATGCAATAACAAGCACTATTATCAGCACCAATGCAATTAAAACCATGAACCAAAAGGAAGACAGATTGGCCTTAAACCCAAACTGAACCACCGCAATAGAGATAAAAAGATTTATGGCCAATCTTAGTTTTTGGAAAAAGATGACGGCCACCCCCACTGGAGATTGACGTTGTGGTTTAGAAAGGTCTAATTTAAGCATGTTTACTGCTTATAGAACTGATATGATCTCTTAATCGGTGGGCTTCTTCTTTTTTTAAACCTCCTATGCTCAGATCACTACTGGACCCTCCCGCTGTATATACTTTTACGGAAGCAAGATCAAACAATCTAGCCAAAGGCCCTTGGGTAACTTCACAATGCTGTATTCGATTAAAAGGAACACTAGTCATGGAAAAGAAAAACAAACCAGACTTGTATGAAATATCATGTTCTCTAAGCGCGTATCCTTTTATTTTAAATCCTCTCATCTGAACGATGAATCCTAGAATTAAAAGAGCTAGCCATACGGAAGCCATCACCCAAAGCTTTATATCTGTTGTAAAGCTTAGAACCACTACAGCGCCTAAAACAAATAGCATAAATATGCTTAGAGACGTCACTCTCATCCATAAATAATCGGACTCTAGTTTCTCAAACTGTACCTGCTGTATTTGCGGTAGTTGCTCTGGTGCTACCTGGAGGTTTTCGAAAATCATGACCTTTGAGTTAAGTTCAAACCTTTAGCTGTTTTCTTTTAAATATTGAAAATACTCTTTGAGTATTTCAGGGCTTTCCATTCTAGGTGTAAAAACCTCTAAAATTTTTGGGCCTTCGCTTTCTTTGAAAAAGTTGGGCAAAGCCTCGTTTAACTCTTCAAAATTTGCAGCAGAAATATAAGGAATATTAAAGGTAGAGGCTACCCCCTTTGCTTTTAAAGTATGAGTTGTTTCTTGATATGTTTCGAAAGTACTATCATGTCTGGGCCCCTTAATAATCCTAAAAATATTGCCTCCTTCGTTATTGATAACAATTACTCGTAGGTTTTTGGGCAAGGGATTGCACCAAAAGCCATTGGAATCATACAAGAATGCCATATCACCGCTAACTAAGGTTACCATTTTTGAGGTAGATAAAGCATGACCAATAGCTGTAGAGGTACATCCATCAATACCACTGGTTCCTCTATTCGAAAAGTGTTCTACACTTTCTGGATGATCAAAAAGCTGTGCGTAGCGTATAGAGGAACTATTGGCTGAATGAAGTATCCCATCTGTAGGCAACTGCTCATAAATACGGCCTAAAACCTTAAAATCAGAAAAGCTACTCTCTATCCAAAATTGATGGTGGAGCTTAGATTTTTCTCTATCCTTTTCCATCCATAAATCTCTAAAGGACGCATCTTTCGCCTTTACAAAAGGCTTTATTTTCGAAAAGAAGTCAATAGGGTTAAGAGGTATCGTAGTCGTAAGGTTAAGAAAGGTGTCTTTTACCTCTCCAGAACTTGAAACATGCCAATGTTCAACAGAAGAATGGTTCAGTAGCTTTTTTACCATTTTACTCACCACGTCTCTCCCTATAGTAATGAGTAAATCCGGAACAAGATTTTCCTTTTCTTGATTGGAAATGGTGTTGATTAAACGATCTATAGAACGAATATTGAAACGGCTGTTTAAATTACTTACCGTCTCAGATAAAACTAGAAAAGGACTCATTTCATTTAAGTCGTCCAATACTTTGGATAAGTCATTTTGCTTATCCATCTGACCTGCTAAAACCATTACTTTTTTAGCAATGTTCCACTTCTCGGAAATTTTTTGAATGGATGAATGGTCTATTTCCGAAGTCACCTTAAGCTTTTCAATAAACCGTACTTTTTCATCCAAAACTTCTATAGAGTCGTAAAGCGGTTCATCAAAGGCTACATTGATATGAGCCGGTCCTGCAGAAGATGCGATTAAAGCTTCGTTAATAAGACGCTGATTGTAGTTTCTGGTAAGAGAATCCTCTGGCTCCTTGTTTAAATTTATAGCTTTTACAATATGGCTTTGAAAGATATTTTCTTGTCGAATGGTTTGGCCTACTCCTTGGTCTACCCATTGTTCCGGTCTATCTGCAGAAATAACCACTAAAGGTAAATTTTGATAAAATGCCTCTACTACTGCTGGGTAGAAGTTTACCGTTGCGGAGCCGGAGCTGCATAAAACTGCTGCCGGACGCTTTTTACCAATGCACAAACCCATCGCTATAAAGGCAGCTGATCTTTCATCGGGGGCAGAAATACAATTGTAATCTTGATCGCCTCCAAATTCATTTACTAAGGGAGCATTTCGGCTACCTGGAGCGATCACAATATCCAAGCAACGGTGTTGCTTTAAAAGGGCTCTTAAATACCGAGCGTTAGACTTAGTTGAATGGATACTCATTTATTTTTTGAAGCTAATAGCACATTTAATAGTGTCCTCATTTTTGCACTTGTCTCATTCCATTCTTCTTCTGGATTAGAGTTGGCCGTTATGCCACCTCCCGCATATAAAACTGCTTTTCCTTTAAACAACTGCATACAACGCAAGTTCACAAAATAAGTGAATTCAGATTTATTCTTAATGCCAAAAAAGCCGGCATATAAAGAACGATCGTGCCTCTCCTTGTTTCTTATAAAATCTAAAGCCTTAAGTTTTGGAAATCCGCCTACTGCTGGTGTAGGATGAAAAGCATTGAAAAAGTCGTCTAGCGCAAATTTTTTCGAATATTTGGCCTGAATTCGATTTATAAAATGATAGAGATTCCCGGCTCTTACTTTTTCTCTGTTGCTCAACTCAACAGAAGAAATTCCCGAGAAGTTTTCTAAACTGGATAAAATATAATCTGTAACAAGTTCTTGTTCCCTTTCCTCTTTTTCTTCAAAACTATTTTCCTTTCCCACTTCTCTGGTGCCGGCTAAGCTCATAGTTTTGAGTAGGCCATCTCTGCCTTCCACTAAAAGTTCAGGAGTAGCTCCCATCCAAACTCCAGTTTTTTCATGAATTAATAGATAAACGCATGCCTTAGGGTATTCCTTAACCAGATTTTTATACAGATGTAATACCCCTTTATCAAAAGAAAATCGTTCTTTTCTGGAAATTACAATTTTCCCAAGTTTCTCTTCCCTTATATGCTCAACCGTTTGGTTTAATAGCTCGATGTATTCTTCTTTTGAATATAAACTAGCATCTTCTTGAAACGTTTTCAAGCTGATCTCTTGAGGTAAATCAGCGGTTTCTTCCGCCAGAAAATGAATATTCTCCTCTGTCTTAGAAAAGGGTTGAAACAGAACCTCTAGATCTGAACCATTTTCAGATTCTTTGTAGATTCTATAATCGATAGATTCGGGAACACTGATTAATAAATAGTTCTTCACCTCTACTTTTTAAGCGGTCTAATCATATTGGTAAGCTTACAATGTGAAATCAATCTGCCTTCTTCATCCTCTATTTTAATCTCCCATAAATGCGTACTCTTTCCTTTGTGTAGAATATTTCCGGTTGCTGTTACCCAACCTTCCTTCTTACTTTTTAGATGATTACAACTAAGTTCAATACCTAATATTGCATACTCCTTTGGATCAGCAAACAAACAACTAGCTGCACTTCCAACACTCTCAGCAATAGCAGCACTTGCACCACCATGCAATAAACCCATAGGTTGATGAACCCGAGGGCTGACCGGCATTTTTGCTCGAAGCATACCCTTTACGGGATCTACATCCATATACGTTATTTTTAGGGTTTCCATGAGTGTTCCTTTGCTCATGCTATTAAAAATTGCTAGTAACTCTTCTTTTTCCATGTGGTCAAAGATATCTATGAAACTTGAATGCAAGCGGAAAAGGTTTATTCTATTGTTTAGATGAAGAAAACAAATAAGTCTTTAGCCAAGTACCAAAGAAGAAACAGAATTATTCCTTTCAGTACAACCAGAAAAAAAACGCGTATAGCTTGTTCTCTTTGAGCCATTAAAGACTAATAATGAGGATCAAATAAATAGTGTAGCAATAATTGGAGGTGCAATATCATGATAAAAAACTACATCACCAGAATAGTGCATTTAAAGGCTAGATATTTACGATTAATGGATGAAGCTTTGATTTTTAGACGAATAATTATAGACAAAATTAACTACACCAGAGCTTTGTGATTTGCTATCTTTGCGCGCTTCTAATTTTCCAAAAGCTTAAACAAAAGATGGAAAGTAGAGTACTAAATCGTTTAGAATTTAACGCATTATGATTAAAATTACTTTACCGGATGGTAGTGTTAAAGAGTTCCAAAGTGGAACATCGGCCATAGATGTTGCCATGAGCATCAGCCATGGCTTGGCCAGAAACGTTCTTTCTGCAAGTTTCAATGAAGAAACCGTTGAGCCTACAACACCACTTACAACCGATGGTAATTTAGTTTTGTACACGTGGGACAGTGTTGAAGGAAAGAAAGCATTTTGGCACTCTTCTGCCCATGTTTTAGCCCAGTCCATTCTTCAACTCTATCCTGACAGTAAATTAACAATTGGTCCAGCTATCGAAAATGGTTTTTACTATGATGTAGATTTTGGAGAAAAAAGCGTTGGTGAAGGTGATTTTGCTAAAATTGAAAAGCTAATGCTTGAAAATGCAAGGCAAAAATCTGAATTCAAGATGCGTTCTGTTTCAAAGGCAGACGCTTTAGAGGAATATAAAAACAATGTTTTTAAAACAGAGCTCATTGAAAACTTAGTAGATGGAGATATCACCTTTTGTGATCATGCCGATTTTACAGACTTATG
This sequence comes from uncultured Owenweeksia sp., assembly GCA_964485405.1. Lineage (GTDB taxonomy): Bacteria > Bacteroidota > Bacteroidia > Flavobacteriales > Schleiferiaceae > CAKZNE01. The sequence continues at coordinate 48,452 of CAZAJG010000009.1, read as the reverse complement.
CCGCGGTGGACATATTCCACATACGGGCTTTATAAAAGCTGTAAAAGTAATGAGTGTAGCAGGTGCTTACTGGAGAGGTAATGAGAATAACCCTCAGTTAACGCGAGTGTATGGCATATCCTTCCCAAAAGCTTCTATGCTTAAAGAGCATTTGGAACTACTTGAGGAAGCAAAAAAAAGAGATCATAGAAAATTAGGTAAAGAACTAGAATTAATTACCTTTTCTCAAAAAGTAGGTCAAGGTTTACCGCTTTGGCTACCAAAAGGGGCTGCGTTAAGAGAACGTTTGGAAAACTTCTTGAAAGAAGCTCAAAAGAAAGCTGGTTATGAGCAGGTAATTAGTCCTCATATTGGAAATAAGGAGCTTTATGTTACTAGCGGACATTACGCCAAGTACGGCAAAGATTCATTCCAACCTATCCATACTCCTCAAGAAGATGAGGAGTATCTTTTAAAACCAATGAATTGCCCTCACCATTGTGAGATTTATAAGAGTCAGCCAAGATCCTATAAAGATTTACCGATTCGTTTTGCAGAATTTGGGACGGTTTATCGATATGAGCAAAGTGGAGAACTTCACGGCTTAACCCGGGTTAGAGGTTTTACCCAAGATGATGCGCATTTGTTTTGCATGCCAGAGCAATTGAAAGATGAATTTAAAAAGGTAATTGATCTTGTTCTATATATCTTCAAAACCCTTGACTTTGACAATTTTACTGCCCAAATATCTTTAAGAGATAAAGAGGATAAGAGTAAGTACATTGGTTCTGATGAAAATTGGGAAAAAGCAGAGAATGCCATCCTTGAAGCTGCCAGTGAAAAGGACCTCAATACTGTTATAGAATATGGCGAAGCTGCCTTTTACGGACCAAAGCTAGATTTTATGGTTAAAGACGCATTGGGTCGTCAATGGCAATTGGGTACCATTCAAGTAGATTACAATCTTCCTGAAAGGTTTGAATTAGAATATAAAGGGTCTGATAATGAAATGCACAGACCTGTAATGATACACCGTGCTCCTTTTGGTAGTATGGAACGATTTGTAGCTGTTTTGTTAGAGCATTGTGGTGGAGATTTTCCTCTTTGGTTAACTCCGGATCAAATCATCATTTTACCAATCAGTGAAAAATATCAAGCGTATGCGGACAAAGTTTCGTATTTGCTTAAAAATTACGACCTTCGCACGCTTATTGACGAGCGAAGCGAAAAAACGGGTAGGAAAATCCGTGATGCAGAAGTTTCCAAAATCCCTTACATGCTTATTGTAGGTGAGAAAGAAGAAGAAAATGGATCCGTTTCTGTTCGTAAACATGGAGAGGGTGACCTTGGCTCCATGACCATTGAGGAATTTGCCAAAATGGTTAACGATGAGGTAAAAGAAAAGATTGACGTATTTGAAGTTTAATTAAAAAGACAAAGAACTGGCTAAAAGATTTAACCGCAGACCACAACCCAGAAGGGTTAAAGAAGACGCTCATCTGATCAATGAAAAGATCAGATTTCCTAAAGTTAGAGTTGTTGGAGAAAATATTGAAGCAGGAGTTTACACAACTCCAGAAGCTTTGGCTCTATCAAAAGAACAAGGTTTAGATCTTGTCCTTATATCCGATAAGGCAGATCCTCCGGTGGTTAAGGTGGTTGATTACAAGAAGTTCTTGTACGACCAAAAGAAGAAACAAAAGGAAATCGCTCAAAAAGCTCAAAAAACCGTGGTTAAGGAGATCCGTTTCGGACCGAATACAGATGACCATGATTACGAGTTTAAAAGAAAGCATGCTATCAAATTCTTAGAAGAAGGTTCTAAGATTAAAGCATATGTATTCTTTAAAGGAAGATCGATTGTTTTTAAAGATAAAGGAGAAATATTACTGCTTAGGCTTGCTCAAGATTTAGAGGAACTTTGTAAAGTAGAAAGTCTACCTAAGTTAGAAGGTAAGCGCATGATCATGATGATCGCTCCAAAAAAGAATAAATAAGAACCCGAAATAAAAGCGAAAAGAAGATGCCAAAGATGAAAACAAAATCTAGTGCCAAAAAGCGTTTTAAGCTTACTGGTACTGGAAAAATCAAAAGAAAGCACGCTTTTAAAAGTCATATTCTTACTAAGAAAACGACTAAACAAAAGCGTAACCTCACACATTCTGGCCTTGTGGACAGCAGTGATGAGCCGAATATCAAAAAACAACTTTGTATTTAAGAGTTATTAATTAACCCTGTGTAAGTGCACCTAAGAACCGATTTAGTTTCGTGATCGCCTTGCTCAAAAAATTAAAATTATGCCTAGATCAGTAAATTCAGTAGCTAGTAGAGCTAGAAGAAAAAAAGTAATGAAAATGGCCAAAGGTTACTTTGGTCGTAGAAAAAACGTATGGACTGTTGCCAAGAATGCCGTTGAAAAAGGGCTTTCTTACAGCTACAGAGACCGTAAAACCAAAAAGAGAAATTTCCGTTCTTTATGGATTCAACGTATTAACGCTGGAGCTCGTCAGGAAGGAATGTCTTACTCTGCTTTTATGGGTAAAGTTAAAGCTAGCGGGATAGAGCTTAACCGTAAAGTATTGGCCGATTTAGCCATGAACCATCCGGAAGCTTTTAAAGCCGTAATGAATAAAGTAAAGTAATTAACTTCGGTTCTTATTTATAAAAGCCATCCCAGTAGGGATGGCTTTTTTTATTGCCGTAAACCTACTTTTACCTCATCCCCTACTTCTTCGTAAGAGGCTAGTTGAATCAAAATTTCATTGGATATACCTTCACATTTTCCTTTGAGAATTTTAAAAGCGCCATAAAACTCTAGTGCCGTTTTTTTCAGTGTTAATCCTTGGTCCGAAATAATAAAACGATCCGGCCTAATCCACAAATCTTCATCTGTTTCTAAATCCAGCAAATAGGCTTCTTCCTGCTTAATATGATTAATTGACCCTAGCAGCTCTGCTACATAACGATTCTTAGGGTTTTGATAGAGCTGTTGTGTGTTTCCTTCTTGTTCAATTCTCCCATCTTTCAATACAAGTATTCGGTTTGCTAGGCTTAATACATCAGAAGGTTCGTGCGCTATCAATATAGTTCCATTCGCTTTCCAATCGGATTGGATACGGTTAATTATACTTTGTTTTAAAGGGAAATCCATATTCGAAAAAGGCTCATCCAGTAACAATACAGCAGGCCTTGATGCCAATGCTGTAGCAAGCGCTACTCTTTGCTTTTGTCCGCCAGATGTTTTTGCAGCCTGTTGTGTTTTGACGGTATTGAGCTTTAGGCTTTTCTGATAATAACCCAGCGTTTTTTTTCTAGCCCGGTCACTTAAGCCTAAGTTATCTCTTAAAATATTATCGCTCACAGAAAGATAAGGCATCAAATCAAAATCTTGATTCACCAGTTTTATCGACTCATGGCCCGGAATAAGCTTCTCATTTGGTCCCTGCACCACATTACCTTTATAGAATATTTCACCTCTATTCGGAGATAAAAGTCCTGCTAATAGTTTTAAAAGTGAAGTTTTCCCTGAACCACTTTCGCCAATAATAGCCAAAATCTCTCCTGTTCTTAACTCAAAACTCAAATTCTTGAGTATGGGTTTATCGCCATACGAAAAGTATAGTCGTTTTACTTCTAATAATTTTTCCTTGTCTATCTTTTCCAATACTCGTATGTTAAAAACTCAAGAGCAGGCAACTTAATTATTATTTAAATGATCTATAATATTGAAAGACTATTTATTTTCGTTTAATGCTTGGTTACTGAGTGTTTACTTTTAAAGAAAAAGTTATGAATCGTATTATTAATAAGTGGGTGATTTTGGTTGCTGTTGTTGGAATAATGACTGCTTGTTCGGACGATGATGGCGGAAGTACCACAACAGATCCGGGCACCCAGAATGTTTTACAAGTAGCGGAAAGTGACTCCGAATTAAGCCTTTTCTTAGAAGCCATAGACAAAACTGGTTTAAGTAATACGCTCAATACGGGAACAGATTTAACCGTTTTTGCGCCTACGAATACTATTTTTAATGCCTTTTTAGCAGACCTAGGCTATTCTAGCATAGATGCTTGGCTAACCGTAGTTAACACAGATGTAGCACAACAGATTATCTTATACCACATTTTACAAGATCGTTTTACGATGGACGAACTCGCTACAGGCTACATTAAAACTAGGGCGTCCAATGATGATGGTTTTTCGTTAGATATTTTCATCAATACCACAACCGGTGTTACCTTAAATGGTAATACTACTAGCTTAGGTGCTGGAGACATCGAAGCCTCAAACGGTATAATCCATAAAATAAATGGCGTACTACAGCCTCAAAGTATTGGTGACTTTATTCAAAATAACGATGCCTTTTTTGATTTAAGAACAGCTGCAGGCTTAGCAGACGGAGATATTATTAGCACTTTATCTACACCTAATACCAGTTACACCTTGATGGCTCCTAACGATGGGGCTTTTAATCAATTTTACAGCAACCAAGCTAATATTTCTAATGTTGTGGAAATGGTAAATGAATTGGGAGCATCGGCTTTACAAGATGCATTGGAGTACCATATTCTTTTAGGTAGTGAAAGGTCAGAAAACTTTGAAACACGAAATTATGATACTCGCTTGAGCGGAACCACACAAAGCATCAATACAACAGGTGGAAACCTTAGTATTACGGATGGGCAAGGCGTGCAAGCATTTTTCTTTTTTAGAGATATTACGGCAACCAACGGTACTGTGCACATTATTAGTAATGTATTGCTTAATCCTTAGGGGTATTTAAGGATTCTTTCAACCAGGCCAGCTCTTTTTGATTGGATTTATTCTGAAAGGTTTGAAGTATAGTTCGTTTTTCCTCCTCTGTAAGGTGCCAACTTAGGGATACTTTATCTTCTTTTTCGAATAAAGAAAAACGACTCACTTCCATTGAAAAATCTAGAACCTCACTACTCCAATTTGTAAGTATCGATTTATTATAGATTTGTAGATTATTAAAGCTTTGAACCACTCCATTTATAGGTAATGCTATTTGATCGAGTTTCGTTTTTTTGCTCTCTTTTATCGGGATTTCATTGGGTCGATTTGCCTTTATTTGGATAATATGTACCCCAGAAGTATTATTCTTTATCCAGCCTTTAAACTCCTTCAGGTAGCGCAAAGTAATCTCTAGTCCTTCATTGTCTCTTACCCCCGCATCAATTAGCTCCACTGAAGGTTGTGACGGAAGATTTACCAAGGGTGTTATATAAGGAAAAGAAGCACTCAAACGAAGAGCGGTAACAAAGCTTAGTTTATCGGCACTCTGTTCTCTAAACAACCTGGAAAACTCTACAGCATCATGACTCTTTTCGCTATTTAAAGAAAGAAAAGAAGGCTCATGTGTTAAAAAGGATAGACCTTGAGTACTCATTAATAAGCGCCTTCCATCGTTAACAATTGTTGGTGCTAAAATCAATGTAGGTAGCTGAGATTCAAATTCTAGATTTTTATAATGATCAAATTCGTGGTTGAGCACAAAATCAGTATTCTGATTAAACTTTAGATCAAATGCATAGCCTCTATCCTTAGGATACTTTCTTCCCGAATACTCCACCCGATGAAATCGAAAAAAGAGATCATTCACAGCTAATGTATAAGCTACGGGATTTAAAGCATCTTGTCCTATTTTATACAAATAGTGTTCATCTTGAGGAAAGTAATCAAGTTCCTTTTTATCATTTTGAAAACGTAGTTCACGATAGTAAGCTGCACCCAACATTCCTCCAGAAGAGCCTGTAATGAGATGGATTTGTTCGTATACTTCAGAACCCAAGGCCTTGTCCAGTTCTTGAAGAACTTTTACAGTCCACAAAGAGCTTCTTAGTCCGCCACCGCTTACATTCAGAATTAGCAGTTTAGGTTTTTCCGAGGAGTTAAACTTTGCTTTCCAGTTTTCTAATGATTCAAGCGCTCTTTGTTTATCTATTTCTACGATTGAATCGGTTGTTATGCGATCAAATTGTTCATAGCTATAAGCTGCCGGTTCCACATCATAATTCATCCCAAAAGCATAATTAGTGCTCTTAAACTGATCCCAACCGGAGAGGTGGTTTAATACCAAAAACCCAAAAATGCCTAAGGTTACGGTCCATGTTTTTAAACGGGAATAAAAAGCCCCGATTATCATTAAATAAAGTGAGAATATTAAGAACAAACTCGCTGCTGCCGGTATCATCAAAGAAAAATTGTTCAAGGCGAGAATCAGCAAAATCAGAATCACAAAATAAATGGAGGCTGAAAAATGATGTTGTTGAATCGTGTCCATCAAAACCTTTTTATTATAATGTGAAGCCTTTCGAGCCAGCTTTATGGAAAATGGTGTTTTCAAGTAATGGTTTATATTCGAATTGTTCTCTAACGCTCTATTGCTAACCTCTTTCTCCTTGTTGATTAATAGATTTAAAGGCTTAAGCACTTTACGATCTTTACCTTCCTTAGTAGGTAAATCGAGGGTTTTGAGCGTTCCGAAAAAGTAACTAAAAGAAAAAGAGATCGTTAAAACAGACCCTATTAGCAAACCTGAGATGTCAAATAGAATATCCAAAAAGCCCTCTCCCTCGGCCCTTAAGGTGATGAAAATCTTAATTATGTAAAGACCATAGAATAAAAGTGGAATAAGAGAATTATTCAAACAAAACTTCCAGAGTGGACGATTAAGTGTTGCTAAAAAAGGGTATCTGTAACTATAATATATATAGGAGTTTATATGAAAAGCCATTACAAAAAGGCCGGAGGTTATTCCTACTATCGAATAAGCCAAAAAGCCAACTTCACCTTGATATTCTGGTGTAAGAAATAAGTATGGAAATCCATAACTCACACCTAAAAGCTTATTTGTAAAAAAGAAAAGTATGATCCAAAAAACAAGAAGAAGGTGGCTTCTTCTCAGATGAAGCAAAAAAAGCTGCACCGGAAAAAAAGCTTTTAGGAAATACCAGGTTTCTTTAATCCAGCTCAACAAAGCTTATTCTTCTGTTTTAGAGATTAATTGAAATTGTGTGAAATGATGTATAAAATGTTTTTTGTGAAGATGTAGCCACTCCGTCCCGCTTAAGGGTCCAAAATCAGGATGGTTTTTTTGATGATCCGGGTTGTTCTCCATATACACCTGCATGCGAACTACGGATTTCATAAGGTTCACCTTAAGGTCATTTAAGTCCCCTTCAAACGCTTCTGTTAATTCATACTCTTGAGGCTTACCTGCATCCTTTCGAAAAGGTTTGTCACTCATTAAAAAAGCTTTATACTTTGGTATGTGTTCACTCGGAGTTAAAACTTTCACCTCAATAGTATCAGAAATACTCAAGTCTAACCCTCTTCTTAAGTGATCTAGCATTTCTGATGCGGATAAGCTGCCCCATAAACCTTTGCTCTCAGGTGTTAAACCCTTAAGCATATCAGGCACTTGTTTCATAAAGAAGGTTTCGTAATTCATCTCTATTTTTTTATTTCCAAGATAATATAATTATTCGCCTTGGAAGCCGGCATATTACTCAATTTTGGAGCTTGCTTTACCGTGCATGAATTTTTGTTTACACCATCGGCAGTAAGCTTTCTCCTTATCGTGCTTACCCGTTGACCTGTAACCTTAGAATCGAGGATGTTATCGTAAACAATAAACTCGTAACTAACTCCCTTTGAATCTTTTAACATTTCTGTAATTAATCCCAACATAAAATCACCACTGGGATAAAGTCGTCCTTTATTCGGGAAAAATTTGATATTGTTTACTCGTACTCTCAAATTAGCCCTCTTACCAGCCTCACTACTCGGTAAACGCTTATCGCTATTCTTAACTACCAAAACCTCTACTCTTCGGTTTTTGGCCTTATCCTCGTCAGAACGTTCTTTTACTAAAGGACGATCGTTACTGAAGCCTTTGTAAGAAAGTCGTTTTTTCTCAACTCCATTAACTCGTAAAAACTCCCGCACCATAAATGCCCTTTGCTGCGACAGTTCCTGATTATCGCTACAACATACATGGCCTTGTAATTCTATCTCTAAATCAGGATTCTGCTGCATGAGAAGAAGCAATTCTTCCAATACCGGAAAACTCTGCCACATGGGTATAGCCTGGTTTCCTACAAAGTTGAGATTCGGAATTTGAATCTTATCCCCTGTTTTTAAATCAATTTCATTTAGCTTCTTATCCGGTTCAGGAATTTGAGCTACTTCTATATGAAACCAAAGCTCTACCCTTCTATTCCGAAATCGTGTATCTGGGCTATTGTTATACTTCGGCTTTTCCTCGCCATAAAAGTCTGTTTTAGCTTTTTGAGGATCAAGACCCTTGTAAACCAAATACTTTAATGCACTTAATACTCTGTTTTTGGATAACTTTCGATTATACTCTATGCTCGCTAGGCTATCTGTATGGACAAAAACCTCTACCTTTTTTACCCAATCCATCGGGACTTCACTTAGCAAACTATCAATTCTCCCTTTCTCCTTTTGCGTAAGCGTGTAAACGTCTAAGTCATAGTTGACTTCCATTATAACCAAACTGTCTTGCGCCTTGAGCCCTAAAAACATCAAGCTGAGGGTAAAAGCCAGAAAATGTTTGTACATGAAAGTGGGGTTTAATTTAAAACGTGGAAAAGCGAAATAAGGTATTAAATAAAAGTCCCCCAAATTGGGGGACTTAAAATTATGAAACAAATGTTAACCATTCTTAAAGATGAATCACTTCATCATAAGCAGCAGCAGTAGCTTCCATTACTGCCTCACTCATTGTTGGGTGTGGATGAACGGCTTTTAATATCTCCATACCTGTAGTTTCTAACTTACGCGCTACAACAGCTTCCGCTATCATCTCTGTAACGTTAGTTCCAATCATGTGGCAACCTAAAAACTCACCATACTTAGCGTCAAATATTACTTTCACAAATCCATCGGAATGACCTGCAGCTTTTGCTTTACCAGAAGCAGAGAACGGGAATTTGCCCACTTTAATATCAAAGCCAGCATCCTTTGCTTGCTGTTCCGTATAACCTACAGATGAGATCTCTGGAGTACAATAGGTACATCCTGGGATGTTATTGTAGTTCAACGGTTCAGGCTTATGCCCAGCAATTTTTTCTACACAAATAATTCCTTCAGCAGATGCTACATGAGCTAAAGCTGGTCCAGCAACACAATCTCCAATTGCATAGTATCCATCGATATTTGTTTTGTAGAAACCATCTGTAGAAATTCTGCCTTTATCGGTTTTAATACCAACAGCTTCTAATCCAATATTTTCAATATTTGCTTGTACGCCTACTGCGGAAAGAACAATATCACACTCAATTACTTCCTCTCCCTTTTTAGTTTTTATGGTAACCTTACAACCGGTTCCAGAAGTATCAACTTTGGTAACCTCACTTGAAGTTTTAATCTTAACTCCAGCTTTTTTGAAACTTCTTTCCAATTGTTTAGAAACATCTGTATCCTCAACCGGAACAATATTTGGAAGATATTCTACCACGGTAACCTCAGTTCCCATAGCATTGTAGAAGTAAGCAAACTCAACACCTATAGCGCCAGAACCTACTACAACCATGCGTTTAGGTTGCTTTTCCAAATTCATTGCTTGACGGTAACCAATAATCTTTTTACCATCCTGTTTTAAACTAGGTAACTCTCTACTCCTGGCTCCTGTTGCAACAATAATATGCTTGGCAGAATAGTCTTTAGACTTTCCATCTTCTCCTTTTACACTCAGCTTTTTTCCGGGCTTAAGTGTTCCTTCTCCCATTATTACTTCAATCTTATTCTTCTTCATGAGAAACTGAATACCGTTACTCATGCCATTGGCTACATTTCTACTTCTGCCAATTACCGCTCCAAAATCTTTATCTACATTATCAGCCTTCAAACCATAGTCTTCTGCATGGTTCATATATTCAAACACATTCGCACTTTTAATAAGGGCTTTTGTCGGGATACATCCCCAGTTTAAACATATACCTCCTAAACTCTCACGTTCTACAACAGCCGTTTTAAGTCCTAACTGTGCAGCTCTAATTGCTGCTACATAACCTCCAGGGCCCGTACCTAATACAATAACATCAAAATCCATGTATGAATATTTACTTTAATATCTGATTGATGTGCGAATTTAAGCCATAAGAATCAATCTATCCTAAGTTTTGGACTATAAGAGAATCTGAAATTTTAAACTTTTATGTCTTCCATTCTAAAAATCTCTTATCTCCAATAATGGAGAAGGCTCCTCCCTCATTTTGCCCTTCATTTTAAGAGTGTATTAAATGTTAAAAAACTCTTAAAACAAAACTCCAGGCAACCCTCGTCCAAAAAGTTAGTGTCATCTAATCAAACAAACAAATCAAAAACATAAACTAAAATATAATTATGAAAACCAAACTGATTGCTTCAATTATTGCCCTTGTATTTTTAACCAGCCAAGCGGTTGCTAAAGACAATAAAAAAGAAACTTCAACTACTAAAACAACTTCAAGCCTGAGCTTACCTCAGCAGATTAAGAAAAACGTGGGCTATCCAAACTTTGCCAAAAACGTTATGACTACGGAGGAGGTGTATCTTACCTTTACAGTAACTAAGGATTCTTTACTTGAGATTAAAGAAGCCAGCACAGACAACCCTCACTTAAAAGCTTATGTTATGGAACAACTAAATAACATTAAAGTTATGGTTGATGGAAATTCTATAAATAAGAGCTATGCCATTAAGTTAGTATTTGAATAAAATCTCATCTAACGTGTTTAAAAAGCTCTCTTTAACTCAAAGAGAGCTTTTTTATTTGTGAAATATTGATCAAATCTGTTTTCTTTGGTCCATCAATTGGATTACATGAAAAAGATATTGCTCTTATTTTTTTGCTTCGCTGGTTTATTAGCTAACGCACAAAAGGAAAAAGATTTCGATGAGTTTGGAAGGCGAATAGTTCGGCAACTTACTACAACCCATAGATTTGATTCTATTCCCATCATGAGGATGCGAGAAGTTAGAGAATTCTTGAGAGGTCAAATTCGCGATTCTGCTCGATTAGCGAAAGAGATTTATATCAGGGATGCAGCTTACGGAGATTTATACTTAAGCTTTCAAAAAAGCATAGTCAGTGTTAAGAATTCGTACGAAAATCAAAACAATATAAAAGTGGAGTATCTAGACACCTACCACGAACATTTGCCGGACAATTTGAAGAACACTTATCAGTTTATCGTGAGCTTTATTCACAAAGAAGGAGAGTTGGAAAATGAGGTTCAATTTATTTTTGATGCCGCTTGGCACAAAAATTCATTTGTATTTCTTGGGCCTTTAACTGAAAAATTCTAGTTAGGCATTCTTCTTTCCCAACATGGGCACAAAGCGAAAATCACCGTAATCAATTACTTCAAAATCGCTTTCACTTTTTTTAGTAATCAATTTCATTTTTTGATTTCCTGTACCCAAGGGAATAACCATGATACCTCCAACTTTCATTTGCCTAAGAAGCTCCTCCGGAATATTCGGAGCTCCAGCAGTTACAATCACTTTGTCGAATGGCGCAAAAGAAGGTAATCCTGCAAATCCATCTCCATATTTCATTGTAAGGTTAACATTATACCCTAATTTCAACATAAGAGGCCTGGTTATGTCGAAGAGTTCTTTTTGTCGCTCAATGGTATAAACCTTAGCCTCCATTTCACAAAGCACTGCCGCCTGATACCCACTACCTGTACCTATTTCAAGGATTTTCTCCCCCTTTTTGATATTCAACAAAGTAGTTTGAAAAGCAACCGTATAAGGCTGAGAAATAGTTTGTCCAGCAGCTATGGGGAAAGCTTTGTCTTGGTAAGCAAAGTCTTCAAAAGATGAATCAATGAATAGATGTCTAGGTATTTTACCAATGGCTTTAAGCACCTGTTCATCTCTAATCCCCTTATCAATGAGCACTTTGAGTAATTTACCCCTTTGGCCTTTGTGTCGATGTAAGTCGTATAATCCCATAACCGAAGTAAAGATGATACTAATGCTTATTGCTACAAGGCTTACTCTAACTTTTAAATCAACATCATTTTGTGAATTCATCAGGATAAATTAATAACCTACAGACTATCAATTGCTTAAAAAATGTGCTAATTGGAATAAGCCTGAATTAATACTTAAGAAGGTATAATAGTTAGGCTGACCTATCAAAAAAATTATCTTTGCGGAAAACGATACAGCTATGCTGAATATTGGTGTGTTGGGAGCTGGGCATTTGGGTAAAATCCACCTAAGGTGTTTATCAGGTTTACCAGAATTATTTACAATTAAGGGATTCTATGATCCTGATCCAGAAATATCCAAGTTAGTTTCTAAAGAATTTGGGCTGCCTTCTTTTTCATCTATTGATGATCTAATTGCCGAGGTGGATGCTATTGATATTGTTACCCCTACTTTGAATCATTTTGACTGCGCTTTAAAATGTATTAATGCATCTAAGCATTTTTTCATCGAGAAGCCTATAACGGAAACACCTGAACAAGCTCAAGAACTTATTCAGTTAACCGAAGCAAAAGGACTTATCGCTCAGGTTGGGCATGTAGAGCGTTTTAATCCGGCATTCAGATCTTCCGTAGACTTTATAAATGACCCTATGTTTATAGAAACACATAGGCTCGCTGAGTTTAATCCTCGTGGTACAGATGTCCCCGTGGTTTTAGACTTAATGATTCACGATATCGATATCGTGTTAAGTATTGTTAATTCACCTATCAAAAAAATCAGCGCCAGTGGTGTAGCTGTGGTAAGTGATTCTCCAGATATAGCGAATGCTCGAATGGAATTTGAGAATGGCTGTGTAGCTAACCTAACCGCAAGTAGGATTTCGCTTAAAAACATGCGGAAAACGAGAATTTTTCAACGCGATGCTTATATTACCGTTGACTTTTTGGAGAAAGAAAGTGAAGTTGTTAGAATGCAGAATGAAATAGATGAAACCAATCCATTTGCCATGATCATGGATTTGGGAAAAGGCAAGAAAAAACAGATATATTTTGAGAAGCCAGAATCCCTGATTACCAACGCTATACAAGAAGAATTAAAAAATTTCGGTGAATCAATCAATAAAAACCAAAATCCAAACGTTACACTACATGACGGGTATCATGCCTTGGATGTAGCATGTAAGATACTTGATCAGATAAACCTTAACCTCAACGTGATTGCCTGAAATATGGCTAAAAAACTATTCCCGGCACTGATTAGTGCCACTGTTATTCTTTTATTATCTGCCTGCGGCCGTGAAGATCAAAAAGCCACGAAACCAGCTTATCTATCTATTGATGCCCTCAATTTAGAAACAAATTACAGTGATGAAGGTACCGCCAGTAGCGATATTACCACAGTGTGGATTTTTGCTAACGATGTTGCTGTTGGTACGTTTGAGTTGCCATGCACTATTCCAATCCTTGCAGATGGAAATACAACTTTAGAGATTCTACCGGGTATAACTATGAATGGTATTGATGCCACTCGTGCCATTTACACTCCTTTTGAAGCGATTACTCGGAATGTAAGCTTTACACCTTTAGACACTTTAAGCTTAGGAACTATTCCTGTGAACTATGCCAGTTCGGCAAATCTTAATGTTATTGAAAACTTTGACGAAACAGGACAAAACTTGGTTGCTAATTTGAGAAGCGATACCGCTTTGTTAAAAACGAGTAAAGCAAGCGAAGTATTTATTAATCCTGATAATGTGGAGAATAACGGAGAAGCCGGAGTGATAACCCTTGTGGGAGAAAGATCCTTTTTTGAAGTAAATACAATTGATAAGTACAATCTACCTAGAGGCAGCCGAAGTGTTTTCCTTGAAATGAATTACAAAAATGACATTCCAATTTTAGTAGGTGTAATTGCGGATAATCCAGAAGGAGATATACAAGCACAGACCATTACTCTAAACACGCAAGAGGATTGGAATAAAATCTATATTAATTTAGTTACGGAAATAAGTTCATTTCCGTCAGCAAGTGGTTTTCAAATTTTTATCGGTGGTTTTAAGTCTAGCTCCATGGATACAGCCAGAGTTTATCTGGATAACTTGAAGATCGTTTACTGATTATGAGCGCAATGAAGAACGATTTACTGCAAAGGGCAAAATATATTTTCTGGGATGTTATAGCTGCGGCTATGAGCTATTCCATCTTATATTATTTCCGCCAAACGGTTATCGAACAAACACGCTTTGAAAACACACAGCTAAGCTTTGGCATAAATTACTTCATTGCTCTAATTATTATCTCCGCCTTTTGGGCTGTTACGTATTGGATTACCGGTTTTTACAAAGATATTTATCGAAGATCTCGCTTAAAAGAGCTCATCTACACGTTTAATGCTGCCCTTTTAGGAAGCGTTTTTATCTTTTTCGCTTTAATTTTAGACGATTGGGTGAACAACTATACCGACTATTATCGCGGTTTTTTGGTGTATTTCCTTTCACATTTCTTCATAACAGCCACTCTACGTTTTTTAATCAGTACGCGAACCGCTAACCGTATTAAAAAGGGAAAAATATGGTTTAACACCATAATTGTAGGTAGTAATGAAAATGCGGTTGAACTTTTTACAGAGATGTCCTCAATAAAATCCAATGGAAACCGTTTTATAGGTTTCGTTAGTGTTCATAATAATATTAAATTCTTGGTAGAAAAGAATTTAGAGCACCTTGGAACACACGATAATTTGGCAGAAATTATAGATAATAGTAACGTAGAAGAAGTAATAATTGCATGCGAATCTTCCGAACATGGCAAGCTGGAAGAGATTGTAAATATGCTAGAAGACACCGAAGCTACTGTGAAAATGATTCCTGATACCTACGATATAATTTCTGGAAAAGTACGCCTCAATTCTTGGGGCACACCTCTCATTGAAATCAAGCATGAGTTAATGCCTTTATGGCAACGCGTATTTAAACGAATTTTCGACATTATCGTTTCTTTTCTTATTCTACTTATTCTTGCTCCCTTATTCCTTTTTACTGCAATTATGGTGAAGTCAGGAAGTAAAGGATCTGTTTTCTTTCGTCAGCAAAGAATGGGAAATAAAGGAAAGTATTTTGATATGATCAAGTTTAGGTCTATGTATCAAGATGCAGAAAAAGATGGCCCTCAACTTAGTTCGCAAAACGACCCCAGAATCACGAAATGGGGTAGCTTCATGAGAAAGTATCGCTTAGATGAACTGCCACAATTCATTAATGTTCTCCTAGGGCAAATGTCTATAGTAGGCCCTCGCCCAGAGCGCAAGTATTACATTGACCAAATCCGTCAACAAGCACCTCACTACAAGTATGTGCTTAAAGTAAAACCAGGTATAACCAGCTGGGGAATGGTAAAGTTTGGATACGCGGAAAACGTTGGCGAAATGGTACAACGTCTAAAATATGACATCATCTACATTGAAAATATGAACCTTTTTAATGATTTGAAAGTCTTGATCTACACAGTTCTTATAGTGCTACAAGGAAGAGGTAAATAATGCGTATTGACCTAGAGCAATACCGCATAAAATCAAAGTCTAAACGACAAGAGAATAAAAAGTTTTTTCGTCAACTCAAAACTAGAAAGCCAAAAGTTTTGGATCAGCAATTTCATGACTTACACGATAGTGTATTTCAGGAAGTAGACTGTTTAAGCTGCGCCAATTGCTGTAAAACAACCGGACCGCTCTTTACTCACTCCGACATCAATCGTATCGCTAAGCATCTGGGTATGAAAACCACACAATTCATAGAGGAATACTTGAGATTGGATGAAGATGGAGATAACGTTCTTCAAAAAACACCTTGTAGTTTTTTAGGAGAAGATAACTATTGCTCCATTTACGATGTAAGACCTAAGGCTTGTAGAGAATTTCCACATACAGACCGATACAAAATGCATCAGATTCTTGAGCTTACTCGAAAAAACACAGAGGTTTGCCCAGCTGTATTAGAAATAGTAGAGCGTATGAAATGAAGTCTTAAATAAGACTTTTCACATTCTATCTTCCTCTTATCTTTACTTCATTAAGCATCAATGTTTTACGATTTATGAAGGATTTACTTTCAGAGATACAATCTTGCAACATCTGTTCAGAAGTATTGCCTCACCCTCCAAATCCTGTGCTGTCCGTAAAAAAGAATTCAAAAATTTGGATTGTAGGGCAAGCACCTGGAAAAAGAGTTCATGAAAGCGGTATTCCATGGGATGACGCTAGTGGCAATAGGCTAAGAGAATGGTTGAAAGTTGATAAAGACACCTTTTATGATGCAAGGAACTTTGGCATTATTCCAATGGGATTTTGTTACCCCGGTAAAGGAAAATCAGGAGATCTTCCCCCGAGACCAGAATGTGCAAAAGCTTGGCATCAGAAACTCAAAGATGCCATGGATGAACCTGAACTAATCTTATTAATAGGTCAATATGCTCAAAAGCATTATTTAGGGGAAAGGTTTAAAGAGAACTTAACCGAAACCGTCAAACAGTATCATGAGTACTTACCGAAATACCTGCCTCTTCCCCACCCTTCTCCTAGAAACCGTTTTTGGTTCTCCAAAAACCTTTGGTTTGATGATGTTCTAGACTACTTACCTAAGAGAATTTCTCAGTTATTGAGCTGAATAATTTTTAGTAATTAAAATTTTATTTTGATAGTTTTTAACTATTTTAACACTATTTATAACAATCAGAATTGCTTTCCTAAATTCCACTCAACACCGATATTTGCTGTGGTAAATAACTGAATGTAAACTATAAAGCATACTATAATGAATACTATAAATTCAATTGGACTAGACAGTCAAAAATCAGAACAATTAGCCATTCAATTAAACGACCTTTTGGCCAATTATTCTATCTTCTATCAAAATACGAGGGGTTTTCATTGGAACATAAAAGGAGATAAATTCTTTGAGCTCCATGTTAAATTTGAGGAGTTGTACAATGATCTTCTTTTAAAAATTGATGAAGTAGCGGAAAGAATCTTAACACTTGGCCACTCGCCAAAACACAACTATACACACTACAAAACAGTTTCCACGATACAGGAAAGTGATAAAGTATCAAACGGCAAAATTGCAGTTCAACACATCCTAGATTCTTTTCAGGTTTTAATATCGAAACAAAGAACCCTTCTGGATTTATCCGGTGAAATAAATGATGAAGGCACTAACGCCCTTATGAGCGATTACATTCGCGAACAAGAAAAGTTGGTTTGGATGTATTCTGCATTCCTGAATAACTAAAAAATTTTAACCTTAGAGATATTTAAAAAACTCCATTCTTGAAAAATGGAGTTTTTCATTTTCACCTTTCATTTTGATTTTTACCCAAACTCTTTATATACTATCTTCCATCCCAGATTGTTATTCTTATAATGAAGATATTGCTTAGATTATTTTTGCTGTTTTTTGCACTTCCTTGCTCCTCCCAGTTTGTTTCAGATGTAGTGGTAGTGGATACGCTGAATAAGAAAATTCCAGCAGATTTAGTCACCATTGTGTTACAAACTCTATCACACTACCCTGAACTAGAGGAAATCTCAATCGACTTTATTTTTGATAATAGCATGCACAATTCTTTTATGCAGGCTAAACCCAAGCCCCTTACCCTATTTAACAAGCATGAAAATCGAGAGTATATCGTTCAAATGATGACGGCCATGATGATAAACGATACGCTAATACCCATTCATGACTTACCAGAAAAGGCACTAATGGGTTGGATTGGGCATGAGGTTGCCCATATTGTAGATTACGAAGAAATGTCTGCGTTAAGCATCGCATGGTTTAGTTTACAATATGTTTTTTCAAAAAAATACGTCATCAAAACAGAAGAAAGAGTAGATATTATGGCTATTGAGCATGGCCTAGGAAATGAAATTATTGCCATGAAGGAATATATATTGGGTCAATACTGTTTACCCGATGCCTACCGGGCAAAAATTCGAAACATCTACATGTCTCCAGCGGAAGTACAAGAATTGATGCTGAAAATCGAAAATGATTGACAATTTTTGTCTCGTAATCGTTTCTATATAGTATCTTTTACCTTCTAATAAAAAGTTTTACTTAACCATGCCTATCTCATTTGTCATTTTAGCCATTATTGGTCTATTCCTTTTGATTTTCTCTGTCTTTATTGTGAAACAGCAAACAGCCGCTGTAGTGGAAAGACTGGGTAAGTTTAAAGCCATACGAACTCCTGGATTCCATATGCTAATACCTGTGGTAGATCGAATTGCGGGAAGGGTTAATCTTAAAATTCAACAATTGGATGTTTTAGTAGAAACTAAAACAAGAGACGATGTATTTGTAAAAATTAAGGTTTCTGTGCAGTTTGTGATCCTAAAACAAGCGATTTACGAAGCTTTCTATAAGCTTGAAAATCCACATGATCAAATTACATCTTACGTATTTGATACGGTTAGAGCAGAGGTTCCAAAACTAAAACTCGATTATGTTTTTGAGAAGAAAGATGATATTGCCATTGCCATAAAAAGAGAGTTGCAAGAAGCTATGAATACCTATGGCTATGACATAATCAAAGCTTTGGTAACCGATATTGATCCTGCCGAACAGGTGAAACAAGCAATGAATCGTATCAATGCCTCTGAGAGAGAGAAAACCGCTGCCGAGTATGAAGGAGAAGCAGAAAGAATACGCATCGTTGCCAAAGCAACAGCCGAAGCGGAAAGTAAAAGACTTCAAGGTCAAGGAATAGCAGATCAACGAAGGGAAATTGCCAAAGGGCTGGAAGAATCGGTAGAAGTGTTGAATGCTGTTGGGATTAATTCTCAAGAAGCTTCTGCCCTAATTGTTATTACGCAGCACTACGATACGCTTCAGGCCATTAGTGAAAATACGAAAAGCAACCTTATTCTTTTACCAAATAATCCTTCTTCTGCAAGCGATATGCTTACGCAAATGACAACCTCATTTATTGCAGCAAATAAGATCAGTTCGCAAGACGATGAGCAACCTGAAAGAGCAGATTAAAGAAGCGTTTGAGGGTGTAAATAGGTGATGCGATGAAAAAGGAAGTCGATTGATAAGTGATATCTATCATACACTATCCAGAATTACTAGAAATTAAAAATCCTGAACTATATTTGTATTAATCTGTTATCTAACTCTATCAAAAAGGTAATTTCCATACTCGTAGTTGCGCTTTATTTAAGCCCATTATCCAATTCTATTAATGGTGTTTATACCTATTTATCCAACTTAGATTATATTCAAACTAATTTGTGTGAGAATAATGATGAGCCTGCGTTAGGCTGCTCTGGAGTTTGCTTTCTATCAAAAATGTTAGCTCAAGATACAGATCAACCTAATCCATTTGAAAGCGGTTTAACTACTGACGGCTTTGAAATTATATTGGGATTCTTTCACAACAATATAGCCTTTGGTGGTGCTTATTTTTTCACGGAAGACAAAGAACCCATTGAACTCCAATCATTTTATCGACTATTATTAGAAAAGGAGCTTTCGCCTCCGCCCTAAGTAGTGACTTAACTCAAAAGCACTACTATTCCTATCTCTATTTAACTAATAATAAAACGATTATGAAATTTTCAAAATTATATTTATTTGTCCTTTTAGCGGGACTATTCGCAGTTTCATGCGAAGACGATGACAGTACAGATCCTGTAGACCCAACACCAACTACCGCTGAGTTATCCATTAACGTGGATCATATGTTTGGCACAGAAGCTTTTGAACTGGACAAAACCTTTGACTTAGGAAATAGCAAGGTTAAATTTTCAACAGCTCAATTTTACATTTCAGGCATCAACTTAATGGATGATGACCAGAATGTAACTCCTTTTGATGGTGAAGTTCTATTAATAACTCCTGATGTTGATCATCAGCATGTAGGTGACATTGGCGTGGAGCATTTTCACATGGTATCGTTTAACATTGGTATAGATTCCGCTACAAATGCCAATACACAACCTACAGATTATGCAGCGGGTCACCCTTTAGCACCACAAGTAAATAACATGTGGTGGACTTGGGCTGCAGGCTATATCTTTTACAAGTTTGAAGGAGAGGTAGATATAGATGGTGATGGAACCTTTGATGATACTTTTGCTTATCACATTGGTACGGATGGAAATCTTCTCTCAAAACAAGAAATGCTTCATCATACTGTAACAGCTGGTGGTGAGCTAGAAGTTGAAATGGTAGTGGACTATTCAAAAATATTCGACAACATTGACCTTACAACCGAACTAAAAGCCCATATGAACCCTATGAATGTTGTGGCGAAAATAGCTACCAACACTAATGCAGCTATAGATTTTAAATAAAAATCATACTTCAAAAAACAGCGACTACGTTTTAACGATAGTCGCTGTTTTTATTTTATTCAGGAAATTTAATTCCCCTTTACATGCTTAGCGTGCGTGCTTTTACCCTTCTAGCTGTTTTAAGTATTGGCTTTGTTTCCTGTACTCCAAAACCCGAAGATGCTTATTCACTGTATATTCCTGAGGGTTTTACAAAACCCGATATTCGAGAAGACAACCCGATTACTGAAGCTAAAGTAAACTTAGGGAAAAGACTTTTTTTTGATCCTATCTTGAGCAGGGATACAACCATTTCTTGTGGAAGTTGCCATCACCCAAACCGCGCCTTTTCCGATCAAAATGCGGTGAGCCCGGGAGTAGATGGGAAACTGGGTAATCGAAATGCCCCTACCCTATCTAACTTGGCTTGGTATCCCTACTTTTTTGCAGAAGGAGGAAACCCAAACCTAGAGTCGCAAATTCTTGGCCCTTTAGAAGATCCAAATGAAATGGATTTCTCAATTGTAAAGGCTATAGACCGACTAAACGCACAGGAATCGTATGTAAAGCAATTTCAAGAAGTCTTTGGAGCAAATCCTAGTGCTTACACCATTAGTAGAGCTATTGCTTCTTATGAAAGAAGCTTGGTAAGCGGCAACTCTCCTTTTGATAAATACTATTTTCAAGGCGATAAAAAAGCCCTAAACGAACAACAAAAACTGGGTTTGGAGTTATTTATGAGCTCAAAGTTGAACTGTTCTTCGTGCCATTCTGGTTTCTTACTAACTGATTTCTCTTTCCAAAACATTGGCCTTTATGATGAGTATGATGATCCAGGAAGAGAGCGACTTACTCTGAAGAAAGAAGACAACGGCAAATTCAAAGTGCCTACTTTACGGAATATTGAGGTAACAGGGCCTTATATGCATGACGGGAGTATACAAACCTTAGATGAAGTTATAGAACACTATATGGGAGGCGGATTTGACCACCCGAACAAAGACTCAAGGATACAACCCTTCCTGATCACTCAAGATGAAAAATTAGCTCTTATTGCTTTTTTGAAAAGTTTAACGGATTCTGAGTTTTTAGAGGCCAACTCTTAAGCCTCCGTATCCTCATGCTTAAACTGCATTTCATATAAACGGGCATAATACCCATTTTGAGCTAACAACTCTTGATGCTTCCCCTCTTCTACGATTTCTCCCTTATCCATCACTAAGATTTTATCCGCCTTTTTAATGGTAGCCAGTCGGTGTGCAATAATAATAGAAGTTCGTCCCGTTGTTATTTTATCAATCGCCTTCTGAATAAGCATCTCGCTCTGAGTATCAATGGAACTAGTCGCTTCATCCAATATAAGAACCGATGGGTTGGAGACATAAGCTCTTAAAAAAGCTAAAAGCTGCCGCTGCCCCACAGAGAGCATATTACCTCGCTCTTGTACATTGTAATTGTAGCCATCTGGTAAGGCTTCTATAAAATCAGAAACTTCAATAAACTCTGCCGCTTCTTTTACCGTCTCTAATGAAATATCCTTTTGCAGAGTTATATTATTATAAATAGAATCTGAAAATAAGAACACATCTTGAAGCACCACTGCCAAATTCTCTCGTAAGGAACCTAAGCTTACATTTCTGATATCTTCACCATCTACTAATACTTCACCATCCCATATTTCGTAAAACCGGCTTAATAGATTAATAATAGTCGATTTCCCAGCTCCTGTGGCTCCAACAATGGCTAAGGTTTCTCCTGGTTTTGCCGTAAAAGAAATTCCTTTAAGTATCGTTTCATCTTCTTTGTATCCAAAGGTTACATCCTTAAACTCAATGTTTCCTTTTACATCTTTCAATTCCAGGCTTCCCTTATCATCAATGTGCTCTTTCGTATCTAAAATCTTAAATACCCGCTCACTTGCTACCATTCCCATTTGAAGAGTATTGAATCGATCAGCTAATTGTCTTAATGGGCGAAACAACATGTTTATAAACAAGATAATAGCTGTAAGGTCGCCCAACGTAACAAAACCACCCTTAGCTGCTTGTAAGCCCCCAAACCATACCACTAAACCAATGGAAATGGCACTCATGATTTCTATAACCGGTAGAAAAATTGAGAAGTACCAGATGGATTTAACGTTGGCCTTTTTATGCGCTTCATTTATCTCTTTAAACTTAGCCATTTCCGCCTCCTCTCTATTAAATATCTGCACAATGTTCATTCCTGTAATATGCTCTTGAACAAAGGCATTTAAAGCGGATACTTGCGTTCTTACTTCTTGGAAAGCTCCTTTTATTTTTACTTGAAACATTCGGGTAGCATACCATAAAACCGGCACTACGGAAAGAGATATGAGTACTAAGCGATAATCAAAAAAGTAAAACATGGCGGCTACCATTACTACTATTTTGAGTAGATCTCCAAAAATGACCAAAACACCTTGTGCAAAGATGTCTGCTATGGTTTCAATATCAGAAACAGCTCTTGTTACCAAGGTACCAATTGCCGTATTGTCAAAATATTTCAATTTAAACGAAAGGATATGCTCATACAGCTGTACTCTTAAGTCTCTGATAATATTCTGTCCTAAATAATTGGCTCCATAAATGAATAAGAACTGAATCATGGATTCCAAAAACAAGAGTCCACAGAGAATGGCCGTGTAACGAGTTAACTCCTCTGAGTTGGGTTCTAAAACAAAATGATCGATTACATATTTGATCAGCAAAGGACGAGCAGTGCTTAGTGCTGAAAGAAAAATAGTTAGAAAAAGAGCACCATAAAATATGAGTTTATAAGGCCCTATATACCGCAATACCTTTTTAAGAAGACCTAAATCAAAGGCCTTTCCTGTTATTCCATTAGACATTTAAAATATTTTTTGGGTATTCCACTTTGGTTAAAAACAATCCCTTGGCTGGAGCTGACTCTCCGGCTAAGGTTCGGTCTTTAGCTTCAATTATTTCGCTAAAACTCTCCACCGATCTTTTACCTTGACCAATCTGTACCAAGGTTCCTACTATCGCACGAACCATATTCCTCAAAAACCGATCAGCTTTGATGGTAAAGATAAGTTTGTGGTCCTTCTCCTCCCATTGCGCTTTCATAATTTTACACAAATTCGTTTTAGTTTGTGTATTGCTTCGAGAAAAGGAAGTGAAATCGTGAAACTGAAACAGTACTTCCGTAGCTTTCATCATACTTTCCACGTCTGGTCTTTTATGTAAATACCAGCTAAAATCAGATTCAAACGGGTTTTTCCTCAGCGCAATATGATATTCGTATTCTCTACTTATCGCATCAAATCGAGTATGTGCTCTTTCATCCACCGCTACAATGTGATATATGGCTATATCTTCTTTTAAAAAGCGATTTGCTCTATTTACTAAGTTTTCCTCTAGCTCTCCTCCATATTCAAAATGTGCCCACATCTCTTTCGCATGAACACCAGTATCCGTTCTTCCTGCTCCAACAAAATAAATATCCGTGTTCAATAAAGTCGAAAAAACCTGATTCAGTGTTTCTTGCACGGATATAGCATTAGGTTGAATTTGCCAGCCATGAAAAGATTTACCGAAATAGGAAAGTTGCACGAAGTATCGCAATGGAATGGATTCTTTTTATAATATCGCAAAGGTAAACTATACATGGCTAAACATTGATTCGGGTTTCTTTATTAAGCGATACGCATTCCTTTATTGACGATCAGATTTTAAGACTTTGTGAAAAAAGTGATGAAATTTGGCATGCTGGGGATATTGGCACTTTAGAGGTTACAGATACGCTAAAAACTGTCGCTCCAGTAAAAGCCGTATTTGGTAATATAGATGGAGCCTCTATACGAGCTGAATGGCCTTTAAACCTCCGCTTTATGGCGGAGCAAGTGGATGTTTGGATAACTCATATTGGCGGATATCCAGGTAGATACTCACCCGTTGTAAAACCGGAAATATATAATTCGCCACCCAAACTCTTTATTTGTGGCCATAGCCATATTCTGAAGGTGATACCGGACAAAAAGCTATCCCTCTTACATATGAACCCAGGTGCCATTGGTAAGCATGGATTTCATAACGTTCGCACCATGCTCCGCTTCAAGATTGAAGGGGAAAGAATATTTGATTTAGAAGTAGTAGAGCTTAAAAGATAAATTAGCGAAAACGATCCGCAGCTCTAACCAAAGCCTCATCTGCCATGATAGCTCTGTTCGCCAAGGATGTAAATATCACGGTACTAATTGGGATAAAAGTAGCTAAACCTAAACTCCCGTCATTTGGTTTTATCACCTCGAAATAGGTGTAGAGGATAATAGCAAATAATATAAAGTTGAGGATTACATTTAATCTACCCAGCACCACTTGCTGTTTGCGGTTTTTAAAACGGAAGATGGCAAAAAGCGAAAGAGCGGCAGAAAGCATAAACACGGTAAAAAAAACGGGATATGATGTAGCCATTAATAGTTCTTGATTAAGCGTGTAAACAGGCACAAGAAATAAAACACCCGCTGAAAAGATTGCCGCGAGCAAGAAGTATATGGATTGTATGCGTTGTATCATTCTACAAATTTCGGTCAAAATTGGCAAAAAAACAGGCTACTAGAACAATGGTTGTGTAAATATTTGTAATATTGCGTAGCAACTCTTGCAAGCATCTGTATTGATTCTAAATCTGCAGATTCCTGAAACACGCATTTTTTTTTTAGAAATCAAGTAATCACAATATTCATTTTATTAATTTATTTTTTATTCGATGTACGACATCAATCAGTTAAAGGCATTGAAGCTTCCTGAACTTAAGGAAATAGCGGAAAAAGCTAAACTTCCAAAGTTCAAATCTCTTAACAAACAAGATCTTATCTACAAAATTCTTGATCATCAAGCTGCCAATCCTGCAGCGATGAGTAATGCTTCAAAAGACGAAAGTGCACCAGCACCAGCAGCAAAGCCTGCAGAAACCAAAAACGAAAACTCTAACGAAAATTCAAAAGAACCCAGAAAAAGACCCCGTTTTGAGAAAAAAGGGAAACCTGAAGAAAAATCTGGTGGTGACAAAGATTCTCCAAAACTTGAATTTCCAAAAGAGACAGAAAACAAGGATCGTAGAACCGACAATAAAGAACGGACAAGAGAGGATAACGATCGTAAAAAAGAGGACAATTCATCTCAGCAATCAAAGAATCAACCAAAAGGAGACAATAATCCGGGAGGCAGAAGAGAGCAGAATAAACCTCAACACAGAAATCAACAGAATCAAAACCGCAACAACAACCGCAACTCTAACGATAACAGAAACGATAATAGGAACGATAATAGGAACGATGGAAACAATCGTAACGATAATCGTCAGAGCAATCACAACAAAAATCGTGAGTACGAATTTGACGGGATTATTATAAGTGAAGGTGTATTAGAGATTATGCCTGATGGGTATGGTTTTTTACGTTCTAGCGATTACAATTACCTCAATTCTCCAGATGACATTTATTTGTCTCAATCTCAGATTAAGTTATTTGGATTAAAAACCGGAGATACCGTTCGTGGACAAATCAGACCTCCTAAAGAGGGTGAAAAATATTTTCCATTGGTTAAGGTTGAAAGTATTAACGGTCGTGCTCCTGATTGGATTAGAGATCGTGTTGCTTTTGAACACCTAACCCCTCTTTTCCCAGAGGAAAAATTTAACATTACAGAACGTAAGGGTACTTTAAGTACACGTATCATAGATCTGTTTACACCAATAGGTAAAGGACAGAGAGGGCTTATTGTAGCTCAGCCCAAAACGGGTAAAACAATATTGCTTAAGGAAATAGCCAATGCTATTGCTGCAAATCATCCAGAGGCGTATATGATCATCCTATTGGTTGATGAACGTCCGGAAGAAGTTACAGATATGCAGCGTAGTGTAAATGCAGAAGTAGTAGCTTCTACATTTGATGAACCTGCTGATAGACACGTAAAAGTGGCGAACATCGTTTTAGAAAAGGCAAAACGAATGACAGAGTGTGGTCATGACGTGATTATTCTTTTAGATAGTATTACGCGCTTGGCTCGTGCTTACAATACGGTTTCACCTGCTTCTGGTAAAGTACTATCTGGTGGTGTGGATGCTAACGCTTTACACAAACCAAAACGTTTCTTTGGAGCGGCTCGTAAAATTGAAAACGGAGGTTCTTTAACCATTTTAGCTACTGCTCTTATTGATACAGGCTCTAAGATGGACGAAGTAATCTTTGAGGAATTTAAAGGAACAGGTAATATGGAAATGCAATTGGATAGAAAAATTGCAAACCGAAGAATATTCCCTGCGATTGATCTTGTATCTTCTAGTACACGTAAGGAAGACTTGTTATTAGACAAAGAAACTCTACAAAGAATGTGGATTCTTAGACGCCATTTGGCTGATATGAACCCAGTTGAAGCTATGGAGTTTTTACACGATAGAATGAATAGAACGCGCGATAATGCAGAGTTTCTAGTTTCCATGAATGGCTAAAATCTTATTGATTTTTATAATACAAACCCCTACTTTCTGGTAGGGGTTTTTTGTTGGATATTTGTTGTACTTAATACTTCGATATATGCAAAAAGCTCTATTCACCCTTCTTTTTTTGCCAAGTCTGATTTTTGCTCAGTCCACTATTGAAGTATCTGAAAATTTAGAATTAATACCGCTAACCCAAAATACTTGGATCCATAGATCTTATTCTGAAAGCCCCTCTTTTGGGCGATTCTCTAGCAACGGCTTACTTTTTATTCAAGACGCTGAAGCCTGGTTATTTGACACGCCTATGGATGATACGGTGAGCATGCTTTTATTCTCCTATTTAGTTGATAGTATGCACCTCAAGCTAGTTGGGTTTACACCCAACCATTGGCATGACGACTGTACCGGAGGCATGAAGTATTTGAATAAACTCGAGGTGCCTACCCATAGCTATTCTAAAACCAATAAAAAACTCCAAAAAGAAGGCTTAGCTCTTGCCAAAGCAACGTTTTCTGATTCTGTTAGGTTTACACTTGGAGATAAAAGCATTTTCTGCTTTTTTCTTGGAAAAGCTCACGCTCAAGACAATATTGTAACATGGATTCCATCCGAAAATGTGCTGTTTGGTGGATGTATGGTAAAATCTCTAAAAGCAACCCATTTAGGTTATATCGGTGATGCAGATTTAGAGCAATGGCCTATGACTTTAGACCGTCTTCTTGATAAATTTCAAAATGCACAAATCATTGTTCCAGGTCATGGAAACCCGGGGGACGAAGCTTTACTGCTACATACCAAAGACCTTATTAAAAGACATTTTGAGTAATAGAATTAAGATTTTTCAGGTTTTTTTCCAGCGTTTGCTTAAAACCATATAGAACAGTATAAGCCAAGGGGTTCCATGTAAAATTAAATCAAACCAATCTTGTCCCTTCATCCCTACGCCACCGCCAATAAGCCATTTAATCTTACCAAACAGATGCGGCTCTGGATAAAATGGAGCAAGCCCTAAGGTGAGGCAAAGCAGTAGAACAAGAGTAAAGCTTTTGTTCACTATTCTTTTTTGTTTAATGGATAAATTGCTTGTTCCAAAAAGCCTTTAGGAAAACCCTCATCTCCATCAAATCCCAACTCAATATCTCTTCCATTGGACGGTACATGCGCGGTTTTAAAAACATAATCCCAAACACTAAGTGAAATCCCGAAGTTTATGCCATACGGATGATTTCCGGGAATCTCTTTGGCATGATGCCAAATGTGCATTTTAGGATTATTGAATATGTATTTGAATGGGCCGTAATTCCAACCCACATTTGCATGATTTAAGTGCCCAATAAATACGGCCACAACATGAATGACAAAAAACTGTTGAATGCCAAAACCAATCATTGCTAAAGGTAAATACTGAATGCTTTTATAAACTATAGTTTCCATCCAGTGGAACCTTAAATGAGCTGCGAAACCCATCTCTTTTACGCTATGATGTACTTTGTGAAATTGCCATAAAAATGGGCTTCTATGTAAGAGTCGATGTATGTTCCACTGAATAAAATCAGCAACCACAAACATGAGTAAAAACTGAGACCAGACTGGCCACTGCTGTACATTTATAGCTATTAGATTTTCAATTCCAAAATTGGCCAACAAGTCACTAAATAACTCTACGAAAACATTAGACAGTGCGTTGTAGCCAATAAGAGAGAAGAGAAAGAAATTAAAAAACATGTAAAAACCATCCAACCAGAAATCCTTACGAATGGCTTTTTGCTCTTTTCTCCACGGGTTAAGTAACTCAATTACCCATACCAATAGAGAAAGGCCTATAAGCCAGTAGAAGTAATTCGTCCAACCGGGTTGGGAAATTTCCTGACTCAAATAATTCCAATACCCGATAAAAGAGTCTTGTATAATTTTAAGGTACTTATCCATTTAGGTTCAAGTATAAACTATGGGTTAAATACTTTCTCTCCTTTGGTTACCCATACTCCCCATTCCTGATCGTAAGCATGTACTTTTTTGGTTTCCTCCCCACTTCTGTAAATAGGTAGATCTTGATTTACCCATTCAAAAATACCTCCATACATATTGGATACATTAGTGTAGCCAGCTTCTTTCAATTTATTGGAAACATTCTCGCTCCGAGCTCCAACAGAACAGTAAACTATAATCTTGGCATCTTTGGGTACTTCTTTTACATTTTCTAAATCAAAAGTATCGTAGCCAATCCATTTTGCATCTTTAATGTGGCTCACTTCAAACTCATTCTTTTCTCTAGAATCTAGAAATACCACATCCTCCATTATAGCCGCTTCAATAGCAGATACCTCTTCTACATTATGCTTAAGCAAACCTTTAAGCATGCTGTTGTAAGCATTACTCTCTACCTTTTGTTGAGCAAAAGTTAATGTAGATACAAGGATGCTTAAAATGAAAAACAGATTCTTCATGGTATTGGATAATTTGTATAAGTATAAGAATATACAGTTAAATTTATGAAAAGGTTCAATCTGAGCTCTTGGGCACCTTACAAGTGCTTACACCTACTATTCTGTAAAGAGGACAAAAGGAAACTATACTGGTAACTAGAAAAATTACCGCCACAGCACCTAAAACGATGGCCAGTACTCCAGAAATCAATTCAAGACCGTATAACATAGCTACAGCTGCCACGAGTAGAACTCTAATCCATCTATCGGCATTACTCATATTCTTTTTCATATTATTTGAATTTTATTCAAATAACACAAGATCTCACTTCTTATAAAGTGACATTCATCACATTGGCTCAATAATCTCCAATCGATTTCGTCCTTGCTTTATCACTCCATTTTTTTCGAGTTTCTTCAACAAGCGAGATATCACCTCTCTAGAGGTATTAAGATCGTAAGCAATTTGCTGATGTGTAATTTGAAGTTCTTGACTTTTTTTTGCCTTGATTTGATGTTGTAAGTAGTTTATCAAACGCTCATCCATATGATGGAAAGCAATACTATCCAGAGTTTGAAGCAATTCAGCAAATCGAGAACTATAGATTTGAAGTGTAAACTCCTTCCAATCTGCGTACTTATCCATCCACTTGTTGATGTACTGAACCGGAATGGCAATGATTTTCGTGTTTTCCTCTGCTACTGCTTTTATTTCGCTAGGGCTGTTTATTCGTCCACAATTCAATGTCATTGCACAACTCTGTCCGGGGTATAAATAGTACAGAAACAGTTCTCCTCCTTCGTCACCATCACTTTCACGCAAAACTTTTACAGCTCCTTTAATAACCAATGGCATTATTTTAACATAGCTTCCAAAATCCATCAATACATCACCCGCTTCAAATTCCATTACCTGAGCATTCTCAGAAATTTCCTGAACTAAAGCAGTGTCTCTTAAGAGTGGGAAAATACGCTGGATGTCGTTTTTCAAGTCTTCCATGGTACAAAAATAGCTGAAGATAAAGTTCTTTAATTCATTTTACTCGGAAAGATAAAGGAAGGAATTGATGGTGATATATTTTGATAGAAAGGATATAAAATAAAAGAGATGGCTTTGCGGCCATCTCTTTTATTTTAACTGTCATTCTCATTAAGGTGACAAGTCTTTTGAGAATGTTTCTACTATATTCGGGTTTTTGGTATTCTTTATTACACCTCAAAAGTAGAATTAGATCCTTGAATTAAATAGCTATAATATATGAAATGACGTTTTGAGTTTATAAAATTGGTTTTTCGCTGTTTTAAAACACAATACGGTCTCCCAATTTCTCTTTTACAACGCTTTTATAAGTTAATGAAACATCAACTTTTACATCCCCTGTTAAGGTAAGGATAGGTGTTCTACCTCTTTCCATAGATACCACCTCTAACAGATTTACTAAATACTTTTTATGTGTCCGGATAAATAGAGTTGGGGAAAGCTTCTTTTCAAAGTACCCTAAAGGTTTTGATATGAGCACGTTTTTTCCCTTTTTAAAAGTGATCTCCGTGTAGGAGCCAGACGCTGTGCAGCAGAGTATATCCTTAATGTATACGAACTCATCACCAGATCTACTGGGCAGTGCTATTTTCTGTTCTTCTATTTCCTTAAAATCTTTAGAGAGCTGTTTATGATCGTTATGCTCATTATTATTGTAGCGATTTAATGCTCTTTTCACAGCTATCTCCAAATGCTCTATATTGATCGGCTTTAATAAATAATGAACTGCGAAATAATCGAATGCTTTAATAGCGTACTCACTATAAGCTGTTGTGAAAATAGTTTGAAAGTTTGTCTCTTCTATTGCATCCAGTAAATCGAAAGCTGTTTTATTTTTCAATTTAATATCTAAAAAAACCAAATCAGGTTTTAGTTCCTTGATTTTTTCTATTGCATCAGATACACTCTCGGCCTCTCCGATTATAGTTACTTCGTTACAGTTTTCGTTGAGTAATGTTTTAAGCAATTCTCTCGCATGCCATTCGTCATCAACTAATAAACAGGACAATTGTGTTTTCATTTGGTAGGGTTTACTGTGGTATATGTAGTCTTATAATTGTACCCTTTACAGGGTCTTTTTCAATATTATTAAACTCAATTTTATGCTCTTTATTCTTGATTTTTGAAATTAAATAGAGTCTTTTAACAATGTTATTCAAACCTATTGAATTCCCACTGCCATAATGAGCAGGCGATTTTTTCCATTTCTCAATCTCCATACCAACTCCATTATCCATAACCGTTACTACAAGGTTTTTCTTCTCTACGCTAAAATCAATATGCAACTCTCCCATATAATCAATATCGCTAAAGCCGTGCCAAATTGAGTTTTCAATAACGGGTTGAATTAAAAGAGGCGGTAATAGAATAGACTTTACTTTGAGCTCAGGTTGCACGCTAACCGAATACTTAAACAAACCATTGAGGCGTAGATGTTCTAACTCCAAATAATCCTTTATACGGCTAATCTCTTGTGCTAAATTAACTTGACTGCGGCTGGAGTTATCGAGAATATTTCGCACCAAACCAGAAAGTTTTGATAAAAAGATATTGGCCTCCCTCTTTTGTTCTGTAGCTATGTAATATTGAACGGAATTTAAAGCGTTAAAAATGAAATGAGGGTTCATTTGATTCTTTAAAGCTTCAATATTTGAATAGATCAACTGCTTAGATCGCTTTAATTCCTTTTGTCTAAGAAAAAAGTAAAGCCACACTAAAAACAGACCTAAAAGAATTAGTATAGCTCTGAACCACTTTGTTTTATACCAGGGTGGAAAGATGGCAAAACTAAATTGTGTTGGACTTTTACTCCAACTTCCCTTAGAATCTTTTGCCAAAATTTCAAATGTATACTCATTTGGAGCAAGTCCGCTAAACCGAATATCACGATCAATTGTAGATGTCCAGTTTTCGGATAGGCCAATTAAACGATACTTGTATACAGTCTGTGATTTATCACTCATTAAAGAGTTTATTCGATAGTTAATGTCTAAATCGTTTTGCAACCAACTTAGATTGGAAAGCTTACTGGAATTAGGAGCGAACTCTTTTCCTGAAACCATAATTTTATTCAACAGTACGGTTGGGCGATAGGCATGAGTATTAAAGCTGTTCTTGTTAAGGAGGGTTAGACTTTTTTCATTTTGGACTATAATATCATTTTTAGTCTCAAAAACATTCGTCACAAAACCCGCTTTATTAATATTTCCGCTAATAAGATTCGAAACTTCAAATTCATCCCCTTTAATGTTTAGTGCATCCAACCCTTTATTAGTACCTATATACACTAAAGAATCAGAAATCATTAGTTTTGTAATCATGTTACTACTTAAGCCATCTGACTGATCTATTATAATAATGGTATCCGACTTTACGATAGCTATACCTGCTCCCCGACTTCCTAAAACGAGTGTATTGGAAGAACTACCAACAATCTCTTGTATTCGATTCTTAAAAAAGGGATGTTTTTTTTCCCAAGAAAAATAGGTTCCATTCTTAAACTCATAGAAAGTTCGGATTCCTGCCACATAATGATGATTAAGATCAACCACATAAACAGCACCTACCACTTGATCAAAGTCGTACGCTCTAGAATTAAACCTTACTGAGTCATTGTCAAAAATCTGATAACCTCTAAAGTTCTTTGTAATCCTTATCGTATCATTTATAGAGCTTGTATTGCGATTCCCAAAATCCGCTTGTTTAGGTATTGTATCAACGGTATTGGAGTGGTAATTCCATACCAATTCTTTGAGGTATAAGTTTCCATTATTATCCCAACCACTCCAATTGGGCTTTTCAGCAGAGTTCTTTCCCTTTTCAAAGGGAATTCTTTGGATTATTTTGAGATTATCTCTGGGTAAAAGACTCAAGAAAAAGAGTGTATCTGCAGAAAATACCTTCAACGTATCTCCATTTACATGATACGGTTCCAAGATGGGTTGTTGAGTTTTTACTACATCCGTTATTTCATATTGCTTTATATCAAAAGAAGGAACTTTCATCAGTCTATTTCCTACCGTACTAAGCCAATAGTTACCCATGTTGTCTTGATTAACCTGAGATATTATATAGCTATCAAAATAAAACTGTTCTTTGCCTAAATCCTTTCCATTCTTACCTATATCATACACAAACAACCCCCTGCCTTCTGTGGAGACGAAGAGGTATCTTGAATCGAAATGGATGTGTATGATTTGTCCTTCATATACTCTTACCTGTGATACCTCTCCATCCTCTATCAGGTACAAATCGCCACGCGCGGAAAACCATTGCTTTCCGTTAATTCTTTTTGAGAAAGTGGTTCTTCTTCTCAAGGATGTTTTTGTACCCCTTTTGAGCCTTTCCATGTAAGTGCTTTTATCCAATTCTGGTAAAGAGGCTATGGTTATATTATGAGGCACAACGTATAATTTCTCCTTATCATCCGACCATTGCATAGTTTTATTCTTTATTTGAGAAAGCTTAAAACTATCCGTCATTTCAATACTTCCTGCTGCAATAATTTCATCTTCATCAAAAAGGTAAAAACTTTGCCAGCCAAAATCATCCGTATTTAAGTTAACTCTCTCTACCGAATCCGAATTTTCTGTTGCCAAAAAGTAATATGGAGCAGCTTCAAATAGAGTCATTATTATTTGATCTTCTCTAAAAGCTATTTTATCGATCCAGCTCCCCCGCTTAAAAAGAGTCAAGTGCTCATTAAAAGCTGGAACATGAACGCTATCGTTATCAATCCAAAAGACATCACCTCCATAAGTGGTAAACCACAACCTTCCATTTGGTGCTTCATAACATTTAAAAACGGTATTACCAGGTAGTCCATGGCTGTTATCAAACATCTTCATATTAATTCCATCATAGCGAATAACACCATGATCGCTACACATCCATAAATCACCATTTTTAGTTTGGTGTGTCCAATAAATCTCATTGGCAGGAAGGCCATCTTCTATACTCAATTGCTCGTAAAGAAGATTATCTTGAGCATTAGTAGATGAATAAAAGAAGGTTATACAAAAAAGAACAAGGCTATTTCTAATCCAGAAGCGAATAGAATTTCTCAACGATATCAAGTTATTTGGTTTGAGAAAGCAATATACTGAATGCCTAAAAACAGCAATGCCCCGCTTTGATAAAAGCGAGACATTGTAAAAATGTATCAAGAGTTATTAAGAAATTAGCTCTCCAGCTACTTCATAAGCTTCTCCATTGGGTGTTTCTATCCTTTTGTAAAATACACCTGCAAACTCATAATATACTCTATTGTTGATGTATACGATTTCTGTTCCATTAGGCAAGTTATAGAGTACTGCTCCTTGCGGTGCTTGTGCCACCTCATAATAACCTACATTATTGTAACAGTAAAAATTACCTGATCTGTAGTAATATGTTCTAGGCCCTACCACTACCGTTCGGTAACCTGCAGGTAAAACGTTTATTCTATAACCTATGGGAGCGGCAACTATATTATAATAGCCATTATTTCTTCTATAAAAAACACCATTATTGTAATGATAATTACCACCTCCATAACTTATTCTTCTAGATCTAGAAGGGAGGTTATTTACTCTCCTTGCGTTTCTATAACGAATGTTTGTGCGTTGTTTTCTATTGTTATAATAGCCATTAGATCGTGTTGCATTACGGTTGGTTTGCACAGCTCTTTCTTTAGTCACCGTACGTGTAACGTTAACGTTTCTATTTCTATCTCTTCTCTGTCCTAATGCGGTGGTTGTTATCATTAACACCACCAACAACGTGCTTACAATTGGATTTTTCATGGCATTACATTTTAAATTCATCTCTACTAATGCAACTTAAATGCCAAAGAATAAAATCGCTCTCAATCCTTTACCTACAAAGCCTTTTTAAAAAAAAACTAAAAAGCCCTGTTTAAAGTTAAACAGGGCTCTTAATTGTATTATTCAGCATATGCTGATATTGTTTTTGTGCTTAAGCTAAAACACCATCCAATAAAGTATTGGTTTTTTTAACTCCTTCGGCACTGGCTTCTAATTTTGCTTTTTCAGCATCACTTAGCTCGATTTCAACAATCTTTTCGATACCATTTTTACCAAGGATGCAAGGAACACCAATGGATAGATCGTTTAAACCATATTCACCTTCCAGCAGTGCTGAACATGGGAACATTTTATGAGAATCTTGAGCGATAGCTTGAACCAAAGCAGATACTGCTGCTCCTGGTGCATACCAAGCAGAAGTACCTAATAAACCAGTGAGCGTAGCACCTCCAACCTTAGTATCTTCTACAACCT
>CAZAJG010000009.1:0-12929 GCA_964485405.1 uncultured Owenweeksia sp. | reverse complement strand
AAAGCTTCCGCTAATCTATACTTAAAACGAGCACTATCTAAAGCACCACCCATTCCAATAATTCTGTTTTTTGGTAAACCTGTTACTTTATGTGCTAAATACGTCATCGTATCCATCGGGTTACTAACAACGATAATGATAGCCTCTGGAGAGTGCTTCAAAATGTTTGTAGAAACTTCTTTAACGATTCCTGCGTTTATGCCGATAAGCTCTTCACGCGTCATTCCTGGTTTTCTTGGAATTCCACTTGTTATTACAGCAATATTACTTCCAGCAGTTTTTGTGTAATCACTTGTACTTCCTACAATCTTAGTATCAAACCCGTTTAAGGAAGCACATTGCATAAGATCCATCGCTTTGCCTTCTGCAAAACCTTCTTTTATATCTACGATAACTACCTCAGAGGCGAAATCTTTAATAGCAATGTATTCTGCACAACTTGCGCCAACTGCTCCTGCTCCAACTACTGTAATTTTCATTTTAAAATATTGATTTATAATTGATAATAGAATTTTTTAAGGACTTCAAAGGTAAAACTTGAAATGAAATATTCAGGGTCATTTAATGAGAATTATTTCATTTACTATGTTAGAAACAACTCTGAATTAGGAAATGTTTAGATAGAACTACTGAGCCAATTGTCCTTTCATATCCAACTCTTCAATATGCTCTAGCTCCCATTCCGAAAAAGGTTGCAGGACAAACTTATGGTCAAAAAGTTCTCTCCCAATGTAAAAGCTAACCCAAAACTCATTGTAAAAGGAGAATACTCCAGGGTCAATACGCTCCACCTTGGCGAAACTATTCGCTTGTAAACCCTCCATGAAATGTCTGAGTGTAGAAGTTTTTCTTCCACTACCATCTTCATTTTCCCGAGCGTTTGAAACAACCATTACATTATTTAAATCCGTTGGTTTATTGTTAATCATGTATACGTACCAATCGCTTTCTCCCTTCTCATCAATGGTTTTTCCAACCGCAATTTTCACATCTGTAACCTTGGGAAAGTTTATATCTTTCTTCATTTCCTTACTATCCGAGTTGATGGTTATAATTTAAAAATGGCTGCAAAGCTAAGAAGATGAACTGGCTTATCGGTAATCGATTAAAACCCGATAGAGGTACTAAGTTGAAACATAGGTAAGTACATAGCTATTAGGATTACAGCCACGAAAAAACCTAAAAACACAATGATTAAAGGTTCTAAGGTATTCCCTAACATTTTAGCTCTATGCTGCAACTCTTCCTCCATTTGGTCCGCAAGCTTTGAGAATATCAAACTCAATTGGTTAGACTCCTCTCCTACTTTAACCAAGGTTACGAAGCGCGAGTTGTAGATCTTGAACTGAGCTAAACCTTCATTTAAACTGCTTCCTTGCAAAATCATTTTTCTCACCTTTTCCAAAGAGTAAGAAATGGGATAAAAACGAACCATTTTCTCTGATAATTCTAAGGCTCCTGTCAAATTAACTTTGCTATTAATTAAAAGGCTCATACTCTTTACAAACCTCAACGTATAAGTCTGTAAAGTCATCGTTCCAATAAGTGGTGTTTTTAATAAAAGTCCATATCTAAACCTCTTATACCATTCTTTATCCTTTAAAAAATAATGGATAACCACAATAAGAAGTATAAAAATCAAAATGCTGGTAATACCCTCTCCAAACCCCTTTGAAACATTAATTACAATTTGCGTTAGCCAAGGTAGGTCTCCTCCCATACGCGCGAATATATCTTCAAAAAGAGGCACCATATAGGTAAGCATAAAGGTTACCGCTAACACGGCTGTCCCCATAATTACACCGGGATAGGTTAAGGCTCCAATAAAGGCTCTTCTTTGCTGAATCTTTTGATCGTAAAAGGCAGAAAGACGTTTCAGAATTTCAACTAAATTTCCAGTTTCCTCTCCAATCTTTATCGAGTAGTGCTCATAAGCGGTAAACTTATTTTGTTTCTCCAAAACATCAGAGAAACGTGCACCTTCGGTTAACTCCAGTGTAATTTGAGCCAAAAGCTTTTTGTGCTTTTCTTTTTTTTGCTCGGCCGTCATCAAATCCAAAGCAGATTTGATATTCATGCCGGCTTCTAACAACAAGCCCAACTCTCCATAAAACGACTCTTTAAAACTATCGTTAATCCCGCTTCCACCAATTTCCGTAGATAGAAGCTTATTGAGTTTAACCATAAAGCCATTTCCTTCATCCTGTTTATCGGCTTTGGGTTTTGTGTTTTTTTGTATGTCTTTAAGCGATACGGCCATTACGGGTTAATATAAGTAGAAACGGGGTAGTTTTTGTAAAAGTTAAAATGAATACTGTCCTGGCTACTATCCCAATATGTAAAACAAACTCGGTTCACGTAGCTGGTTTTTGAATCTTTGCGCACCGTTAACAGGTGTGGTTTTAATCGGAAACGTTTTTCCACATCACTTTGCGTAGATCTCACCACAGTATCAGCTACAGAATACCACTTAATTATGGATGTAGAGGTGTGAAATTCTATTCTATTGGGTGTACTCAAAACATAATCCGCAGCTTCTAAATCTTTTTCCATAGCCGTTCGTAATCCCATACACTCGGCATTAAAGCTATTGTCTTCGCTAAACTTGTTGAAGTAGGTATTCAGCATTTGATAGCTGTAATATGAAAGTGTTATTACAATGGAAGTAATCGCCATCGTAATCATCACTTCGGTAAGGGTAAAGGCGGATATTTTTTGTGTTTTACGGCTCATACCAATAAAATACTTGTTTCCGAACGTAAATCGTGCGCTCTTCATTATCCTTTACCTCTATTTCAACTTCCCTCAGTTGTTCTGCATAATCTGAAAAGGAAACATAAAAATTCAAATTTTGCAGCTTCCACTCTATTGGCAATGCCTCTTGGAGTGTTGTATTATCCATTTCGTTAAAAACCTCTCTACTTTTTTGCTGTGCCAGCAGCAAACTTCCAGAATTTGAAGAGGGTTTAGAAACCATCAAAAAGATCATAATAGCTAAAGCGGATACCAACGAGAGTATGGTAATCGCAACAATGGTCTCCACCAGAGTGGTGGCCTTTAATTTGGAGTTTAAAACCATAGAATAGGTTTTACATGGTTCTTAAAATCTTCCAATTGAAAACCTGCAAAATCAGCATCCAAAAGAGATCGATCAATTTCTCCATCTAAAAGATGATTCTCATAAATACCTGAAGCCGTTTTGAGTAGAAAGTTATTGGTAATCACACTTCCCTCTATCTTCCCATTCAGTTCTAAATTTCCGGTACAGTAAACCACTCCTTTCAATGTAGCTCCTTTGGCTATTTCAATAGCTAAATTGTTATTCCTTCGGTTGGTTTTTTCCTCAAAAGAGAGTAAACAACCTCTTATTAGAGCTCTTTCCTCAAGCTTTAAATAAGGTATCTCCTTATTCCTATTTACAGTAATTCCAGAGCTTGGATACTTTAGATCTACAGCCCCAAAAATTAAAGTATCTGAGGCAATGGCGTGAATACTTCCAGTAAAACCATCTTCAATTTCTACTGTTGGAGCCATAACAATTACTTGCTCAAATTTGCTACCTGCTCCAACAGTTACCGATTTATCAGACATAAATATGATATTGCCAGCGTGCTCATAACCTTGTAATTGGATAGCATCACTAGAAAAATAGATGATTGTTTTTTTACCAAATGGATGAACTAGTTTTTGAGTGGCTTTATCCAGTTCAACTAAACTGTCTCTTGGTCCCACCTTTTTATTCAGATAGGCCCACCAATAGTCTCCTAGTTTAGAAGGTAAACCTGGTAATTGTTGCTTACTCACACTTGTATTGCCATAAATCAGCTCTTTTCTGGAGTAGTTTGAACCTTCGATATAGGCTCTATCCAAGCCCTTTTTTGGCAAAGCCGCATTTCCTTTTAACAGAGCATCGCCTGAAAGTTGTAAAGGACGATTCCTATCGGAAAGCCATAGGGCTGTATTTAATAAACCAGTGGACTTATAACCAAAAATTAATGTTTTTTGGTGTTGTATTTCTCCTATTTCTGCCAGACTATGGATTACTTCATAAGCTCCCCATTTCCGTTTAGAAACTCTCACGGAATCGCCTCTTTCATTGTACAGCTCTAGCCATTCAAAATAATCGGATTGAGAATTGGCTTTAATCCCTAGAGCAATACCTGACTCCGCATTATCTCGAGCTTTGTCATAAACATCGTTTTGAATAAAAAAGCTCCGGTTAAAATAGGCCAACAAAATCATTAACGTGCATAAAATAGCCGTTATCGTAGAAACAAAAATGGTATATGATAAGGAGCCTGCTTTTAGCATCACAGCTTAACTACGGTTCGCTTCTCTTTTCCTTGAAACTCCAATCGGATAGAATCTGCATCCGCTCGCAAGAGTTTAAGCTGTTGTTGTTCATCTCCAACACTTAAAAAGTGGGAAACACCATCAATCTCTAAAATATACAGGGATACATCTCCTTTTGTTTTTTGAATAAGCCCCTTGTAATTTATAACGGGCCATCTTAGAGGAATAACTGTTTTTTTAACCTTTACTTTTGGTTTTACTCTTTTTGATGGGTTGGTTAAACCTGTTCCACCGGCAACGTATGTATTTCTTTTCTTTAAAAACGGATCTACATAATCGAGTTTGAGTTTATACACCGCTATGGTGTCAGAAGTCTTTTCTACAAATTGAGGCCCGGTCTGATACACTACCGTTTCATCCGAACCTCCGCTCATAGCCTTGTATATTCTAAAACCGATCAGCCCCCAAACCAGAAGTACTACAGGTAATAATATGTATATCTGTTTTTTGTTTTTCACTGTTGTCGCGTAAAGCTGTGTGTTTGGCTGTAGTCGCTCACATTACCAGCGGCATCAGAAGAGCGAACTCTCCAATAATACAATCCATCTGATAAAGTATCTATCACCACAATATTAATTTTGCTTATTATTACCTGACTAATGTTCTGCATGTTAGCATCCGTTGCTAAAAACATGGTATCCGTAAGTGATGAGCCTGTATTGGTTCCTCTTGTCCATCTAAAATCAATATTCGTATCATCTACAACCGATCCAGAATCAGGCTCTTGAAGTGCTGGTGTATTTGGTGAAGTTGTATCAATGTAAAAGGTTCTTTCGCTGAAAATGGTATTGGTTAAGAAGTTTTCTCCCCTTACCTTCCATAAGTAAGCCCCTTCATCTGTAGCCACATATTCAACAGAGTCTATCGTAGTAGATCTAAGTAAAACCTGCTGTCCGCTTTCATCGGGTTGCCACAATTCAAAACGGTAATTTTCTGCATTGTACAAAGATTGCCAACTAAAAGTTTTGCTGAGCTCAGGCGTTGTGTCTTGATTGGGCGGATTTAATAAAACAATTGTCTGTGTAGTTAAATCAATAGTACTATCAACAAACAAAGTATGTGTAGTATAATCTGTTGCACTACTGTTGTTTAGGGCTCTAACACTCCATTGGTAGGTTCCTGGTGTGAGTGTAAACTGTACCTTGTTGGTGGTTACTATAGTATCTAAAACAAATCGGTTAATACTGCTAAAGCTTGGAGAAACAATTTGTAGCTCATAGTCTATGGCATCTGCTACCTCGTACCAAAAGAAAAGCTGACTCACCACATCGGTTCTCAAACTATCTCTAGGCGTTAGCACTTCAACAAAATCATCGTCTAGCTGAGGCTCTTCCCACTCGGTACAGGATGTAAAGGCAATTGCAGCTATTATTATGGGTAGTATATTATTCCACTTCATTATTTCTACTAATTTTTTGCATGTAAAGCGTTAAAAACAGCTCTTCTTTATTGGTTTTAAAGTTCTTTTCCTTGATAAATTGTGCGGACGAGATTTTACCTCCTCCAAAAGAGGTTTCTAAATGATGGGTTAATCTTAACAGTGCTTTGTACTTCCCTTCTACTTTAAGAATGATTGTTTCCACCTGATAACCATTATCTAGCCCCATAAAAGGCTCTGAGAATTCGGTTAGTGTAATTTTATTCTTATCGCAAAACTCACCTACCTCATGCAGTAGGTTTTCTTGAAAACCTTTAAAATTCCCACTGCCGCCAAGCTTCTCATCCAAATCTGAATTGAGTTGACTCAAATTTCTGAGGTCAAAATCAAGATTTGCTATTTGAACACTTTTAGCCACCAGCTTTTTATGTTCGCTTTGTTCCTTAAACATTCTTTTAAAAGAGAATTGATAAGACAAAACAAGCAACACAAAAAACCCGCCTACAAGCAGATAGAACTTTTTTTGATATGGAGAAAGTTCATTCATCCTTTAATCAAAATTTTAATTGAGAAATCTGCTCTATGCGTATTCGTTTTTTCCTGATAGCCCGATACATCAATGTCTTCCACCCACTCCATTTTTTCCAATGCATCAAACCACTCTTGAAAATAGCCATAATTTCTTGTTTCGCCCTTCACTCGTATTTCTCCTCTATGAAAACGAACGAGCTTTTCTTTTTTCAATCGCTTTTCTAAAGGGTAAAAGTTAAGCTCATCCAAACTTAACTGCTTGGGTAATACCGAAGCAATTTCATCTGCCATGCGAGAAAAAGAGAGTCCTCCACTCCCATTTACTTCAATAAATTCGGCTTTAGAATCATAATTCTGGCGCAGCTCATTGACAAGTTTCAGCTGACTATCAAAAGATGCTGTAGACTCAATTAGGCTACCATTTTTATCAAAGTAATAGGTATAAACTGCGAAACTAATGAGCAATAGAACAAAAATAGAACCTACTCCGGCCAACAAACCTTTTTTATAAAGTCTTTGAAACTGCCAGTTTTTACGAGGCAATACTACTTCATTTGAAACCGCCTGATAAGAACCGTTCGCCAGTATTTTTAATCCGTAGGCGAAGGATAATGCATTTTTTGTATCCACCTCCTGACCCAAAACCAGGGTCAATTCATTTGGTAACTCATCCGTATATTGAATGGAGTTGTTTTCGAGATCAAAAAGCGAGTACCCAAGTTGGACATTCGCCTGTTCATTTTTATCAAAAAGAGGTAAAATTGAAAATGCCCCTAAGCTATAATCCACAATTTCAAACCCTTCCTTTTGAAAGCTCTGTAAAGTGTTGTTTAATACATCTTTTCGTATCACGGACACAATACATTCCTTATCAGATAGGTAATCGATTTGGTAGGCTAGATTATCTACCGATACACTTGGGAAAGCCTTTCTAATAAACTGTTCATCATCATCTCCTTCTCGAAAGGAGATTCTCTTAGACAACACTTTCTTTCCATTCAGAATTAGAAAAGTAGGTGTTTTAAGATTTAAGTCTTCGCCTAAACCATCTAGATAAGTTTGATGTTTTGATTCCAGCAGTTCAATTTCTGTTTTCACCTTTTTTAGATGTGAAACAGAATAGGATTCGCCAGAGATCTTTTGCCCAAACTCAATGGCCAAAATCTCAGCCGGAAACTGAAAAGAGGATACTATGTTTGTGAAAACACTCAATTGATTACCGTGGGTTTAATGAAAATATTGAGCTTGGTTTTTTGAATATTATTGGTTCTAGAACTAAATAGATATTTCAATATTGGAATCCTAGATAGTAGAGGTATTCCACTACCACTGTCCTCCACACTCTTCTCCTCTAATCCACCTAAAATTACCATTTCTTCATTTTTTACCCGGATCATGGAGGTAAACTTTCTATTTACAGATCCGGGAGGTGCTTGAGGGTCTATCCTTGCAGTAAAATCGCTCTGCTCTACATCAATTTCTAAGGTTACACTGCTATCTCCAGACACTATCGGTTTAATTTTTAAGGTAAAATTAGCTTCTACACTTTGATAGTTTCTGGTAATTTGAGGTATCGGATTTTGTATACCTTGTAGGGTATTCTGTTCTACTACATAATACTCCGTATTACCTATACTGATGTTCGCCTCATGTCCATTTAATGTGGAAAGTTTGGGTGTTGATTTTACATTCAATACTCCATTATCTTCCAAAAATTGCAGATTCATATAAAAGTTGGGCGTAACCGGGCCTAGATTTAGTGCCCCAAATCCTTTAAAGCTATTCAATAAATTGTTGATGGAATTAGCATTTAGATTATAATTAAAAGAAGGATAAATAGAACCACCGGAAACGGCTGGTTCGGTTCCTAAACCTGCTTCAACACCAACGGTTACATTGTTATTTCGTTGATAATCTACAATCAGTACTTCAATAATAACCACGGGAACAGATTGATCAATTTCCTTAATGAAAGCCTCTAATTCGAGTATTTGAGGATATGAACCACTTACGAGTAAACTGTTAAGCTCTGTAAATTCTTTAATACTTACCCCTGTTTTTATATTGTCTGGAATAAATTCGATAATCTTATCTACCGAGCGGTGTTGGAGATAAATTCGTCTGGTTTCCCTTAAACCCTCAACTTCTCTCTCACCAATAACGAACAAGCCATCATAAATACGATATGTATAATTTGTACCATAAAATAGCTTCTGCAAGAAATTCTCCAAAGGCTGATCATAAATCTTCATCGTTACATTCCCTTCCAGATTCGCATACAAAAAGTAATCTACTCCAAGGTTTTGAAACAAGTCGCGCACAATTACACCTAAAGGCTGGTTTTCTGCTTCTAGGCTCACTAGGCCTGAGTCTATACTAAACAAAGCATTTCCTGTTCCTGTTGAGCCCAAATCTTTTAACCG
This sequence comes from uncultured Owenweeksia sp., assembly GCA_964485405.1. Lineage (GTDB taxonomy): Bacteria > Bacteroidota > Bacteroidia > Flavobacteriales > Schleiferiaceae > CAKZNE01. The sequence goes on along the minus strand of CAZAJG010000009.1, from coordinate 4,244 downwards.
ATTGTTTCGCTCAGCACCTTTGTTGTTTTGAGCTTTCTCAATCATGTAAAAATCGTCTTGCGTTTTACTGATCTTCAGGTTGTTGGCAAACGCAATTTTATCCATAGCTTGGTCAAATTCCACATCTTCCAAATACACGGATAGTGTAGTGTTTTCTAAGCCAGGTTGGTATACTACATTTTTCGCAGTTCTTTGCGTGAGCAGCTTTGCTACTTTAGGAATACTATCGTTTTTAAGCTCAATGGTCATCATTGTAGAGGCCGTATCATAAGCGAATGGAATTATTCTTACTGGCTTTACCACTTCAGGAACTATCTCTTCAAATGGAACCACATGAATAATATTACCGGTAATATCAAAGTCTAACTTGTATTGCTTGGCCAAAAAAACAAGCACCTCTGCAACACTCACATTGTTGAAGTTATTTACTACTTGTCCTTCTACAGTATTATCTACACTAATATTTACCTTGTTGGTATTACCTAGTGCTCTTAAAAACTCTTTTAAGGGTACGGCACTTACGGAAAGGTCTACTGTCTCTTCCAAACCTGGAGAATCTGCTGCTACAACTTCTAGTTGTTGCATGAGTTTCGTAAAGCGATCTTCTGTTTCCTGCCCAAAGAGGGATGCAGAAAACAGCAGCCATACAAAAAGGTTAATAATTTTTAAATATTTCATTTCTTAATCCATTAGTAAGGAGTACACTTCCTCTAAAGAAGTAACTCCAGATTCGAGTAGGTCGAAAGCTTTTTCAGAAAGCTTTTTAATTCCTCTTTCGGTTAGTTTATCATCTACTTGCGAAACATCATTTTTAATGAGATCCGCTAGTTCCAAGTCAATTGGTATAAGTTCGTAAATCGCTTTTCTTCCTTGATAACCGGTGTAATAACATTGATCGCAACCTACAGCTACAAAGTGTTCTGGTAAATCTCGTAAAGGTTCAAATCCCGATGGAAACGATTTAACATCCAGCGGTTGTTTTTCCTTGCAATGGGTACAAAGGGTACGAACCAATCTTTGTGCGGCACTCAGGTTGAGTGTATTCGCAATTAAAAAGGATGGTACGCCCATATCTATTAAACGCGTAATAGTACCCCAAGCAGAATTGGTGTGTATAGTAGAAAACACAAGGTGGCCCGTTAAAGCGGCACGAATCGCCATTTGAGCGGTATCTTTATCTCTAATCTCCCCAAGCATAATAATATCCGGATCTTGGCGTAAAAATGTGCGCATAGCTGCACCAAAATCTAGGCCTATACTTTCCTTTAGCTGAACTTGATTTATCCCCTCTAAAGTGTATTCTATCGGGTCTTCAATTGTTATAATATTTCTGCTTTCTTCGTTTAAAAGCTTTAAGGTAGCATACAGAGTGGTGGTTTTACCAGAGCCCGTTGGACCACTAATCAAGATTACTCCATGTGGCTTTTTTACCGCTTCCGTAAAAGTTTTCAGCTCGCTTTGGGCAAACCCTAATTTGGTTAAATCAATTTGTGTAGCATCCCTGCTCAGCAATCGCATCACTACTTTCTCTCCATGTAAAGTAGGTAATACAGAAACCCGAATGTCGAATTTTAAATCACCTTCTCTAAATTCAATTCTACCATCTTGTGGCAAGCGTTTTTCTGCAATATCCAAATGACTTTGAATCTTGATTTTATTGACAATGGGTGCGTAATCTGCTTTTGATACTTCGTAGCGCTCTACCAGCTTTCCATCAATTCTAATCCTAATCCTACTCTTATCTTCATATGGCTCTAAATGAATATCACTTGAGCCCATATCATGTGCTTGGCTAATTAGGTTTCTCAGAAAGTCCTTTTCTTCCTTGTAATTGAAACTCAACTCTTCCCTTTGCCTGTTCTTCTTTTTGCGGTAATACCGAGATAAACTCCTTTGAACCTTTGCGGAGTCAGACACAATCAATTGAACGGGTTTACCGAAAATCATTTCCAACTCATCTTGCAAACCCATTTGTTCTTTTTGCTCGTCTACAAAAAAAGATAGAGTGGAACTTTCTATATCATCAGGTAAAATATGATAATGAAAGGCTTGCTCAGAGGTTAAAAACTGTTGTCCTTTTGTGTCTATGTCAAAAAAATCATCCGCCATAAACTATAAGCTTAAAGTGTTAAAAGTATTCTTCATCATGAAGAGCTCCTGATATCCAATAAACAAGGCTAAGCAAATGGCTTGTAATCCAGCAAGCGGAATGGTTTGATTCTTTAAAAAAACGGACGAATACAATAAACTAGCTGTCAAACTAAAAATAAAGAAGAGTGGAAAAACAGGAAATCCAATAGTAACGGCCATAACCACAAAAAAGAGTAAATCACCAATTCCCATATAACGGTTAAAAAATTCCTTTATCGATACGCTCTTAATTCTAAAATAAATCAACAACAGAAATAACTGAAGAGCTAAGAAACCCAGGTTAAAAGCTATATGTTCAAGTAGAATCGTCATCTTAATTTCCAATAGGTTATAGGCTATAATTGTAAGGGTTAGTAGCGGAAAGATGTACCAACTTATTCCTCTAAATTTAAAGTCCTGATAAGCTGATATACCTAAAAAAAAGGCAATACATATGAGAAGTAAAAGTCTCAATACTAGTCTTTCACTACTTCCACTAAATTCTGATCTTGATCTATTTCCCAAACGTTGAGCTGACCATCTCCATCAAAATCTGCCAATGCTGTAGCCCGAGCTTTAAAGCTAGTAATGCTTGCTTCAATTACTTCAATTCGGTAATTGGCATTTCCTCCATTTTCGATTGTTTTTTGATGCTCAAAGCCTAAATCTTCAAACTCCATGGAGTATTTAGACTTTCTCATAAAATGATTTCGCTCTAAGGTGTAGAGGTGTTTTAATTGCATTTTTGCTTCGGTACTCCTCGTTTGACTTATAAGAGGCATTAGGTTGGGTAAAGCAAGAAGTATTAATATTCCTATAATCACTAGAACAATTAAAAGCTCATTGAGGGTATAGGCATCTAATTTTTTGCGCGACAATTTCATTCTTTAAGGATTTAGAATAGCCAACAAAGGTATTTAAAGTAATAATTATCTCTGGATTTCACTCCAAAAAATAGCTATTTAGTACTTCTAATAACCCGTTTCATCGACTTTTATTGAGTTAAGAGTTCGCTACATTTTCAAAAACGGAAATTAAGCTATTCTGTCCGTATAGCTAAACATTTCAATAACTTAATGTGTCATTTCACAAACTGAAATGCCTCTTTTCATTTACACAGTTGCCGCTTTTTCATGAAACCTTGCTTTTAATACACTTATAACCAAACTCTTAAAAGCCTCACTCCCATATGCTATTATTCTTGCCTATATTTGAGATTGAATCTAAAGTCTATCCCGCGTGAAAAAACTATTACCTATCGCTCTAATTTGTCTTTTTGGTTTACCTACCTTTTCACAAGTTTCTTATCAAGAACACAAAGTATCTATCAAAAAGTCGCACACTTTTGCCCCTCTCGAATCTGATCCCGGCTACAATGCGCAAATCATAAATCAAGAAGCGCCAAGCCCTGACGGAGATGATTACAAAGCCTTTTTATTGCGACAAAAGATCAAGTCGCGACAAATGTTCCCTATTCAGAAAAGGCAAGCCTCCATTGAAAAGAAAAAAACTCAAAATACTCCTCAACCATTGGTGGGTAAAGGTTTAAGCATGTATAATGTTTTAGTAAATGGTGCGGTTGTAGATTTTTCTGGAGGAATTCCGAATGACAATGCCCTTGCTGTTTCGAATGACGGAATTCTTTTAGCAGGAGTTAATAGTGTGGTTTGGGCTTATGACATCAACGCGGATACAACTCTTTTTCCAAAAAATATTTATTCTCTAACAGCTGTCGGTAATGGATCTGCAAACAACAACTATTTTGATCCTAAATTGATTTACGATGAAAAAGCAGATCGTTTTATTCTTGTGTTTTTAAGAAATAACACACCCGAATCAAGTGCCTTTATCCTTTGTTTTTCAAGCACCAATAACCCAACAGACCCTTGGTATGCTTATGAAATTGATGGAAACCCTTTGGACAACAATCGTTGGACGGATTTCCCTGCCATCAATATAACCGAAGATGAAGTATTCCTTACTGGAAACCTAATTATACCTGGAGTAAGTTGGCAAGTAGGTTTTGATGGATCTGTTATTTGGCAGATTAATAAAGAAGATGGCTACACCAATCAAGACACTTTACGAAACAAGCTTTTTTCGGATATTAAATT
>CAZAJG010000008.1:102124-112943 GCA_964485405.1 uncultured Owenweeksia sp. | reverse complement strand
GCTTAAAACGAAGGAGGGTGAGAAAATTGGTATTTGTTTGAAGGAGTTAAAAGTGGCTGAAAAACGTTTGATAAAAGGCTTTAGAGGGAAAGATCGGTATGTGGTTATTTTGGAAGGCCATGTGTTTAGAACTAAAATAGCAGAAGGGAGTATTCCTGAACTTAAAATTAGTGCTTTGTTGCAAGAGAAAAATAGAAGTAAGCAAAAAGCGGGATTCGAAGCGCTTTATGAGCAATATGACTTTGAGAAAAAAGAATACGGCCAGTTCAACGTTGCGGTAATGCGTGAGGAGAATAAAACGGCCAAAGAAGAGAAAGACTTTAGAGTAATCATCATTTTTAGAGGAAGTACCGTTCTAGGCGTAATTTGTAATGATCATGAAGTAACGGCCAGAAAAGTAAAATCCATCTACGAGGATGGTAGTTTTAAAGGGATATATCTAACGAAGCCTACTGACAAGCAACGAGCCCTTATTGAAGATGAAATTTTGTATGACTTTTTAGCACTGTAAAAACAAGCCCCAAGGTATTTCCTTGGGGCTTGTTTTTAAGATATTGTTGCAGTAGATTATTGAAAAAGCTTCGGTAACCTGACTCATCTTCGTACCAGTTGTTAAAGCTTGTTCCGCTAGATTGAGCCCAACCTGCAAATTTGGTGTGGGTTAATATGATATCATTTTTCTCTGCAGGGTAATCAAATCGCTGTGGGATAAGAATAGCCCAAGGTAAGTTCTCAGGCGTTTTGTAAAACCTTCCGGTATTTGGGTCCGAATCATCATCCGAGGTTCCAAAAACCGCCATATCTGCTAAATCCGTTGGCGTATAATCCGGTAAGTGAATCTCTAAAGTTCTGGTTTTAGCCTTAATCATAAAAGGATTAATGTTCGAAACATCACTTAACTCCTGAGGAGTACTAAAAATAGTGGTGATGTTTAAGCTATCCGACTGCCCCATAGCGTCACCAGAAACCACGTTATAAAATAAGCCACCAACACGATTAATTACGGCTTCCACATCATCAAAAGGAATAATAACAGCATTCGTTTGGCCTGCTTCTGTTCCGTTTGCGTTTAGGTTAATATAACCCGCATTGTGAACATACCCATTAACACTGCTGATATCAGAAGGCGAAATGGAAGGGTACTCGATTCCAAAAGCATTTATTACACCTGCACCTACTGCTCTTACATAAATTTGGGTCTTTGTTTCTACTACTTTATTACTCGCATTTAAGATATAGGTAGCGGAATAGTCTACTACCATATCGTTGAAGTCATAATCCCCTTTAGAAGGCCAAAGATCCTCAAAGGCGATAGTTCCGAAGGATCCAGCAGCAGGGTAATAACTAGTGTATGCTTTATTTTGATCGTTAGGATACTCATCATCATCATCCGATACACCATCATTATCCGCATCGGCTACTTGGGCTAATGGAACACAACCGTTTGAAGGATCGGAATAGTAAGTTCCAGGAATTACTATATCGTCAATTAATGGTCTGTTATTTCCTCCTTGCCCATAAAAGCTGAACATTACCTTATATGGATTTCCAGAGTTTGCGATGGAAGAAGGAATCGCAAAAGACAAATTCTTAACGGAAGTATAAGGAGAAGCGTAGGTGTAATCTATTTCATCAGAAATGGTTACTCCTTGCTCATTCGATGCGTTTACGTCATGGGTTATAAAACGAATCTTTATGGCTTTGTATTGACTTCCATTTGTTCCTGAAGTGTTCAGGAGGCGGGTATCAAAGGTAATATTTCCAGAAGCTGGTAACAACCAGGGGGATTTAAGAAAACAGGCTGTGAGAGAAGAATTCGTTAAACTGTTCCCTCTCGCAGTCCATGTACCGTTAATTACTTCATTGCTTTTATTGCGATAACTGATTGCGCCAAATTCCCAGCAGTTTCCCCAGTCGATAGACCTGCTGCCAGATTCACAATCTAAACTTACCGTTTGTGCAAAGCCAATGCTTGTATATAAGATGGTAATATATAGGGCTAATTTTTTCATGATAGAAGTGTTTTGATATTGATGAATTATCTATCCGCTGGATCTAAGTCTGATTTGTTGTCGACAGGGATAAAAGAAAAACGGGCACTTTTACCTTGTATCGAAACCGTTTTTTCGATGGTGCCATATTCTACTGTCAATTCGGATTGTGCTTTGGGTAATTCTAGGGTAATGGAAGAGCTTTCATCCATTCTTATTACTTTTTTAGCAAGGGTTTTACCTTGGCTGTTTGAGATCCTCATTACTCTACTCACTGTCTGCAGCATATTTGGTAGACCTTCAATTTGAAGCGTTACTTCCTGAGTAGTGCTCCAGTCAAAGCTATTACTCACTTGGAGTTCCTCAAAACTTTCGGGATTATTATTTATAGGATTGTTTGAACCGTTATCGCGAGAGCAACTTGAGAGTAGAAAGCCTGCAGCAATAAGCGGGATAAAATATTTCTTCATGATAAGGGATTTTTGTTAATTGAGATAGTCCAAACAAGATACCAATTATTAAAACGCTGATAATGAAAGAATTGATTAATGTTTTACAGTGTCAAAATGGGAAATGCTTTCCCTGGGAGATAGATTGTTTTTGTAAAAAGAAAGCCACAAACCTAAAAGGCCTGTGACTTTGATGTAAAGCTCAAGTAAAAACTTTAATTCTCGAATACCTGCTCTAAGATGGGGGTGTTATACCAAGTTACATTATCCGTACCTCCAGAGGTTGCCCATTGCTGAAACTGCGGGTAAGCATCTAAAATATCTACCTTTTCAATAGGGTTTTTATAGTCGTTTGTAGTGATGATTTCAATAGCCCACGGTAATCCGTTTGATGTTTTAAAGTCACCATTATCATCTGCTGTATTCAATAAGTTTTGATTTAAACTGGCTGTTCTTGGATAGCCGCTTAAGTGTACTTCATGACCTCTGTTGTTAGCTCTAAATAAGTATAGCTCTGGCGCAAAGTCTGATCCCGCATTTGCATTAAAGTTAATGGTAAAGCTCAAGGTGTCGGGCGTAGCAGATGGCCCAGTACCATTATTTTGATAATAAGTTGAGATACTTGTAAAAATATCACTGCTTACAATAAGTCCATTTGTATTATCTGGATCAAGTGCAGCGTCACCGCTAACAGAAGCAATTATATTGTTTCCAATAATTTGATTATTCGCATCGTAAAGCATCATCGCAATACCGTTATGGATACCTGCGCCAATAGCATCTACCGCTACTTTAAAAGTGGCTTCTACCAATTGATTGTTTGCATCTTTAGTAACAACACCTTGTGTGGCAAGAACCATATCGTTGAAGTCAAAATCTCCAAGAGAAGGCCATAAATCTTCAAAAGCAACTACCTGTTTTCCAGCAGAAGGGAAATAACTCGTAAAAGCACGATTTGGATCGTTTGGAAAATCATCTTCATTATCATTGATGCCATCGCCATCTAAATCACAAGTGATTTTAAAATTGTCAATAAAATTCCCAACAGAGCTACCGCCAGCAGCGGAAACAGCTTCGAAAATAAATAAGGTAGTCGTTTGTCCTGCTGGAACTACATAGGTGCCTGTGTGATGACCCCAACCCGAAGTTCCGTCCGTCATTGTAGCCTGTACCGTTGCACTGGCCAACGAACTTCCTATTTTTACGTTTGCTACATCTACACCGGCTCTCCCTCTATGATAAACAGACCACTTAATAGTACTTCCTGGATCCAAGCATAGGCTCTGGTATAAGGCAGCCGGGCGGTTAGCATTCATCTCAAAAAATTGATTTCCCTCCTGAGCAGGTACACCATTAAAACCACTTTGCCAGATTTCAATTTTATTATCTGAAGCATCTGTTTCCCAACCTGGAACACTGTTCTCATTAATGATGGTATATTTAGATAAAATAACAGGGCTTTCCATATCTCCATTTATAAAAGGACTGGTACAAGCCGTGCAGCTAGAAGTATTGGTTTTTGATTTTTTCATCACAAATCCATTGTCGGATATAGACATATTGATCTGAGAACCTGTAATTTTTTGGCGATTGCCAGTATTTGGAAAAGAGATATAATAATTGGCGTCTTCCGGTAATTGAACGTTGAATTGCACTTGTTGATTGGCAACAATCGCTTTTTTCAAAACCGTTCCATTTTCCGAAATCAAGTATACCGGTTCGTTTTCCAACGAAATGTTTCTGGGGTTATCAAAGTTTACATTTACAGATCCTTTAAAACTCGCTGACCAGTCAAACCCTTCAGGAGTAGCCAATTCGCCAGTATTGGAAGCATCTCCTTCCAATGTAGCGGTATTTGGATCTCTTTTAGAACAAGATGCAGTAGCACCTAGTAATAAGCATAAAGAAGCCCATTTTAAAACTCTAATCTTTCTCATCGCCTGTAAGTATAATAGCACAAAACATAAAGGGACAACCGTGCCATGGTCAATCAAAAGATCAAAACACTGTTTATTAGCTATTTAGAAAAAGTTCTTAATATGGATATTTTCCCATAACAGGAAAAAACATTAATTATGAACCTAAATGAACAAAATTTGAAGAAATAGGTTTTATTAGATAGTATTACAGAATACTCTAAAGATAAAGGCTAATTGCATGAATTCCCCTCCGTGTGGTGCAGCGAGGGGAATTTTTATTTTACAGTAATTAAAAAGTAGTTCTTTTTCCCTTTTTGAGCGATAATATACCGGTTGTTAATTAAGTCCGAAGAATCGATGGTTTTATCCATGCCTACCTTTGTTTTGTTGATACTAACACCATTGGCTTGAACCATTTTTCGAGCTTCTCCTTTTGAATTAAAAACGGAGGTATGCGCAGCTAAAAACTCTACAATAGGCGCGGCTTCTCCTAACTCATCTTTAGAGACTTCAAATTGAGGAACACCAGCAAATACAGCTAAAAAAGTACGCTCATCTAATGCTCTGAGTGCGTCTTCTGTAGATTTCCCAAATAGAATATTGGAAGCATCTTTAGCTTTTTGTAGTTCTTCTTCACTATGAACTCTAGCCGTAACCTCATCTGCCAATGCGTGTTGTAGTTTTCGCATATGAGGTTCTGCTTTATGCTCTTCAATACATTGTTCAATCTCTTCTTGAGATTTTAAAGAGAATATCTTGATGAAAGTTTCGGAATCTTCATCCGCAGCATTGAGCCAAAATTGATAAAACTCATAAGGGCTTGTTTTTTCAGGATCAAGCCAGATGTTTCCTTTTTCCGATTTTCCGAATTTGGTACCATCTGCTTTTCGGATAAGGGGTGTAGTTAAGGCATAAGCAGAACCTCCTCCTTTTCTTCTGATAAGCTCTGTACCTGTAGTAATGTTACCCCATTGATCACTACCTCCCATTTGTAACTTGATGTTGTGTGCTTGATGAAGGTGGTAAAAATCATACCCTTGAATGAGCTGGTAAGAGAACTCTGTAAAGGACATACCCGATTCGAGTCTGTTCTTAACCGAATCTTTGGCCATCATGTAGTTTACTGAGATATGTTTACCAACATCTCGGATAAACTCCAAAAAATTAATGTCTTTAAACCAATCGTAGTTGTTTACCAGCTCAGCAGAGTTCTCCCCACAATCAAAGTCTAAAAACTTACTCAGTTGATTTTTTTGGCAATTGAGGTTGTGGTTTAGATCTTCCAAAGAAAGCAGATTGCGTTCTTGCGATTTTCCAGAAGGATCGCCCACCATACCGGTAGCCCCGCCTACTAAGGCAAAAGGTTTATGGCCAGCTCGCTGGAAATGAACTAAGGTCATGATTTGAACGAGGTTCCCTACACCTAAAGAATCTGCTGTTGGATCGAAACCAATATAACCCGAAACCATCTCTTTATTCAATAGTTCTTCGGTTTCAGGCATAATGTCGTGTAACATTCCACGCCACTTTAGTTCTTCTACAAAATTCTTCATGGTATACTTTATTGTAAGCGGTTTAACAAACTTCCTTTTTATGGGAAATTGGCCGCAAAGTTAAAATCAATGTTGAAATGGTAAGGATATATAAAAACAAAATCGGTCGAAAAAGAAATCTTTTCCGACCGATTTTACATGGATTGTGTTTAATCTAAAGTTTTACAATCTCTGAAGAAACTGTTTCCTTTTCTGAGCGTAAGGAAATGCTGTAAACCCCTGTTGGGAGGTTGTTGATGTCAACGGATACTTTTCCATCTTCTGGTGTACGAGTATCTCCCCAAACTTTTTGTCCCGAAATATTGTAAATCGAGATTTGATATGCTTGTTTACTATCCAATTGGTCAATGCTTAATACGTCTGCCGTTGGATTAGGAAAAGCGCTTAGCTTTCTCATAGCCAGATCAAATTCATCTACCGATATAATATCGTTGAACCATTTATAAGAGAGCTCAAGTATTTCGTCTTTAACAGCAACATCCTGAATCATTTCAATACCTACACCTAAAAACACCATTTTATAACCGCCTAAGTATCTAACCCCAGCAACCTTGCTAGCATCTCCTTTATAGTTAAAAATCGCCTCAGCTCCATTTAGAGGATCCATTTCGTCTGGGTAAATATTACCACCATATGCATCCACAATGGTGGAGTTTGCAGTGTTTCCAAAAATACCATCCGTACTTACTGGAGTAAGTTGATTGTTGGCTGCATTTCCATCTGCCTTATAATCGGCATGTAAATAGTTGGTATACAGATTTTTGGTAGCATTGGTTCCATTGCCAGAAGGGTCGTTTATATCCCAACCAATATCTTGGCCAGCTACAAAAACATTGCCCCCATTGTCCATAAAGTCAATTAAAGCATCTGCTTGATTATCAGAAAAGGAAGGGAAGGTCCAACCTACATTCATATAAAGATTTCGTACCCCACTTAAAGCACCGGCATCTAAAGCTTCAGCCATAACAAGTGCTGTAGTCGCATCATGAGAAGTATTTCCGGCATTACTTAAACCGTCTAAATAAAGTTGTTCCCAATTGTAAACCTGCCCGTTGCCAAAACCGCCTGTGGAGTTTACAACCAGTTCCGTAACACCAGAAACGACATATACCTTTTGGCTAAAAGAAAAATTCGGATCGGACGCAAGTTTTGCCGTGAGTGTGAATTCTCCTAAGGCGGCACTATTGCCAGGTGTAACCTTAATGTTCATAGGAATAGCAGAACCACTTGCAATAGAAACGGTATGCTGTTGGCCAGAACTATAAACAGTTTGATTGATTTCAAAATCAGCAGCCCAATTGCTGGGAGCATCAGAAGTTAACTCAAAAACAAAATCATTTGAGCCCGTAACATTAGAGCTAAAGTTGAGTGTGAAATTTGAATTGTTAGCAGGTGTACCGTCTAAAACAGATTGATTTAGATTATCATACACTCCGTAAATAGGAGATGTGTTTCCATTGTGCGTATCTCCATCAATACCTAATAAAATCCCGTGCTTTACTTCGGTTTGTCCTTCTGTAACATAAATCGCCAAATGACATTGGGCTGGATCAATAGCAATACCATTGATGTCGTTAGGAATAACGTAACTATAAGTGTTGGTATGTAAACTTCCTTTTGTTGTAGTTGAGATAATATCTCCCCACTGCCCCGTTACCAAGTCTCTTAGCATATGATTGTGCATATACTGTCCATTTACAAAGTTGGTAGGGTTATAAGTAGTTCCTCCAGTTTGTGGGCCAGGTACGCTATCTTCTAATAAGGCGATGTTTATACGGTTTGTTGGATTAACCGCATCTTCGGTATAATAGGCTTCTACATCAATTGTAATCGTTCTTGTAGCCGCATCGTAGGTGGTGGAGGCACCAACGGTTACAGGAGAAACCTCATTAAAAATAGTTTCAGCAGCGGTTCTCCATGCGCTACGATTTAACGCCATAACAGAGCTTAAATCACTAAATACATGACGACTCACCGTACCAGAAGGATATCCTGAAAGATTGGTCTGATTAGCTAGAGCAGTTCCATAAGGAGTTCTAAAATCTGGTTCATTTCCAGAAGGAACAGCATACGAGCCTGCATGAACATTTACGAGAACCACCTGATTTGGATAATCGCTTTTTATTTCTGAGGCAATCTTGTGTCCGTCAGGGCAAAAAGTACAGTGCATTCCTGTGTATTCCTCTAATACAGCACTTACGTGTTGGGGGGAGGTAGAAACTATGCTTTGGGCGGAGAGCCAAATAGTAAAGGACAATAATGTACTTGTGAATAGTAATTTCTTCATACTTAAACATCGTTAGGGTTTCATTCAAATGTAGGTAAAAAAGTAATGATCAGATTCACATCAACTTAAGGAATAAGTATTAGAGATTAAAGACTTAGCATGCAGCATTGGGTGGTTATAAATATTAGTAGTTTAGCTTCCTAGTATCATTAAGGGAATCGTATATGGTTTTAGTTACGGGAGGAACCGGTCTGTTAGGATCTCATCTAATCTTACAACTCCTTAAAAATAAGGAGAAGGTGAGAGCTATTCATCGAAAGGGCTCAGATCTTAGCCTATTAGAAACGGTAGCTTCTTATTATCAAATTGATTTTAAAAATCTACAGCATTTACTAGAATGGGTAGAAGCTGATATTTTGGATCCTATTGCTTTAGATGAGGCATTTAAAGGCGTGGATTATGTATATCACTGCGCGGCTATTGTAAGTTTTGACCCTAGAGATGCCGATAAAATGCTTTCGGAAAACCCTAGAGGCACCACACACGTAGTAAATACAGCCTTAGAGCATAAGGTAAAGAAATTGGTTTATGCAAGTAGTGTAGCGGCTTTGGGTAGAAAATCAGAGAATGAATACATCCATGAAGAATGTGATTGGATAGAAAGTAAACACAATAGCAACTACGCTAAAAGTAAGTATAGGGCGGAGTTAGAAGTTTGGAGAGCTACACAAGAAGGATTGAAGGCAGCTATAGTAAACCCATCCATCATTTTGGGACCTGGAAACTGGAAAAAAGGAAGTTCTGCGTTATTTAGAACCATAGCCAATGGTTTTAAGTATCATACTTTAGGCACCAACGCCTTTGTAGATGTACGAGATGTGGTAGACATTATGGTTCGTTTGATGCAGAGTGATATTAACGAGGAGCGCTTTATTGTAGCGGGTGAAAACTTGAGCTATAAAAAGTTTTTTGCCTTTATCGCCAAGGGATTTGGAATAAGGCCGCCTTCTAAACAAGTTTCCCCTTTACTGAGTGCCATTACCTGGCGTTTAGAAAGAGTGAGAACCTTCCTTTTTGGAACAAAACCCTTGATAACCCGTGAAACAGCTCATACTTCGCAACGAACGTATTATTATGATAACAGTAAAGTAAGAGAAAGGCTCAATTTTACTTTCCGTACAATCGAAGACTCAACAAAAGAGATATGCGGTTATTATGAATCAGATCATTCCTGATTCAACGTGCTATCCTTTTGAGTGACTTGGGGAGCAGCTCTTAAAGAATCCAGCTTGGTAGAGCTAAGATCCATCTCTTTAGTAGAGGAGGAGTCGCCATTTTCTTCCCATTTAGGCGCTTTTTTCTGCATTTGATTTAGGCGCTCCACCACCTTTTCGTATACCTTATCCATGTCTTTCGGACTAGATGAATAAAACCGGAAGCTATTGTCAAAGTAGGTTTTACTGATGTTATACTTGTCAAATACTTTGTGATAATAATCGTCAATCAGCAAGGTGTCGCCCATAAATTTCCTGCCCATTTTACCTCCCTCTACTAAGTGGATATCCACCATTATATCTACCATGGAGTCTTGCGGAATAACATCCTTAGGAACTACAAACGCAACAGGTTCTCCGCAACGAGTGAGAAACAGAGAAAGGATAACAAAAGCAGCTATTTTAACGATCGAATTCAAGTCTTTTTCCTAAAACTTTATCATTAACCCTGCCATTATCGTAAGCGATTTTACCATTTACAAGAGTATGTGAGATTCGGGCTCTAAAAGTGGTTCCTTCAAAAGGAGACCATCCACATTTGGAAAGTATGTTTTCACGATTTACTTTCCAAGGCTGTGCAGCATCAACCAACACCAAATCGGCATAATAACCTTCCCGGATGTAGCCTCTTTCCTTAATATCGAAAAGAATAGCTGGGTTGTGACACATTTTCTCCACCAACCTTTCAATACTTATCTTTTCGTCACGTACAAACTCCATCATAGCCAATAAGGCATGCTGAAGTAGAGGGCCGCCAGAAGGAGCTTTGGTATAAACCTGACTCTTTTCGTCCAATGTATGAGGGGCATGATCTGTGGCAATTACATCGATACGGTCATCCAGTAAAGCTTCAAAAATAGCTGAACGATCACTCTCTTTTTTCACAGCTGGGTTCCACTTTATAAGCGTACCCTTTTCATCATAATCATCGGAATTGAACCATAAATGATGAATGCAAGCTTCAGCGGTGATTCGCTTTTCGGCTAGAGGAACTTTATTAGTAAACAACTCAGTTTCTTCCGCTGTGCTTATGTGATAGATATGCAGACGAGAATTATGCTTCTCGGCTAAAGCCACAGCTTTTTTAGAGGATAATAAGCAAGCCTCTCTGCTTCGTATGTCTGGATGATATTTTATGGGAATATCGTCCCCGTACTCTGCCTTGTAACGCTCCAAATTCTCTCGAATGGTATCTTCATCTTCGCAATGGGTGATGATGGGTAATGGGCTATGCTTAAAAATACCATCTAAGGTAGATTCGGCATCAACCAGCATATTACCGGTACTGCTGCCCATAAAAACTTTTACCCCTGGTATTTTACGAGGATCTGCTTTTTTGATTTCCTCCAGATTATCGTTAGATGCACCTAGATTAAAGCCAAAGTTGGCTAAGGAAACTTGAGCTG
>CAZAJG010000008.1:82207-102114 GCA_964485405.1 uncultured Owenweeksia sp. | reverse complement strand
TATTTTTCTTCTAAAAGATCTATGGTAGTTGCAGGAGGGCGAGTGTTGGGTTGTTCAATAAAAGAAGTTACACCACCCGCTACAGCTGCTCGAGATTCAGATTGAATATCTGCTTTATGGGTAAGTCCGGGCTCTCTAAAGTGAACTTGATCATCAATGATGCCAGGAAGTAAAAACTTACCTGCGGCATCAATCACTTGTGTTTCGTTGTCTCTTTGACTTATAGTTCCACCTACTTGAGTGATACGTTCGTTTTCAATAAATATATCACCTTCCGTAACCGCACCTTCGTTTACTATCCTGGCATTTTTAATCAGGATCTTACTCATAGCTTAAGTTCAGTTTATTTATAGTATCTCAAGATATTCCGCATTTTTAGTTGAAGAACACCAAATACTGCTTCCTTAATAATATTCTTAGACATTTTTGATTTTCCCAAAGTACGATCGGTGAAGATCACTGGGATTTCATGTATGGAAAAGCCCTTTTTATAGGCAATGTATTTCATTTCTATTTGAAAAGCATATCCCACAAACTTCACCTTTTTAAAGTTGATAGACTCCAATACAGACCTGCGATAGCAGATAAAGCCAGCGGTAGTATCTTCTACCGGAATGTTGAGGATAATGCGAACATAACGCGAAGCAAAATAACTGAGCAACACTCTGCTCATTGGCCAGTTTACAACGTTTACACCCTTAATATATCGAGAACCGATAACCACATCTTTATTCTCCTTTACAGAGGCTTCATAGAGTCTTTCTAAGTCTAAAGGATTGTGCGAAAAATCCGCATCCATTTCAAAAAAGAATTCATAGTCTCTTTCTAAACCCCAGTCAAATCCATTCAAATAAGCTGTGCCTAAACCTTGTTTACCCTCTCTTTCCATGAGGTGCAGAGCAGTAGGGTATTTCTTTTGAAGAGATTTTACAATACCACCTGTTCCATCAGGAGAGCCATCATCTACAATGAGAATGTGAAATTCCTTCTTCAACGAAAAAACCGTTTCAATGATTTTCTCAATGTTTTCCTTCTCGTTGTAAGTAGGTATTATGACTAGAGAATCGGACAAGTTTTAGTTCCTGTTTAAATTAGAGTGAATCGCAAAAATAATCAATAATGCTTATCAGCAGCGACAATTAATAACGAGGCACCGTCCTCTGTATTTTAGAACTACGAAAATTAAAGTTTAGAAACGATAAAAACGAACCTAACTAACTGCCCACCCCATAGTTGCAATTGTTTGTTGGAGAAATAAAAAAAATCAAGTTTTAGGAAAGAAAGCCGGTTTGTGACACAATTTTTAAACCATAAAGATGTTTAGTGTTTCTTTGTGGATTATGGATTTTTACCGGAAAAAGAATCTTTGGAAACTAATACTCTTTCTATTTGCTGCGTGCATTGGAGCGGGAACTCTATGGTATACCGAGAGTTTTTTGAATGAGTTGAGAAAAGAGGAAATAAAGAAGGTAAGGCAGCTGGGAGATGTTTACAAGAACATTATCAATGCGGATGCCGATAAGAGCATTCCGCTTTCGGAAAGTGAAATCATCATGTCCAACAATACCATTCCGCTTATTATAACCGATGAGGATGGAAATCTGGTAGCGGGCAGAAATGTAAACGAAGAAAAACTATCCGATCCGAAATGGTTGGCCAACAAGCTTCAAGAAATGCGATCTGAGGCGGAGCCATTAGAAATTGACTTGGAAAATGGCGAGATAAAATATCTATACTATCAAAACTCCATACTCTTAACCAAGCTGCGTTTATATCCCGTAATTCTGCTGATTGTAATATCCTTATTTGTAATCATCGCTTACATTGCTTTTAGTAATTCACGCAAAGCCGAGCAAAATCAAGTTTGGAATGGCTTAGCAAAAGAAACCGCCCATCAAATCGGGACACCACTAACTTCTTTAGTAGGTTGGATTGAGCTGTTGAGAGATCAACCAGGAAATGAAGCAATGGTGGTGGAAATGGAAAAAGACGTAAATCGCTTAAATACAATTACACAGCGTTTTTCAAAAATTGGCTCACAGCCTTCTATTAAAAGGGAGAACATTATTGAAATTATTCAAGAAGCTGTGAATTACCTTCAAACGAGAAGTCCAAAACGAATCAAAATGAGTTTGGAGCTTCCTAAAAAATCAAATATCCCAATAGCCCTGAATAAGCACCTTTTTGAATGGGTGGTTGAAAATTTGATCCGAAATGCCATTGATGCTATTGAAGGGAAAGAAGGTCAAATTCAAATCCGTTTAATGGATGGCCCAAAATCCATAAAAGTAGAGGTGCAAGATTCTGGAAAGGGTATTCCGGTAAACAAACAAAAAACAGTGTTTCGTCCAGGCTTTACTACCAAAAGTAGAGGTTGGGGATTAGGCTTGAGTTTGGCAAAACGCATTATAGAAGAGTACCATGATGGTAAAATCTTTGTAGCCCAATCTGAAACCGGAGTAGGTACCACTTTTCGCATTCAACTCAAAAAAGATAAAGGAGAGTGAGCGGGCTTTATTTACACATCCCTTTTTGTAAAAAAGCATGTGTGTATTGCGACTTTCACTTCTCAACCAATCACACCCGTAAAAGCGAAATGATAGAGTCTATTATTTGCGAAATTCACTTGAGAGCTGATTTTTTGCCTGAAAAAAAATTAGACAGTATCTATTTTGGAGGAGGTACACCTTCTCTGTTAAATGCCGATGAAATAAATGCTTTGCTTGATGCTGTGGAAACATGCTTCCAAGTATCGCCCAAAGCCGAAATAAGTTTAGAGGCAAATCCGGATGATTTGGATATAGCCTATTTAAAAGAATTGGCGAAAACCTCTATAAATAGGCTGTCTGTAGGCATTCAATCTTTTAGAGAGGAGGACTTGAAAATGATGAATCGGTCGCACAATGCCGAACAAGCCTTAAGCTGTATTAAAAACGCACAGGATTATGGAATTGAAAATATAAGTTTAGATCTCATTTATGGTATTCCAGGAATGGAGAATGAAGAATGGGTGAACCAAATTGAAACTGCAGTATCCTTAAATGTGCCACATATTTCATCTTATGCCTTAACTGTAGAGCCCAAAACTGTATTGGCTCATAAAGTGAAAACAGGTGAAATAATAGAAACCCAAGACGAAACTATAGCACAACAATTTGAGCTTTTAGGGCAAAACCTTTCGGATGCTGGATTTGAGCATTATGAAGTGTCAAACTTTGCAAAGCCTGGCCATCGAGCGGTACATAACTCTTCGTATTGGCAAGGCAAACCTTATTTGGGAGTAGGACCTTCGGCTCATTCATTTAAAGATCACATTCGCCAATGGAATGTGAGCAATAACCCTGTATACATAAAGAACTTACAAAAAGGCGAGCTCGCTTCTGAAACGGAGTATTTATCCGATAAGGATAGCTTTAACGAGGCGGTTATGATCGCTTTAAGAACGAAGGAAGGAGTAGATATGGATCGCTTTGAAGAAAAATTTGGAGCGGATTTTTTTGCTTTTCTAAAACAAGAGTCTCAACCTTATGTTGAAGCGGGTAAGCTTATTCTGGATAATGGTTTTCTGCGTATTCCTCAAAATTGGAGGTTTCACTCAGACGGTATAGCGTCTGCTCTTTTTTATATTTGAAATATGATTATTACAACCCAACATTCTGGAAAAAACTACCGCATCGATCTAAGTGACGGAATAGATCTTTCTTCTACATTAGGAAAATCAGGAGAGGAAATAAAGGCGTGGTATGTAGACGAGGTAAAAAAGGAAGCCGTTGTAGGCGAGGGGTGGATTGGCTCTGTGAAAGAAGGATCTCCAGTTAATTTTTATAACATTCATTTTAATCCGCATGGTAACGGTACACACACAGAAAGTTTCGGGCATATTTCTGAAGGCTGGGAGAGCGTTAATGAACAGCTAACAGATTATCACTGCTTTGCTCACTTTCTTCAAGTAAAGCCTAAAAAACTTGGCGAAAATGCAGTGATTGGAATAGAGAGTCTGGAAAAAATACAAGACTGGGATTTTGACGCGCTGATCGTTAAAGGGGGAAATTACAAACCCGGACACGATTTTAGTAAAACCAACCCTCCCTATTTTGCTCCAGAGTTTATCCAATTGATAAAGGAAAAAGGGGTTAAGCATTTTTTAACGGATCTACCTTCTGTGGATAGAGAGGAAGATGAAGGTAAAATGAGTGCCCACAAAACCTTTTGGGATTTTCCGGAAAATCCAAGGTATGGAGCCACCATTTCTGAGTTGTTACACATTCCAGATCATGTAAAGGAGGGATTGTATTTTATGAATTTACAGTTGGCTCCTTTTCATAATGATGCCTCTCCATCTCGCCCAGTACTCTATTCTTTACAAGAAATTTAAAGTTTTTTTAGGTGCACATACGTGTAATCGGTCCTTGAATTGTCTTAAGATTAAACAAAGACTAAAAACTAAAAATATTACCAAATGAAAAAGATATTCTTATCCTTAATCTTAGTGGGCGGAAGCTTACTTGCACAGTCACAAGATCAGCCGGAAATTGTGGGAGGTGCGCCTGTTAATAATGGAGATTATCCCTTTATGGCCACTTTACTAGAAGCAGGTTCAACAGATCCAAATGATTTGAACGATAACTTCTTTTGTGGAGGAAGTTTAATTACCGACCAATGGGTGCTTTCTGCGGCACACTGTTTAATTGACTACAATACAGGAAACGCCATTGCTCCACATGAAGTAGAAATTGGCTTCAATATATATGCCCTAGAAGATCCAAATGGAAATTGGATTCACAGAACCGTAGATACGGTTATTGTACACCCTGACTTTTTAAGTGGAGCAGACGACAACTCGGATGTAGCTCTGATTAAATTGAGTCAACCTGTAAACATAAAGCCTGTTAAACTGCCAGCCAATAGTAACGATACAGTGCACGAAATGGTAGGAACAAGCTTGAGAAGTATAGGTTTTGGTGCCAACAAAGATCCTAATGTAGTTCCTGTATATCATCAATCAGATACTCTGTTATTCGTAGATCTTACCGTAATAACAGTAGACAGCGCTAAAAGTCTAGATGCAAGCTACAGTACCCTAAACGAAAAGGCACTGCCTACTCTTGCTCCAGATCCAGTTCAAGACAAATCACCTTGCTTTGGAGATAGTGGTGGCCCTTTGTTTAATGAAAGCGGAAGTGATCCAGTACAAGTAGGGGTAGTAAGTTGGGGAGTATACTGCGGTGATGCAGATTATGCAGCGGTTTTTGCAAGAGTTTCTTCTCAAGTATCCTGGATTAAAAGTCATATCGCTAACCTTTCTACTTTAGAAGCACAAGAAGTTGAATTGGCATATGTAGGGGAGCAAACGTTATACCTATTTCAAGAAGGTTTAGAGAGTGAGATCACTGTTTTTGATGGACTTGGAAGAACGGTTAAAACCATAAAGGCCAATACCAATGAAGTAGATTTATCAGGCCTTACGGCTGGCTACTACATTCTTTCCGTTCAAAAAGGAACAAATCAAAATAAGTTCAAGTATGTGGCGCACTAAACTGTGGTTGATTCCCCTGAGTCTCATCTTAGTTGTAGCCTGTAAAACTCCAAAAACGGTTACCGAAACCGATGAGTCTACAGAGGAAAAAGGAGAAGAACTTCTTGAAGAACCCATGAATAAGAGGGAATACACTTTACCTAAAATCATAGCTCTAAATATAGAAGATGGAGAAGTTTTTCTCCGGTTGCGATTGAATGGTAAATGCGAAAAGCATGAACTTAAATGGGTGAAGAAAGACGATTGCCTTTTTGAAATTCAAGACCACACCATGGATGATAAATGTATGGGGTATCAATTTGTAGAAGAAAAATATACTATAAATAAGGACTGTAAAGAAGTTGTAGTAAACGGACTTACTTACCCTTAACCCCCTTCTAATAAAAACAAAAAGCCCATAGTTCTAAGAGCTATGGGCTTTTTAGTTTGATGCATTTATATTTGCTTGAATCGTTTTTTATGAAAGCCAAAAATCTCTTTAAAGCTTTAGGTCCGGGAATTCTATTTGCAAGCACCGCTATTGGTGTTTCCCACTTGGTACAAAGCACCCAAGCTGGAGCAGATTTTGGTTTTAGTCTTTTATGGGCCGTCTTATTAGCTAATTTATTCAAATACCCTTTTTTTGAATATGGTTCTCGTTATGCAAACGTAACCGGAGAGTCTTTAATTGATGGTTACCAGAAACTCGGAAAGTTTGCCCTTTTTACCTATGCTGTAATTTGTTTGGTATCAACCATATTAGTTACAGCCGCAGTAGGCTTTGTAACCGCGGGTTTTATGCAAAATCTATTTGGTTGGTCAAGCACAAGCTTCACTACTCTCCTGTTGTTCCTTATTTGTGTCCTTATTTTAATTACCGGGAGATACAACCTACTAGATCGCTTAATAAAAATCATAGCTCTGGTTTTGCTTCTTACCACCGTTGTCACTTTTACCATTACACTAAACAATGGCCCGCAAGGCGATTTGGATCTTTTTACCCAAAACTGGTTTCCTGAGAGTAAGGTAGGGGTGCTGTTTCTTTTAGCCCTAATGGGTTGGATGCCTACAGCGGTGGATATTAGCGCATGGAGTAGTTTGTGGGTAGTAGCGCGAGTTAAGCAAACAGGGTATAAACCCAAGCTCAAGGAAACACTTTTTGATTTTAACTTTGGGTATATCCTTACCGCTCTATTATCCATTTGTTTTTTAACGATGGGTGCTTACATTATTTATGGTACAGATCAGCAGTTACCACAAGGTGCGGCAGGTTTTGCCAGTGGTATAGTTGGTTTATATACAAGTGCCCTTGGTAAGTGGGCCTATCTTTTTATCGCTTCAGCTGCCTTCTCCATTATGTTTAGCACTTGTATTACCGTTATTGATGGATACTCAAGGAGTATGAACCGGCTGTTTGAGATTTTAAAACCTCAGAACAAGACCAGGCAAAGTGAAAAAAGTTACAATTGGTTTGTTCTGGGAACGGCTGCCAGCGGTTTGTTAGCTATACTCCTTTTTCAAAGCTCAAATTTTGGCATGAAGGGGTTGGTCAATGTTGCTACTAGCATGTCCTTTATTATGGCCCCTTTCGTAGCTTGGTTCAATATCAAACTCGTGCGAAAAAAGTACCTAGGCGAAAATAGCCCTCCCAAATGGATGGTGGTTTTAAGCTATCTAGGCCTGCTGTTTTTAAGCGGTTTCTCTTTGTATTTTATTTGGATTAAATTTATTTCACCGCTTCTCTTTACTTGACTTTGAAACAGGATTGAGAAGGGTAATAGTAAAAAGTGGAAGCAATGAAAGATGTAGAAATTTTTGAAGATGAGCGAGCGTCAACATACGATGAGCGCATCAGAGATATGATTCCAAACTATGATTACCTGATGGAATCTATGCCACTTTACCTCCATCACCGTTTGAAGAATAAAGAGAACCCTAAATTGTTGGTAGGCGGATGTGGAACAGGTAATGAAACCAAAGCTTTTGCTGAATCCGAAATCCCTTGGCAAATTACAGGAGTTGACCCATCACCAGATATGGTCGGGATTGCTCGAAAAAGGCTGGGCCGATTCAAAAACATTAAATTGGTTGTAGGCCAAGTTAAAGGTCTACCAACAGGAATTCTTTACGATGCTGCCACCTTGAGTTTAGTACTTCATTTTTTACCAGATGATGGAGCTAAGCTTTCCTTACTTAAAGACGTTGCCAGAAGATTGAAAAAAGGAGCGCCATTTTTGGTGGTCGATATATTTGGAAGCAAAGAAGAAGTGCATCAAAACACAGACTTACAAAAAAGTAGAATGCTCGGTAAGTACGATAAGCAAACTATTGATGCATACATCTACAAAGTGAGAGAAGAGATTCAATATGTAGAAGAAAAACGATTTTTTGAGCTGATGCAAGAGGCAGGTTTTACCAAACCCATTCGGTATCATCAATCCTTGATTTTTGGAGCATGGCTATGTGAGCGATCAAATATCTCCGTATATTAGGAAGTACTTTCCGAAAGCGCCAAATGTAGTCAAACGAATGAAGTATGAAGATAAGGCCCTATTCTCCAAAGGATAAATCCCGATGTATTCAAATCTTTGAAAGCAATACACCCAAGTATTTTGCAGCTCATGAATATCGGCTTTTTGTAAACTGGCTCAACGATTATCAATTTAAAGAATACTATGTGGTAGAACAAGCCAATAAGATTATAGCTTGTGGAGGTGTATACTTAGATGAACGATACAATAAAGCCAGTTTATCCTGGGGTATGGTTCATGCTAAATACCATGGCGAAGGAGTTGGTCGAAAATTTACGGAGTTTAGGATAAAAAAAATGATGGATAAGTACGATGGACATTCCTACATGATGGAAACCTCACAACACACCAAAGGCTTTTATGAAAAACTCGGGTTTCAAACCAAAAAAATTATTCCCAATGGTTTTGGTGAAGGTTTAGACAAGTATTACATGGAGCTTGATTAAAAAGGAGCATATTCAAACACTTAAAAAGCAAATTTTTACCGGGTTTTTATTGCTAAAAAACAGGTTAAGCTCACTTAACAATTAGTTAACATTGATTTTATAAGAATCGGGTTTTCAATGAGTTAATTTTGGTGAATTCATCAATATCTAAATTAATTCACATGAGCACACCAAACTCTACTTACAGTCTTAATAGGCTGTTTCTACTGGTTTTAACACTGGTATTTTCCAACTCAATTTTTGCGCAAATTCCTTCCGGCTATTACAATAACGCCCAAGGCAAAACGGGTACAGACCTTAAAAGTGCATTGCACGGCATTATCGATGGTCATACAGAGTACCCTTACAGCAGTTCCAATACGGATGTTTGGGATATTCTTAAAGTAGCTGATCGCGATCCAAACAATGCGAACAACGTAATCGGTATCTACTCCAATTTTTCTATGAATGCCGCTGCTGAATACAACAGTGGATCAGGTTGGAATAGAGAGCATGTCTGGGCAAAATCCCGAGGTAACTTTGGAACATCAAAAGGAGCAGGAACCGATATTCATCACCTTAGAGCGGCTGATATTTCGACCAACTCTGCCCGTAATAATCGAAATTTTGACGAAGCTACAACTCAGTATATAGATGGTTCTGGTGGTTATCAGGGGGCAACACAGTCCTATACTTCATCTACCGACTGGATATGGGAACCTAGAGACGAAATGAAAGGGGACGTAGCCCGTATGATTTTTTATATGGTAGTGCGTTACGAAGGAACCAATGGAGAGCCTGACCTTGAATTAACAGATACTTATCTGTCCTCTACAGATCAATCTCCTTTTCAAGGAAAAGCATCTGTTTTAATGGATTGGCACTTAGCGGACCCGGTAAGTTCTGAAGAGGAAAGTCGCAACGACATAGTGTATTCTTATCAAGGCAATCGTAATCCATTTATTGATCATCCCGAGTATGCTTGCGAGATTTTTAACACCTATTGTTCCGGATCTGGAAACAATGGTGGCGGAGGTAATGGGAGCGATCTTTTTATTTCTGAATACATTGAGGGCTCTTCGTACAACAAAGCGATAGAAGTAGCAAATACTACCGGAACAAGTATAGATTTAAGTGATTATTCACTAAAAAAGCAAACCAACGGTGCTGGTAGCTGGGGTTCTGAATATACGTTAACCGGTAACTTAAACGATGGAGACGTTTTTGTGATAGCACATTCTTCTGCGGTATCTGCAATTACCAATGAGGCGGATGTAACTACCAGTAGCAGCATTGTAACATTTAACGGTAATGATCCGGTTGGTCTTTTCAAGAACGGTGTGTTAATAGACGTTGTAGGGGACTTTAACGGAGGCTCTTCCAACTTTGCAAAGGACGTTACCAAAGTTCGTGTTTCTTCGATTACAGCGCCCAATGCAACTTATACTTCTACCGAATGGGAGAATGAGGCGAGTAATACCTTTTCTTTTTTAGGTAGCCACAATGGTGGGTCTGGAGGTTCTTCGCCTGCTGCCAACGAGCTCTTCTTTTCAGAGTATATCGAAGGGTCGTCCTACAACAAAGCTTTAGAAATCGCCAACTATACAGGTTCTTCAGTGAATTTATCAGATTACAGTCTTCAAAAGCAAACTAATGGTTCTGGTAGTTGGGGCTCCAGCTACAGTTTAAGCGGTTCGTTGGCAGATGGAGATGTTTTTGTAATCGCTAATACTTCTGCTAATTCATCCATCTCGGCAGTAGCCGATGTAACTACGGGAAGTGGAATTGTAACGTTTAATGGAAACGATCCGGTTGGTTTGTTTAAAAATGGAACTTTAATCGATGTGATCGGAAACTTTAGTGGAGGGTCAACCAATTTTGCGAAAGATCAAACCTTAGTCCGTAAGCCATCTGTAAGTGGTCCTAACACTGCTTATACTACCTCTGAATGGGATACATATGCTAGTAACACTTCTACCGATTTAGGTGTACATACGATTGGGAGCTCCAAAAAAGCAGCTTCAGTGATAAAGCATCCCTCTGATTTTTCAATCTACCCCAATCCTGCTGAAGATGTTCTTTACTTAGAAGGGATGATAGGAGGAGATATTTCTATTTATTCGTTTTCTGGGGCATTGGTTTGGAGCGTTGAGAGCTTCTCAAAAAATCAAATCAATCTTTCTCAATTTAAAAGTGGATCTTATATTTTGTTTATTCAAAACAACGGAAAGCAAGAAAAAATTTCTTTTTCTGTAAAATAAGAGATAGAATAAATCAAGCTTTTAAAGAGCTGTTTCGGGTTTGCCGAAATAGCTCTTTTGTTTTCTGCAGTATTGAGAAGGTTTTGAAAATAGTGATATACTAAAGTAGTAGAAACGTGTTAGAAACTTAGCGCAGACGAATTAAATTGTGGTTATACGAGGATAAGGAGCGAATTGAAAGTAGAAGAATAAAGCAAATTTAAACATCCCTACCACACACCGTTTATTTTAAACATTTTGCCAGATTATTCGTTCATTTTTTTCAAATAGGTTTATATTACAGTGTTGGAGATTGTTTAATTGCAAATTCCGATAAAAGACGATAACTATACTCTACATCAATATCAAGAATACAATATGGCTACTAGGGGCCTGAAAAGGCAATTCGAAGAAAGTAAAGAATTCTATAAATATTTCTACGATCATGGACATGAGATGCACGTTAGTGTTAGCCCGGAAGATGCCAGCATTCTTCAGGTAAACGAGACGCTTTGTGATGTTTTAGGCTACTCAAAAGAAGAACTTATTGGCCAGCCCATTTTTATGGTTTATCATCCGGACTGTATGGAGGATGTAAAAGAGGCCTTTGAAAAATTTCAAACCGAAGGCTATGTGAAGAATGCTGAGCTTATCCTGAAAAAGCAAAACGGAGAAAAGATTTTTGCTCTACTAAATGTGAATCCCGTAAAAGCTGAGGATGGAACTATCCTATACAGCCGTTCCAGTTGGATAGACGTTACGGAGTTGAAAAAGAAGGAGATGGAGCTGGCTAAGCTGAGAGATCTTCTCAGAAACTCCAATGAAGCAGCCCGCATAGGTACTTGGGATATAGATTTAGAAAAGGGTTCGGTAAACTGGAGCTCCATGACTAAGGTTATTCATGAAGTACCTACAGATTTCATTCCAGATCTTTCTAAAGGAATTAATTTTTATAAAAAAGGAGAGTCTAGAGATAATATTACCAAGGCTGTTGATAAGGCGATGACTGAGGGCGCTAGCTTTCAACTGGACTTGCAAATTGTGACTGCGCTCAAAAATGAACGATGGGTTAGAGCTATTGGTTTATCGGAAATGAAAAATGGTAGATGCGTTCGCCTCTACGGTACTTTTCAGGATATCCATGATAAAAAAGTAGCGGAATTGGAATTGGCTTCTATTTTAGATGTTACCAGCGATCAAAACAAACGCTTGCTCAATTTTGCGCATATCGTTTCACATAATCTTCGTTCGCATTCGGGGAATTTGGCTATGACTTTAGAGTTTTTGAAGAATGAGAAGGATGAAAAAGAAAAGGTAGATTTGATGAATATGCTTGAAGTATCTGTAAATCACTTAGAGGAAACCGTCATTCACCTTAATGATGTAGTTGCCTTGAATATTAAGACAGATGATAATTTACAAACCGTCAATTTGAACTATCATATGGATGGCGCAATAAGCAGTGTTCAAGCCATGCTTAAACTGGTGGGGGGAGAAATTGAGAATACCATTTCAGAACAAATTAGGGTAAAGGCCGTTCCGGCCTACTTGGATAGTGTTTTTCTTAATTTTTTAACGAATTCTATTAAATACCATTTAATTGGGCGCCATCCCAAAATTAGAATTAGTGCTAAGAGGAAAAATGGTAAGATTGCCCTATCAATAAAAGACAATGGTATGGGAATAGATATGGAAAAGCATGGAAGTAAGCTTTTTGGGATGTATAAAACTTTTCATCATCATCCAGATTCAAAAGGGATTGGGCTATTTATTACAAAGAATCAGGTGGAAGCTATGGGAGGAACTATTGATGTAAAAAGCAAGGTAGATATAGGAACAACATTTACAATTTATTTGAATGAAGAAGGTTAAACAAGCTTGTATTATAGATGACGATGCCATTTTCGTTTATGGGGCAAAAAGACTCATGATGTCAGCTCAAATTTGCTCAGAGTTCTTAGTATTTCAGAACGGAAAAGATGCTATCGATGGGCTCACTGAGATAAATGATAAGCAAGAACCACTGCCCGAGTTAATTTTGCTTGATTTGAATATGCCCATAATGGATGGGTGGCAGTTTTTAGAAGAGTTTGTTAAACTTGAAACAAAAGGCCGGGTTACGCTTTACATCGTTTCATCTTCTATAGACCCGGCAGATATCGCTAAAGCAAAGCAATATGAAGAGGTAAGTAACTTTGTGGTTAAACCGATTACTTCATTGAAATTGATGAAGCTTTTTGAAGGATAGTTGCGCTAGTGTAGTCCTCTAATGTGCTATTGCTATTGTTTATAATCATTCTAAGAATGAGGGTTTAATCCCTACATTTGCCTGAATTTTTTTTGATATAGAATGGCCTACAAGAAAAGCGAGATAGTTGAAGCCTTAAGAAAAGTAATGTCTACCGACACAAACAATGACTTGGTAGAAGCAGGGCATGTTAAGAATATCCAAATTTTTGGAGATGAAGTTATTGTAGATGTAATTTGCTTGTCTCCAGCTCTGCATGTAAAGAAAAAGCTAGAAGTAGAAATTCTGAAAGTATTACATGCGGAGATCAATCAAAAACTTAAAATCAAAATAAACCTGGAAGTACCGGATAAGGTGCAGCAAGAAGCCTCTATGATTAGAGGAGCAAAACTTCCAGGGGTAAAAAACATTATAGCCGTAGCCTCTGGTAAAGGAGGAGTAGGAAAATCTACTGTAGCCGCAAATTTAGCAACCGCTTTAGCGAATATGGGCTTTTCTGTAGGTATGGTAGATGCTGATATTTATGGCCCATCACAACCCACTATGTTTGATGTAGAGAATGCGCGCCCAGGCAGTGTTCATGTAGATGGAAAAGATAAGATGGATCCTGTAGAAAGCTATGGCGTAAAACTTTTGTCTATTGGTTTCTTTGCTGGAGCAAACCAAGCCGTAGTTTGGAGAGGGCCCATGGCAAGTAAAGCCTTAAATCAAATGATCCGCGATGCACACTGGGGAGAACTAGATTTTATGATTATTGATTTACCTCCAGGCACAGGAGATATTCACTTAAGCCTAGTACAAGCCGTTCCTGTAACGGGTGCGGTAATTGTGAGTACACCTCAAAATGTAGCGCTTACAGATGCTCGGAAAGGAGTGGGTATGTTTAAAATTGAAAACATAAACGTTCCGGTATTGGGGATGGTTGAGAACATGGCGTATTTTACTCCGGATGAATTGCCGGATAACAAATATTATATCTTTGGGAAAGATGGTGTTAAGCATTTAAGTGAAGAAATGGATATCCCATTTTTAGGAGAGATTCCATTGGTGCAATCCATTCGTGAATCTGGAGACGTAGGAAGGCCAGCAGTGCTGCAGGATAGTACAGCTGTGAGTAAAGCTTTTGAAGAAATGGCGCGCAATACGGTAGAAGAGCTGGTAAAGCGAAATGAAGAATTACCCGCTACAGAAATCACAAGAATTACAACTATGGCTGGCTGTTCAGCCGTAAAATAAAAAGGCAAAGCAATGATTGAGAATAGAGAGACTACCATAGAAAAGATAAACGTTGCCCTAGGTGAAATCCGTCCTTTCCTAAACTCAGACGGAGGAGACATCAGTTTTATTGAGTTGGATGATGATGGTGTGGTAAAAGTGAAGCTCCATGGCGCCTGTATTGGCTGTTCTGTGAACCAGATGACTTTAAAATCTGGCGTTGAAATGACCGTTAAAAAGCACGCTCCAGAAGTAGTGAAAGTAGTTGAAGTAGGAGACGACTAGATCAGAAAATGGTAGAAGAAAAGGTTCTTAAAAAAGTGACCATTCACTTTGCTGGAGATTCAGGGGATGGTATACAGCTTACAGGTTCTCAATTTACAAATACAGCAGCTCTGTATGGAAATGATCTAAGTACATTCCCAGATTTCCCAGCTGAAATCAGAGCCCCAATAGGAACTATTGCAGGAGTTTCAGGCTTCCAAATTAACTTTGGAAGTGTACAGATTGACACCCCAGGAGGGCAGCCGGATGTATTGGTCGCTATGAATGTGGCCGCATTTCACAAGAATTTTAAAAACCTCAGAAAAGGAGGAACCATAATAGCCAATGAGGCAGGTTTTGATAAGCGAAACTTACGATTGGCCAATTTGGATGAAAGTATAAACCCGTTGGATGAAATTCCAGCAGAGGATTATCAGCTTTATCGCATTGATATTACCAAACTCAACCGAGAAGGTTTAAAGGAGTTTGACCTTGGAA
This sequence comes from uncultured Owenweeksia sp., assembly GCA_964485405.1. Lineage (GTDB taxonomy): Bacteria > Bacteroidota > Bacteroidia > Flavobacteriales > Schleiferiaceae > CAKZNE01. The sequence goes on along the minus strand of CAZAJG010000008.1, from coordinate 87,178 downwards.
TGAAAGAGAAAGATCGTTCCAAAAATATGTTTGCACTTGGTTTTGTGTATTGGTTGTATCATCGTGAGTTAGACAATACCATTCACTTTTTAGAGTCTAAATTTAAGAGTAAACCAGTAGTATTAGAAGCAAACATAAAAGCGCTTAAAACGGGCTATCATTATGGAGAAACCATAGAGGCGATAACACGTTATAAAGTAGAGAAAGCACAATTAGAGCCCGGGAATTACCGGAATGTTGTGGGGAATCAAGCATTGGGTTTGGGTTTAATCACAGCTGCTCAAAAAGCAGGATTAGAAATGCTTTTTGCGGGTTATCCCATAACTCCGGCTTCTGATATTTTACACTTCTTATCCAGGCACAAAAACTATAATATAAAAACGTTTCAGGCAGAAGATGAGATAGCTGCAGTTACAGCAGCTATTGGTGGCGCTTTTGGTGGTGCCTTAGGAGTTACCGCAACTTCTGGTCCAGGTATGGCGCTTAAAGCAGAGGCTCTAGGCTTGGCCTTAATGTTAGAAATACCTCTAGTCATTATTAACGTTCAAAGAGGTGGTCCATCTACAGGATTGCCTACCAAAACGGAGCAAGCGGATTTAATGCAAGCAGTTTATGGAAGAAACGGGGAGGCCCCCATACCGGTGATTTCTGCCTCTTCTCCTTCCGATTGTTTTGATGCCGCTTTTGAAGCTACACGAATAGCTTTAGAGTATATGACTCCGGTTATCCTGTTGTCAGATGGGTATATCGCTAATGGAGCGGAGCCTTGGAAGTTTCCTAAGGCTTCTTCTTATCCAGCTATAAAACCTCCTTTTGCGGAGGAAACAACAGAGGCTTACTTACCCTATGAAAGAGATGAGAAGTTGGTTCGGAAATGGGCCATTCCAGGACAGGAAGGTTTAGAGCATCGTTTAGGAGGTTTAGAAAAAGAGGACAAAACAGGTAATGTAAGTTACGACCCCGAAAACCATGAGTATATGGTAAAAATACGGGCAGCCAAAGTGGCTAAAGTGGCAGATGGCTATAGAGAACTAACGTTGATTCAAGGAGAAGAAAAAGGCAAAATTTTAGTAGTTGCCTGGGGATCTACACTAGGTTCGGTTAAAGTAGCGGTGAGGTGGGCTTTGGAGAAGGGATTGAGCGTTGCTCAACTGCACTTGCGTAATCTATTTCCGTTTCATCATCAGTTGGAAGAAGTACTATCCAATTACGATACTATATTGGTACCTGAACTAAACAACGGACAACTTAGTAAGCTTATTCAACAAAATTATAAGGTTAGAGTAGAACCTTTAAATAAAATTCAAGGCTTGCCTTTTAGAGCTTTGGATATATTAAACACGATAGAAGAATTGCATCATGACTGAATCGGTTAAACTAAGTGCAAAAGACTTTAGCAGCGATCAGGACGTTCGTTGGTGTCCGGGTTGTGGAGACTACAGTATTCTCAAGCAGATGCAAACGGTTTTACCAGAGTTGGACATTCCTAAAAAAGACTTGGTGTTTATTTCGGGTATCGGTTGTAGTTCTCGTTTTCCCTACTATATGAATAGCTATGGAATGCACAGTATACATGGTAGAGCACCCTCTGTTGCTAGCGGCCTAAAGGCGGCTAATCCAAATCTAAGTGTATGGATTATTACTGGGGATGGTGATGGTTTATCCATTGGAGGGAACCACCTGATCCATAGCTTAAGAAGAAATTTTGACGTCAATATTTTGTTGTTTAACAACGAAATTTACGGGCTCACAAAAGGGCAATATTCCCCAACTTCAGAATTTGGGAAACAAACTAAATCTAGCCCTCTTGGCAGTATCGATCATCCTTTTAACCCTTTATCCCTGGTGCTTGGAGCAGAAGCTACGTTTGTAGCACGCTCAGCAGATAGAGATCCTATTCACCTGCGAGAAGTACTCAAAAGAGCGCATGAGCATAAAGGGACTTCTTTTGTTGAGATTTATCAAAACTGCAATGTGTTTAACGATGGAGCTTTTGAAAACTGGACGGATAAAAAGAAAAAGGGACTCAACAACATAAACTTAACTCAGGGAGAACCGCTTATCTTTTCTGAAGGAACAAGAGGTTTAAAGCTGAATGGAACAAAGCCAGAAATCGTAGACATAAATGAAGGCGATGATCTTACCGATTTATGGGAACACGATGAAAAAGACCCGGTTAAAGCTCAAATTTTAAGCCGATTCTTTGAAAAGGAACCAGATGAAGAATCCTTTCCTAGACCTTTTGGAGTATTGTACTCAGAAGACCGCTTTACCTATGAATCCGCAATGATGGATCAAATAGATGCGGCAAAAGAGCAAAAGGGAGAAGGAGACTTAGATGCTTTAATTGCAGGGGGTAATACTTGGGAGGTAAAATAATTATCCCTCTTTTTCCAATACTTCCATCAATACTCTAAATCCAACATATGGGCTTTGGATATCAAAATCTTGGTGTAGGTTAATGCCGCATTCTTCAATGGTATTATTCCAGCTTCCACCTTTAATGATTTTATCTGAAGTTACTTCGGCCACATTGCCTATAACATCATATAAACCCAAACGATTGGCTTCATATTTTCCGCCAACTACGCCTACCCAACCGCCATCAAAAGTGAAGTTATACACTTCGTCAACATAGTCGAATACCTTTACATTAGCCATAGCAGTTAGCTTACCTTTTTTATCTTCTCTAAACGGACTTTGACCAATCCAAGGAAGGTTGTTTCCTGGAATAGGGTTTGAGAATTTTTTCCATTCTTTTTCGGTGGGCAAACGAAAAACGACTTTATGAAACTTACGCTTTGGATCTTAATTGTATTGATCTGTTTTCCATTGGCAATAAGCTTGAATGGATTCAAAAGAAAGGTTTACAACAGGATAACGATCGTAAGCAGGGTGATCAAAGTAGTTCTCTGCAAATGCCTTAAAATAAGACGTCCACATAGAGCTTTTGGGTTGATACTTCTCAATTTTATTAGAGCCTGTTTTTTCTAAATGAGCTAAAAACTCTTTGTACTCCTTGTTGGTCGTTTCAAACTGAGCAACGTGCAAATTGGGGTAAGTGTAAACAAAGTTTTTTATCGAAGAATTTTTCCCGCCAGGCGTAAAACTAAGGCTGATGAATGCGATAAGTACTAGAGATAGGAGGTTTTTCATGGCTTTTGGTTTAAGCCAGATTAACGCAAAAATTGGTTAATTGGTATAATTACCTGAAGGATAATCGGAAGTTAGTGCCTTTTCCTTCAGTAGATTGCACCGTAATATTCCCTTGGTGGAGCTTCATGATATTTTTACTCAAAGTGAGCCCAATTCCTGATCCATTTTTGCGAGTGGAGAAGAAGGGGATGAATATGGAGGAAATGATTTCCTCTTTTATTCCTTTGCCGTTGTCTTCCACATCAATAATAGTATGGGTTTCTGTTAGCTTCGCTTTTATGTGAATAGTAGGATTGGCTGTTTTCTCTAACGCATAGATGCTATTTCCAACCAGGTTGATTAAAACCTGCTCTATCATTTTCCGATCTGCTTTAAGTGCAAGCTTAGGCTGTACCACATCAATTTTTATCTCTATATTTTTGCCGGCTGCTTCGGGTTGCATGAGCTGAACCACCTCTTCCAGAAAGTTTTTAATATTAAAAATTTCAAGATTTGGAGCAGGCAGCTTGGTAAGTTTCCGATATTCCTGTACAAAACTCAGCATCCCACGGCTTCTCCGCACAATAGTCTTTAGCGCTTCGAGTATATCCTCTATCTTTTCCTCTGTAACCTCCTCTTTTGGTAAAGTGTTGCCCTTTTCATCGGTGAGCATGTGCTGTATAGTTTCCGAAAGAGAGCTAATTGGCGTAATGGAATTCATCACCTCATGGGCTAAAATAACAATCAACTTATGCCAGGCTTCGATCTCTTTTTGCTCAATCTCATTTTTTAAATCCGAAAAGGAAACAATGTGATACACTTGACCCATTAAAGTGATGTGATCTAGGTCGAGGTAAAAATCCTGAGCGTCAATGCTGATTAATTTTCGGCCTTCAAAATCAAATTTTCCTAATTGTTCAGCAAACTCAGGCTTCTTTTTCTGGAACATCTCCCAATGATGAAACTGAGGAACTTCTAACATGTGTTGCGCGGGAGGATTCATCAATACGACCTCTCCATCCTTTTCAACTACAATTACGCCAATTTTCACACTTTCGAGCACCAAGTTTAATAACTCAGAATGTCCATGTTGATGAGCTCTATTGTCCTTTAAACGATCAATAAGAACGGTGAAGTTTTCCGTGAGATGATCAAAGCTCTTTCCAAGCCCCGAGCCGCCAAAAGTCACCGAATAATCATGGTGCTTAAGCGCTTCTAAAAATTTATTTAGCTCCCGGTTGGTATGATTGCTAAAGCGAATAAACTCCCACGTTTGAGCAGCTAAAATGAAGAATTGAAGAATAAACACGAAAACCAAGTTATCGTAGTTAAACCACAAAAAGGAAAACAAGAAAATGTTTCCTAAAATCAATAAAATACGGATTATCGCACCCGTTGAAAATCTATCAAAGATCATGTTTTTCCATTCTTCTATACAAGGCCGCACGAGTGAGTCCTAACTCTTGCGCGGCTCTTGATATGTTGCCTCTATATTTTTCTAATGCCTTATTAATAAGGTGCTTTTCCATCTCCTCCAAATTTAATCCACTGGGTTGAGAACCATTATTTTGAGAGAGTTGTAAGCCGAAGTTTTTAATCTCATTTTCATCACTCATTATCACGGCCCTTTCAATAGCGTGTTCCAACTCCCTTATGTTTCCAGGCCAATGGTAATCGCACAAGCGGTCCAAAGCTTCTTCGGTAAGCACCATATTCTCTCTATGGTATTTTCTTGAAAAACGCTTTAAAAAGCGATTTGCCAAAATGGGTATATCCTCTTGGCGATTTCTGAGTGCCGGTACTTCAATTTCTACCGTATTGATTCGGTAAAGCAAA
>CAZAJG010000008.1:30918-82197 GCA_964485405.1 uncultured Owenweeksia sp. | reverse complement strand
CCATTTGATGGATAGGCATATTGGTTGCTGAAACCAATCGCACATCAATATTTCTTTCTCGATTTTCTCCAAGTCGAGTAACCCTGCGGTTTTGAATGGTGGTAAGCATTTTAGCCTGTAGGGAAGGACTGAGGTTTCCAATTTCATCTAAAAATATGGTTCCTTCATCCGCTACCTCAAACCGTCCTGGTTTATCCAAATGAGCATCCGTAAATGCGCCTTTTTTATGCCCGAAGAGCTCGCTTTCAAAAAGGTTCTCATTTAAAGCCCCTAAATCCACCGTAATAAAAGGATTGTTGTTTCTGTTGGATAGACGATGTATGGTCATAGCCAAAACGCTTTTACCCGTTCCATTTTCACCTAAGAGAATAATGTTGGCATCTGTAGCGCTTACCTTGCCTATTGTTTCCATTACGGCACGCATAGCTGCGGATCGGCTTACTAAATCCTCATCCTTTAAACCAATCTTTTCCTCCAGATTAGTTTTAGTATGTTTTAGCTGTTCTACCTTTTTTTGTTCCCTACCTAGTTTTAAGGCATTGGAAGCCGTAGCCAGAAGTTTTTCGTTGGTCCAAGGTTTTAAAACAAAATCAAAAGCTCCCTTTTTTATAGCCTCAACCGCCAGTTCCACTTCACCATAGGCGGTCATCAAAATAACCTGTGTTTCCACACTTACTTCCTTAATGCGGTTTAGCCAGTACAAACCTTCTCGTCCATCGTTTAGCCCACGAGTAAAATTCATGTCGAGCAATACCAAATCGGGTTGCCATTTGGATAAAGCTTGATTTAACTGTTTGGGGTCATCACAAGTGTAAACCTTTGAGTAGTGTTGTTTTAATAAAAGCCGTGCTGAGGTTAGTACATCCTCGTCATCATCAACAATAAGAATGGTGTGGCTCGTTTTCATGAATGCGTATTTGTGCGGCTTTTAAAATGGAATTTAGGGAATAGAGAAAAAAAATAGGTTCTCTTATTTGTGAGGAAAAGTATACATATTGTTCGAAACTGAACAAGAATGTGTTCGAAACTGAACACTCGTTTTAAGGTGTGAAAAGTTAAGTAAATGATAGTCAGGTATTTAAAAACAAGGAATACCAATTGCCTTATACTTGGCACGAAACGAAGACTAAAGCATAAAACGAAACCAAACAATGAATGTAAGATCAGTTTTTTTGCTCTTACAACGGCACTGGCCTCCGCAGGATAAAACCTAGCGGAAGGCGAGTTAGCCAAAATCACAGTGAGCGTAAAGGATAAAAATGAAGAATGAAGCGCTGAGTGAAACGAAAGTTACTAGATTAAAATATACGTTACAGAGCATTGTAACACTACAGTACACAAGGTGAGGATGCACTCAAGTGCGTCCTTGTAAAGAATCCCGGATAAGCTGTGAATCAGCGCTGTTCTTTCTTCATACTTTTTGGGTAGAAGGTTGGGTAAAATTGGTTGTTTAATTTCAAGTTCAAGTAGCAGAATTTTAGGGTTAATCGGTTATCCTCCAACTAACTATCTTCCGGGATTTTTTTTATTCTCCCTTGGATCCTATTCTTATAATTAATAATAAGCCCTCGTTGCCGAGTTCTTTTTTACCTTTAGGTAAATTTGTGTGATACGTTCAAAAATTGGCAGAGGGCTTTTGCTTGTCATAAAGTGAGATAATACCCATATGATTCATCTTCATCATATAACAAAAGTTTACAAATCCAATTCTGTAGAAACCAAAGCGGTTGCAGAAGTGAATTTTAATGTTGAAAAAGGAGAATTTGTCTCTATTATGGGGCCATCTGGTTGCGGAAAAACAACGCTGCTCAACATCATCGGTTTACTGGATAGCTTTGATAGCGGTCTGTATATCTTAGATGATGTAGATGTAAAAGTGCTCTCAGAAAAAAAGAAAGTAAAGATGCGAAAAGCCAATATCGGTTTCATCTTTCAAAATTTTAACCTCCTAGAAGAACTTACCGTTTTTGAAAACATAGAACTGCCGCTGGTGTATTTAGGCTACAGCGCTACGGCACGTAAGCAAAAGGTGGAGCAGATTTTAGAACAGATCGGTTTAGGACATAGAAGCAAACATTATCCTTTTGAGCTTTCAGGCGGGCAACAACAAAGAGTTGCTGTAGGTAGAGCAATTGTTACAGAACCAAAACTGATTTTAGCAGACGAACCCACCGGTAATCTTGATTCGCAGCATGGGAATGAGATCATGGAGATGCTTAGCCGACTCAATGATAAAGGGAGTACCATTATTATGGTTACACACTCCATGAACGATGCAGCCTATACCAACCGTATTGTAAAACTCTTGGACGGACAAATCGTATCCGAAAAGAAGCTCATTCATGCTTAAGTTTAGGTTCAAATTTGCGCTACGGGCGCTGATGCGTAATAAAGTATATTCCTTACTTAACATATTGGGCTTGGCATTAGGTTTAGGCGTAAGCCTAATCATTTTCATGTACTTGCAGAGCGAGCTTACTTACGACAAACACATTCCAAATCAGAACGAAATTTACCGGGTTAGCTCCACCTTTACAGTAAACAACCGAGAGGAGAGTTATGCTGGAGCAGGGCATGGATTAGCCCCTTTATTAGAATCTGAATACGAATTTATTGATGCTTCTACCCGAATTATGCATATTGATGAAAATGTGCTGTTTAAGCGGGAGCTAATAAAATTGGGTGACGATGGAATTGGGTTGGCAGATAGCAACTTTTTTAAAGTATTTGAATTTCCATTTTTGGCGGGTGATGCTAGAGGAGCCTTATCTAAACCACAATCTATTGTAATTACAGAAAGCTTTGCCAAAAAGTATTTTGGAGAAGAGAATCCGGTAGGTCAAATAATCAGTACCAACAACTACGATTATACGGTTACCGGTTTAATAGCGGATTTACCCGCAAATACACACCATAAATTTACCGCACTCATCTCTTCTTTTTATAAAAAGAGAACACCAGAAGAAATGCTCAACAGCCTATGGCGTATTGATGCATTCACCTTTTTACGTTTTGATAAACGCTATGAGCCCGAATTGCTATTGAGCCGGTTTGACCAATTTTATGAAAAGTATATGTTGGCAAACGCCACCGACTTTGTGGCCAGTTACGATGTAGATATTATTCCGTTAAAAGAAGTTCACTTTGACACATCGGGTTTGCAATTCGATCGTCCATCGGGTAGCAAAGGTTACCTCTATACTTTTGGGGCTATTGGTGTTTTAATATTGATGCTGGCCTGTATCAATTATGTGAATATGGCCACTATTAGAAGTTTAAAAAGAGTGAAAGAAACCGGAATGCAAAAAGTATTAGGCTCCGGTAGAAAAGAGATTATTTTTCAAATATTGGCCGAATCAATACTACTCAGTGGCTTGGCTCTTTGTATTGGTCTGGTAATGGTAGAGCTGGTTTTAGAGCTCACCAGTTTAAACCAAATTATAGGAAAAGACTTATCCCTAAACTTTATAGAATATCCAGATTTAGTTTGGTTTTTACCCTTACTCACTCTAACACTAGCGCTCCTCAGTGGGTCTTACCCAGCAGTATATTTAAGCCGCGTGCCAGCTATAGCGGCTGTAAAAAGAGGCTTGGTAAAACAAGATCGCGGCTTAGGTATGCGTAAAGCTTTGGTGGGTTTTCAATTCACCATTTCCGTAGCGGTGGTTATTACCGCACTACTGATGTACCAGCAAATGGAATTTGTAAAGAATAAAGATTTAGGATTCAACAAAGAAGATATTGTATTGATCCCACTTCAAGATACGGTTACCATTAAGCAGATCCCAGAAATTAGAAAAGATTTAGCGCAAAGCAGGTATGTAAAAGCCAGTAGCATGGCCAGTGCTATACCCGGTAAAAGCATGGCTCGAACCCTGGTGCGTTTAGAAGGCGATGAAGGTAAGGAGCGACAAGAGGTAGTGGATTTTATGATGGTGGGTACGGATTACTTCAAAACAATGGAAATTGAATTGTTGGAGGGAGGTACTTTTAAAACGGAAGACCTGGATAAGCCCGAATACCCAATCATCTTAAATGAAAAAGCAGCCGCCTTAATTGAATGCGATACCAGTGTTTTAGGCAAGCGAATTGATATAATAGCTCCGGGTAGAGAAGAGGATTATAGCGGTAGAGTAATAGGAGTAGTGAGAGATTTTAATGCCCATTCCCTACATGAAGATATTGTACCAGTGGTGATCACTTTACAGGAAGAAAACAAAGGATACTTGCATGTACGTGTAGATAGTGAAAACCTTTTAGGAGCATTAAACAGTATTGAAAAGATATTTACAAAAGCCCGTAGCCCTAAACCTTTAAGTATCATAGATGAGATTGAGGGAAAGCTAAAAAAGGCAAAAGCAGATATCCCCTTTCAGTTTACCTTTTTAAATAAAGACCTTTTAAAGCTCTATGAAGAAGAGCAGAGGCAGAGCAGATTAATCCTTTTTTTAACCTACCTCGCTATTTTTATCTCCTTTTTAGGATTAACCGGATTAGCCTCTTTTACCACCAGCTTAAAAACAAAAGAAGTAGGCATTAGAAAAGTGTTAGGAGCAGATTTAAGACAGATGGTGCGCCTCATTTTACGAGATATGCTTATGCTCATTATTGTTTCCGTAATCTTAGCTATACCACTGGCTTACCTACTCATTAATGGTTGGCTAGGTAACTTTGCCTACAAGGCAGATTTAGACTCCTGGGTATTTATACTCTCAGGACTTACAGCCATTCTTTTAGCTTACATCATTATAAGCTACCATTCCGTAAAAATTGCACGAACCAAGCCTGTAAACACCTTGAGGTATGAATAAATATTTCCTTAATCTCTTAAAGCATTGAATAACTCTAATGTAGGTTTTAGAATATGCTACCTAATCTTATATTAGCCCGTTATATTTTCGGATCCGTTTAATACAAATAAACTCCATGAGAAAATTCTCTTTATTTCTTTTTGTCAACCTATGTTTGGCGCTTTCCGTTAAGGCGCAGTTTGAACCTATTCAACACGATAACTCCTACGCTGTGTTTATGAACCTAAGAGGAGTGGTAGATGATAAGATTCCTGTAGATATTGTTCCTCCTATTATTTATCAAGATAGTGCAGAGTTTCATATGCCTAAAATTATACCGGGCACTTATGATATTGAAAACTATGGTCAATTTATAAATGACTTTAAAGCTTTTGATAGTTATGGAGAAGAGTTAAAAACCAGAAAAATCGATATCAACCGTTGGATGATCTATAACGCTAAGAAGCTGTATAAGATTAGCTATATGGCAGATGATAGCTACGATGCGGAAGAGCCAACAGGTATTTTTGAACCTGCAGGAACCAGTACCGAAGAAGACGTGTTTTTATTGAACAACTTTGGATACATCGGTTATATAGATGGTTACAAAAACTTTGAGTTTAAACTCAACATAGCAAAGCCAGATGGTTTGTATGGCAGCACTTCCCTAATTGGTGAAATGAGCGATACGCTGGATGTTTTTACAGCAGGCAATTACTTTATCGTTCACGATAATCCCATTTTGTATTGCAAGCCAGATACAGCCACACGCATGGTGGGTGGTGCTAAAGTGATGGTTTCTGTATACAGCCCTTCCAACACAGTTTCTGCAGAAGAAAGCATGAAACAAATTGCAGATGTGCTGGATGCCGCTGCCGTTTATTTGGGAGGTGAACTTCCTGTAGAAAAGTATACCGTTTTAATTTACTGTGTATCGCTTGAAAATGCTGGAAACAGTTATGGCGCGTTAGAGCATCATACATCTACTGTGCTTTATATGCCCGAGTTTGGAGGAGATCAATTTTACAGCGGAGTTAGAGATATTACCTCTCATGAGTTTTTCCACATTGTAACTCCCCTTAATATTCACTCCGAGCACATTGCTAATTTCGATTTCATCAACCCTACCATGTCCAAACACATTTGGTTGTATGAAGGAGTAACCGAATACAATTCTCATTTGGTACAAATTCAAAGTAACATTTACGATACGGAAGAGTTTTTAGACGTAATTCGATCCAAGTTAGAATCGAATGATGGCTTTAATGCCAACGTTCCTTTAACCATGGCAAGTGAGTTTACACTTACTTTTTTCAAAGATCAGTACTACAATTTTTACCAAAAAGGGGCAATTGCCGGAATGGCGTTAGACTTAAAACTTCTCACGCTATCCAATGGCGAAAAGAGCTTAATTGACGTATTGAAAGAGTTGGGTACCACTTATGGAGCAGACACCTTTTTTATGGATGTAGAGCTGTTTGATTTAATGACGGAGATGACCTACCCTGAAATGCGTGAGTTTTTTGCACTCCACTTTGAAAGTAGTGAGTTCTTTAACCTAGAAAAACTGTTAGGAGCAGCCGGAATTGCTTACATCGCAGAACTGGAAGTACCACAAATAAGTACAGGAAATATTGAATATGGCTACAATTTTGAAACCGGAAGAATTAGAGTAGAAAACAACGATGAAATGGACGATTTTGGAAAAGCACTCGGCTTACAAGTAGGGGATGAGTTGGTAGAGTTTAACGGTAAAGAAGTAAACCTAAATACCATAGCTGATGTTATTGAAGACTTTTTGGCCAACACCAAAGAAGGAGAAACCATAAAAGTAATTGTAGCCAGAGAAGACAAAAAAGGAAAATTTAAGAAGAAAAAGCTCAAAGCCAAAGCCATAATGGGAACGGTTATAGAGCCGCACTTTTTACAGCTTATGGAAGATGCCACACCGCAGCAATTAAAAATCAGAAAAGCCTGGATCAATCAATAATTACAAACAACACATGAAAAAAATATTACTCGGATGCAGTGCCATATTGGTATTTGCCTGCCAACCCAACCAAGAAACCCCAGAAGAAGTAAAAGGGCCAAAACTAGGTTTTGATTTAGCCGATTTAGACACCACTGTTTCTCCTTGCGAAGACTTTTTCCAATACACCTCAGGCAACTGGATTAAGAACAACCCTATACCCGAAACGGAAGCACGCTGGGGTTCTTTTAATGAGTTGATTGAAAACAACAATCTACAAGTACGAAACCTTTTGGATAGTGTATCCAAAATAGATAGCCTCCCTGTAGGAACCTACCAACAAATGGTGGCCGATTTTTACAGAAGCGGTATGGATTCCACTAAAGTGGGAGAAATAGGACTTAGTGGCATGGGCCTTCTTTTAGAACGTGCAGACCAAATAGAAACGGTAGATATGTTTTTACGGATGATGATAGAGTTTAAACGCTTCGGAATTCGCCATCCATGGTCCACCTTTGTTTCCGTAGACGATAAAAACTCCAATGCATACATTCTACAACTTTCGCAGAGTGGCCTAGGCTTACCAGATAAAGATTACTATCTAAAAACCGATTCCATCTCCAAGGATATCCAAGCCAAATATGTAGAGCACGTAGGTAAAATGTTAGAACTCTCCGGTTATCAAGCAGAAGAAGCAGTAACCGCAGCAGAAGCTATTTACGCCTTTGAAAAGAAGCTGGCTGAGGTTTCTATGAGTAGAGTAGACAGACGTAGCCCAGAAAAAACATACAACAAAAGGTCTTTCCAACAAATAGTTGACTTAGCCCCTTCCTTAAGATTAAAGGAATATATGGGCATTAATAAAATAGAATTTGATTCCGCTATTGTAGGTCAGCCCGAGTATATGAAAGCTTTAAATGATATTGTTCAAAAAGAAGAAGCTACTGCTTTAAGGCATTACGCCCATTGGAACATTATTGATGAATATGCAGCTTATTTAGCACCAGAGTTTGTGAATCAAAACTTTGAGTTTTACGGTAAAACACTAAGCGGTAGCAAAAGGATTAAGCCCCGTTGGAAACGTGTGCTTTCTACGATAAATGGAGGTTTAGGCGAAGCCCTAGGTCATCTTTATGTAGATCGATATTTTCCAGAATCTTCCAAAGAGAAGATTGAAAATATGGTGGAAGACTTAAGATCCGCATACAAGAAAAGAATTATGCAATTGGATTGGATGGGTGAAGAAACCAAAGAAAAGGCACTCGAAAAGCTAGCCGGTTTTACCTATAAAATTGGTTACCCAAACACCTGGGATGATTTTGAAGGATTGGAAATTTCTGGAGACGACTACCTAAGCAATGTAATGAAGCTTAACCTCTACTTGGTAAAAGACAACTTGAAAAAGCTGAAAGAAGAAGTAGATAAGGATGAGTGGTTTATGCCAGCCCATATTGTAAACGCGTATTACAATCCATCTTACAATGAAGTAGTTTTTCCGGCAGGAATACTTCAACCCCCTTTTTACAATGCCGAAGCCGAAGATGCTTTGAATTATGGAGGAATTGGCGGTGTTATAGGTCATGAGTTTACGCACGGCTTTGATGATGAGGGAAGTAAGTACAACGTAGAGGGGAACCTAAACGATTGGTGGACAGCTGATGACCGTACCCGCTTTGATGAAAAAACCCAACGTTTGGCCGCTCAGTACAGCGCCTACGAACCTATTTTAGGAACCATGGTAAACGGTAAGCTTACTTTAGGTGAGAATATCGCAGATCTTGGAGGTTTAACTTTAGGGTACTATGCTTACAAAGAATCTTTAGCCAATGGCACGGAAGAAGTAGAGATTGACGGTTTTAGCTGGCAACAGAGAATCTTTTTAGGTTGGGCACAAGTTTGGCAAACCAATCAAACGGATGAATACTTGAGAAATCAAGTAACTACCGATCCACATTCTCCAGCTAAATACCGAGTAAATGGCCCTATGAGTAATATGACTGAGTTTAGAGAAGCTTGGGGCTGTGGAGAAGGAGATGCGATGGTAAATACGGATACTGCTCAAGTGGTTATTTGGTAAATTTGAAATTGGAAAGAACTAAAGAACCTTATTCATGAGTAATCTCAAAGAAATATTAAACGCCCCCGAAACGGTAATTATTGATGTACGTACCGAAGAGGAATTTGCTGCTGGAAATGTTCCCGGAAGCTTAAATATTCCGTTAAACACAGTGCCAGATCACTTGGATCAATTTAAAGCATACACTGTACCTGTAGTACTATGTTGCCGCTCCGGACAAAGAAGTCAGAACGCTATGGAATGGCTTCAATCGCAAGGGGTAGATAATTTGTACAATGGAATGGGCTATACAGACGTTTTAAAAGAACAGAATCCCTAGATTCCTAGCTATAAGAGCTCTAAAAGTCGCTTCAATTCGTTGAAGCGACTTTTTTTATGTGCCATTACGCACAAAACAATAAGCAAAGGCTTTTTAACTTTGCCTTATTATTTTATGAATTAAAAAGATGAATACAATGCGCGTTTTTCTATCCATGATGATGTTTGTTACCCTAATATCCTGTAACGCCCAAGAGGCCGTAAGTGGTGGGAATGTAAATGCAGAAGAGGCTTTGGCTTTAATCGAAAAGGGAGAAGTTTCTATTATTGATGTAAGAACACCTGCGGAGATGAAGAGCAATGGATACCTAAAAGGAGCGACCCTCATAAACGTAAAAAGCAAAGACTTTGAAACTAAAATAGCCGAGCTTCCTAAAGAAGAAACGTATTTGGTGTATTGCCATATGGGAGGCAGAAGTGCTAAAGCCATGAAAATAATGAATAAGCTAGGCTTTGAAAAAGTGTACAACCTTAAAGGGGGAATAACCGGCTGGAAAAAGGAAGGTAACCCTACAGAAAAATAATATGGCAGCATTTAAAGAGATCATTCAATCCGAAAAGCCAGTGCTTATTGATTTTCATGCCGAATGGTGTGGGCCTTGTAAATCATTAGCGCCCATTATCCAGCAAGTAAAATCAGAAATGGGAGACAGCATCAAAGTGATTAAAATTGATGTGGATAAAAACAATGCATTAGCTTCAAAGCTCAATATACAAGGCGTACCTACCTTAGCGATCTATCAAAAAGGAGAGCTTAAATGGCGCCAAAGCGGAGTAGTTCCAGCGCACATGATTAAAGGCCAGTTAAGCAGTTTAATCGCTTAAGATAGACCCAGAGCACAAAACTCATAACCTTGGCTGGCCAAAGTTTCAAGGGTTTTAGGTAAAGCGACTTTTAACCTGGGAAAGGCCTTTACACTATCGTGAAAAACAAGTATGGAGCCGTTTTGTGTGTTTTTCACAACGTTTTGATAGCATTGTTCCCCATCAATCTTTACATCAAAATCAGCGCTTAAAACATCCCACATCATAATTTGGAACCTCTGTTTTTTGAGCGCTTTAATCTGCTTTGGTCTTATTCTACCGTAAGGTGGTCTAAACAATTTAGATTCTACATGCTTTTCACATAAACGCACATTCTCTAAATAGTCTGCTACAGGTGTTTTCCAGCCGTTTTTATGGTTTTGGGTGTGGTTGCCAACGGTATGTCCTTGATCTATGATGCGTTGATAAATATCAGCTTGTTCCTCCACATTTTTACCAATCACAAAAAAGCTGGCTTTAGCCTTATATTTTGCCAACACATCCAATACCCAATCCGTGATTTCTGGAGTGGGGCCATCGTCAAAAGTGAGGTATACCTTTTTCTCTTTGCGAGGCTGATTCCAAACCAAAGAAGGGTAAAGTTTTTTAAGCCAAAAAGGAGTTTTTACGCTGTACATGCAAGATCAAAACTACAGAAAAACAAAAGGCCCCGAAATCAACGAGGCCTTTGCTTGTGTGTTTATCGTAAACTTTATCTCAGTAAACCTAAAGGTTGTAAAGCGGAGTTAAAGCTTTTATAGAGCTCGCTTTGTGGGAACTCCTGTGGATTGTCTTTGTATTCAAAGCGTTGTACCATCTGCACTAGAGATTGATAGTAAGAAGCGGCTGCTCCTACCTCTTGATCAATTGACTTCCGTTGCTTGCCTTTAAACTTGCTGTAGTAAGCTAGTTCTTCATCCAAACGCGTGGTAAACAAGTCTACCATTTCGCGGGCTTTCTCATTAGCTCCTGCTAAATAGTATCCTTCAATTACACCGAATACAAAGTAGTTGTATTCAAATTTTTCTTCCGGAATTTTCTTCACGCAAAGGTCTAACACTTCAATAGCCTTTTCCTTTTTGCCTTCTTTTACCAATTCCTCAGCCAATCTTCCAAAGCAGTTTCTCAAGTTGTAAGATACTCTTCGGTTGGTTTCATCTAAGTATACACCAGGGAGCTCCATGTTTCCATACTGGAATTTCTCCATCATGTTGGCATACATTTTATCCGTGTTTACCTTACCGTAATCAACACCATTTCTCTGCTTTGGATACTTGATTGGAACAAAGCGATAAGCTAAGCCCTCCAATTCAAAATACTGATCTAACCAGAAGTAAGCTTTACTGTTGTTCCCTACCGTAATACTAAAGTAAATAGGACGTGTCCAATCGTTATTCGCGATAAGATCGATCACCATCATATCTCTTTTAGAGAGAACACCCGTATTCAAGTTCCAGTCAATATAATCCACAATCTTATCCTCATTTTCAGGAGAAACTACATTGTTGGCCAATACTTGAGCTTTGTTGATGGAGAGTCTAACTTTTTTCTGTGGGAAGTAATCCACCTCCTTAGCGCCTGCAGCCTGAAGTTTGGTTTGAGGATCATCACTCTTAATCCATTTGATTAGATCTTCAACCTTCCATCTTCCTTTAACACCCGGTCTTTCTTGATAGTAAATTACATCACGTGTACCTTGCTTGTATTGATCATGTGTGAAAGAAAAAGGCACTGGAGCTGCATCGTAAGCCGCTCGTTTGGCTTGATCGATGTACCAGTCGGTATTCAGTAAGCTGAGGTTAATGATTCGGACATCGGTTCGATACCCTTCTACCTCCTGTACATACCAGAGCGGGAATGTATCGTTATCCCCATTGGTAAACAGTATAGCATTCGGTTCGCACGAATCTAGGTAAGCACGAGCAATATCACGCGCTAAAAAGCGGTTGCTACGGTCGTGATCGTCCCAGTTTTCTTTGGCCATAATACCTGGAACCAATAACAAACAGAGCCCACCGATTAGCATCGCCATATTTTTATTCCTTGCTTTCTCTTTAAGAAGCTCAAAAATGGCGTGTACTCCTAATCCGATCCAAATGGCAAATACATAAAAAGAACCTACAAAGGAATAATCCCTTTCTCGAGGCTCAAAGGGCCTAACGTTGGTGTAAATGAGTACGCCAATACCGGTAGCCAAAAAGAATAAGGTTAAAGCCCAGGCATCTTTACCTGATTTTTTGAAGTGGAAATACAAACCAATTACCCCCAATAGAAAAGGTAATAAATAGTATTCGTTTCTGGCGGGTGAGTTTTTATCGTGATAAGGTAAATCCGCTTGAGGTCCTAAACGGCCGGAGTCAATAAAATCGATACCACTCAGCCAGTTTCCTTTGGTTAATTCATAGCGGTGCTGGTCATCGTTTTGGCGCCCTGCAAAATTCCACATAAAATAACGCCAGTACATATGTCCAATCTGATATTCCCAGAAAAACTTGATGTTTTGCGCAAAAGTAGGACGCTTCTTTTTGTCTTTTATTTCCGCAATTTTCTCGTAGTAACGAGCATGATTGGGATCGGTGCTCCAAATTCTTGGAAAAATACCTTTATGGCTATCCGCATAATTGGGAACACTAAATTCTTTAGTATCAGAGATTACATATTTGCCAGATTCTTCATCTTTAGCATAAACCGGTTTTCCATCTTTATAAGGCTCTTGACGGTTGAGCGGAGCATTGTAGTAAGCACCATAAGCTACTGGCCAATCTCCATACTGAACACGATTGTAGTAATCTAAGAGCGAAAGTGCATCTTCCGGGTTATTCTCATCAATAGGTGTGTTGGCATTAGAGCGAACCGCTAAAGTGATGAAGGTAGAATATCCCAATAATATAAATAAGGTAGAAAGGATAAGGGTGTTCCAAAGGGGCTTTTCCTTTTTACGGGTATACATTAACCCAAATACGGCTAAACCTACAATCAGCAACATCGTAAAGATGGTTCCTGAGTTAAACGGCATACCAAAGCTGTTTACAAATAGAATTTCTAAGAAACCAAAGGTTTTTAGGACAATAGGAATTACTCCGGCAAATATTACACCCAGTACGATAACGGCAATAATATTGTAACGTAGAAACTTACCCTTCGTAATATCTGGATCTTTCTTAAAGAAGTAGATTAATACGATAGCAGGAATGGTTAGGAACACCAAGATGTGCACCCCAATGGCCAATCCCGTCATGTAAGCGATAAAAACAATCCATCTTCCAGCTCGTGGACTGTGATCCACTTCCGCTTCCCACTTTAAGATGGCCCAAAAGGCAATAGATGTAAATAAAGAAGACATGGCGTATACCTCTCCTTCACCTGCAGAAAACCAGAAACTATCACTAAAAGTGTAGGCCAAAGCGCCTACCAAACCGCTCACTAATACTGACACTAAGCGAGCATCGTTTAACTCCCCGTATTTGGAAGCAAATTTTCTACCTAAAGCGGTAATAGTCCAGAAGAGAAATAAGATGGTGAATGAACTACTCAAAGCCGATAGAGCGTTTACCATAGCGGCTTGCTTCATTACATCGCCAAAAGCAAATTGAGCAAAGAAATTACCCATCAGCTGAAAGAAGGGTGCACCGGGAGGGTGACCTACTTGTAACTTTACAGCAGTGGCAATATATTCTCCACAATCCCAGAAGCTGGCAGTGGGTTCTATGGTTAATAGGTAAGTAGCAGTAGCAATGGCAAATACAATCCAACCCAAGAGGTTGTTTAGCTTGTTGTAGTTAAGCGGCATGAATCATTATTTAGTGTCAGGTGGCGAATTTAAAAAAATATAGGTGTAAAAAATCTGAATGTACTGTTAAAGACCTTTAAAAGATTGTAAAAGAAAGCTTTGCTGGAGAAGTACGGCCAAAAGGCTGAGTTATGGGGGTTTTACAAAGACAAATAAAGCTGAAAATAATTTTTTTGGAATTCACAGGAATGTATATATTTGCAGCCCCTTAACGGAGGATGTCCCATCGTCTAATTGGCAGGACAGCGGTTTTTGGTACCGTCAGTCTAGGTTCGAGTCCTAGTGGGACAACTTTTAAAGCCTGAGTTTTTTAACTCAGGCTTTTTTGTTTTTGTATTAGTATAGAAAGATTCGTGTTATATTAGAAGCTTACTATTTATGCGGATAGTATTTGCTAAACCACTGATAGACCAATAATGATCTATTAGTTTTGATGCAATTTTAGAAACTAACAAACTAACAAAATGTCGAGACTGCTACTGGTTATAGTTCAACTAGCTATTTTCCCCTGTATCATTAAAGCTCAAATGAGAACATATCAATTTGAGGATGGAACCGAAATTGATGTAAAAATAATATCAAAAGATCCTGATAAGGCATTCAGGAATTCCATATACGTGGGAGTTTTTGGTCCTGAAGTGACCAAAGTTTTAGCATATAGCCATTACGCTCCTAACAAATATTTTCTCAGTACAAGAGGTGGGCTTTATGGTGGAACAGTTGACGCTACCTTTTTTATTAAGAATAAAATAAAAAGAACACAGATTAAACAATCTGTTCGACAAGTTTACATGGGGAATGATAGAGTAAAAAGATATGTTTTAGAGATTTCCTTAAAAAAACGAAGATCCTATGGACCTCATGCAGGTTTCGGGTTTAACCAATATGATGATTTTAGTGCATATCATTTTATTGGAGGTTTCTCTATGGTAACAGCTAAACAAGCTCATTGGTTAATCCCATCTGTAAAAGGTAGTAATCGCAGAGGAGCTTCGGTCTCCAGATTGAATGCTGATGTGGTTTTTTATTTTAATAGAGAATTAAACACTGCAACTGCTTCTAGCGATACAGATATTGATAATTATTCTAGGCCCCTTGGGTTAAGGTTGTACTACGATGGATGGAGCTCGGGATGGGGTAGTAGCGGTAAGTTAACTTTTCATTATATGGCTGGTTTTGCTTTATATAGCGATTTGGATGCTATACCTGTTATTTTTGGACTCGGGATAGGTTACAGTTTTGTTTCGTATTAATCTGTTCTTCGAATTTTATGATGCGAATAATTTTTCAGATTTAATGAAACTATTACCATATAGTGAGCTTTGAATTGATTAAGAAAGGGTTAGCTATGGTATGTTTGGCTTTTGTCTCATGATCAGGGAATTGTATATGATAAAATTAGAAGGGTGATTCTTAATCGGGAAGGTATTGTTTATGTTGCATCTTCTATCATTGAAGGAGAAATTAGTGAGAGGATTTAAGCCAAATCTACTATTAAATCGTTCAGGGATGTTTCAAAAACTATTTACTTCAACAAGAATGAAGAGGTTTCAATGCTTGACGAATATGAGTGTGATGATGAAAAGCGTATGATTCAAATAAAACAAAAACTACCAGACCAAGAGATCAAAGTAATTGTTCGGAAAGAATAGGTTGTTCATTACGAGTATATCTACTTAATTAACATTTGGAATGAAGTGTAAAATGACAAAATTTATTTCCTTTCTCTTTTTACTAAATCCGATTTGCTTATTTGGTCAACAGGCAAGAATCGATACTTTAATTATTCCAACCGAACATTACTCTCGTCCTGTTTCTGGTGATAAAATGAATTACCCAATTATTAGAACTGGAAATGATCAAATAGATTCAGTGATTAACTGGGATTTAAAAAATCGACTTACTCGTGAGGAGTTTCTCGATGATCATATTGATTCTGCCTTAATAAAATGGGCTTATGATAGGGTGTCGTACTTGGATTTTAAGGTTACCTACAACCAAAAGGGTATTCTATCTCTAAATCTAGATGTTGAATGGTGCGGAGCGTATTGTACTCAATGGACGGACTATTTTAACTACTCGCTAATAACAAGCGAACCAATAAAAATTGAATCGGTTTTGGATACCAGCTCAGGTTTTAGAATGATGGTTTTTAAAGAATTTCACTTTCAATATTTAGATCAGTTGGATGTTTTAAATACAGACTTGGAAAACGGAGATATTGACCAAGGTGAACTTGAAACAGCGCTAGAATATTACGAGGATTGTTATGAATCATTTAACCTTCGTGATTTCTCCTTGACTAATGAGGGAATTGAAATCATTAAAGCTTGTTATGTTCCTCATTATATGAAACCTTTAACTCCATTTTTCGAACTTAGGTATGAATATTCAACGATAAAAAAATACCTCAAGATTGGGTTATAAAAATTGACTTATTTGCAATTGATCAAATTAGCTAGTAATTATTGGATTCCAAAAGCAGTATTTAGTTTGCTTATTCTCTGCTTAATTACCTCAGTTGTTTATAACGCTTGGGAGACGAGTCCATTTTTGAAATATCCAGTTCTGTTTGTCTTGAGTATTATTGGAATTGCTTTGGTTTTCAAAAAGGTTAAAAAAAGCTGGGCAATATATTTCAACAGTGAAGAGATGATGCTTAAAAGAAATGCTGTAGAAAGGGTAATCCCTCTTAAAAATATAGATTCTATTAAATATGTGCCTGGCCATACCAGTATTTTAGGATTGACTTACAGAAGTTATAAAGTAGAGTTTGAGAATGAACGGAATAAGACTGAAACAGTAAACTTCATGGTATCGGATTTGAACTCGGAAATAGAGAGTTTTATTGAATTAGTGGAAAGGCAAAAGAAATACTAACCGTGAGCATTAGTTTTTTGTTTTTTAATAAGCCTTCTAGCTAATGTTACAATTAAGAATAGTGAAAATGCAAGAAGTAATCTCCAAATACCATTGTCTTTTTCACGGTTGAATTGAGGGTTGTTAGTTGAATCGCTAAAATCCTGAGCAAATATTGAGGTTGATACTAAAACAGTAATCAATAATAAAAATAGTTTGTTATTCATAGTGCTGTAAATTCTATTTGCGTTTCCAAAATATCCACCAGGGGATGTTTCTATTGAGATAAAATTTCCGATAATGGTCTTCTCCTCTTAAATCAATCCAATACATCCTAAAGGCATTTTTTAGGATTGGATTACTTTCAATATTTAAATTTCCCTTAGGGTATTTTTTTCCCGAGCACATGATACTAGCTCTAAAACCTCCAGTATTTATCATTTCTAGTACCCACCTAAAACTATCATCGGTTCCATTGAATTCTTTTTGGAGAGTCGTAATTAATTCTTCTTCATTTTTTATACCCCTTCTTCGAAGATCCCATACTCGATTAATTAGGTGTTCAGCTTGTTCATCTGTCATTATGCAAGTATCTGAAAGATTTAAGAGGGAAACAGTTGGTTTTAGTTGGTATGGGAGTGTACATTATAAATTGAGGGGAAATTTGCACAATTGGTTCGAGAAAGATCCTAAATGGTCAATGAAAAATTATTTAAACCCTTGTAGATCAGTTATTTGCAAGGATTTTTTCTTGCTATTAATAAAATTCAATTTATTGATAATGAGTAATTTGTAAATTTCGAAAGTCTGAAAACTTCCCACAAAACTAAAAACAAACCTAAGTGTTAAGCGATCAAAATGTCAATGAACTCTTGTCTATCATTGGTGTCAAGATAATAAAAGGAGATTAGGAATTTAGGACAACAAACCCAAGTTGTTTCGGTTAAAGTATCATTTATATTAAGTCCTGAATAAGAAAGCAGACCCAAGGATGAACAAATTTGACTAATGTAAAAGACCTATTTTTGATTAAACTCTACTAAATGAATTCTACGGATTTCCGCTTTAAATTATTCATCTATCGAGTTGGTCAATTGGATAATGTTCCTGCATGAATAACCCAACAATATGAAAAATGAAAATTCGAAGAGTATCATAGAATGGGATATCATAATGTCCACAATGGATCAAAACCTTCCCAAGCAGTTGAAATACTTTACAGAACTAAATACTCAATTGGCCACTGTGGCACAAGCCATATTCGATGAATAAAAAATTAAGGGGCTAGCTGCTGGAATTCTTGAAAGCAAATTTTTTCGACATTCATTCACCAATTATTCCATCGCTCAACTAGCTAAAAGTTTTGAATTTCCAGTTAAAAATACTCATGTTACTATTTATGACATTACTTCAATTTATGCTCTTAGTCGGCTTCAAATAGAATCTTTTGTCATTATCAATTATCTGTTTTTCGATTCAGAAGACAAGCAATTAAGTGATTTGAGATTGATTGTGTATCGATTACATGGTCTTTTGAAGCAAAATCGACTAGTAGAACGCATACCTGATGATCATCCGAAGAAAATTGAGTTAGAAGGTGAACTTAAATCAACGCACGAAGCTCTTTTGAAGAATAAGATTTATTTAGAGTCGGATGATAAAAAAAAGAAAGCTTATTACAAACCAAAAGAGGCTAGGCTTATTAAGACGGACGAATTAGTTAAGAATACAGGAATGGCTAAGCTAATTGAGCAATGGGGTTTATTTTCGAATTATGTTCATGCCGAACACATCGGTGATCGACAATATAATCAGTTTTATAAGGAAAAATCAGGGCTATTGGAGTCAATTTCTACAACCATTGAAATAAACCAGAGAATTACCTCAGAATTAATTTTCCAATTATGTGAGAAATATGATTTTGCTAAAAAATGGTTTGATAGCTTGCCAAAGGAAGAGCAAGTTCAAATTGAACATTGGAGGAAGATAACAGACCATTTATAAAATAAATAGGTAAATCAATGAATTTAGGTTCAAAAACTTTCCGCATGAAGAAAAACGAATCTGTTAATATTTTGATTATCAGTATGGTAGAAAAATTTTTTCAAGATCTAGTGGGATAACAAAAAAGCAGTGTGAGCGCGAAGTAATGAGTGCGAATGCTGCTTTTTTTTTTCGCACTCGCCTCTCACACTCTCACTGTTTTCAGGCTTTTTTTGATTTGGAAAAGATGCTTTGGTTATGCAAGAAGGAGGAGGTCTGATTAGAAATCGTAGCCATAATCGCTAATCATCTTATCTGAATCTATCATTTGGTGAAAAATGGCATACAGCACCAAGCCAACGGTATTTTTAGCCTCGGTTTTCAATAAGAGCTTGTTGCGATGTCCTTCCACAGTTCGTATGCTGATATGGAGCTTGTTGGCAATTTCCTGATTGGTGTTCTGCTGACAGATCAACTCTAAAACCTCCTTTTCTCTGTGACTGATTTGTTCCTTATCGTGATAATATGGAGTACGGAATTTTACCCTTGAGGAGAGTTGGTCTTGCAAGCTTTTAAATTGATTTTCACTAAAGTATAGCCCTTGTTTGTGTACTTTATGGATAACTTGAATCAACTCATCAGGAGGCGTGTTTTTGGGTAAGAATGCATTTACCCCAAGCTGCATCATATAGCCCGAAAAGGTGTCTTTATAGTAACTGGAAAGAATAATGATCTTTTGCTCGGGCTTAGTTTCCTTGATGCGGTTTGCTATTTCTACTCCGTCTTTTCCATCCATTTTAAGGTCGAGCAGAATGATGTCTGGAAAGGATGAAGAGGAGTGATATTGCTTGAGGAATGCATCACCATTGGTTGCTGTATAAACCACGTCTAAATCATGTTCGTTTTCGAGTATGGCTTTTAATCCATTCAAAAAGAGAATTTCATCGTCTACCAGGGCCAGTTTAAGCATTTTCATGTTGAATTGGAATAAAAAATGTGTGCCGAACCCCATGCCCATTTTGTGATTTCAGCTTATGGGAACCACCTAATATTTGAACACGCGATTTTATGCTGTTAAGACCTAAGCCAACATTTTTTTGACTGGAGTCAAAACCCTGCCCATTGTCAACAATACTGCTAGAAATGGAATGATCACTTACTCTCAGGCAAATAGAAAGCTTTGAAGCCTTTGAATGTTTAAGCATATTCTGGATTAACTCCTGATATATTCTCATCAATTGTAATTTCTGATCAGAAGAAAGAGATTCGGGATTACCAGTATAAAATACGTCTGTTTCAACTTTATTCTGGATCCCCGCAAGCAACTCCTCCAAACAGGCTATTAGGCCTACCTTAACCAGAAGGGGAGGGTACAGATCATGGGAGATGTCTCTGGAAATATTGATAACATCATCCAATATTGGTCCAGTTTTGTTGTAGAGCTCTGGATGCTTTTGCTTAAGCTCGTATAGGTTTATTTTTAGGACATTGAGCTTAGAGGTGAGTTCGTCATGTAGGTCTTCGGATATTCTCTTTCGTTCTCGTTCTTGTATTTGAATACTGTTAACCAGTAGCTCCTGACGATGATTAATTTCACTTTCCAACATTTTCTTCCTTTCTTCCATCACCCGGCTAAATGCCACTCTGAATATTATTATCACCAACACCGAAAGGATGATCATTGCTAAAACAGCAAGGGTCATCCAAAGCGTAAAGTTTTCGTCAAACGGCTGTCCATCTGCCATAATGCTGCGATACAGATCACGTGAAAAGCAAATATAAGTAACGAATTAAGCAACCATAAATAAACAGTTTCTTCAACATCCACAGCCACCATTTTTTCCATGAAAACGTAAATGATAAAAGTTCCCGCGAAGTAGAGCAATATGCCTGAGTTTAAATAAAATAATGACTTGAAATGATTTAGATAACGCGAGGGTTCTCTGAGATTTTGAAGGAAGAATGCCAATGAAAAACCTACCATACAACCATTTACAATCAACTTGCTAATGGGCTCGAAACTTTCATGATGCCATCCCTGAGAGGGGTTTTCCGTGAATAAAAAATAAAGAATAAGTATCAGCGCAAAAGCAAAAATTATCAGGCCTTTCAATTTGTTTTGTTTTTGGTGAGGGCGCTTAAACATTTTGAGATACATAATGGATAATAAAACAAACTCAAGAGGCATATACACATAGAATAAGTATAGGTTGTTACCTGGTAACCATTCATATATATGCATCTTGGCTATCGATTCTATTATTACTACACACCCCATATACCACAATAGGTATTGGAAGCAAGGGTGATAGGTTTTAAGGGATAACAAGGCAAATACAAAAGCTATCCAAATCAGCCCTAGATCTAACAGAGTTATTATTTCAATGACATTATAGAGCATTGGTTTATTCTACAGTACTTTCCGCCATTATAAGAAGACCATACTTGCTTTGATCATTCTTTTTACCAAACGGTGGTTTTGGAGTACTGAAGTCATCCGTGCTTTGGGTGAGAAAGCTATGATGCTCAGGGTCATAAAATAACAGAGATAGCTTTAAGGCAGTCTCAGGAGTATCAGCACCTCTTAAACCAATGAAAATATGTAGCTCATCGTGTTGCTGAAAATGTGTTGTGATGTCTCCAACAGGAACATCAGATACTATGGTAAGCCCATCCACAGAATTAAACATTTCCGTTAGCCAGTCTTCTCGGTCTTGTGCCCAGCGTTCCGCCATTTCGTAGGGGTTTTCTAGCACCATGTGATTCTGCGGAATTGGAATGGAGGAAGTGCTTATAAGCGGAGCTTCGTAAATAACAGATTGGGCACTTTTCTGAACAACATTGGCCAATTCTTCATCCTGCTTTTCTGAAATAAAAACCAATGACAGTTTGTCGAGAGTAGGGTCAAAGGCAAAATAGGCATGTACAGTTTCAATGTTCTCAAAATCCGCATAAGGAAAAGAGCTATTCAATTCAAAGTAAAATTCATAATTAAACAAAGAGAGAATGTTGGGAAGGGTTTGGATTTCATCAAGGTAATTGTGCAGCTTGTCAACTGCTTCTTGCACTTCAACTACATCTTTATAAGGCTGTTTCATAACTTAACTTTTAAGACTCTAAAGTTAAAGAGAGCCGATTAAAGAGAAACAGGTAGAACTACCTGTTTTTGCAATTTAGGTGCTAGCCCTCTGTATCTCCATGTAATTGTTTTTCAGCTTTGAAGCGTTATCCGGAAACAAAGGTGGAAACCGAAAAACCTCAAAAAGAGTAGGTCATTTTTTAATACTAATGTCATGAGTTTAAACATTTATCAACAAACATTTGCTCTTTCTTTTTTATCCAATTCAGGAGGAAGCATAGAGGATCTTGCCCTCGATGGATCGGAAAGCATTACTTGTCAATTTGAAGCAGCCTTTGAAAAAAGAATATCCACTATTCTGTCTACGCAATTGCCAATATTAAATTTAGCCTCTGGTGCATCCTGGAAAACGGTTTGGGGTCCTGCGGTATATGTAGATCCAATGGATGTTAAAGTAAAACAAGGCTCGGATACTGATTTTAGCGCAGCCGTTACCAATTGTTTGATCATTTTTCAAAATGGTTCTCAATATGTTGTGGCCACTTCTGGTACTACCTTCGGTTCTGCTTTTGGTGCATCTGTGGAAGATGGATCGGTGATTTCCTTAAAAGCCTGGCCTTATAATTCCTCTATAGATGCGAAGATTTCTAGTGGAACATTTAGAGGTTTATCTATACTAACCCAAATGTTGAGTAACAACCAAACAGCAGCAGAATTTTTATCCAATATTTCTGATGACAATCCGGAGGTTATTGTCACCGGTCATAGTTTAGGTGGAGCATTATCTGAAGCACTAGGAGTGGCCCTTTGTGATGGAGATAGCACTTTAAATAGCGATTTGGCTGCCAAGATGAAAAACTCAAGCTGGACTAAAAACGTCTATCCAACCGCAGCACCAGATATCGGAGATGATGGCTTTGTCCAATTATTCCGCCAAGTGTTTGAAATCCGGCCGGTTGGAGAACAAATCTGGGAACAGTTCAATAGTAAAATTTGGAATTCTCTGGATGTTGTGCCTCAATCATGGGCTAATCTTGATGTTGTCAAAAGTATTTATGAGAAGCACTTGAGCACTCCAGATTATGTCAGTTGCATTATTGATCGTGCGGATGATGTTATCAAACTGGTGAACTTGGGTGATAACCCTTACGCTCCTATGGATCCAAACAAAACGGGGCAGTTTCAAGGGAATTTCTGCTCAGATCTTAGCGGAACGTCTATTGCCGATGATTGTGGTTCTAGCACCACTAGCACATGCACAGATGGTTCCAATGTGCCATGGGAAGTTTGTGAGTTTGTGGGGCAAATGCTGTATCAGCATATTGACGCTTACATCAACCTCATTTTAGATCAATCAAGTAATATAATTCCATTTACAGGTAAAATATCCGCTTGTACTGCTTCGAGCCAGTTATACAATGAGGATATAGCCTATTGTAAAACAAAGACTAAAGAAGAAAGCGTCTAGGTCGCAGTCTAATCTTTGCCTTAATCATAGTCGTCTGGAACATGAGCTTTCAGGCGGCTGTTTTATTCGGGGCTATTTTAATGAAAATCCAATACAACACTAATAGGACAATGGTCACTCAGCATTTCTTCCTCTGTCATGGTAGCGGAAGAGGATGGGAAATAGTGAACCTTTTGGCTGCCTTCTACTTGATACTTTGAAACCAAGGGGTCCATCAGTATATGATCAATAGGTAAGGGATATCTGGGATGACAACCATCTAGCTTTTGCATGCTGTTTTTTAGGTTTATGGAATCACCATCCATTTCAGTGAGTACCTCCCAAAACTTATTGCCTTCATTAGTAAGTCGGTTGTTAAAGTCGCCCATAATCACAAAGCTCTGCTTGTTTTTGATTCTATCTTCACCCCATTGGTCAAGCAATGGAACCTGTTGCTCCAATACTTCACAGGCCTTTCTTTCTGAGGTGGAATAATCGGGTACAAAGCATCCACTTTTAAGATGTACAGCCATTACGTCAATGGTGTCCGGTGTGCCCGTTAATCTGACTACCACGCCATAACGCAAGCCCGTTCTATCCAGCGCTAATGCTTTGAAATTTCCAGGTTTTTCAAAAGCAATGCCTTTGCGAATAGCTAGGGCCACTCTCTGTTGGGTTGATTGTTGTCCATTGCCACGACATTCATAGGATGAGCTTTGCGGACGATCGGAAAGCACAATATTCCACTCACTTTTAGGAAATACTCTGGCTATCGCCTTTTCAGATTCTACTTCTTGTAGAGATATTATATCCCCTTCCAGTGATTGCGCAAAATCACGCAGACGAATATAATCTTCTTCCTGTCTGGGAACACAACCTTCCCCATTGTTTTCTGCAAGATGTTCAATATTCCAGGATACAAAGCGGAGTTTTTGAACCTTAGCTTCGCGTTGACAAGAAGTTTGAGAAAGTGCTATACATGCTGAAATGCATATAAGAGATACTCTTAGGATATTCTTCATAATGGGTGCAAAAGTATGAAGACCAAAAATAGAGTAGAGATGAATAGAATCTGCTAGCAAGACGATAAAAAGGCCTGAATTTTTAACAGTTTTAGGCTTTTTTATTTACTCTTTCTCATCCCTTGGCATCATCAATGAAATATGAATAGATTAAATCTGAGCAATGAATAATTATTTTATCAAAATATGGATTAATCTTTTTTTTCTAGTTTTAAAGACGATCTAACTAATATGAAATCTCTTTTTGTCCTTTTGTTGTTATCTACCTCATTTCCATTTATATATGCACAAAAAATGGACTGGGTGGTATCTGTTGGTAGTTCCGGTAGTGGCAATGATGTAGGACGATCTATCGTTGCAGACGCTATGGGTAACTCATATACGGTTGGTGTTTTTGAGGGTGTAGTTGATTTTGATCCGGGGCCAGGCGTACAGAACTTAACCTCTTTAGGAGGTGATGATGTATTTATTCTAAAATTGGATGCCTTAGGAAATTTGATTTGGGTGAAAAGTATTTCAGGTCTTGACAATCAGGGTGTAGCTTCTATCGCAATGGATAACTCGGGTTATTTATACATAACGGGGGGCTATAAGGATACTACTGATTTTGATCCTGGAATAGGTGTATACAATCAAACAGGTACGAATCAATCGGCCTATGTTGCTAAATATGATTTGGCAGGTAATTTGGTTTGGGTAAATAGTTTTGGAGGGGATCATGGGAATAGTGTAGCCATTGATCAGTTTGGGAATGTACATGTTGGTGGTGTTTTTCAGAATGTTGCAGATTTTGATCCAGGTCCCGGTATATCCAATCTTATTTCTCAAGGATCGTTTGGAGGTTTTGTAGCTAAATACGACTCAAGTGGAAATTTTCTTTGGGTAAAGGGAGTGGATGGTAATAGTACCGATGTGGTACGATCAATATCTGTAGATTTTTCCGGTAATATATATGCGGTAGGTTTCTTTGCAGGTACAGTAGATTTTAATCCATCCACAACCATAAATAATCTTACTTCAGCAGGGTCAACAGATATTTTTTGTTGGAAGCTTGATTCTGCGGGGAATTTTGTTTGGGCAAATCGTCATGGTTCCAATGGTGCGGATATGCCTGCCTCGATTTGCTTGGATCATGAGGAGAATCCGGTTATTACGGGCCATTTTAAGAATGTAGTTGATTTTGACCCTGGTCCAGGTGTTCTGAATTTAGGCACTAACGCAACTTGGGTTCATATGTATATTCAAAAACTGGATGTAAATGGCAACCTAAAATGGGCAAGTAGTATTGACGGTACAAGCAATGAGTTTCCCGCTGGTATTGTGAGTGATATCTCTGGGAATATTTTCACTACGGGAAGGATTATGGGTAAGGCCATAGTAGATTTTGATCCCGGATTGAAAACACATTATGTAACTCCAAAAGGTAATGGAGACGTTTTTGTTTTAAAGCAGGATTCTTTGGGAAACTTCCAACGGGTGAAAGTTTTTGGTGGGAAGAAACTGGATTTTGTAGAAGATATTACGCTAGATCCATTGGGAAATATTTTGCTAACAGGACAGTTTAGTGACACGTCTAATTTTGACCCTGGAAGCTCAGTTCATACAATTACTTCCAATGGGGGCTTTGATATATTTGTATCCAAACTAGCACCTTGTGCCGCTTCTTACGGTATAGATAGTATTGCTGCTTGTGACTCTTTAACCTGGATAGATGGGGTTACCTATCGCTCTAACACAAATTCCGCTTGTTATACCTTGATCAATGCACAAGGTTGTGATAGCTTGGTTTCTTTGAACTTAACCATAAACCATTCAAGTAGTGGTGTAGATAGTGTATTTGCTTGCAATTCTTACACTTGGATAGATGGTGTTACCTATTATTCAGATAACAATACTGCTACCTATAGGTTAACTACTCAAGATGGTTGTGATAGTATGGCGTATCTCGACCTAACTCTTGAGATAATTGACACTACTATAGCTGTAAGTGGATTCACTATTAGTTCAAACCACGTAGGTGGTCAGTATCAATGGGTGAACTGTGACAGTAACTACACAGCAATTGTTGGAGCAGTGAGTGAAAGTTTTTCAGCTATGGTTGATGGTAACTACGCTGCAGTAGTTCGTTCCGGCCAATGTGTGGATACGTCTGCTTGTGTGAATATCCAAGGTTTGAGCTTATCTGGAAATACACTTGGCTCGAAACTTGAGTTATACCCGAATCCATCAAAGGGAATTGTTACCGTTCGTACACCTAAAATCCTTTCTATAGCCGTATATTCTTTAGATGGTAAGTTGCAGTTCAAGCAAGAGGCTTTTAACTCAGATGAAGTAAGGCTTGACCTATCCAATGGAGAAGCAACGAGCTACATTATTCAAGTCTTGACAGGAGAAATGCTTTATACACGTAAGATTACCATGCACTGATTTGAACTAGCTCAATTAGAATCTAACAATAAAGGGAATGGATTCTTTGGAGAGAATTCTGATTTTCCATGTCGAATGTCTAAATTCATACCCAAACATTTGATGCATGCTACCCACAAATATTAACGAAGTAATTTCTGAGCTTGAGGATATCTACCGCCAAGCTTTTAATGAGAGCGATAGGGCTGGATATTTTACAGCTTTATATCTACGAGTTACCAAGGCGGTTAGAGATAAAATAGAAGAAGGAGATTACTTTGAGGACAATGAACGAATGGAAAAGCTAGATGTAGTTTTCGCCAATCGTTATATACAGGCTTATCAGCAATACTCTGCTGAGGAGCCATGCTCCGAATGTTGGAAAGTAGCTTTTGATGCAGCTAAAACCTGGCCTCCTTTAGTTATTCAACATCTGTTTATAGGAATGAATGCTCATATAGGTTTAGATTTAGGTATTGCTGCGGCAACCGTTTCCCCAGGCCCGGAAATTGAAAGTCTAAAGCATGATTTTAACAAGATAAATGAGCTCTTAGGCTCTTTAGTAGATACGGTGCAAGACGAACTATCACAAGTATGGAGACCCTTAAAATGGATAGATAAATGGATGGGTGCTAAAGATGAGGCTTTGGCAAACTTTGCGATGGGTATTGCTAGAGATGCCGCTTGGCAAGAAGCTTTAGATTATGCACCGCTCCATAATGAGGACGAGAAGGAACAGTTTATCAAAAAGCGAGATCAAAGCGTAACCGCTTTTGGTAAAAAGCTTGTTAAAATTGAAAGTGTCTGGCTGAGTCTATTGCTTCTAGTTGTTCGGTTAATGGAGATTGGAACCGTTAGAAAGAAGCTTTCTGTTTTGAATGAAGGCAATGAGTAGAAGGGTTTTAAAATGTATTTAATAGCCGGTGTTATCAGTTTGCGTAATGCTTCCTTTTTTTGCTTTAATAGATAGGCAATTGCAGCTACATCAAAAACCGTTACTAAAGCGGAAGTGATGCTTCACCCGAATTATAGTCCTTTTATAAAATCTCATTTTTTGTTAGTGCTTGTCCAAACTTACTTTGGTAGAAAGTATTAATCATAAAATTTGAATAATGAAAAAACTCTGCAGCGTATTTCTGATACTATTGGTAGTCATATCTTGTAATACAGACAAAAATGACTTCGAAGCGTCAAATGATTTAGCTCCTAAAAAAGCCACCTACCACCCACACACCATAGAAGGATTATCCGACCCGCTCGTGGTTAACCCTACTCCTTTAAAAGCCGTAGATCATATGTATATTGATGAGTGTATGCAACTATTGGCTTACGGTTTAGTAGATGTAATCAATGATCCAAATTATTGGACATTAATTAAATCCGAAGTGGATAAGAGATTTGATGGTGATGAGAATGCTCTTTTCCGTGATATATCGACCACCTTTTCTAACAAAGGACATGACCTTAATAATCTCATGAAAAATTCAGTAACGAACCATGCTCCTGCTGTTATACGTTCGGCCAAAGATCGTTTGGATGATATTCTCAATAAAATTGAGGTGGGTGATGATGTTCTTTACCCTCAAATTTATATCCCTTTCTTTGATCAAAATAAAGGGCAGGCAAGCGTTAAGAATATTGGGTTTTTACAAGCTCATGATAGTATATCTGGAGACTCAATCATTGATAACTTGGAAATTATCAGCACCAGCCCAACACAAATTCAGTTTGGAGATTTAATGGAGTTCAAGGCGGATGACGACTTGAGCATCATTATCTCCATTAATGAATCGGTTGATTTATCTGGTGAATTGAGAGTTATAGCACATTATGATGGAAGTAGAAGTGGCAGGGATCACTGTGGTGATCACAAATGGATTGAGTTTTATCCTACTATGACCATTAGAAATGCAGATAAAGAAAGTTGGGTAAATGGCAGTTTAGAAATCGAAGGCATGTTTTTTCAAGCCGAAAAGTGCGATGTAACATGGCACTACAGTAGGCCATTAAAAAAGCTGGATCGCGAAGATGCCAAGTATTCGAAAGCTTTTGACATTCATCATGAATGGAGTAATAACTGGACTAGTTGCGAGGAACAGATGGCTATGGTTTATGAATATGATAAGTGGCCAAGTAATTGGAGACCATGGGATATGCCAACCACTCATTGCTCATCTTTAACAAAACAGTACTATAATTCTGCAGATGGGTTGTATATACAGCAAGAGTATTTCTTCAATACTTACGTAAACGATCCAAGTATTCCATGGGAAGGCACATATACGCTTAAGACCAACCCGGATACACATATTTGGGTAAGGGGACGCTGGGAATAATAATTAGAAAATGATCGAAAAAGCGAGGGTTTCCTCTCGCTTTTTTAAGTTGCCCTTTCTGGGCTTCATTGTATGACTAATTGAAATGCCTAATATAAATCCAATACCAGTTTTCGAGCATGAAGTTTAAATCGATTATCATCTTTATCCTTGTTTTTTCCGCTGGCTGTTCTTTATCTAGTAGCAAAAAGAAAGCCTCTAGTACTAACTATAACGTTCAAATCACTACCATTCCAAAAAAGATTGAATTGAACGAACCTTTTAATATTGACCTAGAAGTAAGTCCTTCTCAAACGAATCGAAAATTGGACTTCAGCGTACACGTAGATGCAATCATGCCTGCTCACAATCATGGAATGACGGTTATACCCGAAATCGTAAAAGTCGATCAAAAGCATTATTACGTAAAAAACATGCTATTTCACATGAAGGGAGATTGGTTGTTACAAGTGTTTATTGAGAACTCAGATTCAACGGAGGTGGTTACGTATAGTTTTGAGCTTCTGTGAAAAAGAATTTGGTTTTAATTGGGTCCTTGCTAATTATTGCAACCCTAACGTATTTTGGGATAAGCAGACGTCCACAAAACAATCGATTTAAACTCAACCGACTGGAGTTGTTGCCTTTTGCTTCAAAGAAAAAGACTCTGGAACCAATTGAGGAAAACTTGGCAATATTAGGAAGACGACTGTTTTTTGATTCAAGGGTATCTCGTTCTGGGAAGATTTCATGCGCAAGCTGTCATCAACCAGGTAAAGCATGGACGGATAACTTAAAAACTCCAATAGCAATAGATACTGGTAGCAGGAATACACCATCTATTTATAATTTGGCAGCGAATCGCTGGTTTTTTTGGGATGGCCGAGCTGATGCTCTTTGGTCGCAAGCCTTACACCCTATTGAGAATCCTCACGAAATGGGAAACCATCGCATAAATGTTTTAAAACTGGTTTTTAATGATAATGAACTTGACTCCTTATATAGGAATGCATTTGACGACCGAGCTAGCCGGTTTATACTCGATTTAGGGAATGATCTTTTTCTAGATCAAGAAAAAGCGGATAGTTTGTTTGCTACCATGTCTGAGGCTCAGAAGTATATGGTCAACCTGTCGTTTAGCAATATAGGAAAGGCTATTGCAGAATTTGAAAAATCTTTAATCAGTTTAAACTCGAAGTTTGATTTATTTTTGGCAGATTCCAAAAGCAATGAAATAAGGACAACTGTTTTCAACGCAAAGGAAATTCAAGGACTTCAAATATTTCTGGGTAAGGGTAACTGCTCTCTTTGCCACAGTGGGCCTAATTTGAGTGATGGAGAATTTCATTACATTCGACTGAAGCAGAATCCGTTAGGATTAGATTCAGGTAGGTTGGGAGGAATACAAAATCTAAAGAAAAGTGAATGGAGTTCCATAGGTCAATTCTCAAATCAAGATAATTCTAGTTTGACTAAAAATTTAAAAGAATCTCCCTTAACAACATGGGGTAGCTTTAAAACCCCATCGCTAAGAAATGTTTCCTTAACAGCTCCTTACATGCATGATGGTCGCTTTAATACATTGAAGGAAGTAATTGATCATTATTCTGAGCTATCTGTAGCTGGACCAGAAAACCGCTACGGAGAGTCTATAATAAAGCCTCTGCGATTAACAGAATATGAAAAAATGTGTTTGATAAGCTTTTTATTAACCCTAGAGGATAATAAAATTGGAGAAGAGTTAGACAATTGAGTTTGTAATTGAATAAAGCCGCGAGTAGCTGGGGTAAAAACAAATATCACTTAAAAGCGAGTTAATAACCGTCTCATTTTTTTATATAATTACTTTTCCTCCAAGAAGTCTTCCTCTACGGGGACTCGTTGCCTTTGATTTTCGAAATATTTCTTCAACTTTAAATAGGCGTAGGATGCTCCTAAAAGAAGAACACCAATAACGATAAAGACAATAACCTTTTCAGCTGTGTTAAAATCTCGAATATCGTTTAACAGTATTTTTAGTAAGGCTAGACCAAATAAGCTGAAGGAGATCTTGTTTAAAAACAGAATCTGATTTTTTAAGGAGACAAATAAAATGAGGATGGCATGCACTACTAGAATTAGGGTAGCTAAGATTCCATCTAACTCAATATCCAAAAGAATTAGAAGCAGGGTATAGAACAAGAGTATTTGAACCTGGTGTCCGATTACGGCCCATGTCCATCGGGTTTTAGAGAGATGATTGTTGTGCCAACCCTTCTTGTTTTGAAGCAATAAACCCATTAAGATTAAACTGGCTGCTAAGAGTATTGTTCCAAGGAGTGATTCTTCAAAAATAATGAAGAGCAGACCTGCAAGATTAAAAAACGAAGCCATTCTTGTGGCGGTTTTATGGCTTTTGTTTAGTACCGCTATATGTTCTTTGAAGTAAACGGTTGTTAATAGTAAAAAAGCAAATAACAATGCGCTTTCCCCGGGGTTATCGTTGATCAAAGCAAAATGAAGTAACGATATAGAAATCATTACCAAATAAGGCATAACTACCAACAATTCATTGTAACTAGATTTTTGGAGCTCGTTCTCCTTGTAAGCTCGCTCTAGGAAAAGAATCGCGGTTAAAGAGACTATGGCTGCAATCAAGCCAAGATCGTTTAGCGTGGAAAAACTAATCAACACAGCTCCAATGGTTAAAAAGTTGGTTTCAATACGTAACGCTTTAAACTTTAGCCTTTTCTCCATGAAGTAAGCTATTAGTGTGCTTATCCATGCTGCCGGTGCGATGTATTCTATCGCATGCCTTCTGCATATATGTAGGAAGATCAATGGGAGAAGCATGAAGAATACAACTCTTAAGCCATAAACAACCCTAAAAGTGGTGCTCTTTTGATAGTTTAAAAGTTCATAATATTTACGCAGAAACCAGAAAGAAATCATCAACTCCAAAACGCTGATTTGTGCATATAAAAACTGATCTGAGAAATGGATAGATTGAGATTCGATGGCAGAATAGGCGATGCTGGCAAAGAGTAAGATAAAGTGAAGTAAGGCAAGTCTATCTGTGTATTGAGTTTTAAACGCTTTGTGCCAATAGATTAATCCAAAAAGAGGGATTAAGGCCAAGTTAAATGCCCAAACTCCAAGTAAACCATATGCTGAAATAAGAAAAACACTAGAAAGCCATATTGGAATAATCTCTTTACAAACTCTAAACAGAGAAGTTTCAAAAGAGGTGAAGTTTTGCGAGAAACGCTGGACAGCATACCAAAGGAGGTAGATAACACCTCCCAGTATGGCATAGTTAAGAAAGCCATCATGCCAAATTGAAGTACTCCAGTTTTCAAACAATAAAGAACTATTTATCCCCAGCTTAACAAAGGCGATTAGTAAAATCAAATACCCTTCTTTACGAACGAATGGGATAGAATAGATAAAGCCTAAAACAATCAGAACGAGTGCTTCGATTGACCAGAATAAACCGATTAACGAGTGGTGTACCAAAGCAGGTATGGCAAACCCGATAAAACAACCAATTAAAATAAGGAATACCAGTTTAATCTTAGGATCAGCCTTTTTCCAGAAGCGGAATAATGCTACACCAAAAGTGATCGCATTTAAGAGGTACAGCACACCGAGCTGAATGTCTTCTTCCAGATGTGAGGTGTATAAATTGTACAATAGAAAGCTAAGATTACCGGACAGAATGATAAGATCATTCTTTTCCAGAGAGGGCCGGATAGAATTTTTCCGAAACAGGGTGTAATAAAAGAATAGGTAAGCAAATAGATGATAGTAAATGGTAAAAAGAAGACTGTTGGGTTGGTGGGAGAAAACCACCATTTCTAATAGTCCAAAGCTTACGATAAAAGAGAGATAATGAAGAGTTTTCCATTCTATTCTGTAAGCCACAATATTGGCGCCCACGGTTAAAAGCAAGAGGTATAAATAATAGAGTTCTCCATCGCTGGTAGAGTGCAAGTAAAAGGGAGCTAAGGCACCGCCTAACAAGAATAAAACGGCAATGATTTTGGTTTGAAACCGTAAGGATAGAAATATGGCGATACCTGTATTGAGTATAATCAAAGAAAAGCCCAGAATACTCGATGATAGTATAGGGAAGTTTCCTAAATCCGAAAGGAAGTAAATGAGTAGATAGTTGAGGATAAGCCCTAGACTAATAAGGGCTGAACCATATTCCTGATAATTTTCGTTTTTCTTGTAAAGACGTATCCCTATTCCCCCCGCTGAAAAAGCAAAAGCAAAGCCCAATCCAATTTTTACAACCTCTGCATAGGCTCCCAAGTACTTTAAAGAGTATTGCAATAGATAGCCAAATCCAAAAAGGATGGCTAAAATTCCGGCAATGGTCATAAAAAAGATGGGGAGTTTGCCTTCATCTTTATACTTGTTGTAAAGCTTTCCTACCAAAGCAAACCCATCGTGGAAGGGTTCCAATACTTTTTGTAAACCCAATTCAAAAGAGCTCGGTTCTAATTTTGCTTTTGGGGTTGGAGGCGCTATTGGGTCGGGATCATAGCGTATTTCCTTTTCTATTCTTTTCGGTAAGGGCTCTCGTGTGATTTTTGGTGAAGGAACCTTTTCTATCTTTCGTGGTTCGGTATGGGTTATTCTGGAATCATGAGTTTTAGGGGATTCATCTTGTTGTTGTAAGCTTGAACGAAGCATGGAAATCTCATCCTTCAGTCTTTTCAGTTCTAATTGATGCTTTGCCTCTAAAAGCTCTTGTTTGTGGGCCAATTTACCTAGTATGGTAGTGGGATCTATTAAAGGTTGTTTGCAGTAGTTACAAAAAACATCCTCTCCATCATTTAACCTCTTACAGTTCTTACAAGATATTTCCATGCCTTTGGTTTAGAGTGTTCAACCTACGAATAAAAAAAATAGGCATATTAGGTTGGAACTATTCCATACCAAATTACGAGAACGGAATCTTGAGTCAGCTTCGGCCCTTTGAAAAATACTAAGCTGGGTTGTTTGGAGATGTCCAATAATTTATTTCTATTTTGCTCATGTTACCTTTACAAATGCTGAAAAGCATCAAAAATCAAATCATTAAATGAGATGGAGTCTTTCCATACAAAAGGCGAATGATAGATTCAAGTTCTTAGAAATTGGAGCAATTTTACTAACCGTTTTTCTGGCGATACGATGGTTTTACTGTATCGACACCTATACGGTAAACCTCCTTTATAAGGATCAGTGGGACTTTTATGGGTCGCTGTTTAAAAATGAATCTTATTGGTCTAGTTTTCAATGGCAGATGGGGTCTCATCGCATGGGTTTGGGTTTGGTTTTAACTCGGCTTTTGGCTGAATGGTCAGAATGGAATACAAGAGTAGAATGTTTTGGTATTGGAACCTTAGTGACTTTAGCTACTTTGTTTTTTTTAGGATTAAAAAGAAAACTATTAGGTGGTTTTGTTTACGCTGATGTTGTAATCCCTATGCTTTGTTTGAATACAGCGCAACACAGCATTTTTACAGGAACACCTTTTATGTCGCACGGAGCAATGCCGTTATTTCTAATAAGCCTTTACTGTTTGGCGTGGCTCTTAAAAGGAAACCTTAAGTACCCGGCAATACTCATCTTGAATTTTCTATTAATATTCACCGGTTATGGATTTTTTATAGGCATAATAACAATCGTTTTACTGCTCGTAGAGTCCACTCGATATAGAAAAAATTCAAAACTCAAAAACCTTTATATCGCCTGTTGTCTATTGGTTTCCTTCCTTTCGGTATTTCTTTTTTTTATGAATTATCGATTTAATATTGAAGCTGCCCCAAGCGGTTCGTGGTATATGTATTTAGTATTTGTTTTTAAAGGCTTAGGGAAGTTTGTGAGTAGTGGTGGTTCTTACTTGGGTGTAACAGTTGGGTTATTGGTATTTACTGCGCTTTTTGCCTTGTGTGTAATCCACTTTGTCCGTTTGATTAAGGGTAAGCAAACTTTACTAAGCAGAGTGATTGTAATTCTAACAGCATATACACTTTTATACCTTGCAGCTGTTTCATATGGCCGTGCGTTTTTAGAACAAAACGTGGATGGGGCCTATGCTTCTAGATACATTATTCATTTCATTCCGGGCGGCATTGGTGTTTATTTACACACGCTTGGTTCGTCTCGTCTACAGAATATGCTTAAACATAGTCTTTTGGTTTTATTGTTGTTTTTAAGCTTCCACACGCAAGATCATTTTAAATATATGGAGTGGTTCAGGTATCATAAAACCGTTTGGAAAGAAACCTATTTGGAAACAGAGAGCATTGGCAAGGCAAATAAAGCAGCAGGTATGCATATTTATGCTAAATCTCGGAAAGCTAAAATGAAAAGAGAAATGGCGTATTTAAAAGAAAATAAGCTGAATTTATACTCTGAATAAGCGATTTTTTCGTTTTTGATCTCAAACTAAATTCTATCCTGACATTCAGCTGTCACTCCCCCAGGCTTTCTTTGAAATTGTAAAACAATTAGAAAAGCATAAGAGCAATGAAACACGAGTGGAGAAAAAAGGAAAAGCAATGGTATTTACCTAAAGCAAAGCCTGAATTTGTAAGAATTCCATCCTTTAATTTCATAACCATAAGCGGAGAAGGCAATCCGAACAGCAGTCATTTTCAAGAATATATTACCGCTCTGTATTCGCTTTCTTATGGGGTTAAAATGTCTCTTAAAAATGAAGCGAAAGCCCCAGATAATTACGAAGATTATACAGTGTACCCACTTGAGGGGGTTTGGGATTTAAACGAAAAGGCGAAGCAAAACTACTCAGGTGAATTGAACAAAGATGATCTTGTTTTTAAACTGATGATTCGACAGCCAAGTTTTGTAAGTGAAGCTTTTTTTGAGAAAATACGAGAGCAAACTCAGATAAAGAAGCCTCACGCCTTGCTTAAAAAGGCGAAATGGGAATCCTTAAACGATGGGCCATGTATACAAATGTTGCATATAGGAAGTTATGATTTGGAGGATGAAACTTTTGAAAAAATGGAAGTTTTCTCCAAAGAGAATGGATTTACAAGGGAAGAAAAAAGTCATAGAGAAATTTACTTATCTGATTTTAGAAAAGTAGCAGCTGATAAGCTTAAGACGGTACTTAGGTTTAAGGTTTCTGAGTAGTTTTAGGAATGTGCTTTGCTTGGTCTGTGTGCTTTTTAACCAAAGACAAATTGTTGACCAATTCTGATATTTCTTGTTGGAGTAAAAGAATACAAGTCTATTTACATCCATTAGGATTTGGGAATAGATAAGCACCACATATGTCAACAGATTACAATAAAATAGCAAAGGAGTATCAAGCTTCTAAAATTCTGCCTTGGAGATTGTATGCAGAAGCCTACACCTATTTCAAAAACATGGATGAAGTATCAGGCTTGAGCATTTTAGATTTGGCATGTGGAGATGGGTTTTACACTCGGCAACTCAAGTTGAGGGGTGCTTTAGAAGTGATAGGTGTGGATCTTTCCCAAGCTATGGTAGCTATGGCTCAAGGAATAGAAGATGAAAACCCATTAGGGTTGAGGTACGTTGTAAGGGATGCTAAGAGATTGGAATTGGGTCAAAAATTTGATCAGATTTGCGCCTCGTATCTCTTAAATTATGCAAAAAATAAGGATGAGTTATGTCAAATGGTAACATCCATAGGGGATCACCTTAAACGGGGAGGGGTGTTCACTACAATTAATAGCAATCCAGATTTTAGAGCAGATAAGGGTAGTATGCGTCATTATGGATTTACCAGAGAAAATGAAAGTTTTAATGAAGGGAGTGAAATTGTTTATCGATTTTACCAAGAAGATGAATCTTTTATTGAAGTAACAAATTATCATCTGGAAAGAGCTACGCACGAGGAGGTTCTAAAACAATTTGGTTTCTCCAATATTGAATGGCACCGCCTAGAGGTTTCAAAGGAAGGTGAAGAAAAATTCAAAACAGCTTACTGGGAGAATCTTAAAATGTACCAACCAATAGTAGGCTTGTCCTGTACTAAGAGATAAGCCGCGTGCATCATAGGTGTTCACTCTATGCAATGCAATTAGTAAGTATCTAAGCTCGTTAAAAAGCAGGGCCGATGGTAGCCACGGGATTTAGATATCAGTCATAAAGAAGACTAATAAATAGTGACCTCCAATTGAGATCACTATTTGAATTCTATAATCCCGTTTTTACAGCCTTACAGCTAATCTTAAATTGATAAAAGGAAACCATTTATAATCTGAGAGATTGCTTTGAAGCTGAGCTTCTTCTTCAGTGGCCGTTGGAGCTAACATATTTGTAGCCGCTAAACTAACATCGGGAGAACCTGCGTAGTATGTTCCTAATTCTATTCCGAAGCCAACCCGCTTTTTGGGCACAGCTCTGCCGAACCCTAAACCCAGATATGGTGCAAAACCAGCGTAGTCAACTCCTATGGTTAAATCACCAACTTCTTCATTGCTGAATTCCAAATCGCCATATTGTATTACATCATTGTAAATAATATTCACAGACCCTGAGCCATTGATTATTAATGACCCTCCAGCTACAAGTTTAAAGCTGCTTTTTGAAAAGGGTAGATATTCAAGGAGAAAGTCGGTATTAAAAACATCTACATCTGCAACTATGATGGTTGGGGTTCCATTCAATTCCATTTCTTGCTCGAAGCCGCTTAAAACGAGCAAATTTGCTCTAATTCGCCCGTTTAAATGTCTATTGAAATTATAAGCATATTCTATTCCAATACCCACGCTGCTTAGGTTCAGTGCAATCGCGCTTTTTTTGCCATACCCCATAAAAGGGTCAGCTTTTATCATTTTATCAATAATTGAGTCCGGTTGCGCCTTTACAGCCTTTTTTTCAATCTGATCTGCCAGCACCTCTTTTTCAGGAATGTCCATTTGTGTGGTATCCGGCTTACTCTTAAAGATTTGACCCGAGGCATGGGTTACAAAAAACACCATCAATACCGAAAGCAAAAAGTCTTTGATTTTCATATGAGTTTGTGTTTTAGAATTAAAGGATTTCGTTGCAAGCGTCTTGAGGTAGAATAACCTGGTAATGCTTATTGTCTTCTACGAAAACATTGGCCGTGTCAATTTGCTCATCTCCAAAAAGCGCTCTAAAATCATAATATTTACCATCTTCCAATTGATAAATATGGCCTATGCTTTGGTTGCTGTTGGATTGCGTAAATGTGTACAGATGATTGAAGGTGGGATCTATTCCGTTATGTTCTCTGTAAAACATTTTTACACCTGCCGGTGGTGTAATTACGGTATTATCTCCCGCGCAATACAAGCTAAAGCTAACATCCACACCATTACTTTTCGGACTTACTTGTATTTCTACATTACCAGGAGAAGGCTCGCTAATTGCAAAATCGTAAATGTCAGGTGAAATGTTTCCACCATTTGTTACAGCAACACTTAGCGCTAATTTGTTTGAAGTGATCAAATTGAGCCACTTGCTTTTGGTGTTATTGATTACTCCACTAAAAGTAAAGGGCCAATTAAAGCTATTGCTGCCATAAGAGAAATTCATAACCACTCTCATGTCTCCGCTTATGGATCCGTTGTCATTCGTTTGTAAGTAATTGAAAAACTGATAGTTTTTAAAGCTGAATCTTCTCAAACGATAGCTTTTTCCAATTAGTTTAAAGAAGGAGAGGTGAGTAATGTTGGATTGTATAAACAAGTCTCCATTCGGTCTGCTTTGAATTTCATAAGTGCCTTCTCCCTGCCAGGCAACATCTCCATCCGTAAAACTGATCAGGCTAATGGAATCCCCAGATTGGTAATTGCGATTTGCGTCTTCATTGTACAGGATGTTTGGAACACCAATTTCTGTACTTATTCCGTTGCCAGTAAACTGTTTAATTTCTGTGTTTCCGACAGTCATATCAATTTCGAAAGTAGCTGAGGGTTCTAGTAACAAGTCCAAATCTTCACCATCCACAGTAACTGTTTGAACCAATCCGCCTCCATTCGGTAATGCTGC
This sequence comes from uncultured Owenweeksia sp., assembly GCA_964485405.1. Taxonomy (GTDB): domain Bacteria; phylum Bacteroidota; class Bacteroidia; order Flavobacteriales; family Schleiferiaceae; genus CAKZNE01. The sequence goes on along the minus strand of CAZAJG010000008.1, from coordinate 43,348 downwards.
TTGCCCACTTCTGCTTGTATCGGAAAGGCTTAAAATATCTACATTCAATTGACCACTGCTAGCACTGTTACCAGCTGCGTCTTTGAATTCAATATCAGTCGGGATGGTTATTCTAATTCGGGAAGTGCTATCAGCAGATCCGGCATTGATGAGCAATGGGCTGCTTAGTTGACCATTGGTAGTTACCGTTCCTGAGCTAGATGAACTACTTAATCCAATTGGGAGGTTGTTTTGGTCTATTAATCCAACATTATACTTTAAAAAATAATCCTCTTCTTCTATTTCAACTTGAAACTTGGAGCTTCGATACCCGTTTGATTCAATTTGGACAGTAAATAAAAGCGGATTACCAGCTATGGGCCCATTATCTTTTGCAACAATCAATTGTAAAGAACCAAAGTTCAATTCGTAATTTTTGGTTCCGTCAATATTATAAATAGACGAAGCATCTTGGCCTGAGATAGATATGGTTACCGGATTGCTGAAAGTTTGATTTGGGTTTGCTATATCTTCGAGCTCTACTTCTACCACGTATTCATAAAAGGCTGGATTGATATGTATATCAAAATCCTTGGTAGGGGAGGTGCAAGAAATTAAAACAATCAGAGAACAACAGATGGAAAGTAAAGGTTTGATTTTCATAACTTAAGATTAAGGTATTTATCAAATTTATCGAATTAAATGGATACAGGGTGTAATCATAATACTACATCTCGTAAGTTTTTTGATGTATAGTTTAAAAGCTCATCTTGGATTAGATAAGTCATATTAAACTTAAATCTTCGATAATAGCAGGACAAGCTTGCTTGATCTTTTTAAATTCGCGATCCCAAAGACTTTGAAAAATGGAGTACAACTTTCGTGAGATAGAAAAGAAATGGCAAAAGTATTGGTCTAAAAACAGCACTTTTAAAGCCATCGAAAATACGGATAGCCCTAAATACTATGTTTTGGATATGTTTCCATACCCGTCTGGGGCGGGCTTACATGTAGGGCATCCTTTAGGCTATATCGCTTCAGATATTGTATCCCGTTTTAAGCGTCACCAAGGGTTTAATGTTCTCCATCCCATGGGGTACGACTCTTTTGGGCTGCCAGCTGAGCAATATGCTATTCAAACCGGGCAGCATCCAGCAATTACGACCGAGCAAAATATTGAAAGATATCGTGAGCAATTGGATCAATTGGGTTTTTCGTTTGATTGGTCTAGAGAAGTAAGGACATCCTCTCCAGATTATTATAAATGGACACAATGGATATTTATTCAGCTTTTCAATAGCTGGTACAATAAGGATTTAGATGAAGCTCAACGTATTGACAGCTTAGTTGAATACTTTGAGAAAAATGGCTCTAAGAGATTAAATGCAGCTACGGATTCTGAGTTAGCATTCGATGCCAATGATTGGGCCTCATTTTCAGAAGAGGAAAAAGAGCGTATCCTTCAAGATTACAGACTTTCCTACCGAAGTGAATCTACCGTAAACTGGTGTCCTGAGCTGGGAACTGTACTTGCGAATGATGAAGTAAAAGACGGGCGAAGTGAAAGAGGAGGGTATCCCGTTGTGCAGAAGAAAATGATGCAATGGAGTATGCGCATCACAGCATATGCTCAAAGACTTTTAGATGGTTTAGATGGAATAGATTGGCCAGAGCCACTTAAAGAGAGTCAAAGGAACTGGATTGGACGATCCAGCGGGGCAAGTGTACATTTCAAGGTAAAAGACTCGGAGGAGTCAATTGAGGTGTTTACTACTAGGCCTGACACTATTTTTGGGGTGAGTTTTATGGTTTTAGCGCCAGAGCATGAACTGGTAAAGCAGATTACAACTGGAAACTTTAACCAGTCGGTAAACGAATACAAGCAACAAGCATCTCGAAAAACAGAGCGCGATCGTATGGCTGATGTTAAGACGGTTTCTGGCCAGTTTACTGGAGCTTACGCGATTCATCCTTTCACCAGTGAGGAGATTCCGATTTGGATAGGCGATTATGTTTTAGCTTCTTACGGTACCGGTGCTGTAATGGCTGTTCCAGGTCACGATAGCAGAGACTGGGCCTTTGCGAATCACTTTGATATTCCTATTACCGAGGTGGTAGCAGGTGGAAACATAAAAAAGGAGGCGTTTGAAGCCAAAGAGGGCGTACTTATAAATTCTGATTTTCTTAATGGTTTGCAAGTAAAGGAAGCTGTGCAGAGAGCGATTCAAGAAATTGAGGGCAAAGGAATCGGAAAAGGAAAAATCAATTACCGCTTGCGAGATGCCATTTTTGGCCGTCAAAGATATTGGGGTGAGCCAATTCCTGTTTATTTTGATGGGGATGTGGCTAAACCAGTTAAAGAAGAACATTTACCGCTACAATTGCCTGAGGTGGATAAATACTTACCCACTCAAGATGGAGAGCCACCTTTAGCTAGAGCCAAAAAGTGGTGCTATAATCCCGAAAACGGTGAAGTAGGGAAAAACGGATATCCTTTAGAGCTTACAACTATGCCAGGTTGGGCAGGCAGCAGTTGGTATTTTCTTCGGTACATGGATCCTCAAAACACACGGGACTTTGTATCTGAATCTGCCTCGTCCTATTGGCAAAGTGTTGATTTATATATAGGGGGTAGTGAGCATGCTACGGGTCATCTCTTGTATGCACGATTTTGGCATAAGTTTTTGAAAGACTTTGGGTTTACAAATGCAGAAGAGCCTTTTCAAAAGCTAATCAATCAAGGAATGATATTAGGAACTTCGGCCATAGCGTATCGCGTAAATGGTGAGAATAGATTTGTTTCTAAAAATCTAAGAAAAAACTTTAAAACCACTCCTATTCATGTTGATGTGAATATGGTAAACGCCTCCGATGAACTAGATGTAGAGGCCTTTAAAGGTTGGAGAGATGATTTAAAGGATGCTAGTTTTGAGTTAGAAGATGGCAAGTTTATTTGTTCTAGGGAAGTAGAGAAAATGTCTAAAAGATGGTATAACGTAGTTAACCCGGATGATATCTGCTCTGAATTTGGTGCAGATACATTACGCATGTATGAAATGTTTTTAGGTCCATTAGAGCAATCTAAGCCATGGAATACTGCTGGTTTAAGTGGAGTACATGGATTTCTTAAAAAGTTGTGGCGACTGTACCATAGTGATGGTATCTTAACAGTAAGTGATGAGAAGCCGGTAAAAGAAGAACTTAAATCGCTGCATACGCTCATAAAAAAGGTGAATGAAGATATCTCCCAGTTCAGTTTCAATACTTCTATAAGTGCCTTTATGATTTGTGTGAACGAACTCCAATCTCTAAAATGTAACAAACGTGGAATATTGGAGCCCTTAGCATTATGTATTTCCCCTTTTGCTCCGCATGTGGCGGAAGAGTTATGGAATAAACTAGGCTATGAAGGAGGAATTTCACAAGTAGCTTTCCCTGTTCATAACGATCAATATTTGGTGGAAAATAGTTTTGCTTATCCAGTAGCTTTTAATGGAAAAATGCGATTTAAAATAGAGCTACCATTGGATATGAATAAGGAAGAGGTGCAAAATCATATCATGGGATTAGAAAAAACGCAAGAATATTTGAATGGTAATTCACCGAAGAAGGTAATTGTTGTTCCCTCAAAAATTGTGAACATAGTTGTTTGATTGCCATGCCTCCAAAGTGAGGTAAGGAAAAAAATAAACGTCATTTGAGTGGGCTAGGATATAGCTTACTCATGCTTAAGTAAGAAAAGTATTACATAAAATTTGTTTTTGTAAAGTTTTTCCTACATATTTGCAGAGTGATTAATCGAAATAATGATTTAACCTGTGGATATTAGTAGCAGCAAAGACCTTTCTTCAAAGCAATCAAATCAAACAAAGGCCCTTCATTGGCCTCATATTTGGGAAAGCATTTCCATTGCTTTTAAATCTTCAGGTTTGTTACTTTGGTTCATCATTTTTGTATTAGCTCTACTAGAAATTAAACAGTATTACAATATCGATGTAATCCCAGGCTATAATAGTTCAGTAGACGATGCCTATGGTGCAGTAAAAGGAACTATTTCAGAATTTTTCAAGTAAATCAAGTTTTTGGCATTCAATTTGTATTTTTCAGGGCAAACCTTAGTCCCATGAAAAAGATAATCACACTCCTAGTATTGGTCTTGTTTGGTCTTTCCAGTGTTAACTCACAACGGATTGACGCTCCCAAAGAAGTCTCCGAAAATAAATCGGTGGATAACAATGTATTCAAAAAAGGGGAGTACTTGAAGTACCGGATTCACTATGGAATTATAAACGCGGGAATTGCAGAGCTGAGTATTAATGAAAAGGTGGTGAAGCAAAATAGAAATGCGTTCCACATGGTTGGTACAGGCAGAACGATTGGTATGGCCGAGTGGTTTTTTAAAACCCGTGATCGTTACGAAACCTATATAGATATGGATAGTATTGTGCCCTTAGAATTTATTAGGGACGTGAATGAGGGAGGATATACTATTAAAAGACATATACTCTTTGACCATGAAGAGGATAAAGCAGTTGATTTGGATGCGAACAGTAAAAGTTTTGATATTGACAACAATGCTCAGGATTTACTAAGCACATTTTATTATGCTAGATGCATAAATACGGATAACGTAAAAGTGGGGGATGAGATTCCGGTTCGAATGTTTCTCGATCATGAAATGTTTAAATTCTACTTTCGATATCTAGGAAAGGAAACCGTAGATACCGAGTTTGGTGAGATTCGTTGTAAAAAGTTCATCCCAATTGTTCAATCTGGCCGCGTGTTTAAGGAAAAAGAGGGAATGACCCTATGGGTAACCGATGATGATAACCGTTTGCCTGTGCGATTAGAAACAGAACTGGCAGTGGGAAGTATCGACATAGATTTAATCAGCTACAAGAATCTCAGACATCCCATTGAATTCAGGAAATAAGTTTTGATACCTTTGGAATCTTAACTCCAGTATTAACTGGGAGTTGGTTTAACAAATTATCATCTAAACGCATCCATTTCCTATGGAAATATCTTCTGAGATAACGGACAGAATTGAAAAGTTAGCAGAAAAGTATCACGCAAGTGGTCAGGAACTTATCGCTTACTTGGACGGCTTGCTTTATGCCGATTACAATACTTACTGGGATTATATTCATCTAGATACTTTACTAAGTTTACAAACTCCTAAAACCAGTATACCTGATGAAGAGATCTTTATCATGTATCATCAAATAACAGAACTGTATTTTAAACTTAGTCTTCATGAAATCCATCAATTGGCGCTCATGGACAAAGTGGATAAAGAAACGCTTAAGACTAAGCTTACGAGAATTAATCGCTATTTCGGAGCTCTTACTCATTCTTTTGGAGTGATGGAAAAAGGAATGGATCGAGAGCAGTTTTTGAAATTTAGAATGTCTTTAATTCCTGCAAGTGGCTTTCAATCCGGTCAATACCGGATGATTGAAATCGGAGCTACAGATTTTGTGAATCTTGTTGGAAAAGATGTGAGAGAGTCTTATCTCAATAAAGATGCTTCCATCTCAGAAATGTATCAACACATTTACTGGAAAAGAGGTGCCACTCTAGAAAAAACAGGAGAGAAAACACTTACCTTAAAACAGTTTGAGCATAAATATTCTAAGGGTTTAATTGAAATGGGAGAAAACTTCCGTAAAACGAATCTTTGGCAACTTTATGCGGCATTAAGCGATGAGGACAAAAAAGATGAAGAGCTCATAAATGCGTACCGGGCTATAGATCTGAATGTAAACGTGAACTGGCCATTACAGCACTACAAAACCTCTGTAACCTACTTAGCTAGAAGACCATCCGATATAACAGCAACAGGAGGTACCAATTGGCAAAAATACTTACCCCCCAGGTTTCAAAAGCGTATTTTTTATCCAGAGCTTTGGAGCAAAACAGAAATTGAAGAGTGGGGAAAAGCATGGGTAGAATCTATACTAGATGAGGTGAATGTAAAGCCTAAATAATCCTACTTGGTAAAATTTAGCGTTACACCTGCCGTTTGGTTAAGGATAAGCGTTAAAACTTTATTTTTGACGTTTCTTAAGTTGTAGAGAATAAGATGAATAGAAAACTTGGAATTATAGCAGCATGCGCTGCGATAATCTTAGCCGTGCTGATGATCGATCATTATTCGGATCAGAAAGACGCAAATACTCCTCCAGTAAAAACAGAACAAACGGTTGTTGTTGATGCACCGGAAAAGAAGCTTTTTGGACTTGCTGTTGATTCTTTTAAGGTTGAAAGACATATAGTACAAAATGGAGAAAGCTTTGGAAATATTCTTTTAGCACGGGGGGTTGAATATCCCGTTATACATCAAATTGCAAACGACTTTAAAGAGGTTTTTGATGTAAGAATGCTCCGTTCAGGAAAGCCATACTCTATATTTACTGAAGAGCATGACAGTGGTGAAGTGGCAAAGTATTTAGTGTATGAGTCTTCTGCTGTGGATTATATAGTTTTTGACTTGGATAAGGAAGTGGCCGTATATCCGGGTAAAAAGAAAGTAACCTACAAACAGCGCACCATTTCTGGAGAAATTGAATCTTCTTTGTACGAATCTCTACTGAAAAAAGGAGGGTCTGCCAATTTAGCCATGGGGCTCTCTGACATATATGCGTGGAGCATTGACTTCTTTAGAATAAGACCGGGAGATGGTTTTAAAGTAATTTATGAAGAGAAGTATATTGACGATACAGTAAGTATCGGTGCAGGACGGATTTTAGCCGCGGATTTTTATCACAATGGGATTTCTCACTATTCCTTTTATTTCGAAAAAGGAGAAGACTATCGTGACTATTTTGATGAAGATGGAAATACTTTGAGGCGTGCGTTTTTAAAAGCACCGTTGAACTTTTTTAGAATATCAAGTCGTTATTCTAAAAATCGTTTTCACCCAGTTTTAAAAAGGAGAAAGGCACATTTGGGAACAGATTATGCTGCTCCGAGAGGTACTCCGATCATGTCCACTGCAAATGGAGAAGTAATAGCAGCCGCCTATACCAGAGGAAACGGAAATTATGTAAAGGTGCGCCATAACTCTACCTACACCACTCAGTATTTGCATATGACCAAGTTTGCGAAAGGAATACGGAAAGGAACCCGAGTGAAACAAGGTGAAGTTATTGGATATGTAGGCAGTACTGGATTGGCTACTGGCCCTCATGTATGTTACCGTTTTTGGAAAAATGGTAAACAAGTAGATCCTTATAAACAAGATTTACCAGCTGCAGATCCGATTAAAAAAGAGTACAAAATGGAATATACCGAGTTCATGAGGCTTTGGAAAGAGCGTTTGGATAAAATGGATATTCAAAAAGAAGAAGATCCCTCCATTTATATGGCTTCGAGCGGAGGAGCTTAGTTCTGTAAAACCTCTTCGGTTGCTTTAATATCCTTAATCATCATTTGTAAACTTACCTTTCCATTGAATTCATTCTCATTGAGATGATAGGCAACAGAAATGGGCTTACCGCTTTTAATTAAGTCAATTTTTTTAGCCATTCCAAAACCAATTCCGGTAATCGTATATCCACTAGCCTGCTCTTTTAGTACCACGCGTAGGTGGCTCTGATCTGCACCTACTACCTTGCTATATCCGGTATCAATTAAATCATCAGTTTGAAATATTGGAGCCATATTGAGTGGTCCGAAGGGAGCAAACTGTTTTAGGATTTTATAGAATTTCATATTGGCTTCTTCCAGAGTAAGAGAAGCATCAATGCTAACTTCAGGTTCCAGTTGTTCGGGTAATATGGTTTCAGTTACCACTTGCTCAAACTTTTGTTTGAAAGCATCGTAATTCTCTCTTTTTAAAGTCATACCGGCAGCATACATGTGCCCGCCAAATTGCTCTAAAATATCGCTGCATTGATCCAAAGCATTGTATACATCATAACCCAATACGGAACGAGCAGAACCCGCAAGCTTACCATTACTTTCGGTAAAAACAATAGTAGGGCGATAGTAGTTTTCAATTAGTCTTGATGCCACAATTCCAATCACCCCTTTGTGCCATGAAGTATCAAATAAGACAGTTGTTTTACAATCTTCCTCCCCTTGATCTTGTATCATTTTAAGAGCTGAGGTGGTAATGCTTTTATCCAACTCTTTGCGTTCGGCATTCTGATCATTTATAGCTTCAGACTCTTGTCTAATTTCTTCTTCATTATTTCCGGTAAGTAGCTTTACAGCTAGCTTGCCATGCGAAATACGACCGGCTGCATTTATTCTAGGCCCTATGATGAAAACCACATCTGTAATGGTAAGTACTTTATCCTTTTTTCCGCCCAATTCTTTAAGCAATGCAAAACCAGGTCTAGGGTTTTCATTGATTTTTTTTAGTCCCCAAAAAGCAAGAACACGATTTTCTCCAGTAACGGGAACAATGTCTGAACCTATACTAACCGCAAGCAGATCTAACAGTTCCATCCACTCACTTTCCGGAAGGTCCCACTTTTTGCAAAGCGCTTGAACCAGTTTAAACCCTACGCCACATCCACTCAACTCATCATATGGGTAGCTGCAGTCCTCTTGTTTTGGATCCAATACAGCTACTGCAGCTGGAATTTGGTTTCCAGGACGGTGATGATCACAAATAATGAAATCTACACCTAATGATTTCGCATAATCAACTTTATCTATGGCTTTAATTCCACAGTCAAGCGCTATAATCAGAGTAAATCCATTTTCGGCAGCAAAGTCAATACCCGCAGTTGATACGCCATAACCCTCCTTGTACCGATCAGGAATATAAGTATCTAAATCAGAGTGATGTTTTACTAGAAAAGAGCTTAACAGAGATACAGCCGTGGTGCCGTCTACATCATAGTCTCCATAAACTAAAATCTTCTCCTTTTGATCTATGGCCGTTTGGATGCGCGCTACAGCTTTATCCATATCCTTCATTAAATAAGGATCATGCAATTCTTTTAAGGAAGGGCGGAAAAAGGATTTGGAAGCGTTGAACGTTTTTATGTTCCGCTGAACAAGCAACTGACACAAGGTTTCATTAATTCCTAGAGCTACTTTAAGGCTTTGAATATCCTCTTGAGCAGCTTTTTCTGCAGGTTTCCAACGGTAGTTCAATTTTCTTTATTCAGTTTTAAGTTCTTGTTGAGCTCTTATCTGTACATCAATTGAGTACTTGTGTATCAGCTGGAACAACTCGTGTATAATGTCTTTGTCCAGATCTAAATCTTCCGCTTTATGTTTGCGGTTTTCAAGGATTTTGAACCAGCGCTTCATTTGAAAAATTTGCACTTGATTCTCATCTTTTACTTCACTTATCTGCTTTACAATATCTATTCTCTCTCGTAACATGGCCATTAGCCGTTCATCTACATGATCAACTTGAGATCTAAGCTCTTCTAACTGTGCGATAAATCGCTCGTCATCAATAGACTCTTTTCGGGTCTTCAAACTCTCTACAATCTCTTTTAATTGAGTGGGGGTAACTTGTTGAGCGGCATCACTAAGAGCTTTCTCAGGATGGTTGTGTGTTTCAATCATAAAGCCATCCAAACTCAAGTCCAAAGCGCTTTGACATACTTCTTTGATTAAACTTCGTTTGCCTGCAATATGACTTGGATCGCAAAGAATCGGAATTTCGGGAGCAAGCCTTCTCAGTTCAAAAGTTAACTCCCATTTGGGTTCGTTTCTGAAAGGGCTACTTTGATAAGCGTAAAAGCCTCTATGAATAGCGCCAATCTTAGTTGAACCTGAAGCAGCTATTCTTTCAATAGCTCCCATCCATAAACCAACTTCTGGGTGAATAGGATTTTTGATGAAAACGGGTATGTCTACACCTTTCAAAGCGTCCGCTATTTCCTGAACATAAAATGGATTTACGGTGGACCGGGCACCTATCCAAAGCATATCGATATCTGCTTTTAAGGCCTCTTCTACTTGATAGGCATTCGCCACCTCTGTAATAACAGGAAGTTGGGTAGCCTTTCCAGCATCTTTTATCCATTTTAGCGCGGGCACACCAATCCCTTCAAAAGAGCCGGGTTTTGTTCGTGGTTTCCAAACCCCTCCTCTTAAAGCGGAAGCTAAGCCGGTATTCGCTATTTGGATGGCAGTATCCATCATTTGCTCTTCACTTTCTACGCTGCAAGGGCCAGCAATAACCAGAGGTCTATTTTTTATTGATAGCCACTTATCCATATTCAAGGTGTTAACCGCCATAATTACTCCTTTTTATTATCTCGTTTGAGCATCAACGGATGCCAGGGTAATAATGTTTACAATTTCACGAATACTACTCCCCATTTGTAGGACGTGAGCGGGTTTGTTTGCACCAACTAAAATTGGTCCCAAGGCCTCTGCGGATTCAAAAGATTGCAGCATCTTATAGGCTATGTTTCCGGCTGCAAGGTTTGGAAATACAAATGTGTTCGGACGGTTCCCTACCAGATTACTAAAAGGAAATGTTTCTTTTAAGAGTTCATTGTTTATAGCAAAATTGGCTTGCATTTCTCCATCCACCATTAAATCAGGGTAATCACGATGAAGCATTTGGGTAGCTTCGCTCATTTTTGTAGCCTCCTCTAGCTTTGATGACCCGAAATTACTGTATGACAGAAGCGCAATTTTTGGCTTGATACTGATTCTCTTTATCATTTTAGCCGTTTGTACCGTAATTTCAACAATCTCTTCTGCTGTAGGATTTTCGTTGATCGTAGTATCCGTAAAAAATTTAGGCCCCTTTTTAGTTAGCATGATATAAGTTCCGGCAATAATATTGGCATCTGGAGCGGTACCTATAATCTCAAAGATGGGTTTTACTACATCGCTATACTTTTTAGTACTACCAGAAATGAAGGCGTCTGCATCTCCTGCTTCCAACATTGCAGCCCCAAAATAATTGCGATCTCGCATCAGTTTTACGGCATCGTAATGGGTAACACCCTTCCGCTTTCTTTTGTCAAAAAGAAGCTGAGCGTATCGGCTGCAAGTTTCCGTATCGTGATACGTATCTACAATTTCAATATCATTTATTCCTAAATTATGTTCTTCGATGAGATTCAGGATTTTTTCTCTATTTCCAAGTAAGATTGGAACAGCTACATTTTCTTCAATGGCGATCTGAGCTGCCTTTAGTACCTTAAAGTTATCCCCTTCCGCTAGCACTACACGTTTTGGACTTCTCCTTGCTTTTTCTTGTGCTAAACGAATAAATTTATCGTCTCTTCCTAGTTTTTGGATGAGCTCTTCCTTATAAGCACCCCAGTCTGTGATAGGGTGCCTAGCCACCCCAGATTCGATAGCGGCTTTTGCTACAGCGGGAGCTACGGTATAAATAAGCCTGGGATCAAAGGGTGTTGGAATGATGTAATCTTTCCCAAAGCTCATATTAGCTTTATTGTAGGCCAAGTTTACAATTTCGGGGACGGTCTCTTTGGCTAAGTTGGCAATGGCGTGTACAGCCGCCAACTTCATTTCTTCGTTAATCTTCTTTGCTCTAACATCCAAAGCACCTCTAAAAATATAAGGAAACCCAAGTACATTATTTACTTGATTTGGATGGTCTGATCTTCCAGTGGCCATGATAATATCATCTCTTGTTGCAACTGCATCTGAGTAAGAGATTTCAGGATCTGGATTTGCTAAGGCAAACACGATTGGATCTTTAGCCATGCTTTTCACCATAGACTTGCTTAGGACACCTCCTTTGGAAAGTCCAACAAATACATCTGCGCCTTTGATGATGTCTTGAAGTTCGGAGATATCTGTGTTTTGGACAAACTCCTTCTTTTCTGAGGATAGTTTAGAGGCGTCTCTTTTTGTGCTGATTACCCCTTTACTATCCAACATATAAAGGTTTTCCTTTTTTACGCCTAAGGAGAGGTATAATCGCGCACAGCTTATGGCACTTGCTCCTGCCCCGTTAAAAACAACTTTCACTTTTTCAATTTCCTTCTCAACTAACTCAAGTGCATTGATCAAGGCAGCTCCAGTAATCATGGCTGTTCCATGCTGGTCATCGTGCATAACCGGAATATCCATTTCCTCTTTTAACCTCTTTTCAATATAAAAAGCATCAGGTGCTTTTATATCTTCAAGGTTTATTCCGCCAAAGGTTGGTCCTAGTGTTTTTACGGCTTCTACAAATTTCTCAGGATCTGTTGCGTCTAATTCTAAATCAAAAACATCGATATCTGCGAAAATCTTAAAGAGTACACCTTTCCCCTCCATTACAGGTTTACTCGCTTCTGGGCCAATGTCTCCTAAGCCTAAAACGGCTGTTCCGTTGCTGATTACTGCAACTAAGTTCCCTTTTGCGGTGTATTTATACACATCGTCTGGGTTCTGATGGATTTCTAAGCAAGGATCTGCTACACCGGGCGAATACGCAATAGAAAGATCTCTTTGACTATTGCTGGGTTTACTGGGGATCACTTCAATTTTCCCGGGTCTACCG
>CAZAJG010000008.1:0-30908 GCA_964485405.1 uncultured Owenweeksia sp. | reverse complement strand
GGTCTACCGTTGCTATGATAATCTAGTATATCCTGTTTTCTGGATCGTTTTGGCATACTTGTATGGATTCAAAAATGTGAAAGCTTGTTTTTGCTAGTAGAGAAAGTTATTGTAAGGAAACCGCTCCGCGTGAATTTCAGCTATGGTTTCATACAACCTGTTCCGTAATTCATCTAAATTCTCTTTTTGGGCGGCTGAGATAAAAACCACGTTGGTTTTATTCCTACTAAGGTAGGTTTTCTTCCAATCGGTAAGGGTATAGTTTTGAACTGTTTTTGGTTCAAGATCATGCTCGTCTCGTTCAATGTAAGAATAGGCGTCAATCTTATTAAAGATCATGATAACCGGTTTTTCTTGCCCATCTATTTCTGCAATGGTTTTGCTTACGGTTTCAATATGTTCTTCAAAATTAGGATGAGAAATATCCACCACATGGAGTAAGACATCTGCTTCTCGAACCTCGTCTAAAGTAGACTTAAATGATTCTACAAGTTGGGTAGGTAACTTTCTGATAAAACCAACGGTATCGGATAATAGGAAAGGAAGGTTTTTAACAACAACCTTGCGAACGGTTGTATCAAGCGTAGCAAAGAGTTTATTTTCTGCAAATACTTCAGATTTACTCAAGATATTCATCAAGGTAGATTTTCCAACATTCGTATACCCTACCAAAGCCGCTCTAACCATGGCTCCACGATTGCTTCGCTGTGTTGCCATTTGTTTATCTATTTTGATGAGTTTATGCTTCAGTAAGCTTATTTTATCACGAATAATCCGCCTGTCTGTTTCTATCTCTGTCTCTCCAGGTCCTTTCATACCAATACCACCTTTTTGCTTACTGAGGTGAGTCCATAAATTGGTAAGACGAGGTAAAAGGTATTGATATTGTGCTAGTTCTACTTGTGTTCTAGCATATGAGGTTTGTGCGCGACTAGCAAAAATATCCAGAATAAGATTTGTCCGGTCTAGAACCTTGCAGTCTAGTATTTTTTCAACGTTCTTTAGCTGAGAAGGACTGAGTTCATCATCAAAAATGGCCAAATCAATTTCATTCTCTTTAATGTAGAAAGCAATATCGTTTATTTTACCAGTACCAATAAAGGTTTTAGGGTTTGGCTTATCTAGTTTTTGTGTAAACCGTTTTAAGCATATTGCACCTGCCGTATCTGCTAAAAAAGCGAGTTCATCCAGATATTCTTCTACTTTTTCCTCAGTTTGAAACTGGTTGATTATACCAATCAGAATTGCGTTTTCCTGAGTTTTTTCTCTTCGTTTTTTTTCAATCATATATTAAATTCCCAACCAAGCATCCCAAGGTATTCGAGAAAGTATAAACACCAAGCCTACTGTGTAAAAGATAAGAACTGGCTTAAATTTGTTGGTTTCTGATTTTTTAGATTTTGAATAACCTACAGTAATCATAATTGCTGCAAGTAGCATAATGGAAATGTGCTCTACTCCATAAAACCTATTGGTTGCGTCTGACATTAACTCACCGCTTGCTAAGGCTGCTTTAACAATTGGGCTAATAAAATAAAGTACCAGACCAACCGTAGCTTGAATATGGGTGGTGATTAACGTGAATAAAGCGAGCTTTTTATCACCACTACTAAACTCTTTTTTACCACTTTTTGCAGCAAATGTAATAATGGTAAGTAGTAATAAAGTTAAAAGAATGTAAGGTAGAAACGAGTGAAGGTGTTTGAAGCCTATATACATGATAAGTTGTTTTAGGCAGCAAAAGTAATCAATAGAAAGGCTAAGATGAAAGTTTGTTTACGTGTTTAGGTTTCTCTGTAAAACTTCTTCCATACGCTCTATTATCTTTTCCAGTTTTGTAGAGTGGACAAAAGAGACATTAAAAGATTTATTTCGGACTTCACCCGTTTGAGTCTCCAGCTGAATGTTTAAGGTTTTCTGGATCGATGTTGAGCTAAGTTCTACACTTCTAACATTTTTCTTTGGAAACTCTGAGTTTCGATCTGATTTAGTTTGGAAAAATCCCAAAAACAAGGAAGCGGATTTTATATGTATAATTTCATACTCATCCTCATAACTGAAATAGTGAACTCGAATTAGGGCCAATATCAAAAGAAGAAAGAGACAACAATAGGCCAATACGTGATCGGAAAAAATAGAGCCTAAAGTGCCTGAAACTCGAGACAAAAATAAATCCATGACAATTAATGCCAAAAGAATAAAGAGGATAATCCTAAATGATCGGAATATCTTGATGTTGTTTATAAACATGTGGTGAGATACGATTTCCAAATAAATGCATCTCAAAAATATTAAATAAGCCTTTAAAGCAGAAATAGAAAGAGATTAACGGTAGAAAAACTCTTTTTAAAACCTTTTCAAAAAAAAGAGATCTGCAAAAAGTTATTTGCAGATCTCCTGATATTTTTTTTTAATTCTATGCAGCTGAGTGAGAAGGGTGAAGTTTAATCACTCTATTCTCCTCTGAACCGGTCTTGTTGATTTGAGAAAGAAGCTGTTTAACTTCTTTATTTGATATCATGCTTAAGCAAAAGCCACCTATTACTTTAGTCCCATGCATTGTTTCGATAGTGAAGTACAACTGCTTAAAGAAAATGAAGTTTTTTACATGAGCACTAACCAACATCTCCTTTGGAAATTCTATCCGAGGAACTGAATTCGTTGAAAAAAGATGTTTCCAGATTTTACCTGATCTGATGTCAATGATTTCATGTTCTCCTTCAAAATCAAAATAAGAAACTTTAAGAGCTGCAATTAGCAACAAACTTGAAGCACTGGAAATAGCTAACCAATGATTTTGAAAGTAAGAGCCAATAGAGCCATTTAGTGCGGATAGGGTAAAGTCGACAATTAATAGACTCATAAGTAGGAAAACCAATTTCTTAAACCGATTTACCTGTTTGTAGTTGTTTTGGGTCATTGTGAGTAATTTATACTACTATGACGCAAAATTAGTGCCGTAAGGTTGGGTTAAAAATAAAATAACAGGACAAAGTATAGACAATGCCCGAAAAGCTGCGTGAACGCTAGGTTTGAGGTATTATTCGATTAAGATAACGAGATATTTGGAGCTTTTCCAAAACGCGCTAGCATCCAAAATCTCTAAACTCACTGTTTTTTCTTCGCTTACATTCAATTTATAAGAGTCAGAAGTATGTTCACTGATTAGTTTTATCTCTTCCTCAGAGTCTATTGGAATGGTCTTCGTTTTTGTGATATCAATTCGGGTAAAGTAGTCTTTATTAAAGTCGGTTGCTAAAGCCTTTGAAGCTCCAAGTCCGATAATACCTCCTTTTTTGGCTACTACGTTGTTTGCTTTTAAATCTTTATAAGTTCCAACGGAATAATAGGCGGTGTTTAAAGCGGCTTCTTGTTGAGCAATTTTAGCTTTTTGAGCTTTAGATAGATTGCTTACGTTCGCGAGACGGGTGTTTAATTCACCGATTTTATAATTCTTACTGGCTAAATCTTCCTTGAGTACAACGATTTCTTGGTTTTTTTCTTCAATCTGAGAAGTTAAAAGATCAAGCTGTGCCTTGTACTTTTTAATGTCAATCTTATACTTTCCAGTTTCCCGGGAGTATCGTTGAATTTTGTCGTTCATTTTTTCAATGCTCGCTTCATTCTGGGCGATAAGAGCATCAATAGCTGCAATATCATCTAATAGTGCTTGCTCTTGATTCTTGTCATTATCAAACCCATCGCTTTGCATGGACTCAATAAAGCCTTTCTTCAATTTTATAGAATCCAAATTACTCTTTACTTGCTCAATGGTTCCATTGATAGCTTCATTCATAGAGTCTGTCGCGGTTAATGCCGTTTGAAGCTCTTCATTTTCCGCTTTTAATTTGGCATTTTCGTCTTTGATATCCTGATTACAAGCTATTATTAGAGGCAAAAGCACGAGGCTTAAAAAGATTCTTTTCATGGCTGAAAGTTTTGAGATTGTAATATTACTAAAAATGTAAGATTCTACTATTTATTGCCTGAATTTTAGTTTTTTATAATAGTTTATTAGTCCATTAGTGCTGCTGTCGTGTTTCTCTGATGGATTACTGTTTTGTAGCTCCGGTAAAATTTGACCGGCTAATTGTTTCCCCAATTCTACACCCCATTGATCATAGGAATAGATATTCCAAATTACGCCTTGGGCAAATATTTTATGCTCGTAGCATGCAATGAGGCTACCTAAAGTTTTGGGGTCTAAGGTCTCAGCTAATATGCTTGTGGTAGGGATATTGCCCTTAAATATTTTAAAGGGTAGCAATGAGCTGATTTCTTCAGTAGAAAGTCCAATTGCCTCTAATTCCGCCATGGCTTCAGATTTGGTTTTCCCTTTTAACATAGCTTCTGTTTGAGCAAAAAAGTTAGAAAGTAATTTAGATTGATGGTCATCCATTGCATATGGAGAATCGACAAAGCCAATAAAGTCGCAAGGAATTAAACGTGTACCTTGATGAATGAGTTGATAAAAGGCATGTTGGCCATTTGTTCCAGGTTCACCCCAGATTACGGGACCTGTTTGATAGCTTACTTCGTCACCAGATCGGTTAACAGATTTACCATTACTCTCCATATTCCCTTGTTGAAAATAGGCTGCAAATCGATCTAGATTTTGACTATAAGGCAGTATGGCTTCAGATTCAGCTCCATGAAAGTTTACATACCATATCCCGAGAGCTGCCATTTGAAGCGGAATATTTTTATCGAAAGCTTGAGTTCTAAAATGAACATCCATATCGTACGCACCGCTTAACAGATCATTGAAAGTATCATAACCTAGTCCGCAGCAAAGGGATAAACCAATAGCAGACCAGAGTGAATATCTTCCACCTACCCAATCCCAAAACTCAAACATATTATCGGGATCAATACCAAACTCTTTAACCTTGGTACGATTGGTAGAAACAGCTACAAAATGCTTGGAAACATCCTGAGATTTAGCATTGGATTGAAGAAACCAATCTCTGGCGAAATTGGCATTGGTCATCGTTTCCTGTGTGGTAAACGTTTTAGAAGCAATTATAAAGAGGGTAGTTTTTGGGTTCAAGGGTTCCAATGTTTCGGCTAAATGAGCACCATCAATATTGGAAACGAAATGACACTGTATACCATTTACATGATAAGGTCGTAGAGCATTGTATACCATTAAAGGACCTAAATCGGAGCCACCAATGCCAATGTTAACTATATCCGTTATGGATTTGCCAACATATCCTTTCCACTCACCTGAGATGATCTTTCCCGAAAAGCCTTGCATCTTTCTCAAAACGTGTTGAACATCAGGCATAACATCAGCACCTTTAAAAAGAACCGGATTAGAAGATTGATTGCGCAGTGCGGTATGTAAAACAGCTCGGTTCTCTGTAGCATTAATCGTTGACCCGTTGAACTGTTGTTGAATACTCTCTTGAATTTTACATTCATCAAATAGCATGGATAAAAGTTGCATTGTATCTTTGCTCACCCTATTTTTTGAAAAATCGAAGAGAATATCGTTAAAATAGTGTGAGAAATGTTGAAATCTATTGGGGTCATTATTAAAGCGCTCCTTTAAATGAATGTCCTTTTCAAGTTTGAAATGGTCAACAAGTTTTCTCCACGAATTTGTGGTTGTTGGATCGATTTTTGGTAACATAATAATGGCTTTTGTTGGCAACTTTTAACTGAATAAAGAAAGTGTAAATCCGTTAAAATAATGCCTCCATCCAATAATTTTTTTAAAAGAAAGAAATGACAAAAAACACTCCTGCAGTACGCTTTATCAGACCTACCCGTGATTCTTTTCGTACTGTTCTTACCAAAAGAGTAAGAGAATATTTTAAGGAGAAAAACATATCCAATAAGGCAAATGGCGCAATGGTTTTAAAAACGATTGGAATGCTACTTATTTACTTTGTGCCTTACACTCTGGTACTAACTACCGATATAGGTGTTTTAGGTGTTATTGGAATGTATTTTCTAATGGGTATAGGGATGTCTGGAATAGGTATGGGTGTTATGCACGATGCTATTCATGGAGCCTACCATTCAAATAAAACGGTGAATCAAATACTGGGATCTACGATATATTTTATCAGTGGAAACGTTTCCACTTGGAGAATTCAACATAATGTATTACACCACACGTATACAAACATAGAAGGCTTAGATGAAGACATGGAAGCAGGGGGGTTGATCCGTATGCATGAATCGCAAGAATGGAAGCCCATGCATAAATACCAAAAATGGTATGCCCCTTTGGTTTACGGTTTGTTAACACTTAATTGGGTGGTTGCTAAAGATTTTAAACAACTTATCAAGTACTACAAGCGAGAAGAAGCAGCGGCTAGTCTAAAAAAGATCCGAAATGAGTGGATTATATTGGTGCTAACGAAAATGATGTATTTTTCCTTGTTTATTGTTTTACCTATCATCCTATCCCCAGCAGCTTGGTATTGGATTATGTTAGGTTTTGTTTTGATGCATTTTACGGCTGGTGTTGTGTTGAGTTATGTGTTTCAATTGGCTCATATGGTTGAAGGAGTTGAAAATATGGATACTCCAGAAAATGGTTTGGTAGAAGAAGAATGGATGGAACACCAATTGAGAACCACCGCTGATTTTGCACGAAATAACAAATTGGTGAACTGGTTTGTTGGAGGTCTGAACTTTCAGGTAGAACATCACTTGTTTCCAAATATCTGCCATATTCATTACCCTGCTATTGCTGAGATTGTAAGAAAAACGGCAGCAGAGTTTGAGATTCCATATAGAGAATATCAAAAGGTATCAGATGCCCTTAAAGCGCATACGGATTACTTGCTCAGAATGGGACAGAAACCAGCCTTAGCTTAATAAAATTAATAGAAGTGTGTAAATGGTTTTAACCGTTTACCGCTTCTACATTTTGTATTTGTCCTGGAAGCATTTGGGCTAAAAGGTTTTGGATGCCTTGTTTCAAGGTCATTGTGGAAGAAGGGCAGCCGGAGCAAGCTCCTTGCAATAAAACTTTTACAACACCTTCGTTGTAGTTTAAAAATTTAATGTTTCCACCGTCTTGTTCCACAGCGGGTTTTACATATTCTTCTAGAAGCGAAACAATTTTCTTTTCAATTTCTTCATAATCCTGAGGAGCCTTTTCCTCTGGATGCACTGGTGAAGGACCTGCGGTTGGTACACTTTCAGTTTCGTTTGAAACTGTAGAAGTGGAAAAAGACGAGCTAATCACTTCGTTCCCTTCCGTCAAAAAGTCTCGGATAATTTCTCGCATTTCAAGGGTGATTTCATCCCACTCTACAATGTCGTACTTTGTAATGGCCACGTAATTGCCGCTTATAAATACTTCTTTTACAAAGGGGTAGTGGAAAAGCTTTGTGGCTAAAGGAGAAGGCTGAGCTTCTTCAATGTTTTTAAATTCAACATGATCCTGCTCTATTAGTCGTTTATTTGCTACAAATTTGAGTACAGCCGGGTTTGGGGTCATTTCAGCGTAAACACTTACGGGTACTTTTTTAGCCTCTTCCATCTTAAAAAAATATTTTTGGCAAATATACGCTCAGATTAACTCGTGTGGTTTACCTCATTACTTTTGTGTAACTCAATATAAGTTCATTCAATGGCTATTATAAAAGAAATAAAAGGGAAGGCTCCTCAAATGGGTGAGGATTGCTTTGTTGCAGAAAATGCGACACTCGTAGGGGATATTCAAATGGGAGATCAATGCAGTATATGGTTTGGAGCAGTTTTACGAGGAGACGTGCATTACATAAAAATGGGAGATAAGGTAAATGTTCAAGATAATGCTACTTTACATTGTACGTATCAAAAGCATCCTTTAACTATAGGAAATAATGTTTCTATTGGTCACAATGCTATTACACATGGTTGTACGATTCATGATAATGTACTCATTGGAATGGGGGCTATTGTAATGGACGCATGTGTAGTTGAAAGCAACTCGATTGTAGCTGCAGGTTCTGTGGTATTGGAAGGTACTCATATACCATCAGGTTGTATTTATGCAGGTATACCCGCTAAAAAGGTAAAAGATATTACCCCTGAGCTCATCTCTGGAGAAATCGATCGAATTGCTAACAATTACGTAATGTACTCTGGATGGTTAAAAGAAGAGGAGTAGTATTTTTATTCGAGTAACTCTATCGCTCTTTCTAGTATCTGATCCGTTCCATTCGCGTTAATAGCTGGGTCATTGTTTAAACGAAAACCGTTGGTTGGAGGAATACCCAATTCAATATTGAACGAATTGGGCAAGAAACTCGCTGTCGCAGAAAATCTAAAACGCCATCCATTGGGCAGTTCATAATCTACAGGGATTCCACCTCCACCTCCAGTTCGATCTCCGATTAGGGTTACGTTGCTATAATTACTCATGGCAGCAGCAAAAAAGTTGGTCGCAGAATAGCAGCTTCTGTTGATTAAAACAGCTACTGGACCATCGTAATGGGCTTCTTCTAGCGGGCCTAACGTATAGCTCAATCCATTGCCAAAATCATTGTGACCAGGCCCGGTTTTCTCAAAAGAAACTATGGCTTGCTTGCTTTCATTTGCAAATACTTGTGTTAAGACCAAAGCATTGTTTAAACTTCCACCACCATTACCTCTCACATCTACAATTACACCTTTGGCATTTTTAAAATAGTTGGTTACGGCTTTTAAGTTATCCAGGCTAAAGCCGTTTGAAAAGCTTTCGTAGTATATGTAGCCGATGGAATCAATCAGGGTATATCGTATACCCCCCGCAATGCGGTGATCTTGTTTAAGGTAGTTTCTTTCAACTATATCATAGTTGAAATTCACAGGAAAGTCCAAATACCAATTCCAGTTTCTATTCACATTAAATGGAGAAACTAAGTTTACATGTCCGTCCCTTAAAACATAAAGCATAGAGTCCATGATGTCAAACAACTCCTCATCACTCATCTCAGGATAGATCATAGGTTCATAATGAGTGCGAACGGAGTCCCAGTTGATGTTTTTTAGATCAAAGAAGGAGTACTTCTCATCTACAGTGGTCCATAAAATATCAAAGTTGGTTTGAGGATCATTACTTGGATCTTCATCAATAAAGGCCTTTTCGCAAGAGGTAAAAAGAACAGCAAGGGATAAAAGGGCGATGAGCTTTTTCAAAACTTAAAGATGGTTGAGATAGACAAAAAGTGATTGGCCGCCTGAATTTTATTTACTGGATTGAGCTGAGAATATTCCCATTGGTAGGTTAAGCCTATAAAGTTAGATTCATTGATCTTCCATAAAAGGTCAGATCGAGAATCGAATGCAAAATAATCGTCCCAGTAATAGAACTCTTCTGTACCAAAATCATTGGAAAGAAAAGGTTTAATATAGCCAGGTCTCCATGCGTAGGTGGCAACAGGAATTCCTAATCCATATTGAAAACCAAAGGACTCACCAAATAAGTTGAACGGTTTTTGAATCGTAATTTTAACACCTCCAGAAAAGAAGCCATTGTAGTTAAAACTGCTATTCGAATAGCGACTAACACTTCTAAAATCCCATAGGTTATGTGACAATAGCCCTGCAAAAAAATGCCAGTCGTTGTGTTCAAATACTTTGTAAGATAGATTGTACTGCAAACGAGCACTTAGCGCAGTAACTTGATTTGGGTTTTCTTCTCGGTTTACATTGGGAAACATAAAACCGCCAAAGCCACCGAGATCTACTGCATTGATCCATTTTTTATTTTGGTAGTAGTAACCGCTAGAAATGGATCCCAAATTCCCGGAGTAGCTTACTGGAGATAAAGCATCGTCTTTTACGGTATTGTATACATAGCCCAGACTAAAAGGCATGTAATCACCTTCAAATATTTGAGCTTTTACTGAGACATTGGTGATCAAACAACCAAAAAATACATAGAGAATTAATCTTGCCATATGGAACTCTTTTCAAGAGAAACTACTTTATCTGGATTTGAAGCAAAGATCAGTTTTAAGGCACTATTGCCTTTGCTAAGCTTATTTATATAAGAGAGAAATTCACAATACTCAGAAAAATCTGAAGCAGATTTTTCATTGAGCTTTATGATTTGATCTCCCTGTCTAATTCCTTGTTTATAGGCAGCAGAATTCACAAGAATAGATCCAACATAGAGCCCATTTTTATGCAGAGCTGGAGCTAAACCGTAGTTCATTGGCTTCTCATAATAAGATGTGTCTTTATAAGGACTAAAACCTATAGTACCGTATGTGTAATCTAAATATAGTTTGGAATGCTTTAAGAATCGGTTTCCAACCTTGGCTCCACTTTTACTTTCAATATCTACTATTGGTTTATAAAGTGTAAAACCATCTACGGAGATGGAGTTTGCCTGAATGATTATAGTGCTATCCAATGAGCGTCCAAAAAGCCCCTGCGTGGTGCCGTCTATCTTTTTTAGATTCGGATAAGTTTGGATGTTGATTTTATGGTTTTTAACCAAATTTCGACCTAGATCTAGTCCACCACCAGACCCCAAGTCTAGTAAAACGCTTTTCAATAAAGTTGAATCTAAGAGGAGATCAAACTTCGGCCGCGCAGAGGCATAGAACATTTGAGTAATGTGTTCCATCTCGGTTGTTTCAAGATCTGAATCTGTAAGTTTTAATACCTTTTTATCGTAGTCTACTATCCAGTTGCAATGCCGAATAAGGTTATTACCAATTAAACCATCTTTTCCTAAACACTCTACCGCTGAAAAGTCTGGCCAATCCACAATATTGGCAGAGATGTTTGAAAAGTTAACTCCAGCGATGCTTATGGTGTCGATGAGTGTAACATCCATCATCTGCTTGTTGTTTTTACTATCTCTTGTATGGATAGAGGTTTTGGTTTCTAAACCTAACTCTTGAGCAACCTGTCTTGAAACGATAGTATTACCAGCCCCAGTGTCAAAGATAAACTCATACGTTTTACCGTTAATTTCTACGGGTATGGTAATGATATGTAGATCAAACCTAAAGGCCTGTTCTTTATTAAAGGATGAAGATGCTAAGCCCGACTTTTCTCTAAGGCTAGAATAACTATTTCCCCCAACAAATGAGCAGCTTGAAATTCCAAGAATCAATAAGATACAGCTCAAGAATTTTTTTGCTTGGTTCATTTAAGCTGGACTTTAATGGTCTTATTTTCATTGAGTTCAAACAGTTGATCTTTTAAATCTGGCGGCCCAAAGATACCACGAGCGTCATTGCTAAAACCATACTTTTCGTCTGGTATACCCATAAAATTAGTGGTCAACTCTCTGTTGTCGTCAGCATCATGAAAGCAGGAAACAGCATACTTTCCTGAAGGTAGTGAAATGGATTTTGAAGCTTTTTTATTTGATATGGCTAAAATACCTTGACCTACTTCATTTTTGGAATCATCGATTATTTTGAAGAGAACTTTTCCTTTATTAGATGAGAGACCTTCAAAAGATATGGTAAGCTCAAAATCTTGCGCGTGAAGAAAAAGACTAAAACATAAAAAGAGTAGACTAAATTGGCTGCGCATGGATTTATTATTGAAGTCGTTTGAAGGCTAAATATATGTAAAATACTACAGGGGAGAGTAGCAACTAAATCTTCAAAAAGTAAGAAAAAACTTACTTTTAATATTTTCGTTTATATTAGCTCCAAGAAAAGGACCTAGTCTTTTTCTAAAACAATCAACACAAAACAAACATTAGGTAATGTCATATCTTTTGGTAGCTCAACCAAGGGGCATGAGGAGGCTCTGCTTTGTCTTAATTTTCATGTCCTTTGGTTTTTTCTTAAATGCCCAAATTGAAGTTCCTCGGTCAGAACTGCTCTCTAAAGAAAGGATTAAAAGTATTTTTACGGACAGTATTCGTCAAGCTTTGGGTGTTGATTATCCCATATACATGGCTTGCAAATATTGGGATGCTGAAGGTACACATTACATGGTTTTTACAGAGAAGGAATACGATAGGGAACGAACTGAAATTTTAAACGACACGATTAAAGCCTTAAACATTAGCTATAAAAACAATCACTACTATTTAAACTGGGAATTGACAGACTTTAAACTTGCAGAAAATGAGGTTTCTGAGGAGCACTCGATAGGTTTTTGGCCTAAGTACTTTGCTCTAAACGACTTTGACCAAGATGGCTTAATGGATGCCATCATTGTATATGGCACTTTCGGGGACAATGGTACGGACGATGGGCGAATTAAAATTGTGGCCCATACAAAGGGAAAGAAGCGTGCAATTTTTCATCAAAATGGAATATCATCAAGCGAACGTTTTACGCTAGTAGATCGAAGGTTTTATGATTTGGCTTATCCTGTTCAACAAAAGGTTTTTGCTGTAATGGAATCTATGGAAATTAACGAGCATGCCTATTTTCCTTATTGTTGGGAAGAATCTATGGCACGCAAAGAAGTTCGATTTGACGAACATTCGTGGTAATAAATCAGAAAGAGATGACTGGATAGCTTATCGAATTAAGGCAACCGTGCCTTTTTTATCTAAAACTTCAGATTGAGCACTGGTTTTGTTTGGGTCTATTAGTTTAGCATGAACTTGCCACATATAAACACCTTCTTTCATTTGCCTTCCTTTGCTTTGACCATCCCAAGAAGATTGCTCATCTGGGTTTTTGGTTTCAAAAACAAGACGCCCCCAGCGGTCGAAAACTTTCATGTTGAATTCCAACATTTCACAATCACCATTGTACTTAACTAAGAATCGGTCGTTAATACCATCTCCGTTAGGTGTAAAAGCTGTGGCTACATAGAGTTGACAAAGGTTGATAGAATTTGCAGCATTCGGGCTTACATTGCTCTTTTGGGCATATCCAGCCAAGCTAAATAAGCACAGAGATAGGCTTAGAATAATAGTATGTATGCTGTTTTTGATCATTCCTTGATAACAAATATAGACAAAACCATACCATAAAAGCAAAGGGCACTTTAAATCGCTGGTACAACTTATTTAGGGAGGTGATGCAGCTAATTAACGGAAACTAGTCAAAGTCAGTCGTTAGTTTAAAACGTAAAATTCTACCGTTCCCCGCGTCCGCTACATAGAGTATTTCATTAAAGTAGGCTACTGCCATAGGGTCGTTAAACTTGGTTAACTCTGGAGAATTTGGATCACTCAGACCGCCAAAACTAGTTTGTTGATATTTGTTTATTCCTGTTGCTGGAGGAGGTAAAACCCCTTCCAGTCCGGTTGCCGTAAACTGATAAACAGAATCCGTTCCAATATCGGCCACAAAAATAAAGTTGGTACCATCACCGGAAACGGTAACGTCTACAGGTTGTACAAATTTTCCTGGACTGTTTATAAAACCATTTGCGCGAGAGGTGTCGCCACCGGATTCAAGAATACGCGGGCGATAATCTGCTCCAAACTCGCCTTCCTGAAACTCTATGTATTGAACTTTTAAGGCATTATCAGGGTTTAGGGAAGCATATAAGAAATCGTTACTGTTGACTGCCGTAAACTGTGGAGGTTGAGACAGGGTGGTTAGACCGAAAGGATCTTCAAAATAATCTCTAAAAAGCCCGCTAGACGTGTTTACAGCAACGTTGGAGATGAGTTGATCCGTATTGTCAAACCAAATTACGGCATCATCTGGATTTAGTGAGTTGGAAGAAGGACCTGATCGGCTCACATAATACTGGTTGTTTCGATCTGGATCAAAGTTATTAGCCACAATACCAATCCGGTTAAATTCCACTTGTTTATCGGAAGTAGAAAAACTTGATTTTTCGTAAAAAGGATGTACCACCTTATTTACAATGGTAGCTGTATTGATGTTGTAACCATCGTTATTTAACATTCTTACTCTATAGATTGCTGTAAAGGATATGGTCTCTGAGTTTATAATGGTATCCATGTCACCAATAACGAGTAGATCAAAACGTCTATCCTGTACCACGGTTTTGGCCCCAGGTATGCCTAATCTTCCGAGCTCTCGGCCAGATTCATCAATGCATATTACCTCTTCCGTAGTTTCATCTACGATGTAAATCAACTCATCAAAACCAATGCAAATATCAACGGGTCTGTTAAAGCTAGTTAGAGCTGGCTGAATAGGCACATAAGCTACTTGCCTGGCATCCGCAATAGGGATATCGATAAAACCTAAATCTGTTTTGTCGCCAAAGTAATTTTCACAAGCGGATGTGGCTAATATGATAACTGCTAGTGAAAGGATGTTTACTATTTTCTTCATCGCCCTGTATCGTTATTAATTCTAACGTGTAAGCCTATGCTGTGTTGAAAACCCAAATAATCTGTTGGATTAATGGAGTAGTCGATGTTAAATGGGTGCCCTCCAAGTCTAGAGCGTAAACCAAGCCCAAAGGTAGGCCAGCTCTGTCCTTCTACACTAATCTTATATCCACCACGGGCATAAAAGATTTCTCTTACCTCATACTCTAAACCCAATCTAATGTTCTCCGCATTATCGTTGGGATGGTTTAATTGGATGGCGGTAGTAATACTTTGAAATTCCTGCTTTAGAGGTTTAAAGGATAGTCCTAAACTAAAAACGGTGGGAACCGTATTCGCTTCAAGGTTAATGCCTGTAGATCGATTAAAAACTACGGGTATATCTTGATCTGTATTTGATAGCGAAGAATTGCCACCAAAATTCTGAACCATTACGGCAAATTTCAAGTCTTTATAATCGGTTTTGTACAAAAAGGAAACATCAACTGTAGCACTATGGTTGCTGAAGTTGGCAATACCTTCGTAAATATATTTTACCGATACACCTGCGCTAAAAAGCGCGGATAGTTGACGTGCATAAGTTGCTCCAAAAGCCATATTCGAAACAAAGATTTGACGACCTGTTCCGTTGGGTTGAAATTCTGTGCGCTCTTCCATTTCTCCAGAGTTCAGGGCATTTATACTAAACGCTAGATTACTCACTTTGTCTTTTAAAGGAAAAGCAGCAGAAACAAAGGATTGATTAATGCCACCTCCCAAAAACATATGAGTAAGGGCATAGGTGTTGCTTTCTAAATCGGATAGTGCAGCAGGGTTGGTAAGCGCGGAATAACCATCTCCACTTAAAGCCACGCTTGCTCCCCCCATACCTGAGGATCGAGGGTTAAGATCATTTTTGAGAAAACTCAAAGAGGAAAGTCCAGCTCTTTCACCTCCAAAATTCGGAAGAACCTGAGCATTTAGGCCAATTGTAAAAAGACCTGCTAGTATTGTAATGTGTAGTTTTCTAAGCATATGTTAAAACCTAAAAGCTATACCATATAAAATTTGTCGGGGTGCCAAGTAACGCGCAGGGTTTCTTGGATCAACACCGGTTTCTTGAGGGCCATTAAATTCTGGTCGAGGATCTCTCCATGTGTTTGGAACATCGTCTCCATATTCATAAGCTCTGCCGGTAATCGGGTTAATGATTTGGGCGTTTCGAGCATCGAGTAGGTTTCTGATTTCCATGCTTAAAGAAATGCCTTTACCTCCTTTTAAACCTAGGGGTATGTTGTAGGACATTTTTAAGTCAAAGTTGTGCCATGGATCAGCAGTCTCTTCTAAAAATCTATCGTTCTGAATTTCATAGTTCGGTCTTCCCAGATCGTTTACACCATTTTGTTCTTGTGGAGTATAACGAAAACCAGAGGTAAATCTATAAGAAAGGAATGCGCTAAACCCAGTCAGGTCAAGACCTAAAATAGGCAATGTACTATCCGGTACAAAGATTAAACCTAGGTTAATATTCCAAGGACGGTCAAAGGCTAAGAATTGCTCTGTGGTAAGAGAAACTTCACCGTTTTGTTCGATCTGAAGAGAGGATTCTCGAGCGGAGTTGGATTTGCCTCGCGCTACTTGATAAGCGATGTTAGAAAAGCTCTTAAAGTATTTTCCAATCCGGTAGTTGATTCCTAGCTCAACTCCGTAAATCTTGGCATAATCTTGATTGATAAAGAGTGTTTTGGTAACGGGTCTTCCAGTTTGATCATTTACCAAAGCACTACGGGAAACGATGTAGTCAAATCGGTTGTTGTTGTAGGCTGTGAAAGTGACCGCTAAGTCTTTCGTTACTTTCGATTTAAGACCAACTTCGTAAGAAACATTTACTTCCGGATCAAGATCTGGATTTCCTAAGCTGGAGAGGAAGGAGCGGTCTTGGAAAACGGGATCTAAACCGGCATACATAAACCTAGGATGTGGCAAACGCATGCTATGACCATAGTTAAAGTATAAAACATTATTCTCCGTTACTGGAAAGGAAACGTTGATTTTAGGAAGTACCCTGGCTTTCCATCTTAATCCAAAAAGGCCAAAGGTTTTGTTGTTATAATCTTCTCTAATTTGATCAATTACAGGTGCTTCTGGGTTTTCTACAGCATCATCGGCAAATTTTCCTGGAGCCCAATAGTTTAAACGGGCACCTAGCGTGGCAATAATTCCTTTGTAGGTGATTTTGTCTTGGAAGAAAAGGCCTCCTTCAATTGGGTTAACAGACCAAATGTCATTGCTCGAACCGATGCTAATAGAGGGCGTAGATTCTGTTTCGCTGATTTGAATTGGAGCACCTACCCATGGACGTGTAACATCTGCCCATTGATACTCTTTAAACTTGTTTTGAATACCAAAACTCAATTCGTGTACCTTACTAGGAATGTAGGTGGCTTTAGCATTAACGGTATACTCTTCTGCGTAATGATCGTGCCATACGGAAGAAATTCCACCATTGTTGTAAAGACCATCTCCTGGAAGAGAAAAAAGAATCCCTAACTGACTAGCAGCATCAAAAATTTCAATTGGATAGGTAGTGATGAAATCTTCATCTAAAATCTGATCTACCGTTTCTGTTCTAAAAGGACGACCATTAGCATCTGCTCTTAAATTGGTGAACAATCGACCTAATGAGAATGACAGACCCCAATTTTTATTGATGAGGTGGTTTAGGTTTAAAGCCGTTAAGTTGGAGTGGTGTGTGTAGGTTGTAGCATTATCTAAATTGTTGCTTCGGATGTATTGAAACCCTGGCGTAAGAATCGCATCAAAACCTACGATTTGCAGCGTTCGTGTGTTCTGATTGATGTTTAAAGAGTGCTGATTGGTGAGCGTAATTTTAGTACCTGGTTTAATTTTATAAGCAACCTTTAAAGTGTGCGTCCAGGAATTGGTTTGGCGTGGCGCCCACATTTCTGAGTTTTCAGGAAGGAGTGAGCTATTTAATTGATTGGCGGTAGCTCCAAAGTATTCGTCTGTTAAGTAGATACTAGCACTTGTAAAAACGGTCAATTTATTATTCGTTCCGGGTATTGGAGTTCCTAAGGAAATCTCCATACGATCTGTGTTGAAAGAAGTGGCGTTATCACTATTCACCAAAAAGTCTCTTTGCCAACTTCCAGCAATTTCAAATTTATCGCTTCCTTCACGGATCTTAGTGTTAACCACACCAGAAGATCCACCACCAAATTCAGCTCCTGCACCACCTGTAATTAAGTCAACGGTTGAAATGGCGCTACTGGATACTTCTACACCAAAGCCTGTTCCAGCCAAAGGATCTTGGGCACTAATACCATCTACAATGTATTCGGTTTCGTACACTCTTGCTCCTCTAATTTGAAGACCATCTTGTGTTTTCACAACACCGGCTTGCATTTCTAGAACTTCCTGAACATCTCTCACATTCATTTGAGCGATATCCTCCTGTTTAATGCTTACTTGAGAGGTTGCATCCTCTAGGTCAATTTGACTAGGCTTACCTACAACCGTTACTTCATTTAGAGATTCTGTTTGCTCGCGAAGCGTAATGTTAAGTGTTTTAGTCTCACCCGGTTTAAAAGATACACCATTAAAAATTTTGGTTTCATACCCAATAAATTGAACTTTTACCTGATAGTCACCGGGTTTGATCTTATTGATCACATAGTTTCCACTCACATCTGCGGATCCTCCATTGTAGGTTCCTACTAGTACGATAGAGGCACCTATTAATCCTTCACCATTGCTTGCATCAGTAATAGTTCCAGTTAAGTTCGCTGCAGACTCTTGTGCTAGTACCGAATAAAAGGGTAAGCATATAAGTGCAACAAGGGTTTGAAGAAGTCTTTTAAAATTCATTATTCAATATCTCTCCAATTAATGATTCCAAGTCTGAAATATTTGCATCGTAATCGTGCAACTCTACCGAGAAAAAGGCTTGGGTAATTTTATTATTTGAATTCTTTCTTACCGATGCCACTAAGTTATCTCCTTCCCATCCATTAAATGGTGAAAGTTGCGCTCGGTAGAAATCTTCAGAATCGGCTGCCTTAATAATGGGAACAATGCCGGGTAGTGTAAAAGACGGTTGGATGTCTGGAAATAGGGGATTAGTACTTACAGAGAATACCAAACTGTCTCTACTGATACGAACGAAGCCGTTGGATTCCACAATTCCCTCTAATGGGAAGGGGCCAGACATATTGGTTAAATCTTCTGTAGGATCAAGGGAGCAAGTGGTTAAACTTTTTCCTCCGTTATCATGAAAGATCTGGATGCTTGAACCTATATAGTTGAGTAAAGAGGCATTTTGGCCTGTTACTGTATTCGGAAATAAAGAAGAAGGAGCATTGATAAATGCTTTGCTGTATAGGTTTAAAATAAGACGGAATGTAGGATCCCAGTAAACGGGTTGATTTGCACCCATGTTTGATCCGTAGTCTAAAAAATCGTAGTTAATATTGTTGGCATCTAGTAAGCTGCGGTATTCTTGCGCAATGGTGTTTACATGGCCATTAATCCAAAGTGTGTTTACTCCTGGAGTTTTGTTGGTAAGATAAAAGCTTGAAGATGTATCTACAGGGCTTTCTACACCTGCAATATCAACGCTTTTAACAAATAAGTTGTTATTCCCGTTCACCATCAATCCATCAATGGTGAAGCTTTCGGGACTTAATCTAGTGCCATAGTAGATCTCGGCAGTGGCGGAACCATTGCTTACTCCGGTATCTACTAAAAATGAGATTAGGTTTTGGGTTTGGCTGATTTCAACCCAACTTCCTTCATTAAATTTTATAAAAACTTGTTCAATGGTTTCGTTCCCATCGGGGTCTGATGCAGACCAGTAAAAAGTAGCTGCGCAAAAGGCCGTGTCTTTTGGTCCACGTGTATCATCAATATTGGCAGCGGGAGGAGTGTTTTTTAAAGGTATTCGAAGAAAAGCAGGAGTTTGATCCGTTTGTCCTTCGTTATCTATTGCTCTTACATAAAAGTCAATGTCTGTAGTGTCTTGACCAGGTTCTATAGCAAAAATAAAAGTGGAATCTGTTGATGTGGTGTAATTCCAGTTTTGTTGATCCAATGATATTTCAAAGCCTTGTACAAAGCCGTCAAGATCGGTGCCAAACCAGCTTAAACTCACTTCAGAGTTCAAGCGTTCATCTCCTGTAAGATTAATCTCTGTGACGGAAATCTGTGTGTTAGGAGCTTGGTTGGATTTAAGATCTCCTTTTCGGCAGGAGGTAATCCAAACAAGGGCTAATAAAAATGGAAGATATTTTTGCAAAGCTTGAGAATTTTAAAAAATATCGGCCTCAGAGATACCCCTGAGGCCGACATTCATTTATTTTCTTACCACTACTTTGTGGGTGCTAATTAAGTTTCCTTTTGTGTCGGCTACTTGCATTAAGTAAATACCGTTTGGAAGGGTAGAAGCATTTATTTTTAACTGTGCTCCATTTGTGTTTGAACGATTGATCAACACTTTTCCATTAAGGTCGTAAACAGTTGCGTTTAACTCAGAAACAGTTTCTGAACTTACCGTAAATACATCGCTGGAAGGGTTTGGATACACCTGAACATCAGAAATAGAAGACTGAAGTTCTTCTAAGCTTACGTTGCTTGGTCTATTAATCGTCATATCCAAAGAAGCATTTAAGCCCATAATGTCATCGTTAGCTCTTGGA
Source organism: uncultured Owenweeksia sp. (assembly GCA_964485405.1). Classification (GTDB taxonomy): domain Bacteria; phylum Bacteroidota; class Bacteroidia; order Flavobacteriales; family Schleiferiaceae; genus CAKZNE01. The sequence continues at coordinate 11,033 of CAZAJG010000008.1, read as the reverse complement.
AGAACTCTGTAGTTAGAGAATCCGTAATAAAGAGGGCCAACAATAGCATCCATAGTCATCGTATCCGAAGTGGTAACGGCACTTAAAAACATTGTACCATCCTGTGTTTCGTATACCGTATCGGTAACCAATTGTACCCAAAGAGAAGAAGCAGAAGTATTGGATTGTCTTCCGGCTAATACCCTTGAAGATTTGCCATTACCAAAGGAAGCATCTGTAGCTACGCGGTAATCACCAAAACCAGCATCTTCATCTGTGATATAGATTTTTCCACCACCAGGGTTCTCATATTTCACAAGCATACCTTCATATTTTTCCCACTCTCCGTTAGCGTAAGCTGTACTATCCGATGGATCAATACTAGTAGGTTGAATGGTATCGTGTTGATATAAACGGGTTACGTTAGAAACTGCGATTTGAGTAAAACCAAAGCTTTCTTGAACATCCCCAGTAACTTCTACCCATTCGTTTCTGTAAAGATCTGCTAGTTGGATACTTCCAATTAAAGCTACACCGGCATACTCTGTAAAGTTAGGATCCTGAATATATACATAACCTAAATCGTAAGAACGGGCGGAAGCGGTTACCACACCTTTAACGGTAACTTCTCTTCCTAAATAAGGAGAGTCTCCACCACCGGTAAGGCTAAACTGTACATCATTAATGGTTAAACCATCTTGACGAACGGTGTAAAAATCATAGTTAGGCGCTGACTGACTAACTGGAGTGGATGGGTATATTGATTTGTTTCCTTGATTATCCACAGAATAGATGTAATATCTTACAATAGTTCCGTTTGCTTGTTGTGGAATGGTAAACTCATACTCTTCGGTTGAACCAATTGCCAAAGTCATTGGGAAGGTAGGGAAAGCAGAAGTGGAAAGGTTAGGGTCTGTTGACCATCCAATTCTAACGGTATCAACAGTTCCATCAGAATCAATAATAGTAGCTGTAATATCCACATCTTGTTGTGCGTTTGGTACTACTGGATCTCTTTCTACTTCATCAATGAATGGAGGAGCAAAACCTACATTGTAATGCGTATCATCAAATGGGTTTATTTCATAACCTCTACCGGTAGCACCAGTACATCCGTTAGCACTATGGCGAATAATACCACTTAAGCTATTGTAAAAAGTTCCGGGAACAGGAGGAACAAAACTACCGGTACCGCCAACACCTGCAGGAGAGTTAGGGTTCACCACTTGGTGAGAGCTTGTTCTTTGTGCTAAGAAACGATCACTCACGTTCATAGTATTGCCATTTGCATCGGATACATCAAAACTGATACGACCATTTCCGAATGGTATAACACTGGTTACCGTAACATTTTGAAGTTCTACAAAAGCACCTTCCCATGGCTCACCTGTAGTGATTTGGTTTACACGGTTCGCATCATTGAAATCCGATAGAGGCACAACGTTAGCGGTAGGAGCAGACTCAGACCCAACGATGGTTATTGAATTTGCATCGAGTGTAGTAATCTGGTTTGAACTCTCAAAAGAGCCAACAATACCCGTTACTTCGATGATGTCTCCAGCAATAAGCTGAGTAGCAACGGAAACAGGTTGAAAAGAACCTTGTGAGTTTTCGTAAATAGGCATCATTTCAATTCCGTTGTACGGAGTAGTGCTCGTAGCCGCAGAATCTCTTAAAAAGATAAACGGACGATTGCCACCGATTACGGAACTAGATGCTACCTCACTAAGACCTCCATCTGTAACTACTGTAGCTACAAAGGTTACTGTATCCCCGTAATATACGGAAGTATCATTACAGGCAGAAAGATCCACAGGTTGGTTAATTTGGGTAACCGAAACCACTGGGTACTGGGCATAGCCCACGGCTGCTAAAGCAGCAAAAAAAGAAGTAAGTAGTAACTTTTTCATTTTAATTACTCTAATTGTTATTCTATTTTATTATTACAAATTTTCCTATGCTCTCTTCTCCAGTGTCGAGGTCTTCCACAGAGAACATATATAAACCACGACTAATAATTTGACTTTCTATTGAGAGTAAGTCCCAGGCATGTTCACCACCTGAGAAGCGGTTCTCATCAGGATCTTCCGCACCAAAGGTTTTAAACCAACGTATATCATCTCCATTGTAATTCTGATCGTGCTGAATTTCATCAATAAAGTCACCAGCTACCGTAAATATTCGAATGATGCAACGTTCCGGTAAGTTGGCAAAAACCATTTTTCGGCTTTCTTCCTGAAAATTAGATTTACCCTCCCATGCAGATCCATAGTAGTAAGGGTTTGGATAGGCAAATGGCGCATTCGCTTCCATATCTTCGTTAATAGGGGTACCAGCAAATACTCTAAAGTTATTGGCCAAAAAGCTGGATTCTAAAGATTCTAGATTGGATTCAGGATTACCTCTGTCAAAGGAAGTAACTGCTACCGCATATTGCCACCCATTTGGAATATTATCAATGGTGTACTTATATATGTATGCATTCGTATCGTTATCAAAATACACAGGTGTACTTAGTTCTACAGGCTGAAATCCTGTTTCTTTAAAAAAACCATTTCCCTTGATGTCATATTCAGCAATCAAAGTAAAGTCTTCACTCAAATTCTGAACACCAATTACGTCAAACCCAATCTTAGATAGGTATACACGGTAACCTTCAAAGTCCATTTCATTGCTAATCGGATCAATTGAGTTTCTGGAGTTATCTGCCCAGTATACGTCAATTTGGTTTTCGCTAGGAATTACTCTGGTGGTAGGTGTTGCTGGTGGTGCTGGAAGAATAAAACGAGTGAGAACACCGTCTCCATCAACATCTTCGGCAGAGTCTAGTATTCCATTAAAGTTTTGGTCTTCACCATTGTATGCTTGTTGTGCCCAGCCTGCGTTTGCAATGAGATTTTGTCTTTGAACAAGATTGTTTTCTGAGTTGGGGTTACCATCTTCATTTTTACTGGCCAAAACGTAAGCGAATGCCACGTTAATCACATCACCAGGTTCAAAGGTTTGGAAAGGCCCAACGGAAAGAAGATCAGATCTATTTCCTGCATTGTTTACGGTTGCTTGTAAGTCTATACCCAAACTCCCTTGGCAGGCGGCTCCATTTGGATCTGCCCAACATGGGTTTTCGTTAAGTCCTGTAGCCATTTTTGCATAACGTGCTTGATCAGTAGTGGGGAAGAAGAAAATAGGATCATTTGCGCCTTGAAAAGTCCACGTATTGTAGTTTAACTCAAAATTATCCACTTCCCATAAACCTGTGTTGATGTTAAAAGTAGAATCTAAATTGGGGTGGTGAAATCCATTTTTATCTTCCGCACCTAAGAATTTTTGCCCTATATAACTTTCGGTAAAACCTAAATCTCCTTGATTATCATAACAGTAGGCTAGGCTAACGGAATCCATAAAGCCATTTCCCCCTTTATCGTAAAAGGCAGCACCTCCAGAACCTGCTGGAGTTATGTTGATGTTTCTCACCACTGTGTTACCCCATAAGGCAGCATAAAAATCGTTGTAGGTGTTGTTCCCGTTGTTGGTAATTTTTAAGTTAACAATTACCATGAAATCACTGAAGGTAAAGTTCCAGTTGTAGGTTTGCATTTCTACATCTACATTCATTGGGTTAGTGTGTCCACTTATCTGGATGTTGGTTCCAGGAATTTTTACATTCTTATCGGAAAAGAAAGCGACATAATCTTGATGTGAAACGGCATTTGGGTCAAAAAACTTGCTATCGAAAAGAGAGCTTTTTTCTTCCAAAGTACTCCCCACATCCGCTGTTATTTCAAATCCAGCGCGTCCCGGAGCATAGCCTTGAGGAGCATCGTATGCTGAGGTAGATACTACTTCTTGACCTCCATTCTCTTTACCGCCTAACCAAATACCTCCTTCAAAAAGGTGCTCTACACCAGATCCGGCTGGATACTCGCAAGAAGGGTTACCACTACCATCTCTGTAACCCGTAAAGGCATTGCCAAAGGTTCCGTAATTCGATACACTTAAACGAACGTTGGAGGCTGAAGTAACTTTAGATTCAAAGCTTTGCTGTGCAACAGCAGAGCTAAAAAGAAAACAGAAAACTAAAACTGTAGGATAGAATTTTGCCATTACCTTTTTATAATCTTTTTAATCAATTTACTGCCGTTGGCAGATTGAGTGCTAAGTAGATAGATCCCATTCGGTAAATGAGATGTATTTAATGTCCAATGCTTTTGACCGGTGGGTATATTACTGGACAGAACAACCTTTCCGGTTAAGCTTATTAGTTTCGCTTCTGTCCGTTCACCAGTAGGAATTTGAAATTCCAGATTGAGCTCATTTTTAATTGGGTTGTTGTAGGATAGGTTATTGTTTAAGCTTAAAGCTTCATCCAGGCCAATGTTAGATTGAGTAATATCGATTTGCATCAATACCGGAAGGTGATCGCTAAAATTATATAGAGCGTCCGCTATGGATGAGGGAACACTACCGTTAGTCCCATTATTTACGGATTGATTAAAGTGATTTCCATCCTGCCCAATGGTCTGGTAAGAGTTTGGAGTATACTTCACTTTAAAGTTACCGTCTCGGATTTCGCGTGAGATTAAGAAAAAGTCAAAACGATCATCTAATCCACCTCCAGAAAAACAGCCTGAACTAGAACTATGCGTACTTTGAGTATGTACAGAGGTGTAGTTGCTGTTATTGTTCCAAAGGCCTAGCTGATTTACAGGGTCATAAAAATTTTCGGTGGTATCACTGTAATTAATTAGTTCTTGAAATGCAGGTTCGGTATTGGACCGAACGTTAAAATCTCCACAAAAAATTACATTATTATCACTTACGTTATTTTCAAGGTAATCCATCAGTGCTTCCGTAGCATCAAGTCTTTCCAAAATGTCTGAAGTTGTACTTCCTGCTTTTAAGTGAGCCGTTGCAAGCGTGAAAAAGGCCGTATCTGCACCAATAGAAAGCTTAGGGTCTTTGTAGTACAAGCTGTATACATCTATAACACGAACTAAGCTATTTCCATCTACATCTTTATCAATAAAGTGCTGGTTTAACAAACCTACTTTAGCACTATCGTAAAACAGCATATTAGTCAACCCGCTAAAGTTGTTGTTAGTATAAGTTGCCGCATTATACTTAGTAGATCCGTTGGTATTGAGAACAAAGTCCTTGATGAAAGCAGGGTTCGAAGGGTTAGCCCCCATTTCGTTAACCACTAAGATATCTGGTACGGTATAATTTATCACATCTTCAAAATGATCATCTCGCTGTGAAGGAGACTGACCGTGGGTGCAGGGAGAAGAGCCTGCACGGTAATACATGAGGTTGTACTGAAGAAGTGTAAGTCGTTCACTTTGAGCAGATAGGAAGAGTGAAGAAAGTGATAATATAGTGATAAAAAACCTGTTCATCTGCGCTACTTTTCTGCGGCAAATATAGGTAGATAATCAGGAGGGATTTCAGGTCAATGTTAAGGGAACTTTAAGTTTTAGGGAGAGCCGTCATCTTCTTCCTCCCAATCGTAAATAATTCCGGGATTATCGCTTTTTTTGTCAGGTTTGTCTTTTTTGAAGATATCTTTGAGTTGCTTCCCTTGATCTTTTAAATCTTTGGTAATCGATTGCCCGATCGATTGTTGATCTAATTCTATTTTCAACGCGTCTATATTTCCATACATCTTAACATAAATATAAGGTTCGTCCTTGCTTCGCTGTACCAAATGCTCATCAAACTCAGATGGTTTCTGTTTCTTCTTACGCTTCTTAAATAGGGCGTCTTCTGCTTTCAATTTGAATCGATAGTCTACCACGTTTTCAAAATTGTGCGTTCCTTTTATTTCAAGATCCAACACACTGCTATTTACTTGCATTTTAGGAATAGACAGAACAGAGTTTTGAATAGAAATATGATTTTTTAAAGAGTTGAACTGTACATTTTTTAATTCTTCAATATCTGAAAAGCGAGAAAGAGCTAGCATAGGTTCATAATCCTTAATACCACCTTTATTAATTTCAATATCCGATTCAAGATGTATGCTTTTTTCATCGATAATTAGTGCAGGGCTCATTTGAGCTTGTAAGCTTCCTGAACCACTAAGAGTTCCATAAATGTTTTTGGCAACTATGGCTTCCTGTCCAAAATTTTCAAAACTCTTAAACAATCTGTTGATGTTTAGTTTTTGAAAAGAGAGTTTTGCACTTAGCGCATATGGCTCTACATCTGAAGTTAGAATAGTTAAAGAGCCTTTATAATGGCCTTCATCTGAATTCATTTCAAGGTCTGTGACCTTAATTTTTTGGTTTTTAATCTGAAGTCTGGTTTTAATCTCTGAAGCCCTGAAGCTCTGCATGGCGAACTTTTCTATTTCCATTAAAACATCCAAGTTCACAGATTGGGTAAAATCCAAATTGTAGCTATCAGGATTGCTGTCGCCACCCGTTAAAAAATCATCAATTTTTAAATTTTGAGATTTAACTCTACAATCGATATCTAGTTTTTGATTTTCTAAAAGAACAAAGGGTAATACATTGAGGAAGCGGCCTTCTAAATACATGTCACTCCTTCCTGTTTCAAAAAAGAGCCGATTAATAATGGCTTTACTATCAGAAAAGCGCAGCTCACCATTCATAGATTTTATGCTATTGGTGGATTCTTTAAAACTGAAACTGCCATCTTCGATTTTTAGCGAGCCTTTTAAGTGTGCATTGCGAAGGTCAGCTTTCGATATGTTTTCAAAAGATTGGAACTGGTTTTTAAAATCCAATTCTAAATCCAGTTTACCATCCGTGTTTTCTAGCGTATCTAATTGCAGAATATCTGCCCATTCAGAAAGGTTAATGTTTGAAGTGAGGTTGAGTTTAAAGAGTGGTTTGGATAGGTTTTTTATGGAAGCAGAGCCATTCAGGGTTCCAGTTTTGCTTTTACTCTGAAAATTTTTGATGATGGTTTCATCAGATGATTGATCCATATAATAGCTCCCATTACAAGTGATGGAGCTAAGAGCTAAACGTTCTGTGCTAGAGAATTCTCCATCTCTAACTCTAAAGTTAGCAAGTAAACCTGGTTCTTCACTTTCTAAGCTACCCCAGCTTAAATCAATGGCAGCTTTACCGTCAAGAGTAAAATCTTGAGGAACCCAAATCATTTGCTTTTCTAAGAATTGTTGAAGCTTGGCTAAACTTAGCTCCTCGCTTTTTGCAGAGAAAAGGGATTTGGACGAGGAAGCTTCACCAGTAAATGTAAAATCCAGTCCAGCTACTGTTGCAGAACTAGATTCAAAATAGCTTATATCATCTTTTTGAGTTAAGGAAAGCCTAAATCGGGTATTAAAATTCTTTAAAGTTCTCTTATCCGAGAAAGAGAGGTAGTTTACATCAAAATTGCACCTACTATTTATTCGAATAGATTGTGCGTTAAAATCCCCGTTTAAAGTAGAGCTTGATGTGAAGACGGATGTGTTAAACGAGCTTGTTTCATGATAAAAGCGAATATTTACATGAATAAGACTTATTTCTTGTAGTGTAAATATTTGATTTTCAGAATTATTATCAGATTTCCATATTTGAAAGTTGTTATTTCCGTTCTTGAAGTATTTTAAATCTAAAATGGCATTTTCTATAGATATTTTTTTGATAGAAATATCAGATGTGATGGCTTGCCATATGTCGAATTGGAAAAACACCTCTTCCGCAAAAAGAAGGGTGTCTCCTTCTTCCGTATTGATTCCTCTTGTGTAGATATTCTTTAATAGCAGAGAGGCTGAAGGAAATTTCTTTAGGCTAATGTCAATTTTGCCCACTTCAATGGGAGTGCTGAGTGATGCATTTATTTCGTTGATAATGATGCTCTGAACCTTCTCCTTGTTAAGGTATAGAACAGAGGCGAAGAGGGTAATTATCAAAACAAAGCAAAGGGCTGCCCAAAGGAATATTTTAATGATTTTCTTCTTCATTATATCTCAATACTCATGCAAAACGGTAAATATGTATGAAAAGTTTATGCCAATACGAATAAAACAAAAAACCCCATTCCAATCAAGGAATAGGGTTTACCTGAATTTTGTTCCTCCCTATCAGGTCTTTTGCACTTTAAAGCCGTGCATCTCAAGAAAATTAATCTTTTCTTGAATAACTCTTCCTTCGCGCTTTTTAAGATCTTTATCGATACTTCTTTTGAGCGCTTCGAGTTCTTCAACGGAAAATTTTCCTAAGAACTGACTTGAAAAAAGTGCTTTAAGGGATTTGTTGTTGTTTTGGTTTTCACGGATGGTGTTTACCAAAACACTTGGTGTTACTTTCCCTTTTGCCATTTTTCAATTTTAAATTAAACTAATAGCAACAAAAATAAGCACATTTTTTTATTATCACTTGATTGGAAAAAAGTTTACGTTTTCATCTGTAAAAAGCTTACTTCTTTCGGACTTAAATAACGCCACTGTCCGCGGTTAAGGTTCTTTTTGGTCAAGCCTGCAAAGAAAACTCTATCGAGTTTAGTTACTTCATAATCCAAGCTTTCAAATATCCTTCTTACAATGCGATTTCTTCCACTATGAAGAACCACTCCGATATTATTTTTAGATTTTCCTTCTACATACGAGATTTCATCCACTTTAATAGGGCCATCTTCTAATTCCAAACCATCTTGAATAGCGGTGAAGTCTGATTTGGTTAGAGGTTTGTCTAACGAAACCTCATAGATTTTTCGTGCTCCGTAGGAAGGGTGCGTTAGTTTTTTGGCTAAATCCCCATCATTTGTAAAGAGTAAAACACCCATAGTTTTTCGATCTAAACGCCCTACGGGATATATTCTTTCATTACCAGCATTGGCCACAAGTTCCATTACGGTTTTACGCGCTTTGGGGTCGTCTGCAGTAGTTATAAAGCCTTTGGGTTTATTTAACAGAACGTATACCTTTTTTTCAGCTCTAAGGGTTTCTCCATTAAACTTCACCTCATCCGAGGGGTTTACTTTGTAACCCATTTCTGTTACAACCTTTCCGTTGATCTCTACAAGACCCGCTTTTATAAGGTTGTCGGCTTCTCTTCTCGAGGCAATTCCTGAATGGGCTAGAAATTTATTTAAGCGGGTGAGTCCCGATTGCGCGTTGCTTTCTTCATTCTTCTTTGCGGTGGTTCGGGCTTGCCCGGGTTTCCCTTTCGGTCGGAAAGGTTTTTTACCGCTGTTGCGCTTTTCCATGAATCAAATTTTTTGCAAAACTATTTAATCCATTTGAAAGAAACTGGCTATTTTCAATAAGTTACAGATCTGCGATAACTGTTTCATATCGGTTAGAGGAAACCATTTCGTTCTCTGGCAATTCAAAACGAAGTAGTTTGGTTTGCAAAACGGGGGTTGAGGCAATGTTTTTTCTCACTCGAGAAATTTGTTTTTCGCTCAGTGTAAATAAGTTATTGGCTTCTTTCTGTTTGGAGATTTCTTCGTTTTTAGGGTAAATATTTACCATAAACAGAATTTTATCTTCTAAGGATAGATTTTTGATAACGCTAAGTTCCACGGTTTTACTAAACCAATTGCTTTCATTTAGGAGTTCTTGCTTTAGGTCTAAGCCTAACATGTAAGCTACGTTTTTCGCAACAAACCAATTGAATTCTTGCTGATTATAGTAAGGAACAAGAGCTATTTCGTTGTTAGAGGCGGAAAAACTATACTGATTGCTTTCGGATAGACTATCTTCTGCTGGAAAAACGTAAATCGTAAGTTCGTCTTTAAAGTGAGGTAAATGTTGATTTTTCCATTCTTTCCAAAGAAAATCAGACGAACCATGGTAAGTAAAACTGGTGTTGAAGTAAAAATGTATCCCATATCTACCAAATGAATCGTTGAGATACTCCTTTGCCTGATCAATAGCTTGTTCTAGAACGGGGTTAGAAAGGTCTTCGTCTGCTTTGGCGAAACTTAGGGTGAGAAATATATCGCCTTGGATACCTGACGACCAGTTGTTGCTGGGGCCTTGTGCAGACGCAATTTGAAGGAAGAGAAAAAATGTGGTGGTAACTAAAAGTGGTAATGTTTTGTTCATAGCTTGGATTCTATGACAGCAAATGTAGGAATAATTTTACAGAATATTCCTACAAAAAATACAATTCAATTTTCCACAACCATCTTTATGGCCTTCTTTTAATCTATTCTGGATAGAAGGCTTCTCTTATGTGTTCTACCTTTAAGAGCGGTTTTAGTACAACCGTAACTATGTCAAAATAAATATTTTTTCCTACACTATTTTTTTCCGCATACGCATGGGCTGCCCTAATTAAATGTTTTTGCTTCTGCTTGTTTACAAACATTTCAGGTTGACCAAATACCTCATTTGTCCTTGTTTTTACTTCAACTATGGCTAAATAATCATCGTTTTCCGCAATGATGTCAATTTCCGCTTTGCCATGCCTCCAGTTGGTTTCTAAAATTGTGTATCCGATCTTTCTCAAAAAGTCAAATGCTTTCTTTTCTCCTTCCTTTCCTAAGTCTGTATGATTAGCCATGTTTAGAGAATAGACGATTTGTTTGACCCACATCAAGTGTCATTTCCCTTCCAAAAATCAGAGTTCGGTTGTCATTCTGGTGTCCAGCTGGAAACTGAAAGCAAATAGGGAAGTCATATTCTTTGACAGCATCATAAATAATCTCTTCTGCAGTTTGTCCAAAGGGCACCGTATTGTCGTTCATATCGGTCATGCCTCCAACCATCAAGCCATTGATTTTAGAAAAGTATCCATTTCGTTTCATGTTCAATACCATACGGTCTATATGGTATAAGTATTCATCCAAGTCTTCTAAAAAAAGAATGCATCCATCCGTATTTAAAGCGGTACTTGAGCCTAGTAAGCTGTAAAGTATAGAGAGGTTTCCTCCTACAACCCTACCCGAGGCAATTCCGGATCGGTTTAAGGGATGAGCTTTGAATGAAGTCGCCAAAGGGTTGCCCATCAAAGCCTTCTTTAAGCTGTTTAAGCTTGTATCTGTATTAGACGCAAAACCTACTGGCATGGGAGCATGTAAAGATTCTATTCCTAAATTAAAAAGCTGGTTCAAAAGTACAGTGGGGTCGCTGT
>CAZAJG010000007.1:84585-113871 GCA_964485405.1 uncultured Owenweeksia sp. | reverse complement strand
CATAATAGCCGTACGGCTCTAAAAGCTTGCAAATGGCAATGTGCATAATATTAAGCTTTTCGTCTTTTTTATACTTTTTATAGCCCTTACCTAACTCTTGTAAACCTATTATAAATAAGATGGTGTCTAAGTCCAAGGTTTCTCCTTGTCCAAACTCTCTCGAGCTTATCTCCACCACTTGATCCCACTTTTCCTTTAAATTTTCAGATAACATATGCGTTTATCCCTTTATATTCACCGTCTCATTATTAGTTGGTGAATTTACTTGATTTCATATTACTTGCTCCTCTTCTTTTTGGCCTTGGTCGCGGACTTTTTAAAGGACTTTTTATTGAGCTTGCCTCTTTAGTTTCCTTATTTGGTGGGGCTTTTATGGCTTATCTTTTTGCAGATGACGTTTATTTGCAGTTAGCCAAATATGTGGATGATCCCGGTATTGGCACTAAAGTAGCGTCTTATGCTCTGGTGTTTGTTGCGGTAGTTATTGCCGTTTATTTATTAGCAAGAGCTTTAACCAAAATGATGAAGCTAGTAGCACTTGGGTTTGTAAACCGCCTTTTAGGGGGTTTATTTGGCCTCTGCAAAACGCTCATTTTAGTTTTGATCGTAGTTTACTTTACCAGTGGTTTTATAGCCTTACAACGCAAAGAAAACAACGTTTTAGTAACGGAGAGCTTTCTCATTTCTTATTTTGAAGAATACAGCCATTATGTGGGCTACTACATTGATAAAGCCACAGAAACCAAAGAAGCTCGTTCTTTGGATTTAAACACCTTACCCGACCTTAACTCAACGCCTTAATTCCAGGTAGTTCTTTCCCCTCTAAGTATTCGAGCATGGCTCCACCTCCGGTAGAAACGTAGCTCACTTCATCTTGCTTGTTGAATTTTTTTACCGCAGCAACAGAGTCTCCTCCTCCCACTAAACTAAAAGCTCCATTTTTTGTAGCATTCGCTATATAATTGGCTACTTCTTCGGTTCCTTTTGCAAAGTTGTCAAACTCAAATACGCCCATTGGCCCATTCCAAAGTATCGTTTTAGAACTTTCAATTACCGCCTTTAAGTCTTCTAAACTTTCTGGCCCTATATCCAAGCCCATGTCTTCGTCTCCTATGGCGTTTGCTTTAGATATGTTGGTATTGGCATCATTCGAAAAAGCATCTGCGTTTACCGTATCAATGGGTAAATACACTTTTACGTTCTGCTCTTTTGCCGCTTTAAGAATATCTTTTGCTGTATTCAAATAATCGTCTTCCACCAAACTTTTTCCTACGCTTCCCCCTTGTGCTTTGATAAAGGTAAAAGCCATTCCTCCCGCTATAATTAAGTTATCTAGCTTAGGTGTTAAGTTGGATAGGATATCAATTTTAGATGAAACTTTAGCACCTCCTACAATAGCAGTTACGGGTGAAGTTCTATCGTTTAATACCTTATTTACGTTTTCTATTTCCGCACTCATTACTAATCCTGCTGCTTTATTTTCGGTAAAAAACTCGGCAATAATAGCGGTACTCGCATGTGCTCTATGTGCGGTCCCGAACGCATCATTCACGTAATAGTCTCCATTCTTTGCCAGCTCTTGTGCAAAAGCTCTATCTCCAGTCGTTTCTTCTTTATAAAACCTAAGGTTTTCAAGTAGTAAAATCTCTCCAGCTCCCAGATTGTTACTCATACCAACCACTTCTTCACCAATACAATCCTTCGCAAAATTCACCTTACTTCCGCTCAAAGCTTCCAACCGCTCTACTAAATGTTTTAAGCTCAACTCTGCTTTTCGTTCGCCTTTGGGTCTACCCAAATGCGACATAAGTACAGGCTTTCCGTTGTTCTCTAAAATGGTTTTAATAGTTGGAATACAAGCTCTTATGCGTGTATCATCCGTAATTTCTTGTTTATCATTTAGGGGTACATTGAAATCCACTCTCACCAAAACTCGTTGACCGTTGAAATTAATCCCGTTTATGCTGTTCATTTTGTGATAAATTTAGAGCGCAAAAATAATCACCTAAAGTTAAGGGAGCACTAAAATGAGGTTTGAAGAAATAGCAGGTCACGAAAATTTGAAAGAAAGCATTGTTAACAGCATTCAAGGTGGCCGAATTAGCCATGCACAACTCTTTCATGGACCAGAAGGAAACGGAGCTATTTTAATGGCTATTGCTTACGCTCAATACCTATCGTGCGAGAACAAAACAGACACCGATAGCTGTGGAAGTTGTTCCAGCTGCAAGCAATTTCGCTCCTTTAATTATCCCGATCTACACTTTGTTTACCCAGTAGCCAAAACTCAAAAGAGCAACGATAAACCAACCAGCATTCAGTTTATTGAGGAATGGCGCGACTTGGTGCATCAAGAAGGCTACTTTGGTTTGTTTAGGTGGCTGGAATGTTTGGGTATAGAAAACAAGCAGGCGCAGATTAGCGTGCATGAAAGCGCGGATATTTTAAAACACCTGAGCCTTAAGTCTTATTCTGGCGGTTATACCTTTATGATCATTTGGATGCCAGAACGAATGAATGGCAGTGCCGCCAACAAGCTTCTTAAAGCTATTGAAGAACCACCGGAAAAAACTGTTTTCCTTTTGGTTTCAGAAAATGTAGAAACCATTATACAAACCATTACCAGTAGGTGCCAAAAAATCCTAGTTCCTAAGTATAACAGTCAAACGATTGAACAATACCTTACTGACAATGAGGAGGTTGACCCTTCTCAAGCTCGGGTTATTGCTAAATTAGCTGATGGCAACCTGGCGGATGCTTTAAATCGATCTAAACGGGCGGATGCCTATAAACATTATGCCATTCAATTCAGCTCTTGGGTAAGGGCATGCTTTAAAGCCGATACGCATCAGATTTTGAACTGGGTAGACGAGGTGTCTAAACTTGAAAGAGAAAAGTTGAAAGATTTTCTTCATTTCTGCTCTTCCACCGTTAAAGACAGTTTTAATTTAAACTACTTACAAGATCAAGTAAGCAACACTACTTTTTCTGAGATTAAATTTGAGTTGGAAAAATTTGCTCCTTTTGTTCACATCAAAAACACACCTGATATTTTGTCTCTTTTAGATGCTGCTACTTATGATATTGGTAGAAATGGCAACCCAAAAGTGATTTTAACCGATGTAAGCCTTAATATGGCTCGCAAGCTTCGTGTAAAGCTCTGATTTACAAATAAATAAAAAAAAATTTATTAGGTTCGCCTAGAGCCCTAATCTCTTGTTTTTAGGGGTATATATCTAGCGAAAGGCTTTCGTGCGTCTCAGCGTCTTATTTCCGCTTTCGAAGCACGTAAATCAAGCTACTTTGATTCTTAGCCGATGATCCCTTTATATTACTGCTCAATCCCGTAAGAAACGCTTTCGGATAGTTCACCTTTCCGGTTTGATTCTTCTCACTAAGCATACTTACATAAAAGGCATCAAACGGCATATTTTGGATATCCACCAAATCGTAATTGAACTTATCCGCTATGGCCTGAAGGTTTCTCTTTTTAAAATGCCATAAATGCAAAGGAACATCTAAGGCTGCCCAATCTTCCTTATAGTGCTTTGCATCTTCCGACTCGTGATTTGGAACCGCTATAATCAAACAACCGCCCGGTTTTAAAGCATCTGTAAAGTTTTGTAAATCGCGATTGAGTTCAGGTAAGTGCTCCAAAACATGCCACATGCTGATGCAATCTAAATGTGCCTTTTTTGTCCAATCGTACTTTTCCGGATCATGAAGCTCCACACCATTTGCCTCCTTCGCGTTTTTCCTTGCTTCCGCAGAAGGTTCAACTCCATGAACATTCCAACCATTCTTTTTCGCTGACGCTAAGAAAAAGCCTGTGCCTGCTCCATAATCAAGTAAGTTTCCTTTTTCTGTATTGTGTTTGTTCACCAAACCCAACTTACTCTTTACTGCAAAGGAGCGAACCATATGGTAAACTTTATCTACCAAGGTTTCTTTCTTGTCGGTATGACTCACATAGTCTTCCGACTCATAATATGCTTCTAACTCCGCGCCTTCTGGCCGCGGATTGGTTACCCAAAGCTTACAAGAATCGCACTCTTGAATTTGAAAAAGCTCCGCTTTTCCTCTAAAATAAGATGCTTTAAAAACGTCTGAAAAGGACGAGCCTTCGCAAATCGGACAGGATTTTATTTCAATCATTTAATGAATTGTTTCACGTGGAACATGTTTATCTCCCCATGTAAACTAAAAGAACATTGATATCGGATGGGCTTACTCCGCTTATTCTTTTCGCTTGTTTTATGGATTCAGGCTTTATCTTACTGAGTTTTTCCTTCGCCTCTAAACTTAAGCTCGCTAACTTTGAGTAGTCAAAATCACCCGGAATGTTTAGGTTTTCTAGTCTGTCTAGCTTCTTCGCGTTCTCCTTTTCCTTGTCTATATAACCCTGATACTTAAGGGTTATTTGAACCTGCTCCCAAACTTCTCGCTCAATTTTATGATCAATTACATAATTTGCCACTTCATCGTATTCCAACAAATCCTCAAACGCGATTTGCGGTCTTCCCAGTATATTGTGGATCTTAATTTTTTGTTTAATGGCTGCCGTTCCTTTAGCTTCAAGTATTCCATTAACTGCAGATGGTTCTACACTATGGTTCAACAACCATTTGTGTAAACCTCTCACCTTTTCCATTTTTGTCTGATATGCAGTCATTCGCTCCTCGGAGACTAAACCTAATTCATATCCTTTATCAATCAGTCTTTGATCGGCATTATCTTGTCTGAGCAGAATTCTATATTCCGCTCTGCTTGTAAACATTCGATACGGCTCTTCTGTACCTTTATTAATCAAGTCATCAATCAGTACTCCTATGTACGCTTCATCTCTGCCTAGTATAAACTCCGGTTCGCCCTTCACTTTCCGATGTGCATTTACGCCCGCCATTAAACCTTGACAAGCGGCTTCTTCGTAACCCGTTGTTCCGTTAATCTGGCCCGCAAAGAATAAACCATCAACTAATTTGGTCTCTAGCGTATATCTCAATTGCGTAGGCGGAAAGTAATCGTACTCTATTGCATAACCCGGTCTAAAGAATTTCACTTTCTCAAAACCCGGTACTTTACGTAGCGCTTCTATTTGAATTTCATTCGGCAAGCTTGTACTGAAACCGTTTACATAAATCTCCACCGTGTCCCAACCTTCTGGCTCTACAAAAATTTGGTGTCTTGTTTTATCCGCGAAACGATTGATTTTATCTTCAACACTTGGGCAATATCTCGGCCCCGTGCTTTGGATGGCTCCATTAAACATGGGGCTTCTGTCAAACCCTGTTTTTAGCACATCATGTACTTCAGGATTTGTGTAGGTTATATAACAGCTTCTTTGCTTCTCCAAAGCTTTCGTTTCTGAACTGAAACTGAATTTCTCCGGCACCTCATCCCCTGGCTGCTCTTCCATTTTAGAATAATCTAAAGACCTTCCATCCACTCTTGGCGGTGTTCCCGTCTTCATTCTTCCGGCTTCAAAACCCAACTCCATCAGGTTTTCTGTAATTCCTTTGGATGCGCGCTCTCCTGAACGGCCTCCGCCAAAATTTTTCTCCCCAATATGGATCAAGCCATTTAGAAATGTGCCATTGGTTAAGATTACTGTTTTTGATTTTACCTCCGTTCCAATTGAGGTTTTAACCCCTTCAATTTTTCCGTTCTCCACGATTAAACCCGTAACCATATCTTGGTAAAAGTCGAGATTCTTAATTCCTTCTAATGCCCATCTCCACTCTTCTGAAAAACGAAAACGGTCACTTTGCGCTCTTGGCGACCACATAGCCGGTCCCTTACTCCGATTCAGCATTCGAAACTGAATCATTGTTTTGTCACTAATAACTCCGGTTAATCCACCCAGTGCGTCAATCTCACGAATGATCTGACCTTTGGCCACACCGCCCATTGCTGGGTTGCAAGACATTTGTGCAATCGTTTGTAGATTCATTGTAATCAACAACGTTTTGCTTCCCAAACGAGCTGCTGAAGCCGCTGCTTCACAACCTGCGTGACCTGCGCCAACAACTATTACATCATATACCTCATCCATAATCGTAGTGTTTCACGTGAAACCTTATCCAAATGATTAATTCTCAGAAAATTGAGCGTGCAAAATTAATGATTTTTCCTCTTCACCTCTCATAACTGCCTTTTGATCGTCTGTTTGATCATCAAATCCTATAAAATGCAATAATCCGTGCACCATTATTCGAAGCGTTTCATCCTCCATAGAGTTGTTGAAGTCATGGCGCTGAATCTCTATTTGATCCACGCTGATGAAAATTTCACCGCTAATTTTCTTTCCCTTTACGTAGTTGAAACTGATAATGTCTGTGAAATAATCGTGCTGTAAGTGCTTCTTATTTATCTCTAGAATCTCTGCGTTTGAAACAAAATTATAGACGACTTGCCTTATACTAAAGCCATGGCTTTTTGCTACTCCGTTTAGCCAATTCCTAAGCTCTTCTTCTCTTCCCGCTAGTATTTCAGGAAGACCTTTAAACTCTATCACAATTTATTGATGTAATTATTGCTTTGAGACTTGTAGTACCTGTTCATGTTTAGTGGTGCGAAATAAAGATTATCTACTTCGTTCTCTTTCTCCTCTAGGTATTTCTCCAATTCTTCTTGGTACAATTGTTCTTTTTCCTCAGCCGATTTAGACTCTCTTTTCTCGTCTTCTTGCTGCTCCAAGGTTGCCTTCTCTGATTCCAATAAGCGTGTTTCTATTTCCTTAACCCGTTCAATACTTTCTAAATTTATCTCCCCTTCCAAAAGCTCCTTTTCTACTTCCTTCATTTCCTCAATAGCTTTAGCCAAATTGCCTTTATCCCCTTGTTCTCCTTCTTGCTCCGCATATTCCTCCAATTGCCTTCTCAACTGCTCTTGTCTACTTAACATTTCCACAAGTTCTTTGCTATCTCCTTTGGAACCCTTCTTTTCTCCCTTCCCTTGCTTTTGTCCATCTTTCAGCTTCTGCATTTGCTTGCCCAACTCACTTTGCATTTTCTTCATATTGCTCATGCTTGGCTTTCCACTTCCCGGCTTTTGGCAGCTTTGATTTCCCTTCATCATACTCGCCATTTGTTGCTGCATATTCCTCAACGCTTCATCCAGCAGTAAAGCCAAATTGTTTGCTGCTGTCATAACATACTGTTGGTGAGCAGCGGATTGGGCTCCCATTCTTTCCTCTAGTGCCTGTATGCTTTTATCCAGATAGATTTCAATGTCTTCCAACTCTTCGTATACAATCTCCTTTATCTCCGGAACCCGCTCTCCTAATGCTACCAGGCTATCCTCAATAATTTTCGCTCCATCTTGTAGTTTCTTTTGATCCACAAGAAGTCTTTTAAACATCGGATCAGCTGCGTTTGATTCCTTGCTTAGCGCGCTTAAATCCTCTATATCAAAACTCAATATTTCAAGGTTCTCCAATATCTGCCTCAAGGTTTCCATGTTCTCCTGATTTTGATCCGACTGCATCTGCATCATGGACTGCATCATTTTTTGGCTCATCTGCTCCATCTGTTCGGAGCTCTCTTTTTGTTGCTGATTCGCTTTCTTTTGATCTTGCTTTTCCAAGCTCTCTTTCGATTCTTCCATGCTCTCATCCGCCTTCTCTTCATTCTCCTCCATGTTCTGCTCCTCCGTTTGTTCCTTAAACTCCTCGTTCTCTTCCTTGAGTTTTTCCACCTCTTCTTTCACCTGCTCAAATTCCTCCTTTACCTCTTCTTGTTCCTTTAACTCCTCTTCCGATGGCTTTTCTTCTTTGGATAACTCCTCCATTTTTTCTGCCAATTCTTGGAGTTTCTCGGTTTGTTCCAATACGTCTTTTTGGAATTCTAGATCTTCCAAAAGCTTATCAATTCGCTCTTCTCTTCTTTGGTTTTGTTCCGATAAGCGTTCCATCTCTTCCATTTTCTGGGTGAGCTTATCCATATCAATCTTGTCCATGAGCTTAGCAATCTCATCCAACAGCTTTTCTAGCTCCTCTTGTTTTGGGTCGTCTTTAAGCTCATCTATCTTCTTTTCCTTCTCTTTAATGTCCTCGCTCTTCGGCTTTAGTTCATCTTCCTTTTTCCGTAGTTCTTTATTCTTCTCTTCCAGCTTCTTTTGCTCCTCCAATATCTTCTTTTGCTCTTCCAGCATCTCTCTCAACCGCTCCTTGTCCTTCCAATTGGACTTTTTTTGATTCTGCAGCTTGTTGCGCAGTCTCTCCATTTCCTTTTTTATTTCTTCGCTACGATCGCTCAGCTCTTCCTTGCCCGAAAAATATTCTTCATACTGCTTTTCTATTTCTTCCTTTTGCTGCTCTTTGGTCTTTAAACGCACTTCCATACTCTTGGAGTTGCTCGCCTTTGCTCCATTCACCCCATCGTTATCCCAAACTTTTAAATAGAGTTTTGCGCTTTCCTCTTTACCCACCAAACTATCCAGCTTAATTATTCCTGAAAACGAATATTGTGTGCTTTGATTTGGAAAACTGATTCTTCTCAACTCTACTTCCTTACCGCCCAATTCGGCCATCAGCTTAAGTCGTGTAAAGCCATAATCGTCACTTATTTGGCCTCTGTAAAACACGGTGTTGCTGTACGTGCTATCTAAAGCCATGTAGCTCTCCACATCGGGGAAGGCATCTTTAATTACATTTACTTGTTTGGTTTCTACAGATTCTTTTGAGATCTGTTTGTTTACACTTACAAGCTTGTAATCAAAGCTTTCTAAAACGGGCATTTCATAACTGAAATTTCCCTCTTCATCGCCTTGTAATTTATATACCGTATCTCCCGTGTGTATGCTTAATCCGTTGGTAGATTTTGTATTGGCATCCCACGATACTTTACTGCCTTCTGGTATATCTAAAACGGTTTTTGATGGCGCTACAAACGATTTAATGCCTGTGTACTGCGGTGGGTCTACTCTTAAGATTAAGGACCGAATTTTTGGAACTGGCACAACGCTCAGGTCAAACACTTCACTTCGAAAGCCGTTGGCTTCTATGTGGAATGAAACACTTTCGTTCAGTTTGTTTATGTTGAACTCAAATTCGCTGTTGCCGGATTTTACAAACCGCCCTCTTGTGTTTGTTCCCACAAACTCTGCACTGGCCGGTATACTCTCTCCTTCAAAACCCAACCTTACCGTATAAGATTCTCCTTCTTCGCCAGAAAGGCTCTCGTTTAACAAAACGAAACTAAATGGCGCTACTTCTTTAAATTCTTTATTGTATTCTACAATCCGTTTGCTTCCTTCTGCCACCACTTTAAATTGTCCGGTTATGGCCAAAGTTGCAAATATGAGTACCGGAATAACAAGTACTGGCCAATATCTGATGTTCTCTTTGAGGTTAATGGCTCTGTTAAAGGGTATGGCTTTAAAGCCTTGTAGTTTTTGCTCAATACTTGCAGCTACCAAACTGTTGGTTTCTCTGCTCATTTCTCCCAGCTCAATGGTGTTCAACACACGGTCGTCCACCTCAGGGAAGTGCTTGCCCACGAGCTTGGCCGCTTCTCTGTAAGACAGGTGCTTGCCCAACCGCATCAATCCAAATAGTGGCCGTAGGATATAGTTTATAGTTATCGCGCCAATGCCAATTATTAAGGCAATGAGCAAGCTAAGGCGTACGCTTCCGCTAAACCTTCCGTAATACTCCGCTAAGGAAACTACTAAGGTGTACACCAAGCCCAAACCCACCGTATACATTGTGCCTTTGGTAAGTTTGTTGAGATAATATTTTTGAATGAACTTATTTAATTTCCGCTTTAATTCCTCACTGATCATAGCCCTTCCATCTTATGTTTAGCTTTCTAACGCAACTTTTTAAAGTCAATTGCTTATAACCAAAGGTACAAAGCATGTGAAGATAATTATCTTTGCGCCCTCAAATTAGCTATAGAAATGAGTGATAGAAAAGTTAGAGTGCGTTTTGCTCCAAGTCCAACCGGGCCATTACACATGGGTGGCGTACGTACTGCTTTGTATAATTATTTGTTTGCCAAAAAGTTAGGTGGCGATTTTATTCTTAGAGTGGAAGATACCGACCAAACCCGTTTTGTGCCTGGTGCCGAAGATTACATCATTGAATCTTTAAAGTGGTGCGGCATTGTTCCAGATGAAGGACAAGGATTTGGTGGCGATTTCGGACCGTATCGTCAATCGGAAAGAAAACCTATGTATCGCCAATATGCAGAGCAATTAGTAAAAGCCGGACACGCGTATTATGCTTTTGATACTTCTGATGATCTGGATCAAATGCGCGAAATGGCCAAGCAGGCGGGTACTGCCAATTGGCAATACAATCACATCACTCGTGGGCATATGAAAAACTCCATTACCCTTTCGGAAGAGGAGGTTGCCAAGCGCATGGAAAACAATGAGCCTTATGTAGTGCGCATAAAATTGCCTCGCAACGAAGAGGTGAAGTTTGAAGATATTGTACGCGGTTGGGTTTCGGTAAACACCAACAATATGGATGATAAAGTTCTCTTTAAATCCGATGGTATGCCTACCTATCACTTGGCCAATATTGTGGATGATCATTTAATGCAAATCAGCCATGTTATTCGTGGAGAAGAATGGCTGCCCTCTGCCCCACTTCATATTTTACTCTATCGCTATTTTGGTTGGGAAGAAACCCGCCCTCAGTTTGCGCACCTTCCGCTCTTACTTAAACCGGACGGAAATGGAAAGCTGAGTAAAAGAGATGGCGATCGTTTGGGTTTCCCTGTATTTCCTTTGCAGTGGACAAATCCTGAAAATCAAGAAACTTCTTCCGGCTACAAACAGCAAGGCTATTTTGCTCCTGCTTTTGTGAATATGCTGGCCTTTTTAGGCTGGAACCCGGGTACGGAACAAGAAATATTTAGCTTAGAAGAACTGGTTGAAAGCTTTTCGCTAGAACGCGTAAATAAGGCGGGTGCTAAGTACGATCACGATAAAACCAAATGGTACAATCAACAGTATTTACGTGCCAAAACAGACAATGAGTTAGGAGCTCTTTTAGGGGAGCATCTTGCTGCTGAAAATATAGCTGTTCCTACTGAGGCGTATCTAACTCAGGTGGCAAGTATCATGAAGGAGCGTGCCTATTTCATCAAAGATATGTATGAAGAAGGAGCTTACTTTTTTCATGCTCCAGAAGCTTACGATGAAAAAACACTAAAGAAAAAGTGGAATGCAGATGCACGTACTCATGTAGAAAATCTTCACGCTGCTTTTACGAGTATCTCTGACTTTACTTCTGAAAACATTGAATCTGTTTTTAAACATTATTTGGAGGAAAAGGAAGTGGGTTTTGGAAAAGTAGGCCCAGGATTTCGTTTGGTTGTTACCGGACGTGGTATGGGTGCTTCTATGTTTGACATCTGCGCCATATTGGGTAAGGACGAAACCTTGGCTCGTATGCAAGCCGGACTGAACAACTTGGCTGTTTAATGGATAAGATTAAAGTAGAAGGCATTTCGCTATACGCCTACCATGGTTGCTTAGATGAAGAAGCGGCTATTGGAACCAACTATCGCGTTAATGTTACGGTTTGGGGAGATTTACTTCAAGCTGCTCAAGCGGATGATCTGGATAATACATTGGATTATGTAATCATCAATCGCATTGTGGAAGAGGAAGTAGCGATCCGTGCCAAGCTTATTGAAAATGTGGCGGATAGAATCCTAAGTCGCTTATTGGCAGAAATGCCCGCTCTAAAAAAAGCCAAAGTAAAGCTTTCCAAAATGTCGCCTCCCATTAATGGAGAGGTGGATAAGGTGAGTGTGGTAATGAAGCGCGCACGATAATTTTGTGTGGGTAGTAACACATTATTACTATCTTTGCCGCCCTTAGAGGGTTCCGTGGCCGAGCGGCTAGGCAGTGGTCTGCAAAACCATCTACAGCGGTTCGAATCCGCTCGGAACCTCAAAAAGAAAACCCCGGTTGATTTCAATCGGGGTTTTTTGTTTTTTAGCATTATTCATCATCTTCCTTGTTATGCCTAAAATCCCACTCTCCTATTACCAACAAACCGATGTGCTTTTTTTAGCCAAAAACCTTTTGGGCAAACTGCTTGTAACTCAAGTGGAGGGGAAATTATGTGGCGCCATGATTACCGAAACAGAAGCTTACCGAGGTAGAGACGATAAAGCTTCTCATGCTTACAATGGAAGACGAACGGCCCGCACTGAAATTATGTATGCCTTAGGCGGAAAAAGTTATGTGTACTTATGCTACGGCATTCATCGCTTGTTTAACATTGTAACCAATGCAGAAGATGTAGCCGATGCTGTTTTAGTCCGGGCCGTACAACCTGTATTTGGTGTAGAAGAAATGCTTAAAAGACGAAAGCAAAATGCTTTGACCAAAGCCGTTTCTTCTGGCCCAGGAACTTTAACTCAGGCTTTAGGCATTGGTAAAACGCATAATCACCTTTCTTTAACTGGCAACCACATTTGGTTGGAGGAGTTTCAGTCTTTTGCGGAAAAGGATATTGTGGCTAGCCCTCGCATTGGAATAGATTATGCGGAAGAAGATGCCGCATTGCCCTGGCGGTTTTATCCCAAAAACAATCCTTACATCAGTAAAAAATAATCTCCACCATTTTCGCCTCAATTTTATGACCTATATTTGCGTTATCTTTAATTGGTCTAAATAAGTTGGTTTGAGAAGTTTTCTTCGCGTTTCCGCACTCATTCTTTTTGTTTTTCTCTCATTTTCAAATGCTTTACGTGCTCAAGATAAGCAAGCACGTATGATGGTTCACCTACTGGATTACATTGCAGTAGACTATTCTATGGCCGTTGAAAATGGCGCAATCATCAATGCCGCTGAGTACGGTGAAATGCAAGAGTTTATCCAAAATGTAAGCCGTATAGGGGAAAAAACTCCAGATTCTATTCAGTCTCGCATCACCCAACTAGACACTCTGATTCAACAAAAAGCACAGCCTCTAGAAATTAGTACTGTGGCCCGGTCTATAAAAAGAAGTGTTATACGCCTTTACGATTTGGCCCAAGCCCCCAACCAATGGCCTAATCTGGTTAATGCTAAAAAATTATATGCTATCCAATGTCAAACTTGTCATGGTTTAGAAGGAAAAGGTGACGGTGTTTTAGCGAAAGGCTTAGAGCCCTCCCCTACTAATTTTCACGACCCGGATAAAGCCAATGGTTTATCTCCTTTTCAAGCGTACAACACCATTCGCTTAGGTGTAGAAGGAACGGGCATGCGTGCTTTTAATGAGTTAAACGATCAACAAGTTTGGGACCTTGCTTTTTACGTACTCGCCTTGCCGCATGGCCAAACCTCACCAGACGATGTTGATCAAGCTTCAGCTGTACTCAATACCAAACCTTCTTTAGAGATCATCGCCTCTTCCAGCAACTTGGAATTATTAGACAAACTAAAGCTTACAGGAAATGATTATTCTGTTATTTCGGCTTTGAGAACGCACCCACAAGAAGTATCGGAAGCTGTGAAAGTGGATTATCTAGAAATTGCGAAAACCTTGATTGTTCAATCCAATCAAGCCTACCACAACGGTTCTAAAGCTGAAGCGAGAGATTTAGCCCTTACCGCTTATTTAGAAGGCGTAGAGCCGATGGAGATGCAACTCAGCGCTAGTGACGCCACCTTTGTAGGGAAACTAGAAGGACAGCTCTCTAAAATGCGTGGATACATTGAAAACGATAAGGACGTAGCAGATGTACACGCGCAGGCTCAAGCCAGTATCGCTTTACTGGAAGAAGCCCAACAACTCATTGAAGCCAAAACTTTTTCTGCTTGGCTCACTTTTACACTGTCTTCTACCATCATTTTACGTGAAGGTTTGGAAGCCTTTTTAGTAATCATTACCATATTAGGGATTATACGTGCGCTCAAACTCAAAGGCGCTGCTAAGTGGATTCATGGGGGGTGGATAGCGGCCATCGTTTCTGGTTTTTTAATGTGGTTGGCTGCCGATTCCTTGTTCACCTTCTCCGGTGCGCAAAGGGAAATAATGGAAGGTTTTATCGCTCTATTTGCGGTGGTTATTCTCCTTTACGTTGGTTTTTGGATGCACAGCAAATCCGAAGCTGGTAAGTGGCAAGCCTACGTAAAAAACAAAATTCAGCGCCTCGCCAGTAAAGAGAATATGTTTGGCTTATCCATACTCGCTTTTCTGGTCGTGTTTAGAGAAGCTTTTGAATCGGTGCTCTTTTTATCTGCGCTAAGTATTGAAGCTGGAAGTGAACACCAAGCTGCTTTTGGTGGAGGAATTATTGTCGCTTTTATTCTACTCGGTATTATTTCAGTTCTTCTCCTCAAATATTCAAAGAAACTCCCCATTACCCAGCTGTTTAAATATTCCGCCATGGTAATATCCTTTTTAGCTGTGGTACTGGTGGGTAAAGGAATTCATGCCTTGCAAGAGGCCGGTATGATTGGTATTGGTTCTACTCCTTTCAATTTCCGTATTGACCTATTGGGTATTTATCCAACCTGGCAGAGTTTAATCGCTCAAACCTTTACTTTAATACTTATTATGGTGCTGTGGCGTATCGGAAATAAGCCCCTAGTAAAAGCTGTTCCAACTTCTTAAACCTAATTTTCTTTCCGGTTTTATTAACTGTTTTTCAGGCTTTTAAAAAGATTCTAGAGATTACACACCTCCTTTGGCCTCCTATTTGCATCTTGCCATAAAAAACACAATTATGATGCGCCTTACCTTAACCTTTGCTTTTGCGATTACTCTGTTTGTTGCTCAGGCTACCGAACCCATTAAAGTTCCTTCCTCCTTATCTGATGTTACTGTTTTTCAGAGTGGAGCGCAAATTACTCGATCTTCTAACGTGAACGTCCCGGCCGGAGTTTCTACCTTAGAGTTTTCTGGTATTACAGAGTACATGGACGTAAATACCGTGCAGTTAACCGCTAACAAAAACCTTACGCTCCTTTCCATCACAGCCACTCAGGATTTTCTCTCTCCCGATAATAAAAGCCCAAAAATTTTAGATTTAGAAAAGAAGATTCGGAGCAACCGTTATGAGATGCAAAAGGTGTTGGCTCAGGAAGCGGCCTATCGCGAAGAAAAGCAAATGATTGTGGCCAATCAAAAAATTACAGACAATAAAAACATCAACTTAGAACAGTTAAAACAAACCACTAGTTATTTTGGCAAAAGAAGCCTTGAAATTAATTTAGCTCTGGCCCAATCTGAGTTCGACAAAGAAGACCTAAAAAAAGAGCAGCAGAAACTGAACAAACAACTGCAAGTGGAAATGCAAGCGTTTAGCAAAAGAACCAATAAAGTAGTGGTACAATTGCTGGCGGATAAAGCCGTTGCCGCAAGCTTTAAGTTGAGCTATATTGTACAAAACGCCAGCTGGATAAGCACTTACGATGCGCGTGTAGATAATTTAGACAAGCCAGTTAAGCTTATCCACAAGGCAAAAATCACCCAACAAACGGGAGAAGACTGGGAAAATGTAAACCTAAAACTGGCTACCGGTAATCCTTCCGCTAGTGCTCAAATTCCATTCATGAGCACATGGCATGTGGGCATTCATAGCGTTCAGCCAGAAGCCTACCGAAAGAATGCTCCGGCCACTATGAACGCCAATGTAAGAGGTTCGAGAGCAGACGCCAAGGAGGTTTATTACGATGGCGTTAAAGCGCAGTCGTTCAACATCTCTCAAAATGTTACTCAACAAGAGTATAGCATTGAACGTAAGCAAAGTATCCGCGCTGGCGCTACGGCTTCTACTGTAATCCTTCGTAGTTTAGAGTTAGATGCAGAATATGAATACCACGCCAAACCAAGGATTGAAAAAGATGTTTTCCTGATTGCCAAAGTTTACAACTGGGAGAGTTACGATCTTTTAAGTGGAGACCTTTCTCTCTTCAACAACAACACCTACGTGGGCAAAGCTTACCTCAACACCGAAAACCCAACGGATACCCTTCAACTCTCTTTGGGTAGAGATAAAAATGTAATCGTAAAACGTACTCGACTTATTGATAAGCAGGAGAAAACACTCTTTGGCTCCAAGCGTATTGACACTTACTTATGGAACATAGAAGTGCGGAATAACAAGAAATCCAATATTAAGCTTTTGTTAAAAGATCAGGTTCCTGTTTCTAAACATGAGGAAGTAGAAGTAAGTATTAAAAATCTAAACGGAGGAAACCTTGACGCGCCTACAGGTATTGTAAAATGGCAGCTTTCCATAAAGCCAGGGCAAACGCAAACACGTCAATTGGGTTATGAAATCAAATACCCTAAAGCTCAAAGGCAAAACCTTCGCTTCTTCTAAACTCAAGCAACCTAAAACCAAAACACACTTCTAAAGAGTAAGCGTGCGTTTATTAATCCAAATACTTTAAGCCATGAGAGTACCTACCCTTATTATATTTCTATGCAGCTTCCTGATGATGCAAGGAACCGAGCAAAAAGTAAAATCAAAAATTAGTGATGTTACCGTATTTTTAAACGGAGCGCAAGTAAAGCGTACTGCAAAAGCACCTTTGCTTGTTGGTAGAAACGAACTGCATTTTAGCGATTTGCCTTTAACTATGGATCAAAAATCTTTGCAGTTTAATGCCAAAGCACCCATTACTATTTTGTCCATCAACCATCAAATTACCTACCGCGATGATAGCCAAACAGATTCTTTAAAAATTAGAAGATTGGAGAAGCAGCTCAACACTTTGGTAGATGAAGTAAAAGTGCTGGACTATACCCGAACGGTTTATCAAAACGAAAAGCAAATTATTGTAAACAACAGCCGTTTTGGTGGAAGCGAAAACGGAACTAATGTTGCCGAGCTAGAAAGGGGCGTAAACCTTTACCGCACCCGGTTGCTGGATTTAAACGCCAAACTCTTACAGCTGGATAAGAAAAAAACCGAGCTTAATCTCAATCGCCAAAAGGTGCTCAACGAACTAGAGGTTTACAGGAGAAAATCTTCTGTAAAAGCAGGAGAAGTAGTAGTGGTTTTAAACTGCGATAGAGCTATGACGGCTGAAATGACCTTAAAATATACCGTAACACAAGCCAGTTGGAAACCGTATTACGACATAAAAGTGAAAAGCGTGAGTAAGCCTTTAGAACTTGTTTACAAGGCCAAAGTGCTGCAAAGTACCGGTGAAAACTGGGACAATGTAAAAATCAGCTTGAGCACCGGAGATCCTTCAAAGTCAGGGACTTTTCCACCCTTAGCTCCTTGGTACCTAAACTTTACCAATAGCCGATACAGCAACAATCGCAACAGCAACAAAACGTATCGAAACCCTGGAATTACCGGACAAATAAACGGTTTGGTGTTGGATTCAAGAACACAAGAAGCCATTCCTTTTGCCAATGTAGTTGCTAAAAACGCAATGGATGAAATTGTAAAAGGCACAACCACCGACTTTGACGGCAAGTTTTTCCTCAATTTGGAAAGACCGGCCAATAGTATTTTCATAAGCTATATTGGGTATGATAATTACAGCCAGTCCATTAACAACTCTTCGCGATTTTACCGAATTAACCTTAGTGAAGGCACACAAGAATTGATGGAACTTATTATAAACGATGACGTGGATTTGGAAGAGTCCCTCTCTTACTCTTCAGTTGAATCTGAAAGTGTTCAGAATATGCCTCTTCGGTCATCCTCCTACGCCTTGTCAGGTACACCCGGTAGTAAAAAGAAATACAAACCCTTCATCATCTCCAGAAACCCCACTACTTTAAACTTTACCGTAGATGAGCCCTATACCATTCCTGCGGATGGCTCGGATTATCTGGTTACTCTTCAGGAATATGAAGTGGATGCAGATTACTTGTATAAAGCTTCTCCAAAATTAGAAGAGCACGCTTATTTAACCGCCTCCATCTCCAAATGGGAAGAGCTGAGCCTGCGTGCAGGAAGTGCAGGCATCTACTACGAGGAAACCTATATGGGCGAAACTTATTTAGATGTAAACAACGCGGGCGATACACTCGCCATCAGCTTGGGTAAAGATGAAGACATCAGCATTAAAAGAGAGGCCATCACTTCCAAAGAAAGTACGCGGTTTATCAGTAGTAATAAAGAAGAGCTTTTCCACTATCGCATTGGAGTGAGAAACAACAAGCAATCATCCATTAACCTCATCGTTTACGATCAATACCCGATCTCGGCCAACGATAAAATAAAAGTAAAACAACGCGAAAAAAGTGAAGGAAAACTGGATGAAGAAAGCGGTTTAATTGAATGGAAAATGGAGCTTAAGCCACAAGAAGAAAGAGATGTTGATCTTAAATACGAGATCACTTATCCTAAAAATACAATGATTAATATTTATTAGAATAATGAATATCGAACCACATAATGCTGAATGTAGAAGTGTTTTCCGCTTTATATTAAAGCCTTCATTATTCAGAGTTCGATATTCTACATTCTGCGGTTCAAACAGTTCGTTTGAAAAGTAACTATATGGACTATGTTTAGCTAGACTTTAACTCAAAAAAAGGCCCTGATTAAGGTTGGTTTGAATAATGAATATCGAACCGCAGAATGCTGAATGTAGAAGTGTTTTCCGCTTTATACTTAAGCCTTCATTATTCAAAATTCTACATTCTGCGGTTCAGCTCGGGTAAGTCGTATCCACTTTATGTTCTTCCAACGAGTTGAACTCTAAAAAGCAACAATCGGTTTGCGAAGTGAGCGTATGCAGAATATTGGGATAAATCTCTATTTTTTTGGGTCCTTTTACCACCATAGAGTCTTCTTCTCCTGTAGTGATATTTTTAGTTTCCAACAGGATTTCGCCATACACCAACAGAAGAATTTCTGGGTTTTTAGTGGCGCTTTTTCCTTGGTGCCAATGGTTGCCGCTTTTTGATCCTTTTTTACGGGTGGCCATCAAAAAACCCGATGTTGGACGGGTTTTAAACTCATAAGACGCCCCTCTTTCGTCTTCCCCCAACAGGTCTAATTCACTAATTGTATAGGTGTTCATTTGATTTTGGTATTTGCTTTCGCAAAAATGCTGCTCTTTATTCAATATCCCTATCTACTTGTCTAAATTTTCATTGAAGAAGTCTATCCTAAAAGCACTTTAAAATGGGTTCAAAAACCCTATTTTTGCCGAAAATTTTATTTCATGAGCACATTCGATATACAACCGATCTTGAAAGAGTTAGGTGTAGAAGCTATAAATCCTGGAACTTCAACAGGACAAAATCACTTTGGAACGGGAGAACTCATTGAGTCTTACTCTCCTGTGGATGGAAAGCTGATTGGAAAAGTAACCACCACCACCAAAGAAGAATACGAACAAGTAGTAAAAGCAGCAGAAGAAGCTTTTAAAACCTTTAGAATGATGCCTGCTCCAAAGAGAGGGGAAATCGTTCGTCAGTTTGGTCAAAAACTTCGTGACAACAAAGAGTCTTTAGGAAAGCTTGTTTCCTATGAAATGGGTAAATCTCTTCAAGAAGGTTGGGGAGAAGTGCAAGAAATGATCGATATCTGCGACTTTGCCGTAGGTTTAAGTCGCCAGTTGCACGGTTTAACCATGCACTCCGAAAGACCGTTGCACCGTATGTATGAGCAATGGCACCCTATGGGAATTGTAGGTATTATTTCTGCCTTTAACTTTCCGGTTGCCGTTTGGTGTTGGAATACTGCTATTGCTTGGATTTGTGGCGATGTATGTGTTTGGAAACCTTCTGAAAAAGCACCGATTTGTGGAGTCGCTTGTCAAAACATTTTTGCTGAAGTATTAAAAGAAAACGATCTTCCTGAAGGTCTTTGTGGATTAATAAACGGTAAAGTTGAAGTAGGGGAGTGGATGACAAACGATGGTCGTATGCCATTAATCTCTGCTACAGGTTCTACTCGTATGGGTAAAAAAGTAGGAGAAACTGTAGCGCGCAGATTGGGTAAATCTCTATTGGAACTTGGCGGCAATAACGCCATCATCATAACTGAAAATGCAGATCTGGATGCTACTTTGGTTGGCGCTGTATTTGGTGCGGTAGGTACTGCCGGACAACGTTGTACGTCTACCCGTAGATTAATCATCCACGATAGCATTTACGATAGTGTAAAAGAAAAACTTAAAAAGGCTTACGGTCAACTGAGAATTGGTAACCCATTGGATACCAACAATCATGTAGGTCCTATTATTGACGAGCAAGCCGTGGAAATGTACGAACATGCGATTAAGCGTGTTGGTGAAGAAGGCGGAAGCATGTTGGTAGACGGTGGTCGTGTAACGGTTGAAGGTTATGAAGGCAGCGGATGTTATGTAAAACCATGTATCGCTGAGGTTAAAAATGAGTACGACATTGTTTGCACAGAAACTTTTGCACCTATCTTATATCTTATCAAATACTCTGATTTAGACGAAGCCATTGAGATGCAGAATGCTGTTCCTCAAGGTCTTTCTTCTGCAATTATGACAACCAACTTAAGAGAAGCGGAAAGATTCCTTTCTGCTCAAGGTAGCGACTGCGGTATTGCCAACGTAAACATCGGTACTTCTGGTGCTGAGATTGGTGGTGCTTTTGGTGGTGAAAAAGAAACTGGAGGCGGTAGAGAATCCGGTTCTGATGCTTGGAAAGCCTATATGCGCAGACAAACCAATACCATTAACTACTCTACGGAGTTGCCATTGGCACAAGGTATTGTGTTCGATTTATAAGAATATTTTATCTCCATAAATCAAAGCCTTTCTGTTTGATCAGGAAGGCTTTTTTGTTTTTAGAATTAACCTACTTTTAATCTTCAACCCCCTGCTTTACCTTTATATTTACTAAAACTAAAGTTGTGATTCGTCCTAAAAACCTCGACAACGTACACGGAAGTAAGTACCCTTTTATCAATCGCTTTCAAGATTATTTGGGTGAATTTGTATATGGTGGAGTAGACGGTAGTGTTACCACTTTTGCAGTAGTAGCGGGCGCCACTGGAGCTGCTCTCGACAGTGCTGTAGTGATCATATTAGGGTTTGCCAATTTAGTGGCCGATGGTTTTGCGATGAGTGTAGGAAGTTATCTTTCTACCAAAAGTGAAAGAGAGAATTACGAAAAACACCGAAGTATAGAGTTCTGGGAGATTGAAAATACCCGCGATAAAGAGGTAAACGAAATCCGGGAAATATATGCCGCCAAAGGCTTTGAGGGAGAACTTTTAGACCAAGTTGTAGAAACCATTACTGCAGATAAAGAACGCTGGGTAGATATTATGATGAAAGAAGAGCTGGGTATGTCACCAGAAAGTAAATCTCCATTAGCCATGGGCGGTGTAACCTTTGTTAGCTTCATCGTTTTTGGTTTCCTTCCTCTTCTAATCTATGTTTTGGATTATTCCTTTGATTTAGAGGTGAATCTCTTTTTAATATCTTCCGTTCTTACCGGTTTGGTTTTTTGCCTCATTGGGTATTTAAAAGGTCTCGTAAATCAAACCAACATTATTAGGAGTATGCTTGAAACCTTATTTTTAGGGGGTGCCGCTGCGGTTTTAGCCTATTTTGTAGGAGATATTCTTGAAGGTTTGTTCCGTTGATTTATACAAAGCTCCAGAGTGTTTACATTTACGGTATGAAAAGAATCCTTCTCCTTGTATTTAGCTGCCTTTTTCTCTTCCAAAGCAAAGCCCAGATTTATGCTAACGATAGCATTTCTCCTTGGATTATTGGCATTGGTATAGGTTTCTATATGGCAGGTGATGATCCTTCGGTTTATTATAGCGGAGCAGATAACAATCGTTTTGCCAACGTTTTCATCAACCAAACACAACAACGCGATCAGGTGGTTAATTCTTTTAATGGAGATGACTTTTCCATTGCACGCCTACCTACTGATTTTGTGTATCGAAATGTAGCTTCTTTCCAATTGAGCATCGCCTATCAGCTCAATACCAACTGGTCTGTAGATATGCATTTTCATAATGTTCGGCTTACTTCTACAGGGGTATTTACCCTAAACGTAAATCGGGTCATCGCGGGTAGTCCAGAACCCTTCTTGGAAATAGGAGAGATACGAGGCGAAGAAACGCGCTCCCACATTGTTTTAGGGGGTGGCTATTCTTACGATTTAGAGCAAAACTGGTATCTCAAAGGAGAGCTTGGCTTAGACCTCAACTTTATAGAAGTAATCGAGAATATTGCCAGTGTTAACGGCCGATCTTACAACATACAGTTTAGTCAGCAAAATTTGAATACGAGCGGAAACAATACGCTCTCCACTGGTATTTATACCTCTGCCACGATTGGGTATCACATTCCATCCAAATTGGGCATTGCGTTTCGTTTAAATTACTTCAACACCGGCATTAACCTGAACGATGTGGTAGACGAGCCTTCCGGTATATTTGTTCCGGTATTCGCCTTCACCAAAGGCTTTTAATTGCACAAACTTGATCTAAGCTTCTTACCTTAGTTCTATGATCCAACTTAAAAACCTCAGTAAAAGCTTTGGAAAACATTCCGTTATCCAAGATTTTTCGTTGGAAATAAAAAAAGGGGAAACTCAGGTTTTATTGGGCTTAAGTGGAAGTGGAAAAACTACGGTTCTCAAACTCATCAATGGGCTATTGCAAGCCGATGCGGGTTCCATTCTTTTCGAAAACAAGACGTTACAGGATCAAGATATTTTAGAGGCGAGAAGGAGAATGGGTTATGTGATTCAACAAAGTGGCTTGTTTCCACATTATACCGTTTTTCAAAATATTGCAGTAGTGCCTCGGCTCTTAAAGTGGTCTCAAGAAAAAACAATGGTCCGAGCAAAAACTCTACTTGAAAAACTAAACCTCCAACCTCAAGATTATTTAAACAAATACCCAAGCGAATTGAGCGGGGGAGAGGCCCAACGGGTAAGTGTAGCTCGTGCGCTCGCAGCTAACCCTCCGGTTCTATTAATGGATGAGCCCTTTGGTGCTTTAGATCCCATTACCCGGGTATCCATACGAAAGCAGTTTTTGGAACTAGACGAGCTGGTAGAAAAAACCATAGTTCTGGTTACACACGATGTGCAAGAAGCTTTTGCTATGGGCGATAAAATTGCTTTGATGGACCAAGGAAAAATCG
This sequence comes from uncultured Owenweeksia sp., assembly GCA_964485405.1. Lineage (GTDB taxonomy): Bacteria > Bacteroidota > Bacteroidia > Flavobacteriales > Schleiferiaceae > CAKZNE01. Next base: position 90,846 of record CAZAJG010000007.1, on the reverse strand, counting down.
TTCAAAATGGCAGTCCACAAGAACTTTTGAATAAGCCCACGCCCTTTACCCAAAGTTTTATTGGTGATGAAATGTTAAGCCTCCAATTGAGGGCCCAAGGCATTTATGAGCCTCTTAACCAAAAGATTTTAAACGGGGAGTTAAAGGCTAATGACTTAAAAATTGACCAAGCATGAAGGAGCTCATCGATTTTTATGGAAGCAATAGCGACAAGCTGTTGGAGCAACTGTTTCGGCATATTGAGCTCACCGCTATTTCCGTTTTGCTAGCTTGTATCGTAAGTATCCCCTTGGGTATTTGGATCGCTAAAAAGCAAAAGCTCTCGCCTTGGGTCTTAAATTTTACTGGCATCCTACAAACCATACCCAGTATTGCTCTTTTGGGGTTTTTAATTCCGGTTTTAGGGATCGGCATTAAGCCCGCCATTTTGGCTCTCTTTTTATACTCTCTATTGCCGATTGTAAGAAATGTGTACACCGGAATCATACATATAAACCCTACCATTTCTGAGTCGGCAAGAGGTATGGGTATGAGCTTTTGGCAAATCCTTTTCCGAATTGAAATTCCACTGGCTTTACCCACTTTATTTGCCGGAATACGCACGGCAACCGTAATCAATGTAGGAATAGCCACTTTAGCCGCTTACATCGCTGCCGGAGGTTTAGGGGAATTTATTTTCGGTGGAATCGCCTTGAACAATTCCACCATGATTATTGCAGGCGCTTTACCCGCTGCCCTATTGGCAATTGTTCTAGATTTTCTTTTGAGCAAAATTCAACACCTTAGTAGAACCAACAAAAACAAAGCGCTTATCGCTATGCCTTTGGTTATTCTTTTACTGGCTACACTCAGCGCTTTTAGTCCGTCTAAACAAACGCGTTTGTTGGCTGGCTTCGCCCCTGAGTTTACCGGCAGACAAGACGGTTTACCCGCTTTGAAAGAGGCTTATGATTTGAAAATCTCCAATGTGGTAATCGGGCCTGCCCTGATGTATAAAGCCATCCACGAAAACTATGTAGACGTAATTAGCGGCTACAGCACCGATGGACGAATTAAGTCTTACGATCTTTTTGTTTTAGAAGATGATTTAAACTCATTTCCTCCGTATCAAGCGGGCTTGTTGGTTCATCAAAATGTTTTTAGCCGATATCCCAATTTAGATGTTGTTTTAAATAAACTTTCTGGGCGCATCAACGATTCTCTAATGACGCAGCTCAATTTTTTGGTGGACGACCAAAAGCTTCCAGTCCAAGATGTGGCCCGTCAGTTTTTAGAATCGCAAGATTTATTAGAGCCCACTCCAACAACCTTTGAAGGTGAGTTAAACATGGGTTCTAAAATTTTCACCGAACAATACATTCTTACAGAAATATATAAGCAGCTTATTGAAGGCCATGCGGGAATTAAGGTAAACACCAAAAACGGCTTGGGAGGAACCAAAATATGTTTTGATGCTTTGGTTCATAAAGAAATTGATATGTATCCCGAATACAGCGGAACGGCTTTACAAGTGTTGCTCAACGCTCAACAAGAGGGGAGAAGCTCTCCAGAAATTTATGCGTGGGTGAGCGAACAACTCACCAAACAACACCAGCTCGTGTTTAGCGAGGCTCTTGGGTTTAATAATACCTACGCCTTAATGATGCGCAAAGAGCAAGCCGATAAACTCGGTGTAAAAAGCATTTCAGAATTGGTTCATTATCTAGAAGATCATTAAACTAAGGTCTCCTATGTCGGAGGCATTACAATTCTTTAATCTTAAATCCATCAATTTTGACTAGTTTTAATAACTCACATCAAAACTAAAAACTATGAATTTAAGATTAATCACAGCCCTTATGCTCAGTTTGTTCTTTGCCACAACGGGCTTTGCTCAAAAAGATAAAAAAGAAAGAAAAAGCCCTGCCGCAGAGGTGGTAGAAAAAGTAGGCGGTGTTAAGGTGACCATCAACTACAGTCAGCCTTCTGTTAAAGGCCGCGAAATTTTTGGTGACCTTGTTCCTTACGGAAAAGTTTGGCGTACGGGAGCGAATGAAGCGACTACGCTTACGGTAAGTAAAGAAGTAACCATTGGAGGTAAAAAATTAGCTGCAGGTACCTATGCTTTATTCACCATTCCTGGAGAAAAAGAATGGACCATTATCCTAAATAGCGAATCCAAACAATGGGGTTCTTACAAGCACGATAAAGACAAGGATGTTTTACGCGTTACTGTAAAACCTCAAGGACACGATAAAACAGAAAAACTTACTTTTTCTATTGATGCAAGCAGCGGACGTGTGCACATGGATTGGGCAGAAACACGGGTAAGCTTTACCATCGTTTCTTAAAACGTTTTCACTTTATTTCTAAATACCAGGCCTCATGTTACCTTCATGGAAAACATGAGGCTTTTTCTTTCTTCGTTTTCCACTCCTTTCTGTGAGGTTATATTCTAAGCCAATCCCAAATACAATTGGGAAAGTTTGAAACGGATAGCGGTTTCCAAAGCCTTCCATCTCCAAAGGAAAAGAAAGACCAGCTTGCGCAAATATATCCCAGCGGTTCATTAAGTTAAAGCGATAGCTTACGGTGGGTTCAAAAATCAACGATTGTATGTCTCCTTTCTCCTCTATTTCAAGCACAGATTGATAGGCTCTAAAATGGGTAATCTTCATGCTGAAGAAGCTTTCAAACCTTTCCTTTTGGTAGCCTATTGTGCTTTGTACAGTAAAGCGTTGAGCCGGACCGTTTATTAAAAAGGTGCTAAGCTGAGAATGGCCATAGCCAACATAAAAATCAAACAATTTATCTTCATCAAACCATTTGTAATATCCTATTGCCGCTTCTATTTGCACTCCAATTGGCCTCTGTCCTGTTTTATTTAAAGCTGTTGTATCCTGGTCCTTATAAACAAACACTTGTGCTCCGCCCATCACGGCAATCTCATCGCTTAAGGCATAACTTCCATTTACATTATAGCCTCCAGTAGAAGAAATGACTCCTATACGTTTATCTCCTTCTTTCTTTAATCCCGGTGTATTTATAGTTTGTGGAATGTAAGAAGGGTTGGTTGTAGAACAGGCACTAAATAACATCAGAGTGATCAAGCCTATCCATAATCGTATTACACGCATCATACTTTTTTTAGTTGATGTGGTAAATTTCATGGCTTACACCTGCTTAATAAAACGGATTTACAATTGCTCCGCTCTCGTCTGTAGTGTAAAATCCAAATGCAATGAATCTCTAACCAAAAGCTATAGTTCTTTTGGGTTTTTTACAATTAAACATCTCGTCTCTATACTTGAAATTGAATTTCACAAAAACTACTGCTCTCCATTTGTTATACGATACAAAAAGAAAACCACCCCAAATGAGGTGGTTTTGTCTTTACAAGATGGAAGAAAGAGTTCTTACTTCTCTCCTACATAAAACTCCACTGTCTTTTCAGCTTCGTTTCCTAGTTTATCTTTTACTACAACTCTTACGCTGTATTTCTTTCTCTTTTTAAAGCGATTCAACTCCGAAACATCTAAGGTTGTTGGAGAAGAATATAAACTTAATGGAGCATCATCTATAGAATACATTACCTGCTCTGCTCCCACATGCTTATCTGTAGCCCCTACAAACATTCTTACATAGTTTGGATAAATGTCTAATCCTCCTTTCTTCCCGATAGGCTCAATGGAGAAGTTGATGAAAATATTTGGAGGGGTATTGTCTACAAACACCTTGCTGTTTTTTAATTCTTCACGATTGTTAACGCGGTCAACCGACTGAAAACCGATGCTGTGATTTCCTTCACCTGGAATTGTAAACTTGCTGTAAGCTTTCATTCCTGCGCCATCAATACTGTAAGAAGTGGTTTGAATACCGGAATGCGCATCTCTGTATTTTAGAGTAACTGGAGTTTGACTGGTAATGAAAAGTGTATCTCTGTGGAAAAACTGCGGAGATCCATAAAAAATCCCCGTTTCTGGAGCTTTATTATCTACGTATACCGTTAAGTTTTTGTTGGACGCCATATTTTCAACATTATCCACCGCTTGATATTTTATGAAGTGAACACCTAATTTATTCGGCACACCAAAATCAGAAGAATAGGTTGTTCTAGAACCTCCATCCATACGGTAATACACATCCTTAACTCCAGCTTTATTATCTGTTGCGCTTAAATTGATTTTAGTTCTGGAAGACACATATAGGTAATTGCCTTTGTATTGATCACCTACAACCTTTTGTGTAACTACAGGAGCAATCTTGTCTAAATAAAACTGAAAGCTCTTTTTAGTAGCCTCATTGCTTACATTATCTGTAGCATAATAGTACAGTGTATGCTCTCCATCTGGAAGGTAACTTACCCCAATGTTTGGCGAATACCCTCTTTCTGATCTTGAATCAAAAGAGTAACGTACACTTCGTATTCCTGCTAAATTATCAGTAGTGCTTAGTTTAAAGGTGGTGCTTGGCGCAATGATGTTGCTGTTGTGCACAATGCCTACTATGGAATGATCCGACACCGGAGGCGTTAAGTCTACCGTAAAAGCGCGTGAGCGTGTTTGTTCTGCGTTACCTACATAATCTGCCGAGTAGTAGTAAAACGTATTGGTACCTTCTTTAGAAGCACCCACGCTACTTGAATATTTTGTGTAGTTGCCATTAAGTGCGTATTGCGTTTCCATAACTCCGGAAACACCATCTCTTGCGCTTAAAGAAACGTTTAATCCTTTCCCAAAATAAGTAGTTCCTCCCTTGGAATATCTAGGTGCTCCAGAAAAGCTCAAATTGGTTCTAGGCGCTAATCCGTCCGCATACATTTCCATCAATACTTCTCGCTGCGGTGTAATGGCTTTTCCCGTATTAGGATCTACGGCCCACTTGCTTCTTATATAGTTTACACCCTCTGTATCTAAATACATGGGGTTTGCATCCGAAGTGTGCTTTTCGCTCTTTAATGGATAATCCTTACCATCTGGAGTAACAGAAAAACTTAAATAAACAGGTAAAGACTTTTGAACATAGTAATGTCCGTCTTTTTCATGTACCCGATTTTCGTAGGTTGGTTTGGAGGGTTCTTGCGCTGTGGCTTGAAAAGAAAGCAATAGTGCACAAACTACTCCAGGGAATAAAGTAGTGGTTTTAATCATCTAGATTGGGTTTTTAATTGGATTGTTCTAGCTAAAAATAGAAAAATAATCCAATACCTAAAATGATTTGTCCAACTATCCTTTTGAAATCAAGATACTTATAGCGACTTTAAGTATAACTTTTCTACCTTTTCTCTGGCCCAAGGTGTCTTCCTTAAAAAGCTTAAACTCGACTTTATACTTGGGTTGTTGTTAAAGCAACGGATGTCAATTTTTGTCCCCAACTCCTCCCAACCGTAAGTGGCAACCAAATGCTCCAATATGGTTTTTAAGGTGATGCCGTGTAAGGGGTTGTTGGGTTGTTTTTCCATGGCTGCAAAACTAGCTTAATTCCACAATATTGTACTTTAGCAATACTCTCGTGTTCCGCGCACCATAACTTTTAAAACTCTAAATCTTATGCTCCACAAAGCTTTATCTTCTGTTTTTATCGCAATGGTCTTGATGGCTGTTGTCTTTTCATTTTACAGTTTTACCAACACCAAAAGCAACAGCAATTCTCCCCGTTATAGGGTGCAGGTTTACAAAGGAGAAGATGGGTCTTTTGAAGGTTTAGCAACCTTTAAAATAATGCCAAACGGCTCATACTTGGATGAGGGCATGAGCCTAAGTTTTAATCCTAAAAAAGGTGGAAACTATGGAAGTTCCAAAACGGTTCTACTTTCAAAAAAAGATCGTAAAATTTTTAAGAGCGATTCCGTTTATCCGGTTAAAGAAGGAAAATGGGTTTACTTTGATAAATCCGGAGATGTTGATTCTATTATTTCCTATGATAATTTTAAAGGCTTGAGTTTGACTGTAGATACCGGTTACGGTGAAAACAAAAAAGTCATCTACTTTGTGGATACCATTATTCGTCCACTATACCAAAGCAGAAAACTGTTTTACAAGCCTTAGTGGATAAAAACTGAGGGTTAAAATTTAACCTTTTAAAAAGCATCCATTCCACCGCTTTCTGCATCTTTAAGAAAAGCTGTTTACACCATGAAATCGCTCTTCGTTACTCTTCTCTTTCTTCCTGTATTTATAACGGCTCAAGTTCATAAATCAGCCTTGTTTTTGGGGAATAGTTATACCTACGCCAACGATTTACCAAAAATGATTGGTGACATTGCCGCGTCAAAAGGCCATA
>CAZAJG010000007.1:0-84575 GCA_964485405.1 uncultured Owenweeksia sp. | reverse complement strand
CTCGTGGGTGGATCATCGCTATAACGCTCCTACCATGGCTCTGGTTGATTCTGGTCAATACGATTACCTCATTCTTCAGGAACAAAGTATAAAAATGGCTTTAAATGAATATGGATATGCCAAGCATCGGCATTTAAGCTTTTCCAATGCGCATATTATTCACCACCAATCTCAACTTTCTGATAGCTGCCGTAAAACCTTGTTGTACCTCACTTGGGGGAGAAAAAATGGTCACCCTATATACGAGCCTGGAGGGAATTTTGGGTTAACGTTCAACGACATGCAAGACTATCTCACCCAGAACTACTTGCAACTGGCTCAACTCTTAGGTGCGGAACTATCTCCTGTGGGCGAAGCTTGGCGTAAAGTTTTAAAAGATCATCCTAATATAGAACTGTATACCAACGATGGTAGCCACCCTAGTGTAGCTGGAACCTATTTGGCTGCTTGTGTATTTTATCAGGCTATTTTTCAAGAAAGTGCCCATACCAATTGGCACCCATCTAGTTTATCAAATGCTGTAGCTGAACAACTGCAAACTGTAGCGGATTGGGTAATGAATAAACCTTATACCAACCGAAGCGGACAACCGAATAACGCCTCTTGTTTTTCTGCAGGCATACCAAACAATTTTGACGATTGGACCTCTTCCAAACTGGAAAACCATTCCTTTAACGAGTTTCAGTTTATTGATAATCATCACGGTTTAGCAAAAGCCTCTGGGCCTTCGGTTTGGCAAACTGAAGACGCTGGGCAAAACTGGAATTTGCTCACTCTGCCTGCTGAAAGCGATGTAGATCCAGAAACCGAAGGAGCTTTTGACATTACTTTTGTTAACCCGGACACGCTTTGGTATGTGGTAAATGGAGATGAGATAGACTCGAGCACATTAGTAACTCAAGCCTTTGAAGGGAGCATGGGAGATTACGCTTCTTTTATCCGTCTTTTTCGCTCTACAGATGGAGGAGTTTCTTGGGAAGAACGAAGTCCGGTAAGAAACGACCATGAAATTTTTGGTTCCGGATATTTAAGTGGACGACCCCGTTTTTGGAATTTCAGCATGCGGTTTGATAAAAGCGGACAGAATGGAACGGTACTGTGTAACTACAGATATGCGAGTGTATCTAGAGTTATTTATTCTTTTACCACCCACGATGGTGGATTGACCTGGCAAAATCATCATGATAGTATTTTGGATGGCACCTTTGGGCGCATTCAACTCCAGAGTTCCTCAGAGGCCTATGTGAGCGGTTATAAGTTTGGAAGCCAGCCCAGTGTTCCGCAAAAGATTTTTAAAACCCATGATGCAGGTATTTCTTGGAATGAGGATGCCGCTTTGCCCAATTCTTGTTGTCCGCTTCCTACAGGATCTATTGCGCACCATTTTTCGGCTTTACGAAAAGTAAATGCAGACACCTTGTTAGCTGTAAATAGTTTATCAAACCCTACTTTTTATCGCAGTATAAATGGTGGTTTTACATGGGATTCTATTTCCAGTATCCCTACTATTGGTAGGGCTTCTGATATTCTTCAGCTCCCTGGAGGAGTGTACTATCTGCTCTTTAATAATGATCCCGTAAACCGAGTTTTAGCTTCTTACGATTATGGTATTACTTGGCAAGCTGAGGCCTTTTTTCCAGATGTAGTTCAACAAATTGAAGCTACTGAAGATTTTGTTTACATCCTTGGGAAAGGAGGAAATATTTACCGCAAATCTTTGGCTTTAATTGGTACCGGTACCCCAAAAGCTAACCCAGACGATATGAGTATTTTTCCAAATCCCTCTCATGGTATAGTGAACGTTCAAGGAGTTCCATTAAATACAGATTTGGTTCTCTATAACTCCAATGGTGCTGTGGTAGCCAAACAATCTACCATCACAAACGGTCACGCTCGTTTTGAAACTCAAAACCTTGCAAGTGGCCTATATGTGATACAAGCTTCTCATCCTGGAGGTGTAATTCGTAAAAAGCTAATTCTAGGGAACTAAAAAATTTCAATATGTAGAGCGCCATCCTTGTCCCCCGGTTACACTATCTACATCTATAAGTTCGCCCACGGCATATAGGCCCGGAGCTTTTATATTTCAAATATTAGGATTAAGCCGATCTAAAATAAAGCAACCACAATGCTTCTATACAATTGAAACTTTATATATTGAAGACTATGCCCTAAATGCAAAAAATGAAAACAAGAAAGGCGGCTAACAAACGTTGGTTTGTGATACGATTTTGTATCCTGATAAAACCCATCCATAAAGTTTTATACCAAAGTGCTTTGGCGTTTCTTTTGGCTATTGTTTCACTTCCGGCTTTTTCTCAAACGGATACCATTCCACAGTTTAATTGGATGGGAGAAATGAATGGAGAGAATCTTTACACGAAACTATTCAAACTAAAGGATCATAACTCATTCATTGTTAAAATTTCCTATGCCTCCTTTTGGATTAAAGATAGGACGGCCGAGTTTATTGTTTACCAAAACAACGGAAAAGTTAAACGTTTTTCTGTCCTTTACCCCCGTGGTCACAATGCTAAACCGATTGTAAATAGAAAGAAGATAAAAAAGAAGGATTATGCTTATTATTGGAAGTATTTGGAAGAGTGTAGCCTAAATAATGCCTTCGATATTGATGCATCCCTTCTAAACCTAAAATTTAAAAAAGAGGAGAAAGAGGGAGCAACTATTACCACAGTTATAAAAGATGGAACCACTTATCATCTTCAGTTTGTTCAAGGGGTAAACTACTCTAATTACCGCAGTTATGAGCCAGAAATCTACATTAAAAAAAGGTCTTCCGGTTGGGAGGAAAGGCAAAAGTTAGTAGACCTGATAACAGGCTTTGAAAAGCTTATGACTGAAGACTAAAAACACTTTAGTTGGTTCATAATGGAAAATTCCATCTCGATGATCAAAGGCTCAACCAAAATGTACTATACGTTAAACTATTAGCTCTACGTTTTTAACCGTTTAGCGTCATTCCCCGCTAAAAAACCACTAGTCCAGGCATACTGAAAGTTAAACCCTCCAGTTACGCCATCTACATCTGTAAGTTCACCCACGGCATATAGGCCAGGATGCTTTTTTACTTCAAATGTTTTAAGGTTGAGTTCATCTAGAATAAGGCCTCCACAGCTCACAAATTCTTCTTTAAAGGTAGTTTTACCGTTTACCGCATAAACATCCTTACAGAGGTGCTCAATAAGCTTATTGAAGCTCTTTTTAGCTAAGTCTGCATACTTCTGCTCTACACTTATTTCTGCTTTCACACATAACTGTTCCCAAAGCCGCACGGGTATACCAAACAGGTTGTGGCTGCGTACTTGTTTTTTAGGCGATTCGCTACGGAATTGCTGCAAATCCGTTCTTACCTCTTCCTCCGTTTTGCCTGTCCAGTTAATCAATACCGGAAATTGGTAGCTTTTCGCAAACAACTCCTTTGCCGCCCATGCAGAAAGTTTAATTACCCCAGGTCCGCTAAACCCCCAATGGGTAATCAATATTGGGCCTTCTTGTTTCCAGTTGGTGCCTGGCAATTGTACGATTCCGCTTTTTACCGATAAACCCATGAGCTCTTTCAACTCCGAATTGGGTACATTAAATGTAAAAAGCGATGGAATAGGGGAGTTTACTTTTAAACCCAGTTCTCTAACCCAATCGTAATTGCTGTTTTTATTGCTTCCGCCTGTCGCTAAAATCACTTTATCCACCTTTCGAGTTTCTCCGTTGTTCAGTTTCAACTCAAAACCCTTCTCCTTAGGTGTTATCCTTTCTACACCGCATTTTAGCTGAATGTCAATTTGATTCTTTTTAGCCTCTTGAAGCAAGCAATTGATGATGGTTTGAGAATCGTCTGTTGTTGGAAACATCCGTCCGTCTGCTTCTACTTTTAGTTTTACTCCTCTATCTTCAAACCAGGCTATGGTGTGTTTAATATGAAATTGATCAAACGCTTTTCGCAGGGCTTTTCCTCCTCTTGGGTAATGTTGAACCAATTTGTTGGGATAGGGGCAGTCGTGGGTAACATTGCAACGGCCACCACCACTTACTTTCACTTTAGAAAGTAGCTTATTGGTTTTCTCTAAAATGCTTACTTGATTTTTTCCTTGGTCAGCTGCTTGAATAGCCGCAAAAAAGCCAGCTGCTCCACCTCCTATCACTACTATGTGTTTGCGCTCTTTAATGCCTTTTTAACTTACAGATTGAAAATAGTTGTGCAAAGAGCGCACTAAAACCTCAGCCTCTATTTGCTCAATGGGGTGCTTAAAGCCCGCGTATTCTTTTAAAGTTCCTTGAGGCAATTGTTCTACCACATCTTTAGATTCTTGGAGACTTACCATCTGGTCCATTTCACCTATCCCTACCTGAACGGGTGCATCAATCTTCTGCCAATCTGGAGTGCTTAACTTTGAATTGTTCCCTAAATCCATCATAAAATCTGCTGTTTTATGAAGTACTTCTTTCCAATTGTTGGGTTGGTGCCTTAGGGCTAAAGCTTTTGCAAATTGGGGTACTTTTTCTTCTATTTTTTCTGGGTTGAGCTGTTTTGTTTCTTGCAGCGCTATCTCCTTACTCCATTCCATTTTAGTGCCTAAAGTAGCTATGCCTTTAAAGATTCCAGGATGCAATGTGTTGAGTTTTAAAGCTACATATCCACCCATGCTATATCCAAAAACAAAACATCCTCTTAGTTGATTGTTTTTTAGGTAGGTATGTAGTTCTTCACAAAAGTGGTGGAGTCTAAACTCTTGAGGCATCTTGCTTCCTCCATGCCCAGGAAAGTTATAGCTAAACACTTCAAAATGAGAATGTAATTTTTCCATTAAAGGTTTTAACTGAGCTGAGCTTCCTAAAGCACCATGGAGTAGAAGTAGTTTGGGCTTATCCATTTTGTTTCATTTCAAAGGTTCCGTTTCGGATCATGTCTTTCAACTTCAACACGCCCACTACACTTAAGCTGTCCACTACCTCTCCAGAAAGTACCATTTGATACAGTTCTTCAAAGGGTATTCTTCTTACTTGCAGCTCCTCCGTTTCTTCGGGTTGCGCTTCATGTTGGCTTAAGCCTTGTGCTACATAAATAATTGCCCGTTCGGTAGTAGCCGAGTTGCTCAAATCCATGTTTTGGATGTGTTGCCATTTTGTGGCTTTTAATCCGGCTTCTTCCAATAATTCTCGCTTGGCCGAATCTACAGGATCATCTTTTAATGGGCCTCCGCCTTCAATAATCTCCCAAGTGTATTTTCCTTCAAACGGAAATCGTTCTTGACCTACAATCCAGGTATAGCCTTCTTCATCCAAAGGAATAATTCCTATCGCTAAGTTTTTAAAGTCTACTACTCCGTAAATGCCCTTTCCTCCATTGGGGTTTAGCACTTCACTTTCCGTAACTTTTATCCAAGGGTTGTTGTATACTTCTTTACGATTGAGTTCGGTCCAGTTTCCTTTTTTATTGGGGAAATTCATGAGATATCGATTAATTCCCCGAAAATAGGATTTTGAGGCCTCTTATCTCCAATTGATGCGGTATTTTCTTGCTTCTAAAACAGGTTTTTATTGATTTTGTATTCACCTGTTTCAGGATCATAACTCACGTTTGCCGTTTCTACCTTTTTTACAAAATCCAAGGTTTTTTCATACTGAACTGTTCCTTTTACAAGCCAATCTGGTAGGTCTTCTTTCATTTCCAAATCGTACTCTTTCATCATATCGTAAGCCTTTGTTTCTAACATTTCCTCTGCAGTTAAATGAGGTCCATTTAACTTGTTGCGTAAGCCTTGTATGAAATAGGTAAAAACGCTTTTCTCCATAAGCCTATGGATGGATTGTCCTATAAAATCCATTTTAGCAATCTGTTCAATACGTTCCTTTTTTTGGCTGATTTCTTCTTCTGCTAAAACCAAATCCATGGATTTACTATAAAACAATAGACTCACAATTACCAGATCTTGAACATCTGGTATTTCATCGCTAAAGATGAGATCTCTTACTCTGGCCTTTACTTCTTTAATCTCTGTTTTATCCTGTACGGGATATCTTCTGGAAGAAAAAACCCAAAACACCTTCCGCTCTTCTATTTTGAGGACTCCCTTTTTCATTAAGGAATTTAAAATTACGGTATTGTATACTTCTACATGATCGGCTATTTTATCTAGCCAAAACTCAATGGTAGTTCGTTGAGGTTGATGCAGTTGAATTTGTTTAAAGACAATGTCTAAGAGTACGTCATCTACATATTCATCGTCATCAATAATGATGCTTTTTAAATCGGTGTCAATATGATGTTCTAGAGCTAAGTTCATCAAAATAGCTCCAGACATAGCTACTTTAAAAGATCGTTTATGCGTAGGTTGTGTATTACCATCCGTTTCGTGCACCGTAAGTAAGAATAGCTCTTCGGGTATGCTTAAAAAGTTAGACATATTGAATTGAAATTAGGGTTGACTTGTTTATGTTCTCTTTAAAGAGTTGCAACTCTTTTTTCCCTCGAATTGGAGGGGCTTTGTGATACGGGTGGAATCTCTAAAATAGTGATTTAATGAATGGCTCTATTTATCTCTTATTGATAAGTGTTCACTTTTATGGAAATGTAGTTGTAATCTGAAATTTTAGTGTGTTCAAATTCTGAGGCTAGTTTTTGAACCAATACCAAACCTAGTTTTTCGGGTGTGTCTTTCCATACTTTTTCCATTTCTACAGGAATATCTACATCTTCTACTTTGCCTTTATCGTTCATATCCAACTGTATTTGTTCATCTTCGTAACGAAATCTAAAACTCATTTTTCCGTCTATGTTAGAAGAGTTGTTGAGCATAAAAACAAACAATTCCTCGGCTATTAAATTCACTTTTAGGGTTAAACCTTTATCAATGCCTTTTTTATGACTAATCCTTTCTAACCATTGCTGCAGTTGTGGAATTTGATCCAATTGTTTGGATAAATTTATTTTCTCTGGTTTCTTTCGTAGCACCATCAATATGCCATTCATCAAAATAGCCGTTATGCCTCCTACTGCTATACCGTTGGTAAAAAACACATTTACTGCGGGAGAAAATAAGCTTGGAAAAATCAACCCACTGGATGAAAGAAGACCTGCGGCTAACGAAATACTTACAATAAGACTGGTTTTGTAATTGGACGCTTCTTCACTTATCAGCTGCATTCCTACATTGAGCAACATGCTCATAAAAAGAATATTAGCTCCACCTAAAACAGGGTCGGGAATATAGGCTACGAAATAGGCAATTTTTGGAAAGAAAGCGACTAGAGCAAGTATGGCTGCGGCATAATATCCTACCCTCCTAGAAGCTACCCCTGTAATTTCTATCGCTGCAATATTACCTGAGTAAGTGGTATTAGGAACCGTACCTACTGCACCGGCCAATATATTGCTCAATCCATCTGAATTTAAACAGCCTTGAACACTGGCATAATCCACTTTTTTAAAATCGGGATGCGATACTTTTTGGACGGATATAGCATCACCAATACTCTCTATGGAACTGGCTAAAGTGGCGATCATAAATATGATTAAAAGGGAAAATGCTTGTCCTGAAAAATCAAAGGAGATGCCTGGCCATTCGCCCCGAGGAAATCCAATCCACTTTTGTTCTACAATGGGTGTAAAATCCATATATCCCATCCAAAGAGAAAGCAGAATACCGGAACCCACCCCAATTAAAATACTCCAAATTCTTAGTTTTCCATTTTTTGATAAGGCCACGGCTAGTGTGATAAGGAGTGTTACTCCACCTATCAATAGTCTTTCCCAAGAACAGTAGTCGGCAGCATCTGGCGCTCCCGTCCACAATTGCATCATAATAGGTAAAAGGGAAATACTAATAATCATGATTACAATTCCTCCCACCATGGGCGTGATCACTTTTCTGAGATAGCGATAGAAATAAGAAACGAGCAATTCAATAGGTGCAGAAAGGATACTCAATGCGGCTACCAAATCCCAACCTTTTAAATTTACTGCTGTGGCAATAGCCCCCCAATATGCGCCACTAGAACCCATAAACAGGAGGTAACCTGCTCCTACTTTTCCAAATCTTTTAATTTGAATAAAGGAAGATACAGCCGTAATTATGGTGGTAGCAAAAATGATGTATTCGGTTTGCTCCACAGAGGTTCCTGTAGATCTACAGATAATAACCGGCATAAGCACAGATCCTCCAAAAACAAGGATAATATGCTGTATACCCAGAAAGATTGATCTTAAAAAACCTGGATTATCGTCCAGCTTATAAAGCAAGCCTCTAGATGAATTAATACCTTGTTGTTTGCTCATACATATTCCCTTTGTATCAGTTCAGCCACAGATTCGTCAATCAATTCCTTTCTTCTAATATCATCAAATAAGGCCAATAGATCATTTACACGTATGTGTTTTTTATCGCTGCCTTTTATGTCGTAAGCCACTTTTCCTTTATGCAGCATCAAGATGCGGTTTCCTAAATTAACTGCCTGTTGCATGGAGTGTGTTACCATTAGTGTAGTGAGATTATCTCTTTCCACTATACTCTTAGTAAGCTCAATTACCTTGGCTGCTGTTTTTGGATCTAAAGCTGCTGTATGCTCATCCAAGAGTAGTAACTCTGGTTTTCGCCAACTCGCCATTAAAAGCGTTAAAGCTTGTCTTTGCCCACCCGATAGTTTACCAATAGGATTTTCCAATCGATCTTCTAATCCCATTTTTAAGTTCTCTACAGGCGCAATAAATTCATCCATTTTTGAAGGAGACAGCGATCTGGATAATCCTCTTTTCATTCCTCTTTTTGCCGCCAGTGCTATATTTTCAGCAATGGTCATATCTGGAGCTGTACCACTAAATGGATTTTGAAATACTCTTCCAATATACTTTGCGCGTTTGTGTTCAGGCATACGCGTTAAGTTGTGCTTGTTGAGTAGTATTTCTCCTTGATCTACCAAAAAGGTTCCGGCCACCGCATTCAACATGGTAGATTTACCAGAACCATTTGTTCCTAAAACGCAAACAAAATCTCCCTCTTCAATATCAACCGATACGCCTCTTAAAGCTCTCACTTCATTTACTGAATCGGGATTAAATGTTTTATATATGTTATTAATCTTCAACATGATTCAGCTTTTTAATCTTTCTACGATTTTCTAATTTATTGAGTAATCCGGGTAGAATAAGGGCTACAAAAACAAACAAGGCCGTTATTAATTTTAAATCGTTGGGATCCATTCCCCATTGTAGCGCAATAGCCACCAACTGACGAAAAATTACCGAACCCATTATGGCTCCGAAAATGAGAAAACCTACACTTTTTGTATGGATTAAAGCTTCTCCAATAATAACACTGGCTAAACCCCAAACCACCATACCAATGCCCATTTGAACATCAGCAAATCCTTGGTATTGCGCCAATAATCCTCCAGAAACTGCAATCAATCCATTGCTCAATGCTATACCAAGTATCATATACACTTTAGTGTTTGCACCTAAAGCTCTAATCATTTGGTCGTTGTTGCCTGCTGCACGCATGGCCATACCTAAATCTGTTTTAAAAAAGGCATTTAAGAACAAGCCTATAAGCAAGGTGATGAGTAAGATACATCCCAGTACTATAAGATCTGCTTCCGGAATCATCCATCCTAAAACATTAATGGTTTGGTCTGGATTTGCCAAGCTTTCAAACTGCGTAATAAGCGTAGTTTCTGATAAAAGGGGAATGTTACTCCTACCCATCACATGAAGGTTGATGGAGTACAAAGCCGTCATAACCAATATTCCAGAAAGCAATCCATTTAGCTTAAACACGGTGTGCAGTATTCCCGTTACAATTCCTGCCAAACAACCTCCTAAAAAGGCAATACCCACTGCTAAAATCGGATCGTATCCTTTTACAATTAAAGTAGCTGTTATAGCTGCTCCAAAAGTGATGGACCCTTCTGTAGTAAGATCTGGAAAATGAAAAATTTTAAACGTAATAAAAACACCGAGTGCAAGCAGTGCAAGTATTAAACCGATGGTTAAGGATCCTATAAGTACTGACATTAGTTGGCTGTATTTTTAAGTTCATCAATGCTTCCTACCCAGCAGCAGCCTCTTTTAAAACCACTTTCTCCAATACCGTTATGCGATCGATTATCGTTAAGCAAGTGTAAAAAGTTATGGATACGATTGTTTTCCAATAGTTGGGTTACAATACCACTCAAATTGGAATTATCTTTTTGTATTGGACTAAAATCAAAAACTGCGGTATGAAAATGACCCCATAAATCTGTATTTGGTAATGGTCTTGTATAGGCCATTAAATCTGTATTGTTTTGATGTAGGATCCCAACGGTTAAGGTTAAAGAACCTCCATGCCCTGGTTCAGTGGTAAAATTCAAATTTTCTTTAATGGATGGATAGGAAAATAAGGATTGTTCTCCCGAAGGTGGTGTACTTAAACTACAACCACATAAACCCGAAGTTTCGGAGAGCATTACCATGCCCAGCATTTTAGCCTCTTGAATTTGAAAGAGGGTAGAAGCCAACTCAGATAAAGGTATAGATGTATGATTCTCTTTATGCTCAAAGTTTAAAAACGTCCCAAATTCTCCTTCAAAAAGCAAGTTGTATAGCGATACTACCTTTGGAATTAGTTGATTGCTCTTCACCATAAAATCTACGCTCTTACTGCCATCTGTGGGTAAATAAATAGCTGTATTCTGTAGAGCCATAAATTCTCCAAAGCGCTTATGCGTATCCTCAAAATCATCACCAATAGCTCCCAATCCTAATCCATAGGTAGTCTTTGTAATTTCCTTAACGCTTGTATCTGAAGCTGTAAAACCACTCTCTAAAAGTTTTGGGTTTCCGGTAACTCTGGCTTTAAGCTTTTTCTCTTCTTTTTTGAGTACTTTAAAAATGCCTGATTCGGTAGTTTTCTCTAAAACCTCCTGCTTTTCATTTTTCGGAGTTTTTACTTCTTGTTTAATGTCAAATAGGTGTTTTAAACCGGCTAGGTTCACTACTTCACTAATCTTATCGGATAGATCTGTAAATTTTAAAAAACCACCAATTCCTTTGAGCTCCTTAAAGTATTTGATTAAAATCCGAATGCCAGCACTGCTTAAAAAAGCAACCTCTTTAAAATTCAGACATACATTAAATTGTCCTTCTTTTATCAACTCATCCAACTCTTCTTGGAGTACACGAGCCCCAAAAGCATCCAACCTTCCTTTAAGCAGCAAATCCGATTGATTGGTTTGCTTTACTCGTTTTATATCTAAAGTTTCTGACATGATTTTACTCTATGATTTCGGTAACTTCTTTCCTTATTTCATCCGGAATGTTTAATCCCAATCTCTCTTGTGTGGAAACATTAAGGGCTACCTTGGTTTTACCCACCAATCTGAAAGGAATATTACCGGGAGATTCTCCTTCTATAATTCGTGCGGCTAACTTCATGGCATCCCTTCCATTTTCGTAATAATCTCTGCTTACTCCTAAAAGCGCACCGGCCTTTACAGGTCGGGTCATAAAGGTGAAATAGGGCATATCTGTTTTATTCACCTCTTTTAGTATTCCTGAATACGCTGTAGCAGAAAGGTTATCTACAATTTGACAAATTGCATCAATATCTTTCGTTAAAAGGGCTAGAGTAGCATCGCTTATTTCTCCAGCTGAACCCACGGGAATGGTAACTAATTCTAATCCCAAAGCTTTAGCCGCTTTTTCCAGCTGAACTTTAGAGGCTTCAGAATTTGATTCCGCTGGATTGTAAAGACTACCTACTTTTTTACAATTGGGTAGTATCTTTTTAACCATTTTTAAAGTTCCTTCAAAATCCGCCATTACCGATATTCCAGTAATATTATCAGGATGCTTTTCAAAACTATCTCCTAAACCAGAAAAGATAGGATCGGCCACGGTACAAAACACAATCGGCTTATCGGTTACTTTATGCGCTACAGCCTGTGTTGTAGGTGTACAAGCTGAAATAACCATTTGATAGGATTTGGACTGGATATTATCAATTAAGTTACTTACAACAGCCATATCGCTCTGCGCATTATAACTATCTACTGTAACCTTCTCATTCCATCCAAGTTCTTTAATTACATCTCTAATGCCGTTCTCCGTATCTTCTACAGGTGCCGAATTGGAAAAACCGATGTAGGCTATTTTATAAATAGATGAAGTATCCGAATTTTCTTCCGTAGAAATATATCCCTCTCTTTTATCGAGATCTGAAAGTAGAAGTATGGCTCCCGTGACGATAAAAAGGGCCAACGGTTTTAAAAAATTAGTGAAAAGCTTTTTATTCCCCATCCTTTAAGTCAGGATTAAAATTTATAAAAAGCCTAAAATTAGAACTATCCCATCTGTTTGGATTACTGTAGAGCTGAGTAGGAATATTTGTCCCCCTTTTGTCTACTTCAACATAGATAATGGTATACCAAACAACATTGATTTTTTTGAAGAAGAGTAATTTTAAATAACCTCTTTAATGGATTTTAGTCTTAGTTTACTCGCTTTCTTTTGAAGCTTTTTCTTTAGCTATTTCACGATCCAAACGTCTACCGTAACTGATTTTTTCGCCATTATACTTTGTTTCTACACCGGCACTATACTCAATGGTAATGGTGCGCGTACCATCCGGTTCAAAATATTCCCATATCCCTTCCTTTAAACCTCCAGCATACTTTCCTCTTCTTTCCACCTGTTCATTATCATAGTAGTACACATGAAAACCGGATTCTAAGCCATTTTCATAATCTCCCTTAAATCTAACCTTATCGGTATCAAAATAGTGCGTCCACGTCCCGGTTCTTTGTCCATCAAAGTATTTACCAATTTCCTTGTAATCGTTTACCTGATAAAACCATTCCCCATCCTTTAAGCCTTCAATATAATTTCCTTTAGCTATTACGGTGCTTGTATCGCTGTATTCCACGGAAGGACCGTCTTCCAAACCATCTACATATTCTTCTTCAAGTAAAACCTGACCATCTTCAAAATACCACTTCCATATCCCTTCTGGCTTTCCTCTCAGGTAATCGCCACTCTGCTCTACTTTACCATTGATGTAGTAGTAAACCCATTTTCTAATTTTCAGATCGTCTTTGTACTTTCCTTCTGCTTTTAGCTCTCCAGTGCGAAAAAATTCTTTCCACGGTCCTTGTTTTCTTCCTTGCTCATCTATTATTCCTTCAAAAAGAACAAAACCTTTTTCATAGATTTTGGAACCTATTACGTTACCGTTTTCATCATATTCACGATGCACTCCTTCCTTTTCTCCATTTCTATACGAACCTCTAGTAGCAATAGTTCCAGTTTCTGGATTTAAAGTTGTTTTAATTTCAATTTTTGCTACTTCGCTTGCATTTTCTTGTAGCACACCCATAATCCATTTCTCTACCTTAATCAGGTTTCCATCCGATTTATAAAACTTCCAATAGCCATTTTTTAGGTTATTCACATATGGTCCTTCAATGGCTACTTTTCTATTTTTATGAAAAGTCATCCACATGCCTTGCTTTTGCTTCTGCTCGTCTTCGCGATTTATTTTACGCTGCTTAACCAGCACATTGGCTTTATAGGTGTTTAAAGTGATGATTTTACCACTTTTATCGTATTCAAAACCTACACCTTGTTTTTGATTCTTCTTATACGGAAGTTCATTCTTTAGCTCTCCTGAAGGGAAAAACTCTTTACTAAAACCTTCAATTTTATCATCCACAAAATTATCTTCGCGGATAACTTTTTGATTTTTAAACGTTCGGGTTAATCCTTGTTTTACGCCTTTTTGATACGTGATTTCCACTGTTTTTTCTCCACTTTGTGCGTAAAAACTCCAAACACTATCCAAGGCATAGCTCTTTCGGTTTCCCTCCGTTTTTAACTTTCCATTGCGGTAATAGCTTCGCCAATAGCCTTCTGGCTTTCCATTTTTGAGGTAACCTTCACTGGATTTGGCTCCTCCTTCGTAAAAATATGTTTTGAACTCAAGGCTATCTGTATTTTGACTGCTCAAAAGTAGAGAAGCCAAAACAAACGGAAGGATGAGCAAGGTTCTTAATAACATATATATATATTCTTTTTTAAATCTTTAAAACTATAATGATAATAATGGGCTGTTTATTACTTTGATAAAATTATGAGCAAATAGTTGCTTTTGTAAGCTGTAAAACCTTTTCAACATACTACCGACACTTATAACTAGGGTAATAAGTTCAATTACAATCTGAAACGAATTTAATTAACAATTGTTAGCAAGCTTTGTTAAGATCGTATTTTTGAAAAAATATTTTTCACTCAGCCGTTAATATCCAACAGTTGAACCGTTGAAAAAGTTGATACAAGAATTAATTAATTGCTACGCTTAAGTCAAAAAAATGTGCAATTGTAAATTCTAACGAAAAAGTCAAACGCTTGTTTTAAAAAGTAATGAACAACCCTTTATTTAGGTGTTACAGAAACTTGTGAATAGTAAAAAACTGATCGTGCGGCTTTTATGGAGTTATTAACAGTTATCAACAGAGCATCTCGCGCTATATTTGCCAGAGTGAATTAAGAACACTGCATAAATCAAAACAACCATGAAAATAGCCATAGCATCCGATCATGCTGGATTTCAACTAAAACAAAAAGTAGTTGACCATTTAGAAACGCAAGGTATAGAAATGCACAACTTAGGTCCGAACAACGAGGAGAGTGTAGATTATCCTGATTTCGGTCATCCTGTAGCGAATGAGGTTGAAAAAGGTACCGCTGATTTAGGTATTGTAATATGCGGAAGTGGTAATGGTATTAACATGACGGTTAATAAACATGCCGCAATACGTTCGGCTCTTTCATGGACTAGTGAAATTGCTACCCTAGCGAGGCAACATAATAATGCTAACGTACTTGCCCTACCAGCTCGCTTTATAAGTGAAGAAGAAGGTTTGAGTATTGTGGATGCTTTTATAAACGCTGAGTTTGAAGGAGGGCGCCATCAAAGAAGAGTAGATAAAATTGCCCTTAGCGAATAAATTCCGCTAGCTTTTTAACTAGAGCATCAGCTTCTGACGTTTGACCAAATTCTCCTTGTCCTTTTAAAGGAATGAGCTGAAGACGATCGGAATGAATATGGTTTTTTATACTGTATTCTATTTCCTGCTTTCCAGATAGACTGACGTAAGGGTACTCTTCGGATATAAACACATAACCTGGAGTAGTGAGTTTATGAAATTCGTCAAATGCGGGATTATTATAATAGGAATTCCAGTCTTTGTCGGTTTTAGCTCCCATACTTTGAGTGTAGCCTTCCGCTACTGCCAACTGCCCTAAAGCGAGCTTCATTTGTTTATAGTTTCGAATCCCTAAACGCTGAATGAGTGGTTCTCTAATAAAGGAAAGACTGCCTTCTTCCATTTTATATTCCAGCTCTCGCCTAAAACTGTGTAATCCAGAATTAATCATAAAGAATTCATGAATGAAGGGTCGTTTATTTACCAACTCCGGAATGAGATAAGCGCCTTCTCCAAAACCAATGGCAATAATATGAGAGGAGCTATCCATTATACCTTTAGTTAAAAGCTCAGTGATTGTAAAATATGTGGTGAGCAGTCGCTGTTGTTTGTTGTTGAACTTTAACACTTCAAACTCATTTTCCCCATACAGTTGAGGAATAATAATTTGATACTTCTCCCTTTTTAAAAAAGCCGTAATTGGAGAGGTTTCCCAATTGATAGTATCAAAATGATCTGGTAGAAGAATGGCGAATTTATCAGATCTACGGTTGCTCTCTGATTTTAAGAACTTTCCGCTTTTCGCGCGATCTACCATCTTAAAATCATACGTTTCATATTGCACACCACTCTTACAAGCGGAAATGAAAATAGCACAGATGATAAGGATCCAACTTTGCTTCATATTGGAGTTGTTCGTTATTTAAACGGTAAAAAAACAAATCTTATTGAATATAAAAAATGCTCAATGATTTTAGGAGGAATGAAGGTATACAAAAACCCTTATTTTTGAAACCAAACAAAATCTAAGAATGACAATTCACCCAATAAATACAGGAAACTTTAAATTAGATGGTGGGGCTATGTTTGGCGTAGTACCAAAATCTATTTGGCAAAGAACCAATCCTGCAGATGCAAATAATATGTGCTCTTGGAGTATGCGAAGTATATTGATAGAAGATGGAGACCGATTGATATTGGTTGATACGGGAATGGGTGATAAGCAAAACGAAAAGTTTTTTAGCTACTATTATCTTTTTGGAGACGATACTTTAGATGGAAACCTGAAGAGATTAGGTTATTCTAGAAATGACATTACCGATGTTTTCTTAACACACTTGCATTTTGATCATTGTGGAGGCGCTATTCAGTGGAATACGAATAAAACGGCTTATGAGCCTGCTTTTCCAAAAGCTAAGGTTTGGAGTAATCAAAGGCATTGGAAATGGGCCACCGAGCCCAACCGAAGAGAAAGAGCGTCCTTTTTATCGGAAAATATTTTACCTATTCAAGAAAGTGGTCAACTAAACTATGTAAATGTACCTCAGGATACAGACGGGGTGTTTTCTACAGAGCTTGGTTTTGATGTACTCGTAGTAAGTGGCCATACTGATGCACAAATGTGCCCGGTTATTAAATACAAAGGAGAGACCATCGTTTTTATGGCAGACCTTTTACCCAGTGTGGGGCATATTCCTTTAGCTTATGTAATGGGTTACGATACACGACCTTTGATTACACTAAGCGAAAAAGAAAAGTTTCTTCATGAAGCAGCAGAAAAAGGATATTTCCTTTTTATGGAGCACGACTATGAAAACGAGCTTTGCAAAGTAAAACATACAGAAAAGGGCGTGCGATTGGAAAGCACCCATACCTTTAACAGCATATTCGGAAACTAAAGAATTACCCAAATGAAAAAACTATTGTTTTTATTGGCTCCATGTTTAGCTATGGCGCAAACGCCTGCCCACTATTGGCAGCAAGAGGTGCACTATACTATTGATATAGATTTTGATGTAAAGAAGCATCAATTTGATGGAGAACAAAAGCTGGTTTACATCAACAATTCACCTGATACCATTCATAAAGTATACTATCATCTGTATTTCAATGCTTTTCAGCCAGGAAGCATGATGGATGAGCGTGCTAAAAACATTGCGGATGTAGATAAACGTATTGGGAGTAGAATTAGAGAATTAAGGGCCAAGGAAGTGGGATACCACAAAGTTAAATCTCTTAAGCAAGGAGAAACGGATCTTCAATTTAGCATTCATGAAACCTTGTTAAAAGCTAGATTAAACGAACCCCTAGCACCGGGCGACTCTACTACTTTTAATATGGTTTTTAACAGTCAAGTGCCGGTTCAGATTAGACGAAGCGGAAGAAACAATGCCGAAGGAGTAGATTATACAATGACTCAGTGGTATCCGAAATTAGCCGAATACGATGAAGATGGTTGGCATCCTGAACCGTACATAGCTCGTGAATTTTATGGTGTATTTGGAACCTTTGATGTTAACATATCCATCGATCATAGATACAAATTAGGAGGAACCGGACTCTTGCTAAATGAAGCTGGAAAATGGGGGGAAACAGGAGAAAAGAATGGAATAAAAACATACCAACTGATACCCAATAAAACGGGAAAACACCGCTGGCAATTCCATGCAGAAAATGTACATGACTTTGCCTGGGCTGCAGATCCAGAATTTATACGAACATCTACCGAAGGACCTAATGGCATGGAGCTTAACTTTTTCTACTTGCCAGGAGACTGGCAAGAAAACTGGGAAAAGCTACCCAAATTTACCGTTCGCTTTTTTGAATTGATGAACCAAGGGTTTGGAACCTATGCGTATCCTCAGTTTTCCGTAATACAAGGGGGAGATGGAGGAATGGAGTACCCGATGTGCACCATGTTAAAAGGAACGGGTAAACTCAATGGCTTAATTGGAGTAATGGTGCATGAATCTGCTCACAATTGGTATTATGGAATGCTGGCTAGCAACGAATTTAGATACCCATGGATGGATGAAGGTTTCACCTCTTTTGCGGAGGAAGAGATTTTAAATGTAATGCTCAGTAAAAACGAGGAAAACCCACACAAAGGACCATATCGTGCGCATAGCTTTTTGATTCAACAACCGGATATGGAGCCACTTTCTACCCCTGGAGATTATTACGATAAGAATAGAAATTATGGTATTTCTGCTTATTCAAGAGGTCAGGTGTTTTTAGCTCAGCTTAGATATATTGTAGGAGAAGAAGCTTTCAACAAGTCTATGCTTACCTATTTTGATATTTGGAAATTTAAACACCCAAAACCATGGGATTTTATTCGTGTAGTGGAAAAGGAGAGTGATATAGAGTTGGATTGGTATCTTAATTTTTGGATGAATACCAGCAAACCCATCGACTATGCGATAGGAGAATTAGAAAGAGAAAAACCAGGAACCAATATTCAATTGAAAAGAATAGGAGGTATGCCTATGCCTGTTGAGGTTCATATAGAGTTAAAAAACGGTCAAAAAAGAACGTATTACATTCCTCTAACTTCCATGTTTGGCCATAAAACAGAAGAAGGATTATTGCTTGCCAACAAACCTTGGAGTTGGACGAGCACAGATTATGCTTTATATGTAGACTTGAGGGAGAAGGATATTGAAAAAATAACCATTGATAAAGGAGAGTGGACAGCAGATATTAATCGGGAGAATAATGTTTGGCCGCGGGTGGAAAAAGAGAAATAGAGCTTAAATCACATAGTTTCGTACAGCTACAAAAATTCCGAATAGGATGAGAATAACACCAATACCCTTCTCAATTTTTTGAAGAACAACCCCGCTTAACTTTTTGCGAAGTTTATTGGCAAAATATATTTTGAAAATATCAATGAGTAGATAAGTGCCCAGTGTAGCGATATAAAAAACCCACATTTTAGTGGGATTATGATTGAGTTGGGAACCTATGGCCACTGTAGTAATAAGCCAATAAAAAAATACACCAATATTGATAAAATTTAGAGCAAACCCCTTTAACACAAAATAGCGTTTACGGGGAAGCTCTACTTTTTTTTGAAACTGTCTTTTCTCTTGAGACTTCAGTAAATAATATAAACCAAAGGCGCTCACAGCAACCCCGCTAATAAGCGATATCCAAGCATTACTTTCTAGATAAGTAATAATGGATTGACTGCTGTAAAAAGCCACCAGAATGAAAAGAAGGTCAGCAGCAATCGCGCCTATGTCAATCATAAAAGCAGCGGTTTTACTTTTGGATATGCTGGTTTCTATAACCACAAAGAAAACAGGTCCGGCAGCAAAACCTAGTGTAATGCCTAAAGGAATAGCATAGAGGAGCGCTTCCAACATAAAAAAATGTAGAAAGTAAGTTTAAGCTTTAGCTTCAGAATCAGGCAAAGAAGATTCTAGCTCGGTAATCTTGTTTTTTAAGTCTTGAATGGTACTCTCCGCATGAGAGAGTTGATCCTTTTGCTGGGTAATTTCTCCGTTTAAGTTAGAGATTTCCCCTTTTTGATCCTTGATGGTTTGGTCTTTCTGAAGAATAGAATCTTTAAGAGACTTAACATGATTGTTAAGGCCTCTAATTTCTTTATTCAAACTATTGGTAGACATCATAGAGTAGGTGATGTATATCAAAAAGCCCAAAGAGAAAACCAAATTGGTTATGAAAATAGAGTTTGGAGTGGAACTCATAGCATACATCATAAACAGGGCTATCCCTATTATTGATATGCCTAAAACAAGTACGATGGTCTCTAAACTGCTGCGTTTCATTTGTTCAGTTGAATTTGGTTAATCACTTATATCACGGATAAAAATAAAGAATTTCAAATTGGAATAAAATCGAGCTGCTTTTTATCCAAATCAGCACCCTTAACGCGTATCATTAAACTATCGCCTAATTGATACACTTTACCCTTTCTTTCTCCTTCAATGCAGTAATTTTTTTGATCGAATAGATAGTAATCGTCTTTAAAATCACTTATGCGGATCATTCCTTCACACTTGCTTTCGTTCAGTTCTACATACACGCCCCATTCGGTAATTCCAGAAATAACACCCATAAAATCTTCCCCTACGTGCTTTTCCATAAACTTAACCTGCATATACTTTACAGAGTCTCTTTCCGCCTCGGTAGCTAGTTTTTCCCTTTCTGAGGAATGTTTACACAAATCTTCATAAAGCTCAGCACTAGCATCTTTACCACCGTCTAAATAACGTTGCAATAAACGATGCACCATCATATCCGGATACCTTCTAATAGGAGAAGTAAAGTGACTGTAATACGGAAAGGCTAAACCATAATGGCCAATGTTTTTGGTGCTATACACCGCTTTAGCCATTGTTCGTATGGTAAGCTTTTCAATCATATTGGCTTCTCCCTTGCCTTTTACTTGCCCGAGCATCTTGTTGATACTTTGGGCAATACTGCGTGTGTTTTTGGTGCTTACGGAGTAACCAAATTGACGTACAAAATTGTTTAAGTCAAAAAGTTTATCCGGATCGGGATTGTCGTGGATTCGATACACAAAAGTTTTTCCGCTCGGCTTTCCATCTTTGGCCATACCAATAAACTCCGCAACGCTGCGATTAGCCAGCAGCATAAACTCCTCAATTAGATGATTGGAGTCTTTTGCTTCTTTAAAGTATACACCTACCGGTTCTGCCTCCTCGTTGAGGTTGAATTTAACCTCAATGCTATCAAAAGCAATGGCTCCTTCTTGCATTCTTTCGGAGCGAAGAATTTTAGCCATTTTATCCAATAGAAGAACTTCATCTGAGAGCTCTCCCTTTCCGGTTTCAATAATATCCTGTGCCTCTTGATAGGTAAAACGTCTATCTGAATTGATAGCTGTTCTTCCAAACCACTTCTTTTTGATTTCAGCTTCATCTGTCATTTCAAAAACAGCAGAGAAGGTATATTTCTCTTCATTCGGACGAAGAGAGCATACTTTATTGGAAAGCTTTTCAGGAAGCATAGGAACCACACGATCGACTAAATAAACGGAGGTAGCTCTTTTTACAGCTTCCTCTTCTAATTTACTCTCTTCATCAATGTAATGCGTAACGTCAGCAATATGCACCCCTACTTCCCAATTTCCGTTATCCAGCTTTTGTATGGACAAGGCATCATCAAAGTCTTTGGCATCATGCGGGTCAATCGTAAAAGTGGTAATGTTTCTAAAATCTCTGCGTTTCGCTACTTCAGCTTCATCCAACTGATCTGGGATCTTGTCTGCTTCTTTCTCTACATCTGCAGGAAAAGAACGAGGAAGATCATATTCCGCTAAAATGGAATGCATCTCTACATCATGATCTCCCGGTAAACCCAGCACTTCTAAGATTTCGCCAAACGGACTATTGGCCTCTTTTGGCCAGTCGGTCATTTTAGCAATTACCTTTTGGCCGTCTTTAGCACCATTTAAAGATTCTTTCGGAATGTAGATATCCACCGGCATTTTCCGGCTATCTGCAATCACAAAACCGTGATTTTTAGAAAGCTCTAATACGCCAACAAATTCTGTTCTATCTCTTTTTATTACCTCTACAATCTGCCCTTCGGGCTTCTTATTTTTCTTTTGAGCATACATCAATACTTTAACCGTATCTCCATGCAATGCACCTCCTAAGTTTTTTACCGAAACATAGGTGTCCTTTTCTCGCTCTTCAGAAATTATGTAGCCTCCTCTGGAGGTCATATCAACAACACCAACAATAAAGTTATCGTTGTGTTTATATCTGTACTTGCCTCTACCAGCCTCTTCAATCGTTTCGTCTTTCGTCATGTTTTGCAATAAAAGCAGCACACGCTGTCTTTCGTTGCGATCATTAATACCAAGAAGTGAAGAGATTTGCTTGTAGTTGAAACTTTTCAGGGGTTCTTTTTTTAGGATGCTTTGTATTCTTCCATCCAATTTAACCAGTCGGCTTTTGCCCCTGTTATATTTAAATTTACTCATATTCTAGCCGCAAAGGTAGTTTATTCTCAGTCTATTGAATATTAATAGGACTTTATTTATGTATGAGGTTATGGTTTATTCCAAAAAGCAAGATTCGGGAAAGAGCAAACAAAACCAAAATTTTTCTCTCTGTATTTCAATAAGTTAGGTATTATTTCAATTTTTTTTATAAGTTGAGGCAACTAATCTTTGTTTTGGCCCTGTCTAGTAGATAACCACGGCAAATAAAAAAATGGGAATACTGTTACGCCTACCAACATCAGAACAAAAGCTTGTAAAGCAATGTCGCAGAGGAGACAGCCGCGCGCAGAGAGAGGTGTACGAGCGTTTTTCTCCTCAGATGCTTACAGTGTGTAGAAGGTATGTGAAATCCATTGAAGATGCCGAGGAAGTTCTTTCTAATGCTTTTATTAAAGTGTTCAATAAGATTGACCAATATACAGGAGAAGGACCTCTAGGAGGCTGGATAAGAAGGATAATGGTAAATGAGTCACTCAACTTTATTCGATATCAAAAAAATCTTTTTGTTGAGGTTGAAGAAGAGAATCATGGACACTTTTCGCATGAAAATTTAAGCGATCAAATTGACGCAGATCATTTAATGCGATTGATCGATGAGCTTCCGCTAGGATATAAAACGGTTTTTAACCTTTATGCAATTGAAGGTTACGGACATAAAGAAATAGGCGAAATGCTGGGGATTTCAGATAACACATCTAAATCTCAGTTGAGTAAGGCCAGAAAACATTTGCAGAACAAACTAGAACAAGGACAACTTTTATATAAGGAATCATGAAGAAGGAAAACAACCCCATAGACGAACTCTTTAGAAAGGGTTTAGAGAATAGAGAAACGAAACCTTCGCCTCAAGTGTGGGAAAAAATTGAAGAAGCAACGGCTTCTGAGGAAAGCGGGCGAGGAGGTTTTTACTTTATGAGAGCAGCGGTAGTAACCTTACTTATCGGTCTATCTACTTGGGTTTACATGGTAAATAACGAAGGTGTTGTTACCGATTTAAGCACAGAGAAAGGGGTAGACGGAATTTCTACAGTCATTACCAATACAGATATTGAACCAGAGAAAATAGTAAAGGAACAAACGAAAGAAAAGCCAAAATCAAAAGCGAAACAACCCAAAAAGGATAATACTAAAACACAAGGGAGTAAAAGAAGAAAGATTGTGCCTCTAGCACCAAGCAAACAAGGCCCTTCTACCATTCTAGTTTCTAACGATTTGAAAGTGGCTGATGAGGAAAGTTTGTATGGAGATGAGCCTTTACTACAGATAGAAGACTTAAAAGTAGAAAGCAAGTCAAAACCGAAGAGCATTAAATTAAAATACAGAGTTCCAGTAACCGAGAAATCTTTTTACGCAGATAATCAAAAGGTAGAAGAAGAAGAAACAGAACGTCCTAAATTTAAAGAAAGAGTATTTGCTTACGCCAACACTCAATTTGGAAACCTATTAAATGGTAAGCCTCTAGAGCTTCCAGAAACACCAAAAAAAGGAAAACCTCAGTTAGAAATCACTTTCGACAAATTGTTTAAAAACTAAATCAAGAAACCAGATGAAAAAAGTATTATTAATCTGCGCATTAGCGCTGAGCGGGCTTACTTATGCCCAAACGGAAACTGAAAAAGAGAACCCGAAGCAAATTGAACTGCAAAAAGAGCTGGATCAAATGACGGAGGAGATGAAAAAGTTTGCCCGGGATATGAAGGTGAAGGTGAATGAGATAAAAAAGAAAGGACAAGAACTTACCGAAGAACAAAAAGAAGCGAGAGCGCTTGATATAGAGAGAAAAGCGGAAGCATTTGAAGACCGGATGGAGGCTTTTGCAGACCGAATTGAAGAATGGGCAGAAGAAAACGAACCTCAAATGGAAGCCTGGGCAGAATGGGGAGAAAGATTTGGAGAAGAAATGGAAGCCTGGGGAGAGGAGTTTGCTAAAGAGATGGAAAACTTAGAGTTTGCGACCCCTCCTGCACTCCCTTCCCCACCAATGAAACAAGAGCCGGAAACACCAAAGAAACCGGAGGCTCCGAAATCAAAATAAATAGAAAAGGAAACGAGAACAAAACACAGTATTATGAAAAAATTAATTTATAGCGCATTTACCTTTCTGGTGGCTAGTGGAGTAGCTTTAGCACAGCCCAATACGTCAGCGCAAGATTCTGTAGAGATAGAAGTGAGTGGTAACACCATCATTTTAGAAGCAGATGACTTACAGTCTTTATCAGAAGTAGATTTGAATAAGATGATAAGCGAGGTAGTAGGAAAATCTCTAAAGATTCAAAAGCAACAAAACGAGATGCTTGCTCGAGTAGATAAGCAAGAAAAAGCAGGAGAGATAACCGCTGAGCAAGCAGAAGAAATGCGTGAAGCGATTAATGATAGAACAGAGGAAAGCTTAGAGGTGATGGGTGAGCTGATGGAAACCTGGGGAGAAGCTTATGCGGAAAGATGGGAAGCTTGGGCAGAGGCGTATGAAACAAAAATGGAAGCCTGGGAAGAGCAAATAGAAGCGCAAGAAGATGGCTTAGGAACAATTCCTCCATTCCCGGCTTTACCGCCTATACCAGATGCACCAGCAGAAGGAGACTTGTTTGATGACGGAGACGCTCAACCTAAAGAGAAGAAACAAAAGATTGTTATCTCTGAAGATGGAATAACCATAGAGGAAGGTGAAGAAGGGGATCGTCCTTTTGCTTTAGATTTTAAAGGAAATAGCGATAACGATGGCTGGGATGACGACAACGATATTGACATTGATGAAATAGATCGTTCAGAAACCTATTTTGATATTCACTTTGGTTTTAATCAACTTTTGGAAGACGGTCAGTATCAAGTAACGGACGGATCTGCTGAGCAAGAGTTTTGGAACTCTACCACTTTTGAGTTGGGTATGGGAGGAAAAACAAGACTTGGTTCTCCTTACAGCAAAATATATTTAAAATGGGGAGGAGAGTTTTCTTGGCATAACTACCGCTTAAGAGGAGATAATATCTTGGTAAAACAAGAAACACCAGAGCAAGGAGCTGCTTTTGTAAACGATTCTGCAAATAGCTATGCCAAATCTAAGTTTGAGATTGTATACTTCAACATTCCTTTAATGTTGCAGCTGGATCTATCTGAACTGGGCAATATAGAAGACTCTTTTACCTTTGGAATAGGGGGTTACGGAGGTGTTCGCTTAACCTCTAGAAGACAAAGAGAATTTAACGATTTTGAAGGCTCTAGAGTGGAAACAATAGAGAAAAACGACTTTTTTACGAACCCTTTCCGTTATGGAGTAATGACTCAGATTGGATGGGAGAGCTGGAAGATTACAGCCAAATACGATTTAAGTACCTTTTTTCAAGCAGATCGCGACTTAGGAATGGATATGCAAGCGGTAAGTGTAACAATAGGACTTACTTTATAAGACGACTTAAAAAAAACGGAATTTTAAAAACGCCTGTTGATTTCAACAGGCGTTTTCTTTTGGGTTTAACTGTAAACTCAGCTCAGTTATTATCTTCGTTCGTATTGAAATGGGAGAAAGAATGGAACTACAGATTAAAAAATTTGATGAACTCACTGTTACAGAGCTATACAACATCCTAGCTTTAAGAACAGATGTTTTTGTAGTTGAGCAAAACTGTGCCTACGCAGAGTTAGACCATCACGATCAAACGAGCTATCACATCATAGGCACGGTTGACAATCAGTTAGTGGCTTATGCCAGAGTTGTGCCTCCCGGAGGGGTTTACGCAGAACCTTCTATTGGAAGAGTTGTGGTAGCTCCTAAGCACAGAAGAGCGGCTTATGGGAAGAAGGTTTTTGCAAAAGCGGTAGAATTAGGAAAGGAAGTTTATGCACAAGAGGAAAAGCTCAAAATTCAAGCACAAGTATACCTAGAAGAGTTCTACAGCAGTTTTGGTTTTGAAACCATTTCAGAACCTTACCCGGACTTTGGGGTCTGGCATGTGGATATGATCAAAAAAATTTAAAAAGTGTTTTGTTAGTCGTCAAAACTAACCACAAGCTTTTCAGAGGTAGGGTGAGATTGGCAGGTTAAGATATAACCATCTGCTACTTCATCGTCTTCCAAAGCATAGTTCATATCCATTTCCGCAGAACCTTCAATAACCTTAGCTCTACATGTACAACACACAGCACCTTTGCATGCATAAGGAACATCAGCACCAGCATCTAGAGCTGCATCTAAAACAGAAAAACCGCTCGAGCTTAGATCAAAATGAGTCTCATCACCATCTAAAACCACAGTAACCTTACTCATCATTTTATCTACTTTCGTTCCCTTTTCTACCTTGGTTTTACCGGCAAGGTTTTGAACTGGAGAAGTAAAAAGTTCAAAGTGAATTTTTTTAGAATCGATACCTAAACCTTTTAAACTGTCGCTAACGGCATTGATCATGGCTTCTGGGCCACAAATAAAATACTCACTTACTCGATTGATATCAAAAAACTTCTCTGCGAAGGATTCGCATTTGGCTTGGTTAATTCTACCTTTTAAATAATCAGTTCCTTGGTCTTCCTGACTCAACACATGGTGCACTTCTAGGCGACCCATGTATTCACTTTTTAAAGCATCCAGCTTGTCTTTAAAAATGACGGTATTGCTGGTTTTATTACCGTAAAAGAGTGTGAA
This sequence comes from uncultured Owenweeksia sp., assembly GCA_964485405.1. Lineage (GTDB taxonomy): Bacteria > Bacteroidota > Bacteroidia > Flavobacteriales > Schleiferiaceae > CAKZNE01. Next base: position 57,963 of record CAZAJG010000007.1, on the reverse strand, counting down.
AGTGCTATCGGGTTCCATTTCAAGAACCGATTTTACAATGGAATATACCGGGGTAATACCTGATCCGGCAGCGAAAGCAACATATTGCTTTTTTTGTTGTGCATCCAGTTGTGCGTGGAAGTTTCCTTCCGGTGTCATTACCTGCATGTTAGAGCCAACCGTTAAGGATTCATTGGCCCAAGTAGAAAACTTACCCATTTCTACCTTTTTAATGGCAACTCTTAACTCTCCATCTAAAGGACTGGAGCAAAGCGAGTAGGACCTTCTTACTTTTTCACCATCTATTTCGGTTTCTAAAGTGAGGTATTGTCCAGGAATAAACCTGTAGTCCTGTTGAAGGTTTTCAGGCACTTCAAAAGCCACAGAAACGCAATCTGCGGTTTCTCGTGTAATATCTTGAACTCTGAGCGTGTGGAACTTAGCACGACCAGATTGTTTCTCTTTTGCTAATAAAGAATTCTTTTCAGAAGAAGATTTTTTAAAAAACTTCAGCATAACAGGGTTTTTGTTTTACAGCCTGCAAAGATAGCAGCCAGATGTTTACAGAATTAATTTGTTGATAGAAGAAACAAAAATTGGAATCGTTCTGTTTTATAGTCAAGGAGAAAAAGTGATTTTCTCACCTTATCTTTGTAAATCTCAAATACCGGAAGTCATGACGAAAGAAATGAATTTAGAAGATCGTTTTCAACATTATGTAGATGCGGAAAACAAGGTGGAGCCGAAAGATTGGATGCCTGATCGATACAGAAAAACGTTGATACGTCAAATAAGCCAACACGCACACAGCGAAGTGGTTGGCATGTTACCTGAAGCAAATTGGATTACAAGAGCACCTTCTTTAAGAAGAAAAGTGGCGCTTTTAGCGAAAGTACAAGATGAAGCCGGGCATGGCCTTTATCTTTATTCAGCTGCAGAAACTTTAGGCGCAGACCGTATGGATTTGGTAAACGACCTATTGATAGGAAAAGCAAAATATTCAAGCATTTTTAATTATCCCACCCCTTCATGGGCAGATATGGGAGCCATTGGTTGGTTGGTAGATGGTGCAGCCATTGCAAACCAAGTAATGCTTTGTAGAACCTCTTACGGTCCTTACTCCAGAGCCATGGTTAAGATTTGTAAGGAAGAGAGTTTTCACCAACGTCAAGGGTATGAAATTACCATGGCCTTGGCTCAAGGAACTCCGGAGCAAAAGGAAATGGCGCAACAGGCTCTAAACCGCTGGTGGTGGCCTTCTTTAATGATGTTCGGGCCTACAGATGATAATTCTCCAAACTCTGCTCAAAGCATGAAGTGGAAGATTAAGAGAAAATCAAATGATGAATTGCGTCAGGAATTTATTGACAAAACGGTTCCTCAAGCGGAGTTTTTAGGACTTACCATTCCGGATAAAGATTTGAAGTGGAATGAAGAAAAACAAGGTTATGATCACGGTGAAATCAACTGGGATGAGTTCTACAATGTGATTAAAGGCAACGGAAAGTGTAACCGCCAAAGGTTAAAAGCTAGAAATGTTGCACATAAGAACGGTGAGTGGGTAAGAGAAGCGGCTAACGCTTATGCCAAAAAGCAAGCTGACAAAAAGAGCAAAGACGCAGCATAAGTAATCAACAGATAAAGAAGTAAACACAGAAATATGTCTGACAAGGATAATTGGAAAATCTGGGAAGTATTTATCCGTTCTAGAAACGGTTTAAGTCACAAACATGCGGGAAGCCTTCACGCTCCTGACGCAGAAATGGCCATTAAAAATGCACGCGATGTATATACACGCAGAAGTGAGGGGATTAGTATTTGGGTAGTGCCTTCTGAAGCGGTTACTGCCTCCAGCCCTGATGAAAAAGAACCTCTTTTTACTCCGTCAGACGATAAGGTGTATCGCCACCCTACTTTTTATGAGATACCGGACGAAATAGGCCACATGTAATCTTTGAAAAGAAGGAAAAACAAGAATCTTTAAAACACCTGCATTGAAGAATAATTTACTGGAATACACGCTTAGATTAGGAGATAATGCCCTCATTTTAGGACAACGCCTAGGAGAATGGTGCGGACACGGACCTATTTTAGAGCAAGACATTGCCCTTTCTAACATTGCTCTCGACCAACTAGGACAAGCACGCATGTTATTGCAATATGCAGCCGAATTAAAAGGAGAAGGAGCTACGGAAGACCAAGTTGCTTTTTTTAGAGATCACTTTGAGTTTAGAAACCTTTTAATGCTTGAGTTACCAAACGGAGATTGGGGCTTTACCATAGCCCGTCAATTTTTGTTTGATACCTTTAACTACTTCTTATACTCCGACCTCCTAAAAAGTAATGACGACCAAATCCGAGCCATCGCGCAAAAAGCGATAAAGGAAATAACCTATCATGCACAGTGGAGTGCCGAGTGGGTTATCCGTTTAGGAGACGGAACGGAAGAAAGCCACAACCGTGTGCAAGAATCTATGGATGAGCTTTGGCAGTGGACTGGTGAAATGTTTAAGGCCGATGAGGTGGATTTAGCCGCTGAAAAAGAAGGTTATGGTGTAAACTTAGAATCCATTTACAACCAATGGAACGCTAAAGTGACTGAAATTTTAAAAATAGCAACACTCGAAAAACCGGCAGACGACTGGATGCAAAGTGGTGGCAAACAAGGAGAACATACAGAAAGTTTAGGCTTTATACTGGCGGAGCTGCAACAGCTTCCTAGAATGTACCCTGAAGCAAAGTGGTAATCTTTGAAAGTATCTACAGATCAAATATGGCAATGGCTTAAAGAAGTAAGCGACCCAGAAATTCCGGTGCTAACTGTAGTGGATATGGGTGTAGTTCGCGATGTGGAGCTTGAAGAAGAAAACTTAACCATAAGCATTACTCCTACCTATTCTGGCTGCCCGGCCATGAATGAGATTGAGGAAAACATCAAAAAAACGCTTCACGGTAAAGGGCTTGAAAACGTTAAGGTAAAAACCTTGATTTCTCCGCCTTGGACAACGGATTGGATGACGGATGAAGGGAAAGAAAGACTGAGAGAGTTTGGTATTGCACCCCCTGAAGGAGGTTCTAAAGACAAATCAACTTTGTTTGCTGAGCCTAAAAAAGTGACTTGTCCGCATTGCCGTTCTACGGAAACAGAAATGATCAGCCAGTTTGGTTCTACCGCCTGCAAGTCCATGTATAAGTGCGAAGATTGCTTGGAACCTTTCGATTATTTCAAGTGCATTTAAGACGACTAGGCGTTTTTCTAAAATCAAAAAGAGGAGTATTCAAATCCAAGCATTAAAGACTATTTTTGGGGCAAAAGCATAAACATGTCTCAATATATTCTTAGCGAAAGAATAGGTGATGTTTTAAAACTCACCTTAAACCGTCCTGATAAATACAACAGCTTTGTTCGAGAAATGGCTCTAGCTCTTCAGCAAGAGTTGAAAAACGCCAATGAAGACGAAACAATAAGAGCGGTTTACCTAACCGGAAACGGAAAAGCATTTTGTGCAGGTCAGGATTTAGCAGAAGCGATTGATCCAAATGGGCCAGAACTCACTAAAATTGTTCAAGAGCATTACAACCCCATAATTGAATTGATTCGTGAGATTGATGTACCCGTTGTAGCTGCGGTTAATGGAGTTGCTGCAGGAGCAGGAGCGAACATTGCTTTGGCTTGTGATGTGGCCGTAGCAACCGAATCGGCTTCTTTTATCCAAGCTTTTTCCAAAATCGGATTGATTCCAGATAGCGGAGGCACTTACACTTTACCACGATTAATAGGTTTCCAAAAAGCGTCTGCTCTCATGATGTTAGGCGATAAAGTTTCGGCTACAGAAGCTGAAGCGATGGGCATGATTTATAAATCTTTCTCCAATGAAGACTTTGAAGAGAAAGCGATGAAAATTGCTCAAACTTTGAGTAAAATGCCTACCAAAGCATTGGGTTACACCAAAAAGTTGTTGAACGCAAGTGCTACCAACAACCTATCGGATCAATTAAAAGAAGAAGATAAATATCAAACCTCTGCGGGTAAGAGTTACGATTATGAAGAAGGCGTAAATGCCTTTTTAGAGAAAAGAAAACCAGAATTTAAAGGGAAATAAAAAGACGATTTGATACGTATGATGAACGTAGGTATTATTGGTGCAGGAGCTATGGGAGCAGGAATTGCTCAAATAGCCGCACAAAACGGAAGTAAGGTAGTGGTGTATGACACCAACCAAAGCTCATTAAAAAAGGCGGAAGCCGGACATAAAAAGATACTCGCTCGGCTGGTAGAAAAAGGAAGGCTGAAAGAAGGGGAAGATCAAGAGGTTTTGCAAAGACTCAGGTATACAACAGAGCTTAATGATGTATCTGAATCAAACTTGGTTATTGAAGCGATTATAGAAAACGTGGATATAAAAAAGCAGGTTTTTGGCCGGTTAGAAGAGATCACACAACCTTCAACCATACTCGCTTCAAATACTTCTTCTTTATCCATTGCTTCCATCGGATCAGCAACCAAACTGCCTGAAAGAGTGGTGGGTATTCACTTTTTTAATCCAGCTCCCTTAATGCCTTTGGTTGAGATTATTCCTGCTGTTTCTACAGCAGAAGCAACCACTCAAAAAGCAAGAGAAATTATTGATTCTTGGGGAAAAGTAACCGTTTTGGCAAAAGACACTCCAGGTTTTATTGTAAACCGGGTAGCACGTCCGTTTTATGGAGAAGCGGTACGAATTTTTGAAGAAGGAATAGCCGATCCAGTAACTATAGATTGGGCCATGACCGAGCTTGGAGGTTTTAGAATGGGCCCTTTTACATTGATGGATTTTATTGGACACGATGTAAACTATGCTGTAACAGAATCTGTTTTTAGAGAGTTCTACTTTGACCCTAGATATAAGCCCAACTTTTCGCAAAAACGATTGGTAGAAGCAGGTTGGTTAGGACGCAAAACGGGAAAGGGTTTTTACGATTATTCCGAAGGAGCTAAAAAACCCGAGCCGAATAAAAATGAGAAAACCGGAGGCGCGATACTAGAACGAATTTTAGTAATGCTGATAAATGAGGCGGCAGATGCATTATATTTGAACATAGCCAGCAAAGAAGACATAGATTTAGCCATGACGAAAGGGGTTAACTACCCAAAAGGCTTATTGAAGTGGGCCGATGAGAAGGGAATAAAAAACTGTGTGCAAATTTTGGATAAACTGCATAACGAATACTTAGAAGATAGATATCGTTGCAGCCCACTATTGCGAAGAATGGCAACAAACGAACAAACCTTTTTTTAAAATATGTACTCCTCTTTACTAAGTCAACAGTGGAAACAAACCGTAAGATCAAAGTACTTTAAACAAGGCTGGGGGGTAAAAATCCTTATCGGTTTTTTAGTAGTATACTTTGGCGGATTATTCTTAACCCTAGGGCTTTTTATGCCAGAGTTGTTGGAAGAACTCTATCCAGATGCAGAAATGCTTACTCCCATTTTTTCGGGTTTTGTTTTATACTACATCCTTTCAGATTTGGCGATGCGGTTTTTTCTGCAAGACCTTTCTGTTCTTACGGTTCAGCATTATTTAACCCTGCCCGTAAAAAAGTCAAAGATTATCCACTTCTTACTAAGAGGATCTATTTTTAACTTTTTCAATACGCTTCCACTTTTTATTGTGGTTCCTTTCGGGTTACGCACGGTAAGTAGTGAATATGGTGCAATTCCCGGAGGTGCTTGGCTGCTGTCTTTTGTTTTTATCGTTTTAAGCAATCATTTTTTAGCGATATACATCAAACGAGCACTAGCCGTAAAAAAAGGAGTTTTCTTTGCTTTTGCAGCTGTTGTTGGAGGTTTGTTTCTGGGAGACTTTATGGAGTGGTTTTCGCTCATTTTTGTTTCAGAACAAATATTTTCAAGCTTTGGGCCAAACCCAACGCTCTTGTTTATTCCTCTTTTAGTTATGGTAGCTTTTTATTTCTTGAACTTCAGTTTCTTAAAGGCACATACCTATCTAGATTTATGGAAAAGCAAAGCTTCTGAAAACGTAAATACTACGCGATTTAGCTTTTTAGAATCAAAGGGAATTGTTGGAAGCTTGGTAGCCAACGAACTCAAGCTGATTACGAGAAACAAGAGAACCAAGTCCATTCTGTTTATCACACTCCTATTTTCGGCCTATGGTCTTATTTTTTACCTCAACCCTCAATACAATGAGGGTTATGGTTGGCTCATTTTTGTTGGGATATTTATGACGGGTGTTTTTATGATTAATTATGGGCAGTTTTTAGTTGGCTGGGAAGGCGCTTATTTTGATGGGATATTAACCCGCTCCTATGAGATGGAAGATTTTTATAAAGCGAAGTTTATACTCATTGCGGTAACCTGTGTAATTACTTATATTCTTTCGGTGCCATATGTTTATTTTGGCATAAAAGCACTGTATATCAATACGGCCTCTTTCATTTACAATATTGGGCTTAACTCCTTTGTGCTGCTTTATGCCTCCACTTACAATCGTAAGAAAATAGACCTTTCTAAAGGCTCAGCTTTTAATTACCAAGGAACGAGCGCTACTCAATTTATCATTGTACTTCCTCTTATGGTTGTGCCAATTATTATATTCCAATCTTTCAATGCCTTTGGTGCCCCAAATGGGGGGCTTATTGCTTTGGCTGCAGTTGGACTTATAAGCATGGCGTTCAGCAAATATTGGTTTAAGGCGATAGTGAGCAACTTCAAAGAGAAAAAGTATAGAAACGCGGAAGGCTTTCGCGAGAAATCATAAACAAAAGACTAAGAGATTATGGATAGTATACTATCAATTCAAAATATTTCGAAAAGTTATGGTAGCGAAAAAGTGCTGGACGTTTCATCTTTAGATCTTAAACGTTCGGAGTCTTTTGGCTTAGTTGGAAACAACGGAGCAGGAAAAACCACCCTATTTCGGGTTATTCTTGACCTTATAAAACCAGACTCTGGAGAAGTAACAAACAATGGCGTAAAAGTGAGCCAAAGTGAGGATTGGAAGAACTTTACGGGAAGCTTTTTAGATGAAGGCTTTTTAATTGATTACCTCACACCAGACGAATACTTTGAGTTTATTGGTAAGCTACACGGCTTGGGAACACAAGAAGTGAAAGAGACCATACAGAGCTACGAAGATTTCTTTAAAGGCGAGATTATCGGAAAGCGGAAATACATCCGAGACCTATCCAAAGGAAATCAAAAGAAGGTGGGTATTGTAGGCGCACTTTTGGGCAAACCCGATGTGCTTTTATTGGATGAACCTTTTGCAAACCTAGACCCTTCTACGCAGTATAACCTCAGAGATAAACTCAAGCAATTGGATGAAGAAACGGAAATGACCATGCTTATATCTAGTCATGATTTAGGGCATGTTACTGAGTTTTGCCAACGCATTGTGATTCTTGACCATGGAAGTGTTGTAAAAGACATTCACACGACTTCCCAAACCTTAAAAGAGCTGGAAGATTTCTTTGTAAAGAAGGTGAGAGGAGCAGAACTGGCAGAAGAATAAAGTTTTACAATAAGAACATTTACAGATCTTCTTTTTGCTAAACCCAACGGAAGTCATTTATTAACTTTGCCACTTCAATTCTGTTAGATGACAAATCCAAAAAGAGATTTTATTGCGGAGTCCATAGCGAGCTATGACTTAATGACTCAAGAAGAACAAGGTAAAATGGTGCTTCAGTTGTTGGAAGATCAGCCTGTTTTGATGGGCTTTATGACCAACTTAGCGGATGATTTTGAAGAAGACCAACACGAAGTATTAATAGACTCAGTAGCGATTTTGATTATGGCCTTCATTTCTGCAGGTATCGTGGTGGAAATGATTCCTGAAGCCATTGTAAGTGAGGTGGTTGAGGAAAAGGTGCAAGCCTACAACGGAGAGAAACAAGAAGAGGAAGAAGCGGAGTTTGATAGCCCGCTAGTGTTTGAAGATTTAAAAACCAGAGCGATATTAAAGTGCAACTTTGTAGATGAAGCAGACGCCTCAAACTTCAATATGATCCTAGATACTTTAATTTCTATAGTGGAGAGATCCATAGCCATAGAGATGCAAAAAGTAGAAAATAAGTAATGACACCCCAAGAAATAGTTAATAGAATGTACCAGGGAGATGCTTTCAGCCAATGGCTGGGTATTGAACGGGTAGAAGAAAGCGCGGGCCATTGTATTTTGAAGATGACGGTAAGAGAAGAAATGACCAATGGTTTTGGCATTGCGCATGGCGGTATTACTTATTCTTTAGCTGATAGTGCTTTAGCATTTGCAAGTAATGGTTATGGCAATCAATCGGTAAGCATAGAAACCTCTATTTCTCACACAAAAGCAGTGGGTACTGGAGACATCATAACCGCAGTAGCGGTTGAACTTTCTAAAACACATAAAGTAGGGGTTTACGACATAAAAATTCACAACCAAGAAAATGAGCTTGTGGCTATTTTTAAAGGGACTGTATACATAAGCTCAAAGAGCTGGGAATAAAATTATTTAAACGCAAAGTAAAAATGAAAGAAGCCTATATTATTGATGGAATAAGAACTCCAATCGGAAGCTTTGGAGGAACACTTTCTGCTGTAAGAACAGATGATTTAGCAGCGCATGCCATAGAAAATTTAATGGCTAGGCAGGGTAGTTTAGACCCAGCGGCTATTGCTGATGTAATAATAGGCTGCGCGAATCAAGCGGGAGAAGATAACCGCAACGTAGCAAGAATGGCTTCTTTACTAGCGGGCTTACCCTTTACTGTTCCAGCAGAAACAGTAAACCGTTTATGTGCTTCAGGAATGAGCGCAGCTGCTCAAGCTTTTAGAGCGGTGCGTAATGATGATGGAGATGTTTTTGTTTCTGGCGGAGTGGAAAACATGACGCGTGGACCATACGTAATGAGCAAACCGAGCAAAGCCTTTGGAACAGATTCTAAAATGTATGATTCTAGTTTTGGCTGGCGTTTTGTAAACCCCAAAATGTTTAAATTATATGGCACAGATGCCATGGGCGAAACTGCTGAAAACCTGGTAGAGAAATTTGGCATTAGCCGAGAGGATCAAGATAAGTTTGCCTATTGGAGTCAAATGAAAGCATCTGCAGCCCAAAAGAGTGGTAGGTTGGCTAAGGAGATAGCTCCTGTATCTATTCCTCAAAGAAAAAAAGACCCTATCCTTTTTGAACACGATGAGTTTGTTAAGCCCAACAGTTCGTTGGAAATATTAGGAAAACTGAGAGCGGCTTTCAAAAAAGAGGGATCTGTAACGGCAGGAAATGCGTCAGGATTAAACGATGGGGCAGGAGCGCTTTTGATCGCTTCTGAACAAGGAATAAAAGATCATACCCTAAAACCTATGGCCAGAATTGTTTCTATGGGCGTTGCGGGTGTAGAACCTAGGATAATGGGCATTGGACCGGTATACGCTTCAGAAATTGCTTTAAAAAAGGCAGGTTTGACATTAGCGGATATGGACATTCTTGAATTGAATGAAGCTTTTGCTTCGCAAGTTTTAGCTTGTACCCGAAAAATGGGACTGGCAGATAATGACGAAAGAATTAACCCGAACGGAGGGGCCATAGCTATTGGTCACCCCTTAGGTATGAGTGGATCGAGGCTATTGCAAACAGCAGCTATTCAGTTGCAAGAAACGGGCAAGCGATATGCTTTATGTACCATGTGCATAGGGGTAGGTCAAGGGTATGCGGTTGTGTTAGAGAGAGCATAACCCAATAAAACAGCAAGCAATTATGATCTATGAATTTAAAGGGTTTAAACCCGTTATTCACCCATCTGCCTTTGTGCATAAAACAGCTTCTATTATTGGAAATGTACACATTGGAAAGGATGTATATGTAGGTCCGGGAGCGGCAATTCGCGGGGATTGGGGAGAGATCATTATTGAAGACGGGTGTAATGTTCAAGAGAACTGCGTGGTGCACATGTTTCCTGGCATTACCATTAAACTCGCTAAAGGAGCGCATATAGGGCATGGAGCTGTTGTGCATGGAGCCAACATAGGTGAAAACTGCTTGGTGGGCATGAATGCTGTTATTATGGATAAAGTAGAGCTCGGAAAAGAATCTATAGTAGGAGCATTATCCTTCATCAAAGCCGAGAGTATAATACCACACAGAAGTTTAGTTGTAGGAAACCCGGCCAAGATTATTAAGGAAGTAAGCGATGATATGCTGAAGTGGAAGACAAAAGGAACAGAACTTTATCAAAGCCTACCAAAAGAATGTCACGATAGTTTAAGGGAGTGCGAGCCTTTAATCCAAGCTGAGGAAAACAGACCGAAACAAGAAGTTCTGTTTAAAACGTGGAACGAGATAAAAGGCTAATTACCCTAAGTAGGAGCTTATAATTCTTTCTAAATCCGGTAACTCGAGAGGCGTATATAGTACTTCTTTTATCAGGGAAGAGTTGTTAGCCACGCCTGGCTTAAACGCAGTGTTTGAGGTTACAATAACAACAGGTATTTGTAGGCCGGATATAGAGAGAAATTGAAGAAGTGTTTTGCTATTGGAATCTGGTAAATGATGGTCTGAGATAATTAGATCTACGCGCTTAGAGGTCACAAAATCAATAGCAGCATGTATCTGAGAGCAAAACTCTACCTTCAAGGCGTATTCTCCAAATAATTTTTGGTATACCTCCAGCATCAAAGGATCACCTTGTATAACAAGTAAAGTTTTCATCTCCTAAGGATTGAAAAAGCAAACAATAGCTTGCGAACTAATTGAGGGTGAACTAGGACGCTGCAGACACAAAGTTGTTTGAACATCTACCATCCAATAATTGCCTTACCACTTGCTTGATTTCTACTTTAGAGCTTATTCCAGATGCAGAGTTCACGGAAGGTTTAGATTCATTATCGTTTAACAAGAGAACTTTAATATGTGGGTATAGATCTTTTATCAGCTTTAAAAATGGGCTAGAGCTTTGTATCCCAATAGAACGGTCAGAAATTACCAGATCAACTCTTTGATTCATCAATTTATAGATCGCCTCATTTATTGACGCACATGGTTCTACTTCATGATCTTCGGCTAAAGAGTCTTTTAAGTAATCTTGTGATAAGGTGTTGTCTGTAAGAATGAGAATGTTTTTCATTTTTTAGAGAAAGGAAAGTATCTTAACAAAAACAACGGATTAATTAATAGGTATTATGCGGATAATAAGGTGTTTATATTGTGGTAAAATTCGTTTTTATGAATAGGTTTAAACATTAAGCTCTTCACTAAAGCTATTATTTCAGGTTGTTCTTCCCGAATAAGGTTGTTAGAGGTAATAATGATGATAGGTATATCTTTTTTCCAAACCTGAATGAGTTTTAAAAGGACCATACTCGTAGCATCGGGTAAATGGTAGTCGGAAATAATTAAATCGATATGATTTTGGGACAAATACTCAGCAGCAGAGGCCACGTCAGAACAGAGAATCAGGGTATAATCATAAGCTGAAAGGAGCTCCCTATATGCAAGAAGGAGTATAGGATCGTCTTCCAACACCAAAATGTTTTTCATATCGCCTCATTTAGATATAAAATCAAAAGTATGGAGAGGGAATAAGGAAATGTGTAGAAAAGGGATGGTATTGTGGTCTCAATATGACTACAAAGGCTGTTTAGATGTAGAGCTAAGCAATACGACTCTCGGGAACGTTTTCTAAATGAGTATCTATCACTTGCAAAAATTCCTTTTTAAGTACAGGCTTAATGAGTATATCGTTGGCAATATTTTTAATTCTCGTATTTTCAGAGAGACCTTCATTACCACTAATGAGAATTATAGGGATGTCAGTTTTCCAATAATGAACAAGTTGAAGGAATTGAAGACAGTTCCGTGCTTCTATATGTAAACAGGAAATGATTAAATCAAAGGGAATTTTCATTAAAGAAATGAGGGCTTCGTTTACGGTACCGCAAAAGGAAATATGAAGGTTTTTGTCTGCCAAAAGCATTCGGTAAAGCTGTTGGGTAACCTTGTCGTCTTCTAGAATTAGTATTCTTTTCATAGGTTTCAAAAGATGTTTTACTCAAGCTATACTGAGCTAAGCAATATTCTTTGTTTTCCTTTTTCCCTCCTTAATGTTTAATACCTTCTTGCTAGTAAAGCAGCAAAAAATATTTGATAGTTATGCAGAAACAACAAAAGGCACAAGTAACTACTGCGCCTTTTGTTGATACTGTAATGACCTTGTTTATGAACTCATTTTTTTCTTGTAATACCCATAAGCAGCGCCTGCTGCTATAAGCAAACCAACACCACCATCAATAGGTGTTGGCGTTGTTGGACCACCACCACCAGGTTGAGCAAATGCAACAACCGTAAAGAGGCAGGTTAGAGCTACTATAAACGTTAAGGTGCTAATATTTTTCATAATAATTTGGTTTTGAATATTTTATATATCTGTGACTTATTGAAGAATCACTTTTTGAGAATGCTGATCTCCATTTTGATCTTGTGCCTTTACGATGTAATACGCTTTGGGCAAATTGGTATCAAATTCAATCAGTTTTTCACTACCAAAAGTTCCTTTATACACTACTTGGCCAGTAATGCTGTATAGAACAACATCTAGCTCACCACTTGGGTTTGGTCTGGAGATAGCCACTGTGTTTTCGTAGCTGTAAATATTGATATGGTCAGAGTTTGAAAAAGGCTCATCGGTTCCAATAGAAATAGAGAAGCGAATTTCAAAACGATCAGCCGGAGCTGTTTGTGAGTGGGTAAAAGAATACAAACCATCCTTGGTAAGGTTGTGTATTTTATGAGCATAAGTGTCAACCAAATAAATCTCACCCCAACTAAGATCGATATCGTTCATTTCCAATCCAATTTCGTAGGTTTCAAACTGGTCTGAAACGAAGGATACAGGAACAACTTTAGACGCATCAAATGCACCGTAACCGTTTATGGCTAAACCTTCACCCGTTGAAGCTTTAGAGTAAAAGTTAGGGAACGGAGATAAGTTTGTGGGTTTATGACCATCGTATCTTGAATCAAATGCCTCATTTGATAAAGCGGGGAATATAACCACTAAAGCATCGTTAAACCCAGTAGTTTTAGAACGCACATCAAGTTTAATCCGGTCAAAAAGACCTTTTCCGGAAGAGGAAGATTTAAAGTTTCCTACAAAGGTGTTTCCGCCAGAAGAGGAACGGTCTGAGTTTGCAACCGAAATAGATTTACCGTCATCGCCAGTAGATGTTTTTACCCAAACAGATTGCCCTGGAGCAATATATTGGCTGGCTGTAAATGAACCAGTGGAACCGCCTGATGCGCTATAGGTTGCATAACTATTAGTGTTTGGATCATAAATGGAATAGGTTGAAAATACTCCAGATTGTTGGTCATCAATAGTGTGCCAATCAATATTACATGGGTACGGGTTGGCAATTAAGTTCCAACCATCAAAAGATGCATCACCTACGGGGTTAGAATTGTAGTTGTAAGTAGCGCTAGCAGCAGAGTTGTTAGATGTTCCTGTCCAGATTAATGTTCCATTGGTAACCGGAAAGTTTGTACCTCCAGTGTACAACGAAACACCATTAGCTCCAGGTGTGGTAGACGAAGAAGAAACGGCATCCCATGCAAAAGTAGATGTATTAAAAGAATACATATTTGCTGTACTTGCGTTCGAGGTGTAGTTTACCGTTACCCCGCTTAAAGTGCTTGCATCGCCATCCACTGGCCAGCCTAAATGCCTCCAGCCTTCAGAGTTTCCAACATATTGCTGAAAAGTTCCAGCTATTGCAGGGCCAATGTATTGACCGTAGTCAGAATTGTCTGCTTCAACTTCAAATCCTCCTGTTCCTACAGCATTGGTTGCTGTGCCGTTCACTTCAAAAGTATTTCCAGAACCAACGGTTAATTCGGTTCCTGTTTCTAGTGTAAGATTATTAACCGCAACTCCACCAGACGGAAGAGATACAATTGTATCTAGAATCATGTCAGTAGAACCATCGGAACTATTTGGAGCATAATCCGTTCCGCTTCCATTGGTCCAAAGGCCATTCTGAAAAAAGATAGGGCTAAAATCTTCTGGATCATCAGATAGATTATTAGAAGATCCATTAAAGGTGATATTAGGCGCGTTTAGAGCAGAAGGAGAAGCGTTTGCCCAAGTAGCGTTAACATCACAGATAATAACACTATCCAATGTTTCTGAAGTAGCAGACATTATAAACTGTGTTACTTCTACCCATTCGTTTTGAACCATGTTTGAGTTGAAAGTAAGCGAAGAAGCGTCCATGGTCATTGATCTTATATCATACGCTATACTATTTATGGTTAAGGTGTAGGTGGTGGCATCGTGGCCAATATCTCCAGATGAAGGAGTGGAAAATAGAGAAGACGGTGTATAATCAGCTGCACTAGCGGCAATAAAAGCCCCATTACTAAAACTTTGAAAACCTTGAATATCCTTTGATGTGCTTGTGGGAATGCATATGGCAATATTCATGTTAGTCATTACGTGAGTGGACTGAGGAATATCCGTGCCTGAGGTCTCTCTAATTTCAACAGCTCCATAAGCATAGTTTCCACTAGGGCTACTAACGGCTAATGTTCCTTTGTTTACAATTCGGGCTTCAAAGGTTTGTGCGTATCCCAATAGGGGTATGGTTAAAAACAACGCTCCAAATAAGGATTGTTTAATACTTCTTAGATTCATAGTTGAGTACGATTTGTATTGATTCTTCATTCTTTTGGTCGTGTTGATTGGTTTAATTGGGAACATTACCCGTTACAGGAGATGAGGTGGTGGAAGTTCCTACTTGATTTAGTATTAAAACTCTGTCAGAGTTGGCTCCATTATAAATGGCAGACGCGTCCATATTTATATCTCCCGATAAATAGCCATCGCTGGGGGAAGAGGTGGTTGAGGTTCCTACGAGATTCAATATCTCTACTCTATCAGAACTACCACCATTGTATATAATAGATCCATCCTGGTTAACATCACCTCCAAGCATGCCATAAACGCCAGATTCGAGTTCAACAAGACCATCTCCATAAGCTTGAGAAGCAGTTGTTGTAAAATCATAAGTGAAAACACCATTTGATTCGGAAATCGCAGACGCACTCATAACGGCAAGATGGTTTCGATGATAGATGACAACAAAAGGGTTGTTAGCCAAGCTTAAGCCTTCAAAAGATAAATTGCTAATGCCATCCGAAGCCACTATAGAGCCATCCTGAAGCAGCAAGCCAGCAACAGTATCTACTACTGTAGAGCTAGTTGCACCGGCAGCAGTAGAAGCGTCTCTTAACTCTACCAACACCCAATCAACAGCGCTGGAAGGAACAGAGGCAAAGCTTTCAGACCCAGAATAATTATGCGCAGAGGCGTAGGCACTTGTGGCGGTGTTAGGAATAATTCCATTCAAACCATTATCCATATTATCATTGGTAGAATTATAGGGTCCTTCTAAGAAAATCTTTAAAGAGAAGAGCAAGCCCGAAGAAATAAAATCACTTTCTCCATCAGCTATCGCTAATGCCAGATCATCAATATCGGTGATGCCTGTTTTGCTTACAGTACGGCTGCTTAAGTCGCCAAGATTACTACTGTTTAAACTCCAAGCGCCATTTTCGTAAACGGCCAAACCAGCATTTGTATTATCAAAAGAGCTTCTTTCTTCATCTGCTGTCCAGTTGAGTGTTAGATCCACAGAGTATGCAGCATCTAACTCATCACCAATAATCCACATGGCGTCCACCATATCGCTAGAAGTGTTTACCACACCAGAGCGCGTACCGTCTTCTGTTGCGCTATCGGTCATTTCAATGGAAAAGTTATCCATCGCTCCAGAGTTTGAAAAGGTAAGGGGGTTGTAGCCCACATCTGTATTGTAAGAGAGGGGAAGAGTAACCCCATCTACATTGTCGAAACCGGAAAGTACTATTTTACCTGAATTGGTAGCAATATGACTGGAGCTAGAGTAACCTCGAAACCCAATAGTATCTGGTAGGGTTAAAGTGAAGCCGTTAAGAAGAAAATGACCTCCAGAGAAAATGATAGAGTCGGAAATAAAAAGATCCTGACTCAAATAGGTGTATTCACTTTCGCTAAGGATAAGGGTTGCTATGGTATCACCTGCCATTTCCAAAGAGGTGTAGGTGCTGTGATCATCCATTTGAAGGGCGCCATCACCGTTGTACTCGTTGCTGTTAACGAAGTCTCCTTGTATTACTAAAGTGCCGTTGTTGTGAACTGTACCATCATTACTATTGGTGAGGTCGCTTCGAACGGAAAAAATGGACCCATCACTAACGTAAAGAGTGCCTTCATTTACCACTTGGGCACTGAGTGTCAAAGGGAATGAAAGTGACGCTAGAATGAGGAATTTGTGTATTGATTTCATATAAAGAAAGTTTAAGAGAATTAGGCTTTACACTTGAAAAGAGAGTCCTAAAACGCAATGAGGTAAAATTATTAACAGTGGTCAGGGCAGCCTGTAGTAATCAAAGGCATTGTTAATTGGGCTTTTTTTACAGCTTGTAGTTGTATAACTACAAAACGTGTATAGCCCAATGTGGCGTTGGACTATAGAAGGTGGTGAGGAAAGCAAGCTAAAAGGTTTGTAATAGAAGTTAGAATGATCGTGTTGTTTAATGATATTACAATCGCTTTTTTGCAAAAAACTGTTTTTCAGTAGTTTAGACTTGTTTTGTTTGCAGGAAGGAGAGATGATAAAGCCATTAGAATTTGTTGAAAACTTTGTAAAACGAAAGATTTTCCCTACACAACCATGAGCTAAGCTGTTGTTTTCGGTAATTGAAAAGACAGATTTTTCTTACGCTTTCTAACATCGTCAAAAAAATCATTTAAACAGCTATTTATTAGGGTTTTACATTGTTTCAAAAAAAAAATAGTTATGCATGCCTTGCTATTTGTTAATAAAAAGTTAATTTCAATCTTCCTTTGAATAATTAATTATTACCTAACACTAATTACTATGAGAAAATTACTACCCGGTTGGGTCAGGGGTTTTATATGCCTCTGGCTTGTAGGGTCGTCTTTTTTGATGTATGCTGGAAACCCCCTAAGTGGTTCGTATACAATCAATTCTGCGAACCCCGCAAGTTCCACCAACTTTACTTCCTTTCAAATGGCGGCAGACTCGCTGATGACCAATGGCGTGTCAGGAGCTGTAACAGTTAATGTGGCGGCAGGTAGCTATGTGGAATATATGAGCCTCGGATACGTTTCGGGAGCCAGTTCCACAAATACCATCACCTTTGATGGTGGCGATACCGCAACAACAAGTATCAGCAACGATGGAACAGTTCAGAACGCCACTATAAAGGTGGATAGTGTTCAATGGCTGACCATTACCAACCTCAAAGTGATCAATACGAAAACTATTGATGACGCTTGGGGGGTTCAAATTATGAATGAATCTGACTACTGTACCATTTCAAATTGCGTTTTCGAGATGGCTGTGTTGGCAGCATTTGAAGACAATGCCTGTATTGTGGCTAATGGTAGCGAAACGGCCTCTTCTACGGAGGGAATTTTTGGAGATAATTTAACGATTAACAACAATGTTTTTCGAAACGGTTATTACGGTATCAGGTTAGAAACGTCACTCTCTAACGACTCAAATGTGTCGATTACGTCCAACCATTTCAATGGAAACATTGGTTACGGATGTTATAGTGATAACCTAAGAGTGGTGACGCTTACGGGAAATACCGCAGACGGAGCCTCATTGACGTCAAAAGATGGCTTCTATTTTCTGGATGTAGTAGATTTTGACATTCAAAACAACATAGCAAATGTTCCAGACTATGGATTGTATATGTCTGACGCAAACTTTGATGATGTGCCTACA
Organism: uncultured Owenweeksia sp.; assembly: GCA_964485405.1. GTDB lineage: Bacteria > Bacteroidota > Bacteroidia > Flavobacteriales > Schleiferiaceae > CAKZNE01. The sequence goes on along the minus strand of CAZAJG010000007.1, from coordinate 40,146 downwards.
AATCGAGGCAAGATCATCAACAATATGTTTAATGGTACGGGAGACGAAGGTGTGTATTTGGATGACGTAGAGACCTTAGACTTTTTCCATAATACAGTTAGAGGAGCAGGTTCAACGAGCGCATATGCGATTCGTGTAAACGACCTAGTGGATGTGGTGTTTAAAAACAATATTTTTTATTCAGAGCAATCTTATGCTTTCTACTCTGTAGATGACCTTAACGGATCAACCTCGGTTGATATTGACTATAACCTATACTACACTGGGGGAGCGACTTTGGCTTATATTAGTTCCTCCAATCTATATACGGATTTAGCTGCCTGGCAAGCTGCGGATACAACTTCCAATGTAAATTCTGTTAGTGGAGATCCCATTTTTGCGAACACTATGGATCTTCACGTTTCCGGACTGACGCCAAATGATGTAGGAGATAATAGTGTGGGCGTTACTACCGATATAGATGGAGACTCTAGGCCTATTAGCGGTTCTACTGTAGTGGACATGGGAGCCGATGAGTTTACTCCTCCTTCCTGTTCTCAACCCGTGGCTTTGGGAGCCACAGCAACGTCTAGTTCAACAGCTGATCTATTCTGGACAACCGGAGGCGCTTCCAACTGGAATGTAGAATATGGTGTTGCAGGCTTTACTCAAGGCAGTGGAACTTACCTTACAGCATCAAACGATACCATTTCTCTAACCGGTTTAATGGGCAACACTACTTATCAGTTCTATGTAAGAGACTCTTGTTCTGCTAGTGATTTAAGCAGCTGGTCAGGACCATCTTCTTTTACTACACCTTGTGCACCTCTTATGGCTCCTTTTACAGAGAGCTTTGATGCAACAACCGCTCCTTCATGCTGGAATCTTTCGGCCACATCTGGAGGACCATGGGTGTTTTCAGGAACAACCAATAGCTCTTTTTGTACAGCGGCAGCAGACCATACAGGAAATGCGGGAAGTTTTGCCTGGATGGATCAATCTTCTACCGATGCCAGCGTGATATTACAAATGCCAGACGCTGATGTTTCTGGATTAACTACTCCGTATCTTGATTTTTACTACTGGATGTGTGGTGTGGGTTATACTCCTTTTAACCAAACTATTATTGAATCTTGGAACGGATCTAGCTGGAATGTTGTAGACTCTTTAGATGTAGCAACTGCTGGTTGGGAGAACTTCGGATACGACCTTTCCGGTCATACTTATGGCGCAAACCTAGTTCGTATTCGCTTTAGAGCAGAGTCCGGTGGTTCTGGGTCTGATTTTTATGGAGACAATGCTTTGGATGATGTTGGTATCATTGAAGCACCAACGTGTCCAGATCCATCAAATTTAGGAGCTTTTAATATCGGAGAAACCACAACGGATATTTATTGGACAGGTGGCGGTAGCGCCAGCAACTGGACTGTAGAATATGGAGCTGCTGGATTTACTCCAGGAACAGGATCAATAGCTACTGCAAGCAACGATACCACTACCCTTATGGGTTTAACGGGTAATACTGCGTATGATTTTTATGTTACGGACTCTTGCGGTGCAGGAGACTTAAGTAACCAAGTAGGCCCGTTTTCTTTTACTACAATTACGCTTTGTCCAGCAATTGAAAGTCTTCCTTTCTATGAAAACTTTGATGTTAGTGCAGGTTGTTTCGATACCATTGATGGCGGTGCAGCAACAGGAGACAGCTGGGTTCATACCATAAACAGTAGTCAGAACTTAGATGGAACCGGTTATGTGAGAGTGGATAGTGACGCAAATGGAAACGCTGTTCAAATGACAGAAGGGCTAGAATCTCCTATTATAGATGCTTCTTCTTTAAGTAACAATCTTGTCCTAGAGTTTGATCACTACTACAGAGATGTTTTTGGTACAGACAATGGAACCGTAGAAGTATACGATGGAACGGCTTGGGTAAGTGTAGCTGTTTATAACAGCAGTACCGGAGCTTGGTCATCACCTACGCACGAAGAAATTGATGTTACAGCCTATGCCAACGCCAACTTCCAGGTACGTTTTACCTATGATGATGGAAACAACTGGGCTTGGTATTGGTCCATTGACAACTTCTCTGTTGTTGACAGATGCGTTAAACAAAGCCTTCCTTATGTAGAGAACTTTGATGTAGATCAAGGTTGTTTTGATACTATTGATGGAGGAGCCGCAACAGGAGACAGTTGGGCACACAGTACAGACCCTCTGAACAATTTAGATGGAACCGGTTACATGAGAGTAGACAGTGACTTGAACGGAAACGCAATCCACATGATTGAAACCATGGAGTCTCCAGCGATAGATGCAAGTACGCTTGCCGGAGGAAATTTACTTTTAGATTTTGATCACTATTATAGAGATGTATTTGGATCTGATTCAGGAGCTGTTGAGGTTTACGATGGTACCAGCTGGATAAACGTAGCATCTTTCGGATCTACGCTAGGTGCTTGGGGAGCTCCAGATCATCAAACCATTGATATTACAGCTTATGCCAATGCCGATTTGAAAGTTAGGTTCCGTTATGATGATGGAGATAGCTGGGCTTGGTACTGGTCGGTAGATAATATTTCTATTGCGGAGGTAGGTTGCTTAACGCCAAGTGCTCTTGGAGCTACCAACATTACATCTTCTTCGGCAGACGTTTATTGGACGACCGGAGGAGCAACGAACTGGAACATTGAATATGACACCACAGGGTTTGCTCCAGGAACAGGTAATGTAGTTGCTGCCACAAACGACACAACTACGCTTTCTGGTTTAATGCCAAATACAACCTATGACTTTTATGTACAAGATAGTTGTAGCGCAACAAGCGTAAGCACATGGGTTGGCCCTTTTAGCTTTACTACGGCTTGTGTTGCGTTTGTAGCTCCATATACAGAGAGTTTTGACGGAACATCGCTTCCAGCATGTTGGGCAGAGTCAGCTATTACTGGTGGACCATGGCTTTTCAGTGGAAGTGCCAATAGCGTTCAGTGTGCGGCTCCAACTGATAATACTGGAAATGGCGGAAATTACGCTTGGATGGATCAGTCTGGTGGAGATGCAACCGTTGTGTTGGAAATGCCAAATGTTGATGTTTCCGCATTAACTATACCTTACTTAGATTTCTATTATTGGATGTGTGCTGTAGGATATTCTCCTTCAAATTTGACCATTCTGGAAACTTGGGACGGAGCAGCTTGGATCAATTTAGATACACTAGATCAAGGAACAACCGGTTGGGAGAATATGGGATATGACCTTACAGGTAGAACCTATGGCTCTAATCTGGTTAAAGTAAGATTCATCGCAGAATCTGGAGGCTCATCTGATGATTTCTGGGGGGATAACTCGCTTGATGATGTGAGTATTATTGAAAAACCTTCTTGTCCAGATCCATCAGCTCTAGGAGCAACAAATATTGGCACAACAAGTGCAGATATTTATTGGACGCCTGGAGGCGCTATGAATTGGAATGTGGAATACGGTGTAGCTGGCTTTACCCCGGGAACGGGAACCCTAATAGCTGCTACGAATGATACGATCAGCCTAACGAGCTTAATGCAAGGAACGTTGTATGAGTTCTACGTACAAGATAGCTGTGGCGCTGGAGATCTAAGCACATGGGTTGGCCCTGCAAGTTTTGCTACAATCATACTTTGTCCAGCAGTTGAAACGATTCCATTTTATGAGAATTTTGATATCAGCGAAGGCTGTTTTGATACAATTGATGGCGGTGGAGCAACTGGTGATAGCTGGGTACACACGGTAAATGCAACTCAAAACCTAGATGGAACGGGTTATATGCGTGTGGACAGTGATGTTAACGGAAATGGAATTTTATTGGACGAGACTTTAGAATCTCCAATAATTGATGCTTCTACGGTAAATAACTCTCTGATCTTAGAATTTGATCACTACTACAGAGCTATTGGCCCTGATACAGGTAGAGTAGAAGTGTATGATGGAGCCAATTGGGTAGAAGTTGCCAAATACGGAACCAATACAGGTGCCTTTGGAGCCCCAGCAAGAGAAGTTTTAGATGTAAGTGCCTACGCCAATGCTAGTTTCCAAGTACGTTTCAATTATAACGATGGAAACACTTGGGCTTGGTACTGGTCAGTCGATAACTTCTCTGTTGAAGATAAATGCATAACGCAAACTCTTCCATATGTGGAGAACTTTGACGCAAGTGCAGGTTGCTTCAGCTCACTAGACAGTGGTGGTGCAACAGGAGACAGTTGGACACATACCGTAAGTGCCGCTCAAAATTTAGATGGAACCGGTTACATGAGAGTAGATAGTGACTTAAATGGAAACGGGGTTCATTTAATTGAAACTATGGTTTCTCCAACAATAGACGCTTCTACGATTACAGGAACGTTAATGTTAGAATTTGATCATTACTACAGAACTGTAGGAGGAGACAGCGGAACGGTTGATGTTTGGGATGGCTCTGCTTGGATAAATCTTGCAACCTTTACAGCAGATGTTGGAGCATGGGGTGTACCAGATCAACAAGCTATAGATATTACAGCATATGCGAACGCCAACCTTCAGGTTAGGTTCCATTATGATGATAACAATAGCTGGTCATGGTACTGGTCTGTAGATAACTTCTCTGTTATGGAGGTAGGTTGTGTAGCTCCAAGTGCGCTTGGTGTAGATACAGCCACCCAAACTACGGCAGATATCTTCTGGACTTCAGGAGGAGCATCCAACTGGAACGTAGAGTACGGTCCTGTAGGTTTTACTCCAGGAACAGGAACTCTTATTGCGGCAACGAATGATACCATTCAAATAGGAGGTTTAACAAGCTCAAGCTGTTATGATTTCTATGTACAAGATAGTTGTGGAGCAGGCGATGTGAGCACATTCACAGGACCATTTACATTCTGTACATTATGTGGACCATTTACAGCTCCTTTCTATGAAAGCTTTGACGGTACAGGTATTCCAAACTGTTGGACAACCTTTAACCAAAATGGAGCAACAACAGGAAACAGTATCTGGAGAAACACTAGTGCTGCATGGCCTGCTTATGGTGCTGCTGGAGTAGCGGATCATACCGGAAACGCTGGTTTCGCAATGGGAGTAGATGGTAGCTCCGCAGGAGCAACAGATACTGCTGTTGTATTTGAAACACCAGAAATCGATATGAGCCCACTTACATCACCAGAATTAGTATACTGGGTTTTCCAAAATAACATCAGCACTCCAGATAATATGATTATGTCTATCGACTTGTACGATGGTACAAATTGGATCGACTCAATCTCTGGATACTCTGCAAACAGTGCAACTTGGGTAGAGGTACGTTTAGATCTATCTTCTTACACTTTCTCTGGAAATGCTAAAATTCGCTTTAGAGTAGATAAAGTAGCTGGTGGAGTAGAGCCATTTAGAAGTGATATCATCATTGACGATGTTTCTATTGATGAGAAACCAGCCTGTATTGATCCATCTAATCCAGTTGTAGCCGGACAAACGACTACTTCGATAGACTGGACCTGGACAAGTGATGCGAACATAATTGTGTCTAAAGTGGAGTATGAAGTAACCGGATTTGTTCAAGGAACAGGTATACTAGTAAACACCACTCCTGGATCTGTTTCAATATCAGGCTTAATGCCAGGAACCTGTTACGATTTCTACATTCAAGATAGCTGTTCAAGTCTTACCAATTGGATAGGACCATTTACAGCATGTACTCAAGCAGTATGTAGTGTAACTACTACGCCAACCTTAACGGGTGATACTGCCATTTGTGGTGGTGGACCAATTACCTTAACAGGTACTCCAGGTTCTGGTGATATTGCATGGATGTTAAACGGAATCGTTTACGGAACAGGAACCAGCTATAACGATAGCATTGGTGGAACTACCGTGTACGAAGGTGCAGACTACAGCGTAGTTGGACCAGCTGTTCATGTTGGACCACTATCTACGATAGCTACAACAGGTTTCGGTAACTTTACTAACGGCCAATGGTTTACGGTTCTAGATACGATCTCTATAGACAGTACAACGGTAACAGCCAATGGTTTTGTAGAAGGAAGAGTGGTAATCTCTGACGATGCGGGTGGAAATATCATCCAGTTGGGTGAAACTTTCCAAACCGGAACAACTGCAGGAGACTATCAAGTACCAATCGGGGTTATTCTAACACCAGGAAACTACTTCATGAATGTAGAGTTTGATGCAACCACTACCGGTCAATTATTCCGTGCTACAGGCGGGGCTGTGTTCCCATATGTATTACCAGGATTAATGACTGTTGATAGTGTAAACTTCGCTGGAGCACGTTACTACTATACATTTGACCTTGTCGTTTCAGGAGCTTGTTTAGGAACTGCAGTTCCGGTTACTGGATTTGTACCCGGGCCAAACTCAGGAACGAGCGATACCGTTTCAGTATGTGAAGGAAATACAGCAGTTAATCTGGCTAGCTTCTTAGGATCGTACGATGCGGGAGGTGTGTGGATTGATGTAGATACTACAGGAGCTATTGTTGATAGTATACTGGATGCATCAATTACAGATACCGGTGCATACTACAACTTTACATATGCACTACCTTCTTCAGGTGGATGTATTGGAGATTCTGCAACGATTACTGTATTTGTAGACTTCCAACCAAATGCAGGTATGGATGCGTTTGATACTTTATGTACAAACGATAACTCCCTATTAGCACTCAACCCTTATTTAGGAACTCATAGCGGTGGAGGTTCTTGGACGGATTTAGATACGTCTGGAGCGCTATTAGGGAATAGAGTTAGACCAAGCAATGCTGCGCCAGGAACGTACAGGTATCAGTATTCTATTGCCAGCAATGGGGCTTGTCCATCGTCATCAGCTATTGTAACGATTACTGTTGAAGACCCTGTAACGGCAGGAGCAGGAGGTAGCGATACCATTTGCGATTCAATTGGAGCAATTGACTTGAGTGCATATTTAGACGCTTCAGCATTTGCGGGCGGTAACTGGGTAGATTTAGACGCCTCTGGTGCTCTAAATGGATCTTCGTTTGATGCGAGCGTTGCAGGAGCAGGAACATATAACTTTGGTTACGCGGTTCTTTCTGCAGGATGTGGAGATGATACTGCGGTATTTACCATCTATGTTCAAGACTGTAGCATTGGCTTAAATGAGCAAATCGCCAGAACCTTGGATGTATATCCAAACCCAACAAGCGGAAGCTTCTTTGTTGAAGCAAAAGGCGCGGTGAGCAAGGATATGTATGTTGAGATCTACGCATTGAACGGCCAATTGCTGTATGGCAAGTCGTTTGATGGGTATAACGCTAAAGTTCAGTTAGATATATCTGACTTTGCACGAGGCGTATACAATGTGAAGATTAGAACTGAAAAAGGCGTAGAAGTTCACAGAATTACACGTCAATAAGGTTTATAAAACATAATTTTCAACTTTAGGAAGAAGAGCCCCTCACTGAAAAGTGAGGGGCTTTTTTGTTCTAGTTTATTAAGCCAGAACTTGGCTGAAGCCGTAAACAGATGGTTAAGGGAACACTACATTTAAACCCTTACGCAAAAATGTATATTTGTGACACCCTGAATTCTGAACACACGCTTAATTCCATTAAATCATATGAAAGCAAAAAAACTAGTGTTTTTATCGGCTGCTTCTTTAAGTCTAATAGCCTGTAATTCGGTTAAAGAAGAAACCAAAACAGTATCCATGAATTATCCAGAAACCAGAAAAGATAGTGTAGTAGATACCTACTTTGAAACAGCCGTTGAAGACCCCTATCGTTGGTTAGAAGACGATAGAAGTGATGAAACAGCTGAATGGGTAAAGGATGAAAATGAAGTTACCTTTGGTTACCTAGAAAAAATTCCATTTCGCGAGCAAATCAACAACAGGCTTACAGATTTATGGAATTACGAAAAGTTTTCTGCTCCATTTAAAAGAGGCGACTTTACCTATTTTTATAAGAACGATGGACTTCAAAACCAATACGTTCTTTACCGACAAAAAGATGGCGGGGAACCAGAAGTTTTCTTAGACCCAAATACGTTTTCTGAAGACGGAACAACTTCTTTAGCAGGGGTTAGCTTCACCAAAGATGGGAGTATGGCAGCCTATCAAATAAGCGAAGGCGGATCAGACTGGAGAAAGGTTATAGTGGTAAGTACCGCTACTATGGAAAGACTTGGAGATACGCTAATGGATGTTAAGTTTTCTGGAACCTCTTGGAGAGGCAACGAAGGCTTTTATTACAGCAGCTACGACAAACCAAAGGAAGGAAGTGCCCTCTCAGGAATGACACAGCACCACAAGCTTTATTTCCACAAATTAGGCACATCACAAAGTGAAGATGAGTTGATTTTTGGAGGAGAAGAAAAGTCACGGAGATACATAGGAGGAGGCGTGTCGGAAGACGGGAACTACTTAATTATTACAGCGGCTACTTCTACTACGGGAAATGAACTCTACATCCAAGACCTTAGAAACGAGAGTGCGCCCATCGTAAACATCATCGATAATTTTGACAACAATCACTATGTAATACATACTACAGGTGATAAGCTGTACATAAAAACCAATAAAGACGCACCAAACGGAAAAGTAGTAACCACTACCATCCAGAATCCGCAAATGGAAACTTGGCAAGACTTTATTGCAGAAACGGAGAACGTACTTAGTGTAGGTACTGCAGGAGGTAAGTTTTTTGCAAACTACATTGTAGATGCAACCACTAAAGTGTACCGAATTGCAGAAGATGGAACCAATGAAGGCGAAATTGAACTTCCCGGTATTGGAACGGCAAATGGCTTTGGAGGAAGATGGGATGATGAAACCTTATATTACAGTTTTACCTCTTATGTTTACCCAGGAACCACTTTTAAATACGACATTTTAAGCGGGAAGTCAGAGGTTTACAAAAAGTCAGGAGTAAAGTTTAAATCCGAAGACTACGAGAGTAAGCAGGTATTTTATGCCTCTAAAGATGGAACTAAAATACCTATGATCATCACCTACAAAAAGGGTATGGAACTCAATGGAAATAACCCAACCATGCTTTATGGCTATGGAGGTTTTAACGTGAGCCTAACCCCTTCTTTTAGCACTTCTAACATTGTGTTATTAGAAAATGGCGGAATATATGCCGTAGCCAACTTAAGAGGAGGTGGAGAGTATGGAGAAAAATGGCACTCTGCCGGAACAAAGATGAACAAACAAAACGTGTTTGATGATTTTATTGCTGCTGCGGAATACCTCATCAATGAGAAGTATACGAGTTCAGAAAAACTAGCTGTTGCCGGGGGCTCAAACGGAGGTTTACTTGTAGGAGCTACCATGTGTCAACGACCCGATTTAATGAAAGTGGCTTTTCCAGCAGTAGGTGTTTTAGATATGCTTAGATATAACAAGTTTACTGCCGGAGCAGGCTGGGCATACGATTATGGAACGGCTGAAGAAAGCGAAGAAATGTTTAAATACCTTTTAAACTACTCTCCCTATCATGCCCTAAAAGAAGGAACAGACTACCCGGCAACTATGGTTACTACAGGAGATCATGAAGATCGCTTTGTGCCTGCGCACTCGTTTAAATTTGCCTCAAGTTTGCAAGAGTTCCATACCGGAGAAGATCCTGTTTTAATTCGTATCGAAACCAATGCTGGTCATGGTGCAGGCAAACCAACGGATAAGATTATTCAAGAGCAAGCGGATAAATGGTCCTTTATGTTTTGGAATATGGGAACGGAAAGTTTAATCTATGAGACTACAGCAGAAGCGGTAGACTAAGGAGCAACACGTAATTTAGATAAAATTAAGAACCACTCATTTGAGTGGTTCTTTTGTTTTAAAGACTTGATTTGTAAGAATTTAATGTAGTTAAAAAATAATTTTTTCTAACTGTTTTTTTACAAAAGATCAAATCAATATTGATCAATTTTGAAGAAATCAATTAAAACAATTCAAAACGATGTCTTCAATTCTTACTACCACAGAAGAAGTTCTAAGCCAAGCTAAATGGCAAAAGCGAACCGTAAAAATAACCTTTGTCTTATCCTTAATTGCTCTGGTATTTTATGTTGTGTAACCACAGCAAGGAGTTAAACACCATGTAAACAAACAACAAAAGAAATCCGATCAACTCTATAACCAAATAGTGCCTCCATATTTAATTTATGGATGAACAAAAAAGCCACTTCATAAACTTATGAAGCGGCTTTTTTTGATTATTCCAATGAAATAGTTTGTCCGGTTAAAATTTTAAAAACCGTTGAACACCCATTTCTTCTGTTTTGATAATGTACATTCCGCGGCTTAGCTTATCCACATTTAGGCTAGAAGCTCTGCTAAATTGAAGAACGCTTTGCCCCAACTCGTTGTAAACTACACCACTCACTTCTGTGCTAAACTGAATACTTCCAGAAGTTACAGGGTTTGGATATATGTCAAACTGTGCTTGTCTCAACTCTTCGGCTGTGGTAAATACCTGACCTCCCACTTGAATAAGACCAACCGTACCACTTACCTCATAACCCACAACCAAAAGGTTCTCGCTATTTGGGCTTTCTGAAGCAGGTACAAACTTTATGATTTCTGGGCTTACATCCCCACTTACCGCTCCAGAAGTATCTACCTCCCGTGTATTGTAATAGGTTATAAACTGTGGAGATTTTGGATCTGTAATATCGTACATCACAATAGCACTCTGGCGCTCAAAACCGATGAAAGCGTAAGTATTGTTTCCAACCTTACCCACGGTAACAGCTTCTGGCTCCACACCTTTATCATCACTACGATTATCAAATTCGCCCTCATCCTCGTTAAATAAAGCCGGCTCTTGGCTATTGGTTTCCAGCGCAAATTGATTACCACTGTCAAATACAAGGTTTCCATAAGGATCAAATATGGAGAAAGAACGCGCGCCATAAGAATAGATTTGCTCATGTGCACCATCGCCATCGTAATCACCATGGGCGGTTGTTGTTTTTAAACGACCAAGATCTGCATCTTGCTGCAAAGCTGAAGCATTGGGGTAAGCAACAGTATCTAATACCAGGTCTTTAACCCTTTCCTCTTCTGAATAACCATCATAATCCCGAGCATCCCCCTCATTTGCGGTAATGATATAATTAATACCTCCACTTTCAAAAGACGAAATAGCGTCAGGCATATACATACCCAAGGTTGGATGATTTGTAATGTTAACCCCATTATCGCGGTTGCTCGCGTCAAAAGAATAATCATCATCAAACGAAACAATACCAAGTACCGAGTTATCCGTAATTCCAGCACCAGCCAAACCAAAATCATTATCGTTAATTACAGCGATCTGATTATTCGGTAAAAGAGCCACACCCTCAGCCTTGTCAGAACCATTATAACCCACAGAAGGAAGGTTAACTACTTTCGTTTTGTACACCGCTTGAATACCCATGGAAGCCAGTTCATCTGCACTAAAAGCCTCTAAAGTATCAGGAGAAAAAGCTGTATTATGAATATTAGTAGCGCCTTTTAGGTTAATCTCATACACATACTTTTTACCCACCGCAACGGTTGGTCCTTCAGAATCTCTTTCTAAAACCAAAAACTTGCCATTTCCGGTGTACACAGCATCCCCAATTTTATCTACCCGAGAGGAAGAAAACCCAGCGTATTGGTTGCGTTCTAAAAGGTAAATGTATTCTTCCGCAGGCATTCCCGTATTGGCGTCAATACCTAAAATTCGAATCACATCCGAGTTGTTTTTGGTTGAACTACTTGGGTTGTAAAGAGGAGACTGAATAAAAGCATAAACCACATGCTTATCCGAATCATAAGCAATAGCCTCAAAACCACGGTTGGCCCTTCTCTTAGCGTATACCGCAGGAAGAGTTTCATCGCCATAAGTGCCAACGGGCTGAGGCGTGTTGCCCAGATTAGAAGTTCCAGAAGGAACATAACGTTTTTTCATTACCCCATTTGAGCTAAACTGATAAATGGCTGGGCGATACTCATCACACATCCAAAAATCCCCGTTTTTATCGATCAGAATACCTTCAAAATCGCCACCAAATTCGTCATACGCCAACTCGTGATAAATAACCCCGGCAGAACTGTAGTCCGTATCGCTATATGAGGTAGAAACATCAGAATAAGTCACAGGAACCTCATCAAAACCAGGAATATTCCCTCGGCCAGATATAGGTGTAACACTATCCGCACGCGTTAGGAGAATTTGATTATTTAAGGTTACCGTTCCATTGGAAGAGTTTAAGGTAAACTTCACCACCCTTCCCTGATAATTAGGCAACTTGAAAGGTCTTAGATTTTGAGATGAAGCAGGAACCGTAGATGATTTACTAACCACCGCATCATTTGGTCCTCTATCTGGAATTACATAAAAAACGTGTTGAGTAGCATTGCTTTGAGAAGCATCGTAATACATACCAGAAAACCCACCAAGCATAACCGGAGGTTGACCTCCATTGTATGCTGGAGTTCCTAAAGTAGGCCAGTTGGTAACAAGGTTGTTGAGTACATAGGAATCTACTTGAGGTGTACCCAACAGGTGGTTTTTGTAACCTAAAGGCAGAATATCCACAATTTCTTCCGTGTTTAAGTCAAGAAGGGCAAGTGCGTTATTCTCTTGGCAGTTTATGTAGGCGTAGTTACCATCTTCAGTAACTGTAATAAACTCTGGTTCTAAATCTTCGCTAACAGATGCGGCTCCATTGTTTCCAAAAATGCGAATGCCTTTATTGGTTAGAGATACCTTTTTGTCGTTGTATGAAGTAAAATCTAAAGTGTTTACAACAGCAGAACCAACACCATTAGAAATGTCGATAATAGAAACCGAACCATTCGGGTCAATAGAATAATCATCACTTGGCTCACCTTCGTTTGCCGTGAGTATGGTATTCCCGTTGTTGGTAAACAGCAACATATCCGGCAACGCGCCTACTAAAACCTCGTTGAGATAAACTCCAGCAGTATCAAAAAACACTACACTACCTGGATCGGTACTTGTGTTTGCCTCCATAGCCACCGCTACAATGCCGTTTTTTACATCCACGGAGTTTGGTCCACCGCCATAAGCAGCAAGACTGATATTGGTAATAAGGGTTGGGTTTTGAGGATCACGGATATCCAAAATACCGAGTTCATTTGCATCTCCACTGGTGAAAAAAACCTTTTTGGAATCGGGGTCAAAAGCAACCACTTCTGCCGCATCACTCGAACCAGTGCTGTAACTCGCTAGGTGATGAAGATCTGTAATTTGTGCTTGAGCCGCTAGGCTGGCCGCAAGAAAAAGAAAAATAAAGGTGTAATTTTTAAGCATGTTTTTTTAAGTTGAGTTGATGAAACGAAATAAATTTTTCCGCATCAGTAGGCTGTCAACTTTGGATTATTAGAACATTAAGACTCATGCTAAATACTCCCGCACTTTGAAAACATTTAATTCTAGTTTAACAATTGGATAAAGAAGTATGTAAAAGGAACTTCTTTTTGATGCCTTCGAACAGAAATTATTCTTTTTATTTGTTGGTTCAGGTGTAACACAAAAAGAAGCCAAAACAGCATGAGTATACTCATCACCGGAACCGGTTCCCACATACCGGAGCGAGCGGTTCCCAATCAAAATTTCACGGATCATTCCTTCTACAATCCGGATGGGAGCAGAATTGATAAAGCTCCGGATGAGATTATAGAAAAATTTAAAGCCATAACCGGAATTGAAGAGAGGCGTTATGCGAATGACGATCAGCAAACATCCGATATTTCAACAATCGCTGCCGAAAAGGCTTTAGAAGACGCTGGCGTTGATAAAGAAGACCTAGACGGTATTATTCTAGCGCACAATTTTGGAAACATACCCCACGGTAAAGTGCAAACCGACATTCTACCGAGTTTGGCCTCAAGAGTAAAATATAATTTAGGGATAGAAAACCCTTTTTGCGTGGCTTACGATATTCTGTTTGGATGCCCGGGCTGGGTGCAAGGCGTTATCATCGCGCAGAAATACATTAAAGCAGGAGACGGAAAACGATTTTTGGTTATAGGAGGAGAAACCCTCTCCCGAGTGCTAGACCCACACGATAGAGATTCCATGATTTATGCAGATGGCGCAGCAGCCTCTATTGTAGAAAGCGTTCCGAATAATGAAGGTAGAGGCATCCTAAGCACCGCATCCATGACTTTCTCGAAAAACGAAGCCTATTTTCTGCATTACGATAAATCGAATAACAAACGCCACAAGCAAGATGTACGATACATCAAAATGCATGGCCACAAGATTTATGAGTTTGCACTGAAAAATGTACCGCAGGCAATGAAAGGCTGTATGGATAAATCAGGAGTGGCCATAGAGGATGTGAAAAAAATAATCATCCACCAAGCCAATGAAAAGATGGATGAAGCCATCATTAAGCGATTTTTCAGGCTGTACGGCCAAAAGCCACCAGAGGGCATTATGCCCATGAGTATTCATAAACTAGGAAACAGTTCGGTAGCCACTGTTCCTACCCTATTTGACACCGTTCGAAAAGGAGCTTTAGAAGGACATAGCCTTGAAAAAGGAGATGTAGTTTTATTGGCTTCTGTAGGAGCAGGGATGAATATCAATGCGATAACTTACCGAATGTAAAAACATAGCTATTACCTTTAGCGCATCAAAACACAAATACTTCCATGCAACATATACAGAACTACGTTTTAGGAGAATGGATAAATGGCGAAGGCGAAGAACTTACCGCGATTAACGCCATTACAGGAGATGAAATAGGTATTGTTTCCAGTGCCGGTTTAGATTATGAATCTATTCTGGAATATGGCCGCCAAAAAGGCGGTGTAGCACTTCGGAAAATGACCTTTCAAGAGAGAGGAAGAATGCTGAAAGCTCTGGCGTTGTATCTGATGGAAAGAAAAGCCAAGTTTTACGAGCTAAGCTATGCAACAGGTGCTACAAAAATTGATTCATGGATTGATATTGAAGGAGGAATAGGGAACCTTTTTGCCAATGCCTCGCTACGCAAACAATTTCCAGATTTACCATATTACGTAGATGGACAACACGCCCCACTTTCTAAAGGAGGAACTTTTATAGGACACCATATTATGGTACCGAAAAGAGGTGTGGCTATACACATAAACGCCTTTAACTTTCCGGTTTGGGGAATGTTAGAAAAAATTGCTGTAAACCTAATGGCAGGTGTAGCCGCGGTTGTAAAGCCATCCGAATTTACAAGCTACTTAACCGAGCTTATGGTTCGTGAGATTATTGACTCCAAAATTCTTCCTGAAGGCGCTTTACAACTGGTTACCGGTTTAGGAAGAGGAATACTAGATCATGTAAAAACAGGAGACAGCGTAACTTTTACGGGTTCAGCACACACAGGTAAAAAGCTAAAAGCTTTGCCACAAATGGTAGAAGAGTCTATCAACTTTAACTTGGAAGCAGATTCTTTAAATGCTGCAGTTTTAGGTCCTGATGTAGAACCCGGAACGCCAGAGTTTGACATTTTTGTGAAAGAAGTGCATCGGGAAATTACGGTTAAAACTGGTCAAAAGTGTACAGCTGTTAGACGAATTCTTGTTCCAGAAGATAAAGTGGAAGCGGTACAAGAAGCACTATCCAACCGCCTAGCCAAAACGGTTATTGGAGACCCTCGCCAAGAAGGTGTAAGAATGGGAGCCTTGGCTTCTCCTATGCAAGTAGGCCGTGTAAAAGAAAATGTAGAACTCTTAATGAAAAGCCAGGAAGTAGTTTATGGCGACATGGACAACTTTGAAGTGGCTGGAGCAGATAAATCCAAAGGCGCCTTTTTTAGCCCTATTCTGTTTCGAAACGATGACCCTTTCAATAAAAAAGACGTTCACACTATAGAAGCATTTGGACCGATATCAAGTATTCTTCCCTACAAAAACCTAGATGACGCTATTGAATTGGCGGGAATGGGAAAAGGATCCTTAGTTTCCTCTATTGTAACAGCTGACGATAAAATTGGCAGAGAGTATGCCGTTGGTGCTGCGCACATGCATGGAAGAATTTTAGTTCTAAATGCTAAATCTGCCAAAGAAAGTACAGGTCATGGCTCTCCTATGCCATTGCTTACACACGGTGGCCCAGGTCGCGCTGGAGGCGGAGAAGAAATGGGCGGAAAAAGAGGGGTTTTGCATTACCTACAACGCACTGCCATTCAAGGTCACCCAGATACAATAACAGAGATTACTCAAGTGTATCAACCTGGAGCATCACGCCCAGAAGCAAACCCACATGTTTTTAGGCAATACTTTGAAGATTTAAAAATTGGAGATACGGTTTATACGCATAAGCACACCGTAACAGATGCCGATATAGCGAGTTTTGCTCAGGTAAGTGGCGATAATTTTTATGCGCATGTGGATGCTACCTCTTTAGAAGGAACCATCTTTGAAGGCAAAGTAGCTCATGGTTATTATGTGCTATCTAAAGCAGCAGGCATGTTTGTTGACCCCAGAAAGGGTCCAGTTTTACTGAACTATGGATTGGATGAATGTCGTTTTACAAAGCCCGTTTATCCAGGCATGACCATTGGAGTAAAATTTACCGTTAAGGAAAAAACCGATCAGGAAAAGCGAAGCGAAGATGATATTGCAAAAGGGATTGTAAGGTTTCAAGTAGATGTTTACGATGAGGAAGATGAAACGGTAGCCTTAGCCACCATTTTAACCATGGTTAAAAAGAAGAATCAGTCTGTTTAACGGCCTTCTGTTCGCGAATCGAACGGAACTAAATAAAACGGTATTTTGATAACACACTGGAAGGGTGAAATGGAGCCGAAAGCACCCTATTATGCTGTGATCTTTATTTCTGTGCAAGGAGATCAGGATAAAGCCTATCATCAACTAGACGAGTATTTGTTAAACAAAGCTCAAGAATCGGAAGGTTACTTGGGTTACTCTTCAGTGAGTAAAGATGGCAAAGGGATCTTTATCAGCTATTGGCAATCCAAAAGAGCTATTGAATCGTGGAAGAATCACGATAGGCACCTTGAGGCAAAAAACAAAGCGCATCAAGGATGGTATCAATATTACCACAGTTTGGTATGCCTGGTGGAATCGAGCCATATTTTTGAACAGCAATTTCGGTAAACAGCGAAAGCAAGTTATTTGGGCTCAAGCCGTCAAAAGCGCAATCAACCGAACAACCATGAAAAAGCCAAGTCTAACAATCCTTTGGATTGCCGTACTGTTTTTTGCAGCAGCATGCTCCAATGATAAGGATCAAACTACAAAGATAGAGCCCATTCCAGAAGTTTTCCAGAAGATTTACAACGTAGAAGAAATATATGTAGACGGGGATTTTCTGTTTATTCGAACCAAAGACTTACCCGACCATGGAAGTCCTTTTTACCCCGAAACAGATCCTAGATATGAGGAGTACAATGGCACGAACCCCAACTTTAGCACCAGCATATATATCGATTCTCTTGCCGACTTAATTGATACCATTATAGACCCTGATCTTTTGGAGCAAGACATTACCATGAGAATACCACTACATCCCGAAGAAGCACTCAATAAGGAATTTACGCCCTTATATGCGATCGGAATTGCCTTAAATGGAGTTCCCTTTTACAATCAATACAATGGGGCTTGGGATTTATTAGACTCTGTAGAAACCAACAATTTGGATCAATACAATGGTCACCCAACCCCTACTTTCGCTGGCGCAGGATACCATTATCATGAAGAGCCATTGTTTTTAACCGCAAACAATGGCAGATCATCCCTAGTTGGCTTTCTTTTGGATGGGTTTCCTGTTTATGGACCTATTGAAAATGGAGTTGAGCTGGTTAGTGCGGATCTGGATGAATATCACGGTCATTTTGGAGTTACCACAGATTATCCTGATGGTATTTACCACTATCACGTTACCGCTGACGCTCCATGGATAAATGGAGATGGTTTTTATGGAGTGAGAGGAACGGTTAGTAACTAAGAGTGGCCAATTGAAATTTCAGCGCCCTATTTTTTTACTATTCCTTCTTAATCTGACAGTTATATCCTGTAGCCTTAAAAATGAGCCGGAGGAGATTTTAATACCAGAAAAGCGTGTATTGGCTAAAAGTATGGAGCTCGAACAACGCGGAGCTTTGCTTTTTTATGGAGACAGTCTTTTTTCAGGATATGTGATGGAAAAGCATGGAAATGGGAATTTAAAATCACAACTACCTTATTGGAAAGGGAAAAAGCAGGGAATTTTTTTAGGATGGTATGAAACCGGTCAGCTGCATTTTAAGCGCTATTATGCGGATGGAAAGAAAACAGGAGAACACCAAGCATGGTGGTGGAATGGTAAGCAAAAGTTTAGCTACTATTTTAAAAAAGGAAAATATGAAGGTACGCAGATCGAATACTTTAGCTCTGGAGATACACTGAGTGTGAGAAATTTTAAAAATGGACAAGAAGAGGGTTCACAAAAGATTTGGTCTATTCGAGGAGAGCTCACCACCAACTATGTTATAAAAAACAACAAGCGTTATGGTTTTGCGGGTAAAAGAGACTGCGTTTCTAGTATTGAATAAAATAAGATGACAAAGAGGATTTTAGCCTTATGCATAGTGTTGTCTTGTAATTTAGAACCAAGAGAAGCGGCAGTGCCCTTACCTTTTTACAACACTGCGGATTTTACTCCCAAATGGATTTTAGAGGAGGATGAAAGCTATAGTTCCATTCATAAAGTTGCCCCATTTTCGTTTACCAACCAGCTTGGAGAAAGCGTAAACAACTCTTGTGTGAAAGGAAAGATATATGTGGCCAACTTCTTTTTTACAAGCTGTCCGTCTATTTGCCCTAAGATGACTCAAAATCTTAAAAAACTACAGGAGCAATTTTCAGTAAACGATGAGGTACGGCTGCTTTCATTTAGCGTTATGCCAGAAGTTGACTCCATTCCGGTTTTATCAAGTTTTGCAGAATTGTATGGAATCGACAGTAGAATATGGAACCTCCTCACAGGAAAAAAAGAAGAAATTTATAAGCTTGCTATAAAATCCTATTTTGCTGACACGAACATCGGTAAGCCGGAGGGAAGGTCTGAGTTTTTGCACACAGAAAATGTTCTTTTAATTGATAAAATGGGAAGGATTAGAGGGATCTACAACGGTACATTGCCGATAGAGGTAACCAGAATAATAGAAGACATTAAAACCTTGAAAGAGTTGGGTTAAATAACGAAACAGTATTGCCAGTATAATATCCGCTTTTATCTTTGACGCCTCAAAACAATAAGCATGAGCGAAGCAATTAATCAAGGAGACGTAAGGGTTCAAGTTGAAGGAGGATTAGCCACTATAGAGTTTTTTCACCCTTTAAGCAATTCTTTACCCGGTAGAGTATTAGCAGAACTAGCCAACCGCATCACAGAAGCAGGTAATAATCCTGAGGTATTGGTAATCCTTTTAAAATCAGCAGGAGAGCGAGCCTTTTGTGCAGGCGCTTCCTTTGATGAGCTTATTTCTATTCAAGACCTGGAAACTGGAAAAAAATTCTTTAGCGGTTTTGCCAATGTAATAAACGCCATGCGTAAATGCCCCAAGTTTATTATTGGAAGAATACAAGGAAAAGCAGTGGGAGGCGGTGTTGGCTTAGCTTCGTCCGTAGATTATTGTTTTGCCACCAAGCATGCTGCTGTTAAGCTTTCCGAGTTAGCTGTAGGTATTGGCCCTTTTGTGGTTGGTCCAGCGGTAGAGCGCAAGCTTGGCTTAAGCGGAATGAGCGAACTAGCCATTAATGCCACCGAGTGGAGATCAGCCGAATGGGCAAATGACAGAGGTTTATACAACCATATTTTTGATACCGCAGCGGAAATGGATGCCGCCATTGACGAGTTAGTAGCTAAACTAAAAAGCTCTAACCCTGAAGCGATGCGTCTACTAAAACAAGTGTTTTGGAAAGGCACGGAAAAATGGGATGAACTTTTGGCCGACAGAGCGGCTATGAGCGGAAAGTTGGTGCTTTCTGATTTTACAAGAAATGCGATTGCCAAATTCAAAAAGAAATAAGTACCGGAGTTTAATATGACAAAAAACTAAACTTTTCGATTTCTTATCGAAAGGGTATTGTAATTCCTTGAGAATGTGGGTAGTTTTACCCACGAAACCACCAAAGATTAAATTATGAAGAAAGTATTATTGGCTCTTGCTGGAGTGTTATTATCTCTGCAAGGTTTTGCTCAACAAGATTCTGCTGATGCAAGACCGTGGAGAGTAGGAGGGAACTATAGCTTGCAATTCAATCAGGCTGCGTATAGCAACTGGCAAGCAGGCGGAACCAACTCTATTACAGCAAACTCTTTAGTGAGTCTTTTTGCCAACTACCAAAAGGGAGATTGGGCCTGGAAGAATAGCTTAAACTTAGCTTATGGACTAAGCTACCAGGAAGATATTTTTAATAAAACGGACGACCGTATTGAGCTAGAATCTAGAGTAGATAGAAAATTTAGAAAAAACTGGAACTTTTCAGCACTATTGAATTTTAGAACACAGTTTACAGACGGATTTGATCAACCTGGAATTACAGAAGACTCCTTAAAAGTGTCAGGCGCTTTTGCTCCAGCGTATACTGTACTTGGTTTAGGTTTAACCTATAAGCCAAACGATAAGTTTAACGCTTTTATATCCCCACTTACCACAAAAGTAACCATTGTAGGAGACGAAAGGTTATCCAATCTAGGAGCCTTTGGTGTGGATACGGGAAGTACGGTGCGCTTTGAAGCAGGGGGGTATGTAAACCTTTCGTACAACACACCCATAGCGGAAAACATTAAGCTTCAGTCCAAACTTGATTTGTTCTCAAACTACTTAGATGGCAACTATAAATTTGTGGATGTAAATGCAGAAATAATTTTATTCATGAAAGTGAATAAATACATTACTGCCAATGTAGCTTTAAACATGGTTTACGATCACGATATCAGGTTTGACACCAACAACGATGGTGTAGCTGACGCCCCACGTACTCAGTTTAGAGAGGTAATTGGGGTAGGTTTTTCATACAATTTTGGAGACGCTCCTAGAAAGAAAAAATAGAAACCGAATAGGTGAAAATATTTTCAAACCCTCGCTGATCAAGCGGGGGTTTTTAGTTTATATCAAACGGAGACTATCCGGGATATGAGATAAAATTTAAGAGCAAATGCAATAAACCTGAACAATTTCAGCCTTAATAATCTTAGTTCATCGGAAAACTCCCTGTTCTGTCGGAATTGTATTGTGGAGGGAGAGAATAGACCTTAATCTTGTTATCAGTTTAACTAACGCATAAAACAAATGTCAAACCGTCACACCCAATTCAAATCCGTATTTCTTTGCCTTACTCTATTGTTCAGCCTTTCCTACAGCTATGGGCAAACCTTGAAAAATAACCGTAAAGTGGCCTCCTTAGAGAAGTCTCTAGAACGTGTTATGAACCTTTCCAATGCCGCAGGAATGTCGGTTGCCGTAGTAAAGGGAGATAAAATTATTTATGCCAAAGGCTTTGGCTACAGCGATTATGAAAACAAAGTACCAGCCGATGCAAATACACTTTTCGCTATTGGTTCTTGCACAAAAGCATTTACTGGAGCGGTAATAGGTCAGCTGGAAGCTGATGAAAAAGTAGATATAGACGAATCGGTTAGAGACTATTTACCAGCTCTAAAATTTTACAATGATGAGATGAATCGCATTGTAACGCCCAGAGATATGTTGAGCCATAGAACAGGTTTACCACGTCACGACTTGTCTTGGTACATGTTTCCTTCAACCTCCCGCGATACTTTAATTGCTCGCATCCAACACCAGGAACCAACACTAGAAGTAAGAGAGAGTTTTCAGTACAACAACTTTATGTTTATGGCTTTAGGTGCTTTAGCCGAAGAGGTAAGCGGAAAAAGTTGGGAGACCAATGTTGAGGAGAACCTATTTAAGCCTCTACAAATGAATCGATCCAATCTGCATATTTCTGAGCTAGAGAAGACGGAAAATGTTGCTCTAGGTTACAGCACCAGCTCGGAGGGAAAACCAGAAAAGGAGGACTACTACCGCATTAGAGGAATGGCTCCTGCAGGAAGTATAAACAGTAGCGCCATGGATATGGGCAACTGGTTGATCAGTTGGCTTAATGAAGGGGAGTTTCAAGGAGAAGAAGTGATACCTTCCTCTTATGTAGCAGAAGCGATGAGCTCTCAAGTAGCGGCTTCTGGAGGAACTCCGGGCCCTAAGAGACCAGAGTTGCATTTCAACAATTATGGTTTTGGTTGGAGTCTTTCTTCTTATCGAGGACATTATCGAGTAGAGCACGGAGGCAATATTGATGGTTTTACCGCGAGCAACTGCTTTTTTCCTTCAGATGATATTGGTATTGTAGTATTAGCAAATCAAAACAACTCTAGAGTGCCAGCTTTGGTTAGAAATATGATAGCCGATAAAATGCTGGGCTTAAAATCTGGCAAGTGGGATGAAACTTTAAAGGAGTTGGCTAAAGAAGCCGAGGAGGAAGAGGAAGAAGAAAGCGATGATGTTTCCTCCACTTCTGGAGCTGTAAAGGGAACAAAGTACTCTCACGCCTTAAAAGACTACACCGGAAGATTTAATCATCCAGGGTACGGAACAATCATCGTGGAGCAAACCAACGACTCTTTATTTGCGGTACTTCCTGAAAGAAAATGGTGGTTAAAGCATTACCACTACGATGTGTTTGAGCCTTTTGAAATGGATGAAAACGGAGTGGATACAACTGGAGGAAGTAGTATAAAGTTTAACTTTAGAACAGACAATATGGGAGATTTAGCCGGCTTTAACTTAAATGCAGAATATGGTTTGGATCCACTATTCTTTAAAAGAGAGTTTGTTGAAGTGGAAATGGCAGCTTCAGACTTAGAAAAATACGTAGGTGCTTATGAGATGGGTGGAACGGAAGCCAAGATTTTTATTAAAGATGAAAACTCCCTAAGGCTTTTTGTACCCGGACAACCGGAGTATACCCTAATTGCAGCTGGAGATAATAGTTTTAAAATAAAGGATTTAGAAGGATATTCGCTAGACTTTGAAGAAGAGGATGGAAAAATAAAAGCGGCCAACTTTATTCAACCAAACGGTACTTTTAAGGTGCCCAAGAAAGACTAAAGCAAAAAATCATTTCCATTTTAGTTTAAAATGAACGCAAGCAACGAACATAGCACATCATTTAAACAAGCTTGGTTAAACACACACAAGCGTCATGTACCGGTTATCCTTATGATAGCCGGTATCTTCGCTTTGATGGATGTAGCCGTTCATCTATTTGCTTCTGGTGTTCCCGCTTTTGAGTTTCATTTAGAAGAGCTTATTGTATTAATGGATTTTACTCTGCTCCCATTGGCGGCAGTAAATGGTGTGTTTTTGGTTCAACAACTGCTTGGTGGCATTGCAATACCGAGCTGGAAGAGTATCATGTTAAAAATTCCCGCAGCTGTTTTAGGGGTAATGCTGATGAGCTTTTTCTTAGAATATGTGGTTTATGCTTCTTGGGGGTATGAAGACAATGATTATTTTATACTAGGAGATTATAAAGCCACAGCCTCGGCCACCAATGTGATTGAATATAGCCTAGCAACCTTCTTCATTAGTATCCCGGTTTTTATTTGGCAACACCGGGTAAGGGATTTAAGAGGGAAGCTTAAGAAAAAAGAAGTAGAAGAGCAGCGTCTTATACAGCTTAAAACTCAAGCGGAGCTGCATGCTTTGCAATCTCGTATTAACCCGCATTTTTTGTTTAATTCCTTCAACTCCATTGCTAGCCTTATTTCTATAGATCCCGAGAAAGCCGAAAAAATGATGGTGGATTTGGCTGAGCTTTTTCGTTACAGCCTAAATTCTGAAGAGTCCAATTTTGTTCAGGTGCAAGAAGAACTCAAAATTGTTGAAACCTACCTTTCTATTGAAAAAACACGCTTTGGAGATAACTTAAACTACCAAATTGAATCTCCAGATGAATTAAACACCACCTTGATTCCACGTTTTTTGATCCAACCCTTGGTGGAGAATGCTATAAAACACGCTACCTCAAAAATTAAACAAGGGGAACTTCGCTTAGTAATAAAAGAGGAAGAAGGGGCTCTTCAAGTTTTCATATACGACAATGGCCCGGCATTTCCGAAAAACATCGTAAGAGGATACGGTTTGCAAAGCACTTACGATAAACTAGAGCTGCTTTATCCCGAGAAACATCGTTTAGCGTTCATAAACCGTCCAGAAAAACACATTCATATTCACTTGGAAAAGAGAGAGCATGAATAGTCGGTATAAAACCATTCTCGTAGAAGACGAATCGCTAGCAAGGCAAAGGCTAAAAAAGTTGCTTTCTGCGCACGAGGATAGCATTGAGCTTATTGGGGAGGCAACCGATGGTGAAGAAGGTTTAGTTTTGGCGGAGTCCTTAAAGCCAGATCTCATTTTTTTAGACATTCAAATGCCGGTAAAAGATGGTTTTGAAATGCTGCAACAGCTGCACCATAAAGCAAAGATCATTTTTACCACAGCTTTTGATCAATACGCAATAAAGGCTTTTGAGGAGAACTCCATCGATTATCTTTTAAAGCCGATTGAGAAAGACCGCTTAGCCAAGAGTATTCAAAAGCTAAAACGCTTGGATCAGAAGAACCATACCCACGAACTTGAACAACTCTTAAGCAAACTAAATACCAAGAGTATAGACACACTTAGTGTAAAGCTAGGAGACAAAATTATACTGGTTTCGGTTAAGGAGATTAGCTATTTTCATGCAGAGGATAAGTATGTATTTGCGGCTCACGATTCAGGGAAAAGGCATTTGCTCAATAGTTCATTATCGGACTTGGAAAAGACACTTCCCGATTCGTTTATTCGAATTCATCGGTCCTATATCATCAATTCCTCTTTCATTAAAGAGATTCGCAAAGGTGTTAATGGTAAGCTCGATTTTGTGATGAAGACAGCAGAACAAACACCAATGAGTATTAGTAGCAGCCAAACCTATACACCTATAGTGAGAAAGCAACTAGGCCTTTAAGAAGTAGAATCTTTTGAATAAATAGCCAAGTAGAACTTTAAAGGTGCAATCAGTTGGTTTCTTAGAACCGCGAAAAGGAAATATATACTTTTATTAAGGCTGTTGGCTTAATAGTTCATAGCCTCCTGTAGATAATTCTGCATAGGGCGTGCGGCTTGATAATGATCCATCACCCTATCCATAAGAGAGTCACTCAAGATAAGTTCAGGGTCCATCTCCGTCATGTAGTACATCGATTTTTTATAGAGCAAAGGCTGTTTTTCAGCAGCAGCAGTCATTTCTTTATTTGGCAAACGCTTGTTTTCATCGCCTTTAAGAGGTCCAAATACATCCAAGAAGTTTTTATCCTTAATTAACTTGTTAAATCGTTTCGTATCTGAGATAATAAACTCGCGCAAGCTTTTAAGGTTTGCAGGAGGTAGAAAATAAGCTCCTCCTCCAAACATCAATTTTTCCGGCCCAAGGCTGAGGTAAAACCCCGGAACGGAATGATCTTTTCGCCCTTTGGGAGAAATAACAGCTGTGCGATCCAGCTTATAAGGACTTTTATCTTTAGAAAAACGAATGTCTCTATTAATCCTAAAAATAGCATCATTGGGTGCAATTTGAACGGATGCATCATGCTTCTGCACCTCCGTTATTACCGCCTGAATAAAATTCTTAAAAGGGTCTTTTACCACCTTTTCATATCGCTTTCTGTTCTCATCAAACCAGTCTTTATGGTTGTTTGCAGCGAGTTCTATAAAGAATTGTAAAAAGTCTGGGTCAAAGAATTTCATAGTTGTATTGTTAAGAGAGAGTGAAAGTAAAAAATAGGATGAAGTGGAAATTGAAAATTTGAAAAAAACGTAGTCTTCAAATTAGCGTGTTAAGGTCAAAAAATGCCTAAATGAAAATGGAACAGCACCAAAGCGCCCCTCTACCGTATAATAGTAAACACCCTGGCTGGCATCTTGCCCTTCATATTTCCCATCCCAATCCAAGGTGGAAGCGGAGCTTTCAAAAACCAAATTTCCCCAACGGTTGAACACTCTAACCAGAACATCTTCCATACAAGGGTGACGTTCTCCAAGCACTTCTGCTACCGTAAACAAGTCGTTGTAATCATCATTATTGGGCGTAAAAACATTAGGCAGCTCATTGGTTAAGGCTTCTGGAATGTCTTCAATGCGTATGGAGATCTCTTTTTCTACAATTACTTCCTCAGTGCAGCCTAAAGAAGTAGCTTTTAAAGTAATGGTAAGCTCTTCTGAAGATAAAGAAACACCCTCACAACCGGGAGCCCAGCAAATGGTTCCACTGGTACTTCCAATTCCAGTTCGAGATAAGGAGTTGGGAGGAGCACTCAACAAACTAAAGGCATCCGAAAAGGAAGAAGATAGAATTAAAGTATCCGCACTGTTAGAATCCATCACGCTCACGGTAAAACACAACACACCATCTGCGGATACAACAAACTCGTCCTGAGCGGGTTCAAAAATGACAGGATCAAACTCTTGGTTGCAAGTTAAAACCTCGAGTTGGAGATCTCTTTGAATTTCACCAATACGAATGCCGTTGCGATATTCAACCACTCGATATGCAAAAGCATACAACCCAAGTTGAGACGCGTTACAACTTAATAGGCCAGTTATAGGGTCTAGGGTTAGTGGCGGGGTTCCAGGAATAGAATTGCTTGTAGAAAAACCTGGAAGCCAAGTGATGGTGTTGAAAGGAGGAGGAGTATAAGGGTCTGGATTGTTAGGAGTTCCTCTTGGCCCGGTAAAGGGAGTAACCAACTCATAAGCTAAAGAGTCACCATCAGGGTCTATAGCAGAAAGATCTATCGTTCTAAGGTTGTGCACACATAAAAAACCGAGCTCTGGGTAAGAGCCTAAATCTGGACTGGAGTTTTGACCGGCTAGTGCAGGGTCGGGTATATGGGAAGACCAGGTTACCCCGGTTAAGCCAGGATCAGAAAGGTTACCTACATTAAAGTTTCGGCAACAAGATTGAGCGGCTATGATATAACCAAACGAATTGTCTGCTAAGGTGATGCTTCCTATAAAGTGGTATTCTTCAACGCAAAGATTAGTTGGGCGGTAACATTTATCTCCTAATGAGATGGAGCTTGGTCCGCCTCGAGAGAGGGTTAAAGACTGAACTAAAGTATTGTCTTTTTGATCAAAGACCCGTATGGAAATGGATTGCTGTAAACTTACGGGATCATCCGAAGGATCATCGGGGTCTCCTTTACTGCAGTCCCTAAAAATGGAAAGGTCAATTTGATAAGTATTCCGGGAAGTTTGAATGATCTCAAAGTTGCCACCAATGATATGGGTAGCACTCACGGTGACACTCAAACACATAAAAATCAGGAAAAAACGCATAATCAAACCACCTCCTTTCTTACCACAGAATATCAAGTCTACAAAAAAATGCTTAAACGGCATAAATTAAACGAGTTATCGCAAAACATATAGATTTTAAAAATAGCAGTTTGCTGCATATGCGGCAGTCCATTTTCTGTTTACGATATTTGCAATCCTTTAAAATCTATTTATGAACTCCAACAAGGCGTTAACAGAAGTGGAAATTTCAAAAGACATACTCAATAAGGCTTTTACATTAATGAGTACGGCCAAAGCTATGGCCGAGCTGTATGAAGAGAACAAAGAGATAACTTCAAAATATGTTCATGCTACTTCTCGTGGTCATGAAGCCATTCAGCTGGCTTGTGCATTGCAGTTAAAACCACAAGATTTTGTTTCGCCTTATTATCGAGATGACTCTATACTCTTGGGGATAGGTATGACCCCTTATGAGTGCATGTTGCAGCTTTTAGCAAAGAGGGACGACCCTTTTTCTGGAGGACGTACCTATTATGCGCACCCCAGTTTAAAGGATGAGGATAAGCCCAAAATACCCCATCAATCTTCTGCAACAGGAATGCAAGCGATACCAACTACTGGAATTGCTATGGGTATGCGGTACAATGAAATTCATGAACTGAATCAAAGTGAAGAGGAAAAACCAGTTGTGGTTTGTTCCATCGGTGATGCAGCGATGACGGAAGGGGAAATTTCGGAAGCCCTACAAATGGCGGCTTTAAAGCAATTGCCCATCATTTACTTGGTTCAGGATAACGAGTGGGATATTTCGGCAAATGCAGAGGAAACAAGAGCACAAGATGCCGCAGAGTATGCGCAAGGATTTAAAGGAATAGAAGTTAAAAGTATTGACGGCAGTGAGTTTGCCGAAAGCTATATTGCTCTTCAAGAAGTAATTGAAACCGTAAGAAAGGAAAGAAGACCTTTTCTCGTTCATGCGAAAGTACCTTTGCTCGGACACCATACTTCTGGC
This sequence comes from uncultured Owenweeksia sp., assembly GCA_964485405.1. GTDB lineage: Bacteria > Bacteroidota > Bacteroidia > Flavobacteriales > Schleiferiaceae > CAKZNE01. The sequence goes on along the minus strand of CAZAJG010000007.1, from coordinate 11,817 downwards.
GTTCGCAAAGAATGGTATAGAGATGATCTAGAAGAACATGCACTTCGCGATCCATATCCTAAGTTTAGAAACTATCTTCTTGAGAATGGTTTCACAAAAGGAGACTTAGAAAAAATTGAAGGGGAGACTGAAGCTTTGGTGCAAGAGGATTATGAAAAAGCATTAAAAGCGGAAGATCCAAGACCCGAGGATCTATTTACCCACGATTTTGCGCCCACACCCATCACGGAAGAAAAAGGAGAAAGAGCACCAAAAGGAAAGGATAAAACCGTAATGGTAGACGCTGCCCTTTTTGCCATTCAAGAAATTATGGCGGAGTATCCTGAAGCCTTGCTTTATGGGCAAGATGTTGGTGGCAGGTTAGGTGGTGTTTTTAGAGAGGCTGCTACTTTGGCTCAAAAATTTGGAGGTGAAAGAGTATTCAACACACCTATTCAAGAAGCTTTTATTATTGGTTCTACCGTAGGTATGAGCGCTGCAGGCTGCAAACCTTTTGTGGAGGTGCAATTTGCAGACTATATATGGCCAGGATTAAATCAACTGTTCACAGAAGTAAGTAGAAGCTGCTATCTATCCAACGGCAAGTGGCCGGTAAGTGCGGTTATTCGTGTTCCGATTGGAGCCTACGGTAGTGGTGGCCCATATCACTCTTCTAGTGTAGAAAGTGTATTGACGAACATCCGAGGAATTAAAATTGCTTACCCTTCTACAGGAGCAGATTTAAAAGGATTGATGAAGGCTGCATTTTACGATCCCAATCCAGTGGTAATGCTAGAACATAAAGGTCTTTATTGGAGTAAAATTAAAGGGACTGAAGATGCAAAAACAGTAGAACCGTCCGAAGACTATGTTATTCCTTTTGGAAAGGGTAGAATAGCTTACGAAGCCGATGCATCTAAAATAGATTCAGGAGAGAGCTTGTGCGTTATAACCTATGGTATGGGCGTGTATTGGTCTAAAAAAGCAAGCCAAAACTATAAAGGACAAGTAGAGGTTGTAGACCTTAGAACGCTACACCCTTTGGATGAGGAATTGATGTATGAAAGAGTAAAACTACACGGAAGGTGTTTAGTAGTTACCGAAGAGCCAGAGAAGAACACTTTTGCCCAAGGTATTGCTAGCTTAATACAGCAGAACTGTTTTAAGCACCTGGATGCTCCTGTAATGGTAATTGGCTCTGAAAATATGCCAGCTATTCCATTAAACAGCACCTTAGAAGCCGCTATGATTCCCAATGCGGATAAAGTGAGTGATAAAATTGGTGAGGTGTTGGGGTTTTAAGTAATGCGCGGATTACTTTTTTGGGAAACGGTAATTGTACTTCTTAAATAAATGTTGCCGATCTGGGGTAATTCGTCTACCCTGCCTTGCCGGCCGGTTTATCAACTCCAGTGAATGCGATCCTCCCCCCAGATGATCCCCATTCATTTGTTGAATTAGGTTATTGATTAACTCCATTGATTGTTTTGATTGAACGGACAAGATACAAACACTTTGTTAATAAAAAAAAATCAACAGCCTAAAAATCAGCTTAATATTTTATTAACAAAATTGGATTCGCAATCCAATTCTTACAGTTTATTGACGGTATATATGGTCTCTTCATAAAAACCATAAACATCAGGTTTTGCAAAGGTTTAGATTTGAGGAAAGTGGAGCCTAGTTTATAAGCTCTAAGCCAAATGAAGAGAAATCGATGTATTTTTAAGCAAAGAAAAATAGGTAGCATGTTTGCGAAACGGATTTTCCCTGGGATTTTGATGCTTTTTGTCTTTAATGGGTATGCTCAATATGATGTGCTCAACGCTTTGCCTGGAACATGGGTAAATGTGGAGGATGACTCTAAAATGGAAATCTGGCAAAAAACGGAAGAAGGCTTTATTGGGAAATCTATAAAACGCGGCCCTGATGGCGGTGAGCAGCTATGGGAAAGCCTAAGGATTTATAATGATGAAGGAGAACTTACGTATGAAGCGGATGTGAGAGGAAATGAGGCCATTGTCGCGTTTAGAATGAGCTTCCTTTCTGAAGAGGAGGTTATTTTCAGCAACTCAACACACGATTTCCCTAAGCATATCCATTATTATTTTGTGGAGCCCAATCGTTTAAAAGTGGAGGTTTACGCCCAAAAAGGAGAGAAAACCATCGTGTTTAACTTTCGAAAAAAAGAGTAACCTATTTTTTGGGAAGCTCTTTAATCACAATATCATATTTGTCCATCACGTAAATAACTGCGGCCATAGTGGCTGATCCCATCTCTAATTCACGCACATTTACACTGGAAAAGTTATCGGTTTCAGCATGATGAATCTCAAAATAGCGATGTCCGTCTGGGCGCAAGCCAATCATTACCAAACCTTCCTTATAAAGCTGCCCAATATCTGCACCCCCACCCGTCTGGCTAAATTGGTGGATACCATAGGGCTCTAAGTAGCTTCTAAAGGCTTTAATTTTGTCGATGATGCTATCTGGAGCAACCATACTGATGCCTCTAGGGGTAAAACCTCCTGCATCAGATTCAATAGCCAATACATGGTTTACATTATCCGCAAAAGATTGACGGGCGTACTCTTTAGCACCGTTTAAACCAAATTCTTCGTTCATGAAAAACACTACTCTAAGCGTGCGTTTAGGAAGAATGTTTAATGTTTTAAGAAGGTAGGCGGCTTCCAAGGAGTGAATACAACCTGCGCCATCATCATGAGCACCTGTTCCCAAGTCCCAAGAGTCAATATGGCCTCCTACTACGATTACTTCCTCTGGCTTTTCGGAGCCCTTTATTTCAGCAATAAGGTTGTACGAATAGGTGCTATCTAAGCTTTCGCAGTTTTGTTTAAAAAAGAACTCTAGGTCAGGCTCCTGTAATAAGTGATGGCTTAACTTTTCTGCATCTCTCGTGCTGATGGCTATGGCGGGTATTTTTCTTTTAGCATCCGCGTAAGTCATGCTGCCCGTATGTGGATATTCGTTTATGCTTGAGCTCAAGGAGCGGATTACCACACCAGCAGCACCTTTTTTCGAAGCTTCTACCGCACCTACGTATCGTTGTTTTACGGCATTGCCATACGCAAAGAAGGGATGAATATAACTGGGATCCATTGGAATGTTGTAAAAAGCAATTTTACCTTTTAAGGCATCCTTGTCCATTTCTTCCAACTCATCAAAAGAGGTGATTTCTACCAACTGTCCGGTAAGACCTTTTTTAGGTGTAGCCACAGAGCCACCAAGGGCACAACCATTGGTTGTTATTTTTTCACCATTAAAAGAGTAGTGGCTTACTTCTTTTTCGCCTCTAACCCAATGTGGAACTTTTACCTTTTGCAAAGTGGTTTTAAAGCCTAGAGAGTCTGCTAAAACGGCAAAATCTTTAACTGCTTTCATGGCTTCTGGAGAGCCGGGTAAGCGTCCGCCTATATCGGTAAGCTTTTTAAGCCATTTATACCCTTGTTGCTCAGTTAAAGCAGTGGTGTATATTTTTTTGATGACTTTGGCATCATCATCTAAAACAGGTTGAGCAAGTATATTGGAGAGTCCTACAAGAAGGAACAATAAACTTAAAGAGTATCGCATAGTTAAAATCAGAAAAAGTTATTGTGAAATGGCCTGCATCATAATTCCACAGAGGTAAGCGCCATAGGTTCCAAGAGCATAGCCAAGAACAGCGAGTAAAACACCAACGGGGGCTAAAGTAGGATGGAAGGCTCCGGCTACAATAGGCGCAGAAGCGGCCCCACCAACATTTGCTTGGCTACCTACGGCAACAAAGAAGAAGGGAGCCTTAATAATTTTACCGACCACTAAAAGAAGGATAATATGGATGAGCATCCACACCGCACCAACTGCAAATAATCCTGGATTTTCAAAAATGGCAAGAACATTCATTTTCATACCTATCGTAGCTACTAAAACATAAAGCATGGCACTACCAATTTTAGAAGCACCCGCTCCCTCTAGATTTCTAGCCTTGGTAAAAGATAGAATTAAACCAATAGTAGTAGAAATAACAATGAGCCAAAAGAACCCGCTCGTTAAGCTAAATTTAGCCAAATCGGGGAAGTTAGATTTAATGTAAGGAGCAATTAAATCTGCACCAAAATGTCCTACAGCGGTAGCGCCCAAACCAAAGGCAAGAATTACCATAATATCCGTTAGAACCGGAATCTTTGCGATACTGTTCTGATAGTCTTCTACTTTTTCTTTAAGGCGTTCAATAGCAGATGCATCGGCCTTAAAAAACTTATCTACTTGTTTAGACACTCCCGCGCCATAAAGTAAAAACGCCATCCAAATATTGGCCACAATTACATCCACAGCAATGGTTGCCGAAAATAGTTTTCCGCTAGGCTCAAATACCTCAAACATGGCTGCTTGATTGGCTCCACCACCAATCCAGCTTCCAGCAATAGTAGAAAGACCTCTCCAAACCTCGTCCGCACCTTCACCGCCTACCACTTCTGGGGAAATGGAACCTACAATAAGAATGGCGATCGGACCACCAATCATGATACCTACAGTAGCGGTGAGAAACATAGCTACTGCTTTGCCACCAAGCTTTACAATTTCTTTAAGATCGATGCTTAAGGTGAGTAAAACCAAGGAAGTGGGCAGTAAATAGCGAGAAGCAACAAAGTATAAGTTGGATTTATGCAGAAAAGGTTTTATCTCTTCTTCCGCAATCTTGTTATCCGAAATGAAAGTTTTTAGTGCATCTAAAGAGTTTATACCTGTAACATCATGCCCCAAAGTTTTAAGATGTGCAATAAAGTCTTCATAATCAATCCATTCAGGAGAGATAATGCCTAAAGAATTAAACAAGGAAGGAATGAAGTAACACAGCAATAATGCTGGAATAAACTTATAGAAGCCTTTATATTTTTGCTCGTGAGAGGTATAGAAAACTAAACCTAATATTACGATGAGAATACCTAAAACTACAGCATCGTTTGTAACCAGTGGGGGGAGTGTAAATTCCATAAGGACTTATAAAGCTTTTGCCAAAAATAACATTTAGGATTTATCATCCGGTTTTTTAAGCTGATCATCGGGAGTCGGCTTTTTTTTGGCTGGCTGTTTTGACTTCTCCTCCTTTTTGGGTGCGGTTTTAGATTTAGCTTTTGTTGAGATGCTTTTTGAAGCGCCATCGTTCTTTTGAAAACTCTTATTCCGTTGCCGGGCTTTGGGTACAGCCTCCAATTTAGCGGTAGCCGGAATAATTTTATCCCGACTTAGATTCACGGAAAAAGCATCGCCTACTACGATTTTATACCGATCACCTTTAATCTCTTGAATGGTCCCTTCCATTTTAGATTCGAGCACTTTTACTTTATCGCCAACCTGAAGAGGTTGTTCAATAAGCTTTTCTAATACTCTCTTTCGCCTTTTACCGGCCTTGGTAAGCTCTTTTTTCTCTTCTTTTTCCGTTTCCCCGCTGCGTTGGTTAAGCATACCTACAAAGCGAGCTACTACTGCTTTTTTATCTTTTTGACTTTGCTGATCCATCCAGCTGTCCACTAGCTTTTGAAAACGCTGACCCCAATACATAATGCGGTCGTTTTCTTCATTGAGTTTGCTCTGTTTGCTGAGCTTTTCTTCTAGTTTTTCTATGGTGCTTGCTTTTTCGGCTTCCAACCTTTTTACAGAAACGAGCTCCTCATTTAGGCGATCGCGTTTTTTCTCCAGCTGAAGTTTTTCATCCTGAATTTGCACCAACAGTCGATCCACATTTAAAGTGCTCTTTCCTACCCTTTGTCTAGCTTCCTTAATAAGATGAGATGGAATTCCACTTTTTTCTGCTACTTCAAAAGTGTAGGAGCTTCCTGGGTTACCAACTTCTAACTTATACTCAGGATTAAAGGTTTTACGATCAAATAGCATGGCGCCATTAAGAATGCCTTCGGTAGATGCGGCAATGGCTTTAATGGCGTTGTAATGTGTGGTAAGAATGCCAAAGGTTTTAAAGCTGTTGAGTCTTTCTAGAAAAACCTGAGCCAAAGCACTGCCCAAATCCGGATCAGAACCTGAGCCAAATTCATCGATCAACAACAAAGTTTGATCGTCTGATTTATGGAGAAAATATTTCATTTTCTCCAATTTTGAACTGTAAGTGGATAGTTCGTTTTCAATAGACTGGCTGTCTCCAATATCGCCCATTAAACGCTGAAACAGCTGAAAACTACTGTCAGGGTGAACTGGGACTAAAAAGCCACTTTGTAGCATGAGCTGGAGAAGTCCTAAAGTTTTTAAAGCAATGGATTTTCCACCAGCATTAGGACCGCTAATAACGAGTATTCGGCTTGCTTCGTTAAGCTCCAAAATTAAGGGGATGGTCGTTTTACCCTTAACGCGATTCACAATTTTAAGAGCAGGATTATAAGCCTCCTTTAAATAAATACGCGATTGATTATTGATTTGGGGCAAGCAGCACCCCTCTGCATGCGCAAACAAGGCTTTGGCCTTTAAAAAATCTAGCTTAGTAAGCTTTTTTTCATAGTCGCCTAATGTGGTGTATTCGGGGCGAATAAGATCAGATAATTCACGTAGTATTCCTAATATTTCCTGTTTCTCTTCGTCTTGTAGAAAAGTAATTTCATTGTTAATTTCAACCGTTTCACCTGGCTCTATATAGGTAATGGAGTGCTTGGCACTACTCCCATGAAGAATGCCGTTTACTTGTCCTTTAAAGGAAGATTGAATAGCTAAAACCCTGCGGTTTTCTGAAACACTTTCATTAAAATCTGCAATAAGGCCTTTATCTCTGTACTTTTTGAGAGCTCGATCAAAAATACGGTTAGCAGCCATTCTGCTTTTCTGGAGTTTGGCCCTAATTTTAGAGAGCTCTGATGAGGCACTTGATTTTACTTGAGCTCTTTCATCAATTCTTCTATCAATTTCTTCTGGGATATATTTTCTAGGCTCTAAATATGCCATCCATTCGTAGATTAAGGGAAGGCGGTCTTTTTTATTTTTTACAAAGCGAAAAACCTGAGCATAGTTTATACAGAGCGAGCGGATGTCTGAAAACTGTTTTTCATCCAGTACTGTTCCTTGTGTTTTTAAGCGGCTAACAGCTGGGTTTATACTGTCAAATAAAGTAGAGGGAAAGCTCTCGTCTGATAGATAAAGAGACAAAACCTCGTTGGTTTGTTGTAGCTCTTTGATTAGCACTTGATGATTCCTAAAAGTACTAATAGTGGTAATGAAGTGTTTACCGCCAGGAGTTTGGCAATATTTACTCACCTCTCTTTTTACGGCATCAAAGTCTAGGCTCTCACTGAGCTGTTCCGGAAAAATATGCATAGAATCTGTAAAGTGTTGGCAAAAATAGAGTTTAAAGAAGTACGGAAGGAATTGTTTTAACACTACCTGTCTCAAAAACGGAAAAAACAACTTTAAATTCTCAAAAATGGACAAAAGGGTTTTTGAGGGAAATTCGTAAAATTCTGTAAATCAGCAAATTGATTTCTATGGCATTAATCTTTCAATAGAGTTTATAGCTAAAAATTTAAAGAAAGCACGGAATATGAAAAAGATAACAATTATAGCCATTCTAATGAGTGTAATCCTTTTAGGGTTTCAAAACAAAGAGTTAATTGCAGCCCCTGCTGTTTTAACTCCTGCAGTATTGGAGAGTAATAGTTTTCATGCAATAAGTGATACGGTAAGAACGAAAGATGCCAAGGTTAAGATTAAGGCAAACCCATCTATGATAGCTAAGGTAAAACTGCTTTTGGTAGAGAGCTTAGATGGAGAGGTATTGTACAAGAAATATGCAGCAGATAACGTATCTACAGTTTTACGTTTTAAAGTTACCCCAGATACGAAGCGAGTGAAAATAAAGTATGGAGGAAAAGCAACAGAAATAGAGTTAGAGAATGGAGTTGGTAGTTTCAATTTCACGGCAAAGTCTTAAGAATCGGGAATAGGATTCGAAGAAGAGTGATTGAGTTTTGGCCCGGTGCATTTTTGCACCGGGTTTTTTTATGCCTTTACATTGATCTTTTTGAAAAGAAGGAAAGGTTATACCTGTATTTTAAAAAGTTCTAAAAGCTCGGATCGTTTGTTTCTCGAAACAGGAAGTGTGTTTCCGTTCTCCATTTTTACATGACCATCGTTGTAGTACTTTTCAACGAGTTGAAGGTTGATTAAGTGCGAGCGATGTATTTGAAAAAAGCCAGATGATGTAAGGGTTTTGGCATAATACCCAATACTATGAGAGCTTAAAATATTGGAGTTGTTTTTAAAGTGAAACCGCGTATACCCTTCACTTCCCTCGCAGTGGACTATATCTTCCATTTTAGAAAGGTGAAGTTCATTTTGTGCAGGTATGGCGAGCTTACGCGTTTGGTTGTCTTGGATGGAAAGATTCTCCAATAAAGTATGATTCTTAACCGCAGCATTTTTAAGCTCAATATTGGCCAAGGCATTTTTTACTGCTAACTGCAGGTCTTCATCATCCAAAGGCTTTAATAAATAACCAATAGCCGCATGTTTTATGGCTTGTACGGCATATTGATCGAAAGCCGTGACAAAGATGATCTCAAAATCTGGGTTTTTTACTTGAGCCAATACATCGAAGCCGCTCAAGTTGGGCATGGCAATATCGATGAACACCAATTGAGGGTTGAACTGATCAATAGCTTCAATAGCGTCTTCTGGATCTTGTATCTCCGCAATAATATCCAGAAGGGGCAGATGGTTTCGAATTTTTTTAGCTAGTGAGGCTAATGATTTTTGTTCATCATCTACGAGCAGAGTTTTGATTTTCATGTATGTTTTCGCGTTTCAATTTAAAATTCAGATGTACTACAGTTCCTGAATTCTCTCTTTCTGGGTCTCTAGTTTTCGTTTTATAATTCACTTGCCACTCTCCTTGTTGGTTAAGCAGCGATATGTTTTCCTTTATCACTTCGGTAGAGGAAGACCGGTAGTTTTCAGGCGATGATTTTCGAATAGCATTTCCTTTCTTGAAACCAATACCATCATCTTTTATATATACTTCAAAGCCATTGTTCTTATTGGATAGAAACTCTATTTCCACTTTTCCTTTTCCCTTTTTATGAAACAAACCATGGTTTATGGCATTCTCCACTAACGGTTGCAAGAGCATAGATGGTATATTAGACTCTTCAATATCCAGTTCGCTGTCTACAGAAATGCTGAAATCTAAATCTTCGCCAAAACGCATTTTTTCAACATTTAGGTAGTTTTCGATTAACTCTATCTCTTCTTTTAAGGATAATACCCGAACTCTTGAATACTCAAAAAACAGACGGATGAGTTTAGAGAATTTCACCAAGTATTTTTCTGATAATTCCAGTTGGTTTTCCTGAATGTAATATTGAATGGCACCTAAAGAATTAAACACAAAGTGCGGATTCATTTGAGAACGTAAGGCCATAAGCTCTAGACTAGAAAGCTTCTGGTTGAAGTCTGCTTTTTCCTTTTCTCTCTTAGCAATTCTGTTTTTGGTAAATACGTAGAGTAGGTATAATAGAATAAGCAATACTAGTATTAGAGTTGCTTTAAACCATAGGGTTTGCCACCAAAGAGGATCCACATAAATCGATAGACTTTTAAGAGAAGAATCGGCATGGTGGTTCGTTACTTTTATTCGGAGAGTATGCTGTCCGGGCTTAAGATTATTAAAACTAAGTTCTTGCGAAGTGGTTGCGATCCAATGGCCTTGATCCAGCGCGTAGTGAAACGTTAAGTGCTCCCGACCGGCAAAACGGATGGCCCCATATTTTACAATAAAAGGTTCTGAACTGTAAGGAAAGCGTATAGGTTTTAAGGTTAACTTTTGTTTCCCCTTCCACACTTCGTCCACATATAAAAGAGGGTTTGGTTGATTGAATAAAAGCTTTTTGTGAAGTACAGATACTCCTTTATCTGTAGCGGCAAACACATCTTTTTCGGTTACAGTGATATCGTTTACATAATCCGAAACAAGCCCATCACACTGAAAGAAAACATCTTGGACAGAGGAGCCGAATGGATCGTTAGGGTTAAAGTGAAGTAAATAAACTCCTTTTTGGGTAGCCAACCAAATGGCAGTGTCGTTTTCCACGAAAAGGTTTTCTACCGACAAGCCTTTTGTAGCGGGCATTTCAAAATAGCGTTCTCCATCAATGGCAAATATGCCATAGCCCTCAGTAGCCGCGAACAGATATTTGGAATAGTAAGGTTTCAGTTTTTTAATAGGAATACCCTCAGGAAGCCCTGGGATATGACACGATAAAATAGAGTCTTTTTCCCAGATTTTTAATCCTTCTGACGTGGATACATAAAAAGTGGAATTGAAATTTTGGATAGATGTTAAGCCAACACTTCTAACAACGTTTACAAGTTTGTTCAGAGCAGTGTTTAATTGTACTAGACCAATATGTGCAACAAAAACAGGTCGATTATTATGAAGTTCAAAACTTTTAAGTGCAAGCAATGGAGGTACAGGAGTTTCGTCAAAATTTTTGAAATGATTTGACTTTTCTACAGAACCAAAAGAATGACTACCTAGAGCCATGATATCTTTACCTAATCCTTTTTTGAGCTCATAAAAGTCAAAAGAATAGGAATACAGTGCCTTTTCTTGATTCGTTTTAAGATTAATCCTACAAAGAGAACCTTGTAAGGTAGCTAGGTAAAGAGAATCTCCAGAGAGGTATATAGATTTAACGTTTTCACCATGATGATAGATGGTCTGGTTGATCATCGGTTTGGTGATAAGACCTAAACCTAAACTATTCCCGATCATCCAAACGTTCCCCAAGTAATCTTTGGATATAAAGCTTTGGCCATAATCAACGGGAAAAAAGTAACGATCTATAGCATCCCCTTTCTGATCAAAAGTAAAGGAGAAGTATTTAGACCTAAGGTGAAGTTCATTGTTAAAATAGGAATGAGAAATGCGATTGGTATTGTTTTTATCAAATGTGTTTGTTTGGTAAAATCCGGATTTACAATTCCCTGTAAATAAGTTGATAATAAGATATTCATCCCGATAGAAATAACCATACAGACTATCGCTTAAAAGCACGCCATGGCACTCAACTACAGTGCTTTTTCTTATTTTCTTAGTTAGAAGTACTCGAAATGTTGGGTTGCCCTTAAAGACATGTTGAATTACACTATCGTTGGGAAAATAATACGAATGATCTGTTTTTGGTAAAGCATAGTCTCCTTGGGTTATCATTTCGCTAGAGCCAGAATATGAGCCATTTGTACCTCGCCTTTTAGTGCTTGAAACAACCTGCCAAACAGAATCCTTCAAAACGAAAGAGCATACATCCTTCAGATAAGGGGAAAACCCAAATCCTCCTTTGTAAGGGAACACATGCCTGCCCGTTATTACAAGATTCCGTTCATTGGGGAATAGGTAAACACTATCGTTTTCAATATAGCCTTGGTATCTGCTTTTTGCTCCAAACCAAACCTTATTGTCTGCGGAAACGGCAACGCTAAAAACATCATTGGTTGCTAAGCCGTCCTCCATGGTATACGTTTTAAAATTCTCCCCATCAAACCGACATAACCCTCTAGGGGTAGCTATCCAAATAAACCCATTGGTATCTTGTACAATCTGATATATTAAGTTGGAGGGTAGCCCATCTTGTGTGTCAAAAAATCGAACATCTTGGGCAGAAGTAATTCCGAATAGGAGGGTGAGTATTAGCGACCAAAAACTTTTCATGAAAGCGAAAGGTAGAATTAACCCCTTACTCCAGCAAGGGGTTAATCTAAAAAAGTAGGATTTGAATTACGCTGAAAACGAGAGTAGTCTAAAAATCAACGTATTAATCAACTATGCTGATGGTTAAAAGA
>CAZAJG010000006.1:0-123074 GCA_964485405.1 uncultured Owenweeksia sp. | reverse complement strand
ACTCTATCCCATGGAATAGAAGCTTCAGCAGGAGTTAAAGTAAAGGTTGCAGAATATGATCCCCATTGGTTGATTTGAGGCAATAGATTAACCTTTTTTACAATCAAGCCCTGTGTATGATCTGCGCTATAGCGTAGGGTAATCCACATTTGCTGTGTGTTGATCGATCTAGAAGACGGGTATACCGATGTAGTAGCAGGATTACACTCATAAACATTTCCATCTCCTGGAGCATGATTAAACTCTACAGTATAAACGTTATTCGCAATCAATGACTGTGTTAAGGTACCTATCATTAATTCGCCTGTAGTCCATGCTAAAGGAGTTACATTAGGATCTGCGGAGCCTACTGCTCCTGCATATCGAGATCCCATATTGTTAAAAGGGGATAGGTTAGATGACCATTTATTACCTGGTATGTCATAAGACTTTAAGCTAGAAAACATACCGTTGCACGGCCCGCCTATTTCAAATAGGTCAGGAGACGACGTGTAGTTTTGAGGTCCGCCATGTTGCGGCCCACCGTAGTAGTTGTTTGTTCCGGACCAGCCTGTGGCATGCGAAATTTGCCCCGAATTGGTTACGGAAGAGCCCATTTCAAAATCACCATTCTGAATGAGGTTTTGAGCCATTCCACTATACTCCAATAAGAGCAAACAGCTTAGTAAAAGTGCAATTTTCAAGTTTTTCATTGTTGAATTTTTCAAATTTTTCATACCTACTCTATTTGGGCTTTTCGGTTTTCGCCCTTTAAATAGTTAGTGGCGAATTATTAGAAAAATGGACATTTTTACTTTTAAGCGGCATTTTATTTCATCTATATTTAAGGATCTGGAAAATTCTAGAAAACTCACTAACAACCAATTACATGCTCTACTCTCAGAAAACCCTACTTGGTTTAGGACTCGTTTTATTTTGCATAACCCCTAGTTTTAGTCAGCTTTACAACTGTGATTCCGTAAGCGCTCAGGCTCAAAAATTATGTGATCAGAGAAATTTTTCTGAGGCAATTTCACTTATTGATTCATCCATCTATTACTACACCAAGGAGCATCAGAATGTGGAAGCTCAAGCTTTTTTAGAAACCGAGAAGGCAAGGCTGTTTTACAATTATTTTGAAGGAGGCAAAGCCAAACAGTTTATAGATTCTGCTCTAGTAAAGTATAGGCAAGGGAGTGAAATGCCAGAAGAATTTAAAGGTGTTTTGTGGCTCCTAAAAGCCAGGGTTTATATGAATGCTAGCCGCTTTAAAGAAGCTAGAGACACACTTAAAGCTGCTGTCCCATTCTTGGCAAAAAAAGATGTGTCAAATATGTTATACTATTCGCGTTGGCAAGATTATTTAGGCGAAGCCTATCACTTGCTTGGGAATTGTGCATTTATTTTAGGTAAGGGTCAAGAGAGTATAGATTATATAAAAAAGACAGCAGCGCTCTGGGAGAAGTCTAGTCCCAACTATGTGGCGGCTCTTTCCGATCTAGCCTTTTTACACGCTGCTATGGGTAAATGCGATTCCGCTTTGGCTTTTGTAAGATTTGTAGAGGAAAACATCACGCAAACACTGGAGGATGAGCATATACTGGTGTCTGCCTTCTCTAAACTTACCCATATTACTTTCCAATGTAAAGATTACCCAAGCACCATTCGTTTAGCGGATAGTGCCAAAAGACATTTAGCATTAATGACTAAACCCTTCCGTAAGTCTTTAGTTTTTTTGGGCCGTAAGGCGGAAGCAGCATTTCATATCAATGACTCTGCCGCAGCAGTAGAGGCTTGCTTGGATTTGCTTCCTTTAATGAAGGATCAAATTATATCGGAAAGTGTACACCTCTCTTCCGAGAAACGCTTGCTTTACATCGCGAATAAGGTATTGGGAGTAAACATTGCATTAAGCATTTTACAATTTTTTGAATCTAAAAACTCTGAGATACATAAACAGGCATTCGAGTTGGCTCTTTTTTCCAAAGATTACTCCTTTCAAAATTTACTGCTACTAAAGGAGCATTTTAATCAGACCAAGGATAGCAGCTTTAGGGAAGCGTTTAAACGGTGGACGAGTGTAGGAAATGCGTATTACGGCCAATTGCGGCATTTGAATAAAGGGAATAAGCGAAGTATGGATTCTTTAAGCAGCCAAATGAATAGGTTAAGGGAAGAAATGATGATTGATGCTAAAATTTCGGATAAAGAGAACTTTCAAAAAGAGAGCAGCTTTGAGAAAGTTAAAATGAGTCTTAAAGAAGGTGAAATAGCTGTTGAATTTATACGATATAGAACTTTTGATGATGGTGTTTTTAAATATGGAGCGTTTGTAGTTACTCCTCAAAGAGTATACCCCGAGTTTGTTTTCATCGCCAGTTACGACTCGCTATGGAGCTTATTAAGGCACAGCGCTATGGAGTCTGATTTTAAATATGTGAACCGTATTTATGAAAACACGAAGCTTTACAAGCTAGTTTGGGAGCGTATTTTAAATCGATATCCAGAAACATCTAAAATATACGCTTCGCTTGCCGGAGGATTGAGTTACATTAGTCATACCGCTTTAATGACAGAGAATAAACAGCGATTGGGAGATGGAGTAAAGCTGGCGATTGTGCTCAATTCTCGCGATATTGGTGAATTAGAAAAAAGAGTTTTTAAGCTTGAAGGGAAAGAGGCACTTCTTTATGGTGGGCTGGAATACAGTTTAACCAAAGAAGATCAAGGCAATGTAATTCATCCGGATACCCTAAAACCCAGAACTACAAGATCACAACCGAATTGGGATTACTTACGAGCATCAGAAGAAGAAGTAGAAAAAATTGCTCAATTGATTTCACCTCAGGCCAAAGTAAAACAGTTTAAGGGCTTAGAAGGCTCGGAAGTGAATTTTAAAAAACAAATTGAACTCAATCCACCCAGCCTAATTCATGTGGCGAGCCATAACCTCTATATAAACGATGGGAAAAGAAATGGGGCAAAATTGAGAACATATTCCTATGTAAACTCTGGCCTTGTGTTATCAGGAGCCAATAGTTGTATGAAAGCGGATGGAGTTTTAGACGGTTATGGAGATGGCCTATTAACCGCTCCAGAAATTAATCTTCTCAACCTTTCGCAAACCAAGCTTGTAGTTTTATCCGCTTGCAACAGTGGTTTAGGCGACTATTCTTATTATGGAAATGTGTTTGGCCTCCATCATGCGTTTAAAATTGCAGGTGCTGAATCGGTTATCTATTCGCTCTGGAAAGTTTCGGATGAGGTAACTAAGGAGTTTATGTTGATCTTTTACGAAGAGCTTAAAAAGGGAGGAACCATAGAGTCTGCTTTTTATACTACACAGGAAAAAATGAAGAAGAAATACTCGGTTTACTACTGGGCTTCTTTTCAGCTGTTGAACTAGCTTTCCGGGTATATCTCAAACTTTTTTAGAGTCATTAAATCTCTACCTGAAAACAACTCAAAATAATAGGTTCCATAGTTAAAGTCACTCAAAGGGAGTTGGTAGCCATTTGGAATGGCTTTAATGGTTTTAAGGGTTACGGCTTGGTTGTTGTAAATAACCAAGTTGAGTTTTTCAGGACCAGAATTCCATTGAAGTAAAAGTTTATCGCTTCTAAAAAATCTAGCTTTATTGGGGTAAATGAGATTTAACGACCCCGACCTTAAAACCAACAACATTTCCTCTTCAAGAGTTGTATTAGGAAGGTAGAGCGAAGCAATGATTTCTTCCGTATTCAGTAATTCTTCTTTTAAGGCTTGTATGGAGTCACTTTTTTGATCCGTACTTTGGCTAAGCTTTGTTTGTTGAAGTCGAGTCCGTTCCTCTAAAGCAGCTAATGAATCGGAAAAACTACTCAGACCTTGAAAATCATGTTCTATAGAGGAAAACCTCACTTGGTTATACCAAGCCCAAGTAAAAGACAGTAGAGCAGCAATTGATGCGGCAACCAACCAAGTTTTGGTTTTTGAAGTTTTCTGCTCTGCCAAAACCGGTATTTGAGTTTTAGGTTCTACATTTTCGGTGGATGTTAAAACATCCATTAGTTCCATCAGGTGGGTAGAGCAAGCCTCACATTCTTCTAAATGATTTTTTAGTTTAGTGTCAAACCCATCATAATGCCCTTGGTTAAGCGCTTCAGCCGCTCTGGCCAATTCTAAATCATTGAGATGGAAGCTGTTCTTATATGTTTCCTTTTCCATCTTTCTGAATATTAGATTTTATTTCCATGAGGATACTGAGACTCTCTTTATCGTGTGTTTTATTTCCAGTATTCATCAAATCTATAATATGATTTGTTTTTCGCTCCACCCATTTTCGGGTGGAATCTACCGAACTATTTTTAGGCTCAACGTCATTAAAAATCTGGGTGAGCAAAACAATACTAGCACCTTTAGCTCTTTTTTCAACTCCATTTAATTTTTTGAGGTAATGGAGGCTTAAACGTCTATTTTGAGAATAAAGAACCAGATCGTAATATGTTATTTTTTGCTCGAATAGCACTTTTAGCGCTAACAGTATTTTAGCTGCCTGCGATCCTAAGATGATTAGAATCACATTAAATCGATTGATCTCTTGAGCAATATGTAAATCTTTGGTTATATAATGCTCAGCATCTGTTACCGAGGTCAATTCTTCATTCGTATCAGAGTTTTGCCAAATAGATTTGGAGCAGTTTTTCTTTCTAAATTCTCTGCAAAAATTCAGGAGTACGGCATAGATGTAGGTTTTTATTTGACACTCACCTTTAAAACCTTTTTGGATATCGTTTAACTTTTCCAACAGGCGTAACCTTACATACTGTTGCAAATCTTTTAGCTCATAAGGCTCAATAGAGTGCTTTTCCGCAAATTTTTTTGATATAGAAAAGATCAAATGCTCAAAATGATCAAGAGACCATTCAGAGTCAACATCTACTTTAGAGTTGAGGTTTTGTTTCACTTTACTTGAGTTATCTGTGGCTTTAAATTTATCATTAAGCCTAGCTCAGGTTCGCAGTCGTTTAATATCCGTTTCGAGACTAAGATAGCATATTGATCAAGAACTAAGTTTTAAGGTTAAGTACAATTGAAAAGAGATAAACGCAGAATTTCAAGAATAATGTTTGCCAAAGAGCGTTTTTGCTTCTTGTAAAACATTATAATTCAATGAAGAATTTCAAAACACTCTGCTTTTTAACCCTTCTTTTTACCCAACAGCTTTTGGCTCAGCGCAAACCGGTGTTGGTGTACGATCTTGTAAACCAAACATTAGATTCTATTCTTGTATTACCGTTTGATAGTACGATTGTGAATGACAAAACGCCACATGGTTTAGGAACACACAATAACAATGTTTCGGTGCTTGAGCAAATAGCTCCTACAACAAATACCTTTCCCAATAGTGAGTTTAGCTTAAAAAGAAGGCTGGCTTTAGACTTAGAAAAAACGGATTATCCAATAAGAACAAGTGTTAAGCTCTCTCGTATTTCGGGCGATACAGTTTATCGTCTCTGTTCTGGGAGTATGGTTAGTAATCGGCATGTGCTTACCGCTGCTCATTGTATTTCAACATTTAGAACAAACCAATTGGCCTTTGATTCCATAACAGCTTGCCCTGCGTTTGATAACGGGGCTGCCAGCCTTGATTTTGGGTGTAGTGAAGTGAGTAAGATCTACTTTTTTAGGGATTGGTCTTTTGATTCTGATTTTGCTCTCTTAGAACTGAAAGAACCTTTAGGCGCAAAAACAGGGTGGGTTAGTATGGGTTTTGATCAACAAGACAGTGCGCTGTTGGATGAAATTTTTTACCGATTCTCTTATCCTGGAACATCCTTTCCTGGCCCAGATACGAATGATTACAATGGGGATAGCCTCTATTACAATTATGGTAAGATTGATATTGTGTTGGATGATTTTTTAGGAATTACCGATGGTTATGGTGTGCCTGGAGAAAGTGGTACTTCACTCATAAAAGTGGTTAATGGACAAGAATACATCTCCTATGCGGTAACAAGTACCGCCATTAATCTATTCCATTGCCGAATGAGGAACTGGGTGTTTTATGCTTTTAAAAACATTATAGATGAGGATTTATCCAGCTTTAATTACAGTGCTCAAGAATTTGATATATATCCTAATCCAACAGATGGTATGTTGTATTTAGAACATTCAACCGATATTTTGAAACTTATACTTCTGGATAATTTGGGTAGACCTGTACTTATTAAAGAAGGGAATTTTGGCCCCAATTGGAATTTAGATTTAGGAGGTCAATCCTCTGGGGTTTACTATTTGAAGGTTGTTGGTGAGAACGCCTCTAGCACAGCTAAAGTGTTAAAAGACTAAACTCAATGGCGTTGTTCTTTTAAGTTTTAAACGGTAAAGCTCGTAGAAGATAAACGAGCTTTACCGTTTAAAAAATGGAGAAACATATTAATCCTATAAACTTAGTATTAAGTATAAAGACACGTTGGAATTTCTTAAATCTTTAAAGGCTTCGGAAGATTCTTCGCTTTCATCTGGGAACAATCCAGTATTACTTTGATCTTTACCTACTTCTTGCATTCCTAAGGAGTATCGCACGCCAAACCCTATAGCATCTAGCTCAAAGCCTATTCCACCGGCAACACCATAATCAAATCGGTTAAAGTCGTTAGCATTCATTTGCTCTGTAAAATTGTAATCACTGTTTTCAGAAATATTTTCTACCGATGCACTCAGCATGTATCCAAAGTAGGGCCCAGCATGAATGTTGATGTTGTCTGTAAGATTAACAACGGCTAAAATGGGCACTTCCAAGTATTCAAATCGGTGCGTAAACTCTCCATCTCCAGAAAAAAAGTTATCATACATTGCTGTAGTTCCTTTTCCGATGTATAAAATTTCAGGTTGGATGGCCACATTATCAGAAAGAGGAAATTTAAAGAATAAACCACCGTTAAAAGCGGCTCGCATGTTTTGATCATTAATGTTATCTGAGATTAGGTTAGAAAGGCTTAATCCCCCTTTAAGTCCAGCTCGTGCCTCGCCATCTTGTGCGGACAGAGAAAGAGTGCTTACACTTATAAAAAGGCTCAATAGGATTTTTAAAGGTTTCATTCATGTTGTTTTTAAGTTCACCTCAAATTTATGATGACGTTCCTAGCGATACATTGATCGGCACAAGTGCAAGTCGTTGATTTTAGTCAACATAGCATTATTTAAGCAAGGCGTGGGCAATTAGTTAGATAGAATTCGCATAAAATGATTTGCAGAATAGATCTAAAAAAATCAACGATTTAGCACCTAACTATTTAATAATAAGTGACTTAATATAGTTTTTTCCTGTAAGTAAAACCCTTTTTTCATTATAACAACAAAGTTTATAAATTGTAGGACTTTTCTGATTAAAGAATTTAGAGACTTCAAAACCCTTTCTTGGGGTTACTCTATCGGGAGAATTCTTAACAGAGAAGATTTACATCACACGGGCTCATAGTATTTGTGTCCTGAGCAAACAGCCAATATCCTTATTTACGAACATCGTAACGCTAGTTTTCGGTATCAATTTGCCGAAGCTGAAAATCTGTTGTGAGCGATACGAAGGAGTTAAAAACAAAATGCTTCATTAAATCACAATAAGAATAGAAAATGATAGGAGTTTTAAAGGATCGGATTATCAAAGAATTTCCCCGCTTCTCTATCCCAAAAGAGGGGAAACAAAATGACGAATGGTGGCAAAAATCATTCGGGTATCATAAAGTACTAATGCCCATTTTGTTGGTGATTTCTGTGGTTAATATATGCATAAACACCTATTATAATGGCTTTAATATGTTGGTGATGGATTCTCCCATACACACTACACAACATTATATATTTTATTTAAACGGACCGTTCTTCCTTGCATGGATGTTGTTTGAGTTACTCTTTCCTATTCGGAAAAGAAGCAGTCGTTTCGATAAGCAAGCCATCTTGCATCATATAGTTGCCTCAACTATGACAGTTTCCGTGTTTTTTATTGGTGGAGGTTACTCAGAATTTGCTATTAGTCTGCTTTTGGCTGAGACCGCTACGTATGTAGATCTTATTTTTCCAAAGCGATATCAGTTAAAGCTTTATATAGCGGTTTTTAAAGCGATAGGTTTAACGATTTTAATCGCACATTTAGATATCGGCTTTTTGCTGGTTCAAAAAGATTATCCGCATTCTACAGCCTCTTACATCGGCATGGGCATTGGTTTAACTACGTGTCAACTGATTCTGGTTTTCCACTTTTGGCTTTTGCGACATCAAGTTTTGAAGATGAAAAAGTACAAACGAAAAACGGTGCAACTTCAAGAAGCGCAATAAACTTTGCGTTCTCTAAATCTTTTTCAGAATAATTTTTAACCAACTCTATTCCTCTAATATCACCATTAAATGCTAAGACGTAAAACGCTAGTGCTTTATCATAGAGGTTACAATCCTGAAAATAAAAGTCCAAATGGAATTCTTCCGGCAGTTTGTAAACTGGTAGAAACAGTAAATAGAGAGCGGCAAGGAAGTTGTTATTGGCTTTCTGCTAAACCAAAGTGTTCTCAAAAGGATTCCAGTCTATTGGAATTTGATACTAATCCCGACCATTCTTCAAATGTATTGGTTTCAGTAAATCCAGATGATTATTCTGCCTTTTACTATCAATACAGTAAAAATGTGATTTGGCCTTGCTTGCACGGTCTAAGCCATTTTCAGATTAAGAATGAAGAAACCAGCAGTTTGCTTAAGCGATTTAAAAAAGTAAGCAACGTTTTGGCGAACGCGGCACTGCATTTGGTTGAAGAAGGAGGAATAGTTTTTCTAGAAGATTATCAGTGTTGGTACATGCCTTCAATTTTACGAGAGAGGGATACTAAGCTGAATCTGCATCTTTTTTTCCATACAAGCTTTGTTGCTGATACGCTAGATCGAATACCGGATAGCTTAAAAATAATCGAGAATTTTCTGCTTTGTGATACCCTTTCTTTTCAAACCCAGAGTGATTTAGAAGCTTTTATCTCGTGTATTCAGAGCTATTCTACTCACCTAACGGGCTTAGATATCGAGATATATAGCAAACGTATTTATGTATCTGGAATAAAGGAAGAACACAGCCGGGTTATTGATTTGCTCATTCATCCGGTAGGTATTCAAACGGAGGTTATCCAAAAAACACTAGATGAACCACAAGCTGAAGTATTGCCTATAAAAAGTAACTCAAAAAAGCTTTTATGTATCGGAAGAATGGATTATACCAAAGGGTTTAAAGAAACATTAAAAGTATATAAGCATCTACTTCTTAACGAAGGTTTAGACCTTCAATTAGAGCTTGTTGCGGTGAAACCAAACTCTAAAATTACGGCCTATGATTTCTATCAAGAGGAAGTTTTTGAATTGGTAACAGAGATTGAGGAAATTATAAGAAAGCATAAAATAGGAAAGCTTATTTACCGTTCTAAACCACTTTTTTTTGAAGCGGTAGTTGCGAAGGTTTTGAAATCAGATATGATAGTAGTACCTTCCGTTAAGGATGGATTAAACTTATTTGCATTAGAAGCTGCTTACATAGCGCTTCATAAGTTTAATCAGGGAATTCTACACAATAGCTTAATATTAGGGAAGGGAACTGGAGCAAGCGATTATCTAGAACCATTTTTTACTTGTTTTGATGCTCAAAACGTAGAGTGTTTCACTCAGGCAGTACAAAATGGTTTTGAAAAAAAGGCTCATATGAGTAAAAAGAGGTTAATCAACTTAAACCGGGCTTTAAATAAACTTTCTCTTCACAATTGGATACAACACCGATTAAGCTTGGCAACAAAGAAGCCAAAAAATTGGGATTTTGAAACATATGGAAACAACTAAACTCTCGCAGTTAACAGGGCACATAAACATGCAATTTATACCATATCACAATGAAATCACCAACCGTTTTAACTACAGATTTAGATGGAACCTGGCTCCATGGCGATGAAGTAGATCGTCAGAAAATGTACGATGAGTTTGAGCAGATTAGGGAAACTCAAAATGTACCCCTAATCTACGTTACAGGAAGAGAATTAGCCTTTGTAAAAGGCCTTATTCAAGGTGTATCACAAGGCAGTGGAAAATCTCAAGAAACCCCCTATTCTACAAAACTCAAAATACCTGTTCCAGATTTGGTAATACATAATATTGGTTGTGGAATGTACTCTCCACATAACCAATACAAAGAGCAAATCTATCAATACAACCAGCTCGTGCAAAGCAGGTGGAATACGCCCGGAGATGTTGAAAATGTAAAAAAGGAGATAGCCCAACTAAATCAAAAATTTAAAGGGAAGGTGAAGATTTACCCACAATCGGGAAAAAATATGATCATCCATAGACTGGCATACTTTATAGAAGGCAAAGTAGAAGAGGCGAAAGATAGTATTGTAGCGTCTATTAAGGCACATCGCTTTGATGCCAATATTTCGTCAGACTCGATTTATGACCGGTGGTATTTGGACGTATTGCCACAGGGAATAAATAAGGGAACAGCCTTAAGGAGCGCTTTGGATTGGATACCGCATGATAAGTTGTTGTTTGCCGGAGATTCTTTGAATGATGATAGTGTATTCCAAAGTATGAGCAAATCTAATGGGAATATGACTGGAACAGCCGTTGTTGTTGGCAATGCCAGTAATGAACTGAAAAGGAAGTACCCCAAAGACGCAAACATTAAAATATCCCAAAAAGAAGGCGTAAGTGCCGTGATGGAAGCCTTATATGATGTTTTAAAATAAAGGGAGCTTTGCTGTAACGCTCTATTATTTAAGTTCTAATTTGGGCCGATGAGTTTCAGAGATGTTTACATGCAGTAATTCATGAATCTATTTCTTCAGGAAACTTTAGATCAATAATCTAATTAATAGCGATACTCGATTCTTTCTTTCACAATGGAATGGCGCCCAATTGTAACGCACATTTAACCACTATCGATTTCTAGAAGAACTAGGTGTCTTTCAAACAAAGAGGCAAACGCAAAATACATCAGTAACAGTACCATCAACCAATATTCCTCAAAAAGCAAATAATAACCTTTTAGCTTCTAGCATTATCCTCACGTTCTTTAATTTGCTTGGGAGATTGGGCTCAAACTTTAGAGATAGCCTCATTCAACCAATTATCCGTAATTCCCATCTCGCTTGGATTAGTGTGTACCTGTTTTTGCTTTTGGAACGGGTACTCAAAAATGTCTGTGATCATTAAAGAAGGATGAGTTCAATACGTAACAATAGACCAACGATCAAGTATAAGAAGAACAATGATCCTCCACAGATTATAGGCTTCAGTAAAAAACTTGAGAATATTTGAAAATGTGATTTAAGGCCTTCTTCTAGGTAACGCTTTTCAAAAAAATGAGAGCGTTCCTTCCTATATCTGACGCGCATATTCCTTATCTATTGAAACCTGATTCTTGAAACACTTATTTAGTTAATGCAATTGCTTCTGAATCTAAACTACAGAAGCAGTTTTCAGATTGATAACTAAACCCTAACTCTGGAATGAGCACGAAAAATCTCGCCTTTGTTTTTCTTTTACTACCAGCACTAGCTTTTGCGCAAAACGCAAACTATCATGGTATGCAACCCTATTTAGATGGAAGCTATGTAGACCTATCCACAAACACAGAACTCAGGATAAAAATTGACGAACGTTTTACCAACTATGTTATAGACCTATCTGATGTTAAAGTGTACAAAGCCGCTCATAATCCCATTAGCGGATTCGTCACAAATATTATCAACGAATCAGATTCAGGAATGAATATTAAGAGGGGGATAAATATGATTCGTCTTACGTTGAGTTCCAGTCAAGCCAACGGCTACTACATATTGGAAATAGGCAACAGTAAAGGAGAAAAGTCCTTTCTACGATTTTATTACGGAGCCTAAATCTAAGAAGCTTGATTACTAACCCAAAGCTATCCCAATATGAGATCTTTTATCCTACCAAAGTTATGCGGTATATGTCTACTCTTTTTAGCGTCATCATGCAATAATATCCAAGACTTTAATCAGCAATTAGAAAGGGAAGGGAAAACCTTCAGATTGGGATTGGAGCAAAGTGCCTCTAGCTCAGATCGGCAACAGTATATCATCCGTATGGATGTTCAGTTTAGCTCTGCAGAAGAGTTTCAATCACTCTTTGAACAACAAACGTTCAATTACATCATGAATAATGTATGTGAGGATTTTAAATTCTTAAATGGCTCAGACACTATATCCTGCCTAAACAACTTTACCTCTTTTAACCATGCTGCTCATAGTATCTCTATTATCTGCCTGTTTCCGAAAGAAATAGAAAAAGCGGACGAATGGATGCTTCGTCAAAATTACTTTCTCAGTGCTCAACTCATTCAAAAAATACAATCATGATCAAGGAAAAGTCACTCAAAAGAATCGCTCTCTTAATGGCTCTGGTTTTTGTGAACCAGATCTTTTTTCCATCCACTTTGTTTGCACTTACAGGAGGGCCAGGGCAGCCAGAATTAGAGAGTTTTGCTCCTTTTAACAGTACAGATTTGGTGGATCCGTTTAGTGGAGATTTTAAATACAATATCCCGCTTTTAAATGTCCCTGGACCAAATGGAGGTTACCCTATTAATATTTCTTATTCAGGAGATATTTCAGTAGATCAAGAAGCGGGATGGGTAGGAATGGGTTGGAGTTTAAATCCAGGAGCGATTAATCGCCAGTTGAGAGGATTGCCTGATGATTTTGATGGGAATCAGAAAGTTGAAAGAAAGAGAAAGATGTTACCCAATCGTACCTATTCAATTGGTATGGGCGCAGCATTTGCTGAAATATTTGGATTTGACCTCAGCATAATTAGTGAAGACCTACAGCTCGGTGGAAACCTAAATCTAAACATGAATAATTACAGTGGTTTTAGTTTAGGATTAGGCCTTGGGTTTTCGAAAAAGGAATCTAGTGCAGCCGATGGGGCGAGATCAACTAAAGAGTTTAACTCAGATAAGGCTAAAACCACCACTCAAAAAAGTTATGCTCTAAAGACGGATGAGCTGCTTAGCGATGAAAAAGAGGTTTCTAAGTTTGAGAAAAGAGCAAAAGCCGTAGGTAAACGCTTACAAAGAGGCGTAAAGAATTCCTTAAAAAAAGTACCAGCCGGAGCTTTTTTGGTAGGATCGGGAAACAGTTTGAGCAGTATTGATTTCCCCAGAACTTCCAGCTCTTTAACGTTAGAGAGTAAATTGGGTTTAGCGATTACCGGTTTAACCGCAGATTTAGAATTCCGCATATTTTACTCCCAACAGGATTATACCCACACCAGTCAAACCTACCCCGCGTATGGATATATGCATTCTGAAACGGGAAGTAAAAACGACAAAGCCATATTAGATTATTACACCGATAAAACAAGTGTTCTCAACCCTAGTTCAGCCTTTTTACCTATTCCTATTTTAACAAATGATGTTTTTTCAGTTACTGGTCAGGGAGTAGGCGGAGTATATCGTTCTCAACTCGGAACCATTCCTCTTTTAGCCACACCCACAGTAAAAAGCGCCTCCGATTCTCGTGGTTTTGGTTTTGACATGAGCTTGAGTAATACGGATATTAAAATCGGAATTAACCCAAAGGGTTCTTATACAGATAGCAGATCAGGAAGGTGGACAAGTGGTGATGCGATGGTGAGTTACTTTAGGCAAAATTTGGGATTAACCGCTGAACAGTCATCCACTTTTGAGCAAAATGCCTTCATTAAAATGGGAGACCTTACCGACAATGAATGGCATAAAGAAAACCTCTTAAAAACCAGTGAGCCACTTCGGTTAGATATGGATAGAGAATTTCAGGGAGCGGCCTGGAAACCTACCATAAAATCGCATGTATACCCCAGAAGAGGAGGGAGTTTTTTAATTGGCAAATCCGATCGAATTAAGGAGAAGAGATCCTCCAGAAAAAATTTATTTAAACACTACACCAATGCCGAATTGGTAAATATGGGAGGGCCAATGGCCCTAGGGTATAAAGTGTTTGACCCCGATCCTGTAGTTGTTGAAAAAGCTACAATTGAGCCCAAGAGTGCATACGGTTCTCTTATCCATAGAGTAGAGGTGGAAAATGGAGGAACCAATTATGTATATGGAATTCCGGTATATACTCATGAAAAGATCGATAGAACTTTTTCGGTTAAAGATGCCAGTAACCCTTTCTTTGATCCGGTTACGGCTACAGGAATAATAAACTACGGATCGGGTGATGACAACACGGGAAATGAGAAAGGTAGAGCGGCCTTATTCAATGAGAACAAAGTTGGACGGTTTGCACATGCCTATTTGCTCACCGAGGTTTTATCGGATGATTATGTAGACGTTAGTGGGGACGGAGTAAGTGCCGATGATTTTGGATCGTATACCCAGTTTAAGTATTACCAGGCCTATACTGATTTTAAATCTCGTTCGCCAGCAGCCAATCCCACGTATAAGAGCAGAGCCAACCTGATGATGGGTGCCGGAAGCGATAATGAAGATGATATGGCATCCTACGCTCAATCCAGAAAAGACATCTATTATCTCTATCGAATTGAAACCAAAACCCATTTTGCAGAATTCACTTTAGAAAAAAGAGGAGATGATTATGGCTATCTCCCATTTTTTCCAGAGCAAGAGCTTTATAAACTGAAAGAAATCACTTTATATAAAAAGACGGGTCCTAACCCAGCAGATAAAAAGGAGATAAAAAGTGTGGAGTTTGAATATATGGATGAGGTAGCATTTCCGCAACTCAATGGGGATACGGAGTTAATGAAAAAGGCGCCATTAACGCGAACAGTTGGAACCACTCAAAAAGGAAAACTGACGCTTAAAAGCATCCGTTTCACCTTTGAGGGCCAGGAAACAAATACATCGCTTAACCCCTATGAATTTATGTACCACGACCATTTTGATTATGAAGATGGAGGTTCGGATAAGTGGGGAAATTATCAAGGTTCTGCTCATAATGATTTTGGGAGCAATTTCTTATTCCCCTACACCGCTCAGAATCGCGATTTGAATAAAGATGGAGCAGAAAATGATTTGGATGCAAATCTCCGAGAAGACATAGCCTCTAATTGGTTACTTAAAAGCATTACGCTACCCACCGGTGGAGAAATCGTAATTGAACACGAAAGCGATGATTACGCTTATGTGCAAAACCGAAGAGCACAAACGATGTATCAAATTGCCGGAGTAGGAGGTATTTACGATGCCTCGGATAGTGAAACTTCTGGATATCTGGATCTGAATGACGACAAGATCTTTTTTAAACTAAAAGAAAGTGTTGCTCCCGGAAACATTCTTCCGGTTTTACAAGACATGAAAAGGAATGTGAAAAATGTGTATTTCAAAACCTTGATACGCTTAAAAAAACGGCCGAATAAATACAATGTACATGGTCAGTTTTTAGAGGGAGGCGACTTTATGGAGTACATAGAAGGCTATCTGGAACTGGATGACATAAGTGCTGACCAAAGTTGCATCAATCAAACTACGCTGTTGTACGATCATGCCTATATAAAGGTGAATAAAACCAAACTAAGAAATGCCATGAGAATGGCTGCTGTGCAGCATATGCGTTTAAATGGGCAGTATTACAACCCAAGCTTTAGTGTTGATTTTAGTGGACCGAATGACGAGGGAAGTTTAATGGGTATTGCCACCAGTATTATAAAAGGGGCTATAGATGATAAAGCACAAAACCAAGATTTTATCAATGCAGCTTTTACGGGAAAGAAGTATGGAGAAAGAATGTCGATGAAAAGCCCATCCGTAATTCGGCTAAATGCTCAAAACGGACTTAAATATGGAGGTGGAGCAAGAGTAAAAAGCATTACCGTTAAAGACAACTGGGATGACCTCCACGGTTCGGAAACCACATTTAATACCAGACAAACATTTTCTTACACCTTAGAGGATGGAACTACTTCTGGCGTGGCGGAATACGAGCCACTACACGGTGGAGAAGAAAATCCATTTAGACAGCCGCATTATTATAGCGATGAAAAAGGAATACTCAACAGCAACGACATTCTCTTTGAACTTCCCGCAACAGAAGCCCTCTTCCCATCACCCAAAGTAGGGTACTCCAGAGTAGTGATGGAAACTGTTCCGGTAGAAACAAACGGAATTCCAATAAACGAATACAAACTGAGCTCCAATGGCATAGTGGTGCAGGAATTTTATACAGCCAAAGAATATCCTGTATTTACCTCAGCTACCAAAGTGCAAAAAGTGAATCAGTCGCAAGTTTTAAAGTTTTTAAAATGGATGGGAGGCCAAAGCTTTTTTCACCCAGGTTTTAGTCAGGGTTATTACACCGAGTTAAACGATATGCATGGTAAAATGAAAAAGACAAGCACCTACAGCACCAGCTTAGGGCTTTCTGAACCAGCATTTCAAACCGTTAGCTATTTCTATAAAACAGAAGGCGGAACCTACAACGAAAGCGGTATCAATCGGATAAGTAATGATGTAGAAGTACTGTTAGACGATGGTGTTATAGAAAACCGAACCGTAGGGGAAGTAGCAGAAGCCTACATTGAAATGGTAGAAGATGAAACCCAAACCATTGGAGGTGATATTAAAATGAATATCGACAATCTGGTATTTGGTTTCATTCCTATCCCTGTGCCTACCGCTATGCCAGATATTGACTACAACTTTAGTATGCGTAGAACTGCCGTAATGAACAAAATGGTTACCAAAACCGCGATACTAGAAAAGGTACTCACTCAACAAGAAGGAAGAACTACCTACGCCAATAACCTATTGTATGATTACGAAAGCGGTGCACCATTACTTACCCAAGTAATGAACGACTACGATGCGCCAATTTACAGCTATAATCGTCCCGAACACTGGTTAAATCCAGAGTTTAAAGGGCCATGGAGAAATTGGAAGGCAAAAGTAGATGGCGCTACTTGGAAAGGTATTATCCAAAATGGAGATGTAATTGTAGAGGATGGTGGTGAAACCTATTGGGTGCACGATGCAGAAACAGGGGTGTTAGAAACCGCATTCGGTTCTACCTACACCATTCAGCCCGAATGGCCAGGAGGAACCATTATGCAATCCGGTTACAGTGGTAAGCTAACCACCATGTCTTCTCAAATTGTTTCCCTATTCGACCCAAGCTCAGCGGATAACAAAGATTTTGTGCTCTTTGAAAAATACAACAACAAAGGCACATGGGTTAATGGAGTACAGGATGATTTGAATAGCGGGCTGCTTACCGGAGCCACACAATTTTACAGGTGTGATTCTGATCCGCTTTATGATTGTTCGAAGCCAAACGATAACATTCAGTTTTGCCCGGATATTCAAACCGAACAAAACAATTTGATTTTTACTAAACCGGGAGTTTCTGGAAATGCAATCATCACTTTCCCAGTAGCATATACTTCAAGAATTGGAGACTTTATGCTGAAAAAAGTAGGTAAAAGAGTGCATGCTACCTTAGGAACAACCACTCTAATTTTAGATTGGTCGGATCCGGATAACTTGTTTTTGGAATGCCTGCCAGGTGTACTCAATGCAGGAGCAACTCTATTTGCAGATGGTGATGGCTATCGAGAGTATGAAGTGCTAAATACTACACCATACGCTGGCATTACCCTAGCCGAAGTTACTACACAAAAGCCTGTACGGTATAAGCATAAGCACCTGTACAGACCTGTGCAAAGTTTAAAAAGTATAAGTACCAGAACTTATACAGATGAGATCGCTACCGATGGTTTTTATGAAACCAAAATGCAGGAGGATGGAAGCTATACAGCCTATGTAGATTACAACTTTACGGCTTCGGTGGATAAGAATAAGCAATGGTTAAATACCGGTGAAATAACCAAGTACGACCCTTTCGGAAATCAATTGGAAAACCGTGATGCTTTGGGAATTTACTCGTGTGAGCTTTTTAATGAAGATAGAACCTTGGTTACTGCCAATGCAATCAATGCGGCTTACGATGAAATAGGATACCAAAATTTTGAAGGTTTTAGCGGTGCTTGGCCAGGACTTAGAGGACATATTAACTTTTCCTCTGGGGCAAGTATTAACTCTTCTCTAAGCCATACGGGTGACCAATCGCTTAATGTAAACTCTTCCAGTAACTTAAACTTAACGGATCTGCTAAAAGATAAATTGTATAGACTTAGCTTTTGGCAACAGTCGGGAACCCCTCTGGTTACAACCTCTGTCGCAGACGAATATGTAACCAAAGACGCCTCCAATATAGATGGCTGGGATTTAATTACCTACACCTTTAAAACAGATAAATCCTCCACGAGTAGGTCCATCAGCTTTAATGGCAATGGAGTTATAGACGATATCCGTTTTTACCCTGCTGATGCAGCCATTACAACTTATGTGTATGATTTAGATACCTACAGATTGATCGCTCAAATGGATGCCAACAACTTTACCACCTTTTATGGGTACAACGAAGAAGGAAAACTAGCTTATGTGAAAAAGGAAACCGATAGAGGAATCCATACTGTATCTAACAACATAGTGCACCTCAAAAAATAACCAAAACATCATGAAAAATACTTTGAATAACCCTATGGCAGTTCAGACCAAAAATGGTGTACGCCTTTTAAAGCAGATAGGTCTTAGTTTTTTGTTGAGTCTGGCTTGTATATCGCTTCAAGCTGGAGGAGAAGAAAAAATAGCCTCTTCTGTATCTGTAAATCAATTTGTTCCAACAGGCGGGCTTTCTTATTGGTTAGACGTGTCTAACCGAGATGAGCTTAACCTGAGCAACAACTACCTTTCCACTGCTGAAAAGGATCAGCTAAAAGTGAAACTTTATTTTGATAGAGATTATGAGAGTGATCCAGACCTCTATTTGGCAGGAACATCCTTTGAAGTTGAGGTAAAATATAGTTTAGAATATATCCAGTTAATTGGACCGGTTGGAGCTAAAACGCGCGATACAGTAACCTTAAATAATCAAGCTTTAAAAGTTAGATATGATGTAACCGAAGGAGGTGAAATTATAGATTACGTAGAACGCAACTACAGTTATTATGATGCGGGAGGAGGCCTAATAGGAATACATGATGTGATAAAGGCTAAAATTACAGGTACATCCATAACGGTAAAGAAGTTTGATGGAACCACGTACAACGCCAATGTTGCTCCAAAAAACACCTTTATCGAAATAGAGATAGCATCAAAACGCTATGTAGATGTAAGCAGTTCTAACCCTAGCGGAGCCGTGCTTACATCCGATGTAACCAACCGTTACTTTAATCTCGAATATCCTTTTTCTCCGGGTGCAGATTATTATGAAATAGAATGGCTCTTTATCTCGGATGGAATAAAAAATGGTGACCATAAAAACTTAAGTATCCCGGTAAATTTTAAGGACGCAAATCGCATCCGTATCCGTGAGAATTACTATGCTTTACCGATGGAGTTTTCTAGAGGATCTCTTATCCATAGATACAGATTAGTATCTCAAGATGCGAGTGGAGAATATCAATACAGTGCATGGAGTTACACGCCATCCACGTCAACCATTAGCGCTATACAAACGGAGCAAAGCAACACGGTAGGAAACTTCTTTTACCACTACATTGATGGAACAGAGATTTTAAATGAGAATTTAAACTGGGAATACACCTCTGTTTTTGCGGAAAATGGTCTTCGTAAAGATCAGCTTCAATTTTTTGATGGGTTAGGGCGAAACAAGCAAAGCGTAAGCCTGTTAAGTTCTGATGGCAATGCCGTTGTATCTGAAAGTGAATACGACTATGCAGGTCGTCCTTCCATACAGCTTATGCCGGCACCAGTTACCTCTCAAGGATTACAATACTATGCGGCTAACCCCAACTTTACTCCTGCAAATTATTTTAGCGATACCCGTTTAGATCAAGTAACCTCCGGAACAGGTGAAACTCCAGCTGAGCTAGATGCTGCCGCTTTAGCCACACAATACTATTCCCCGTCCAATTCCATACAATCGGATTTTAGGGATTTTATTCCCGATGCTAAGGGCTACCCTTATAGCCAAATGTTATACGATAACAATGGTACAGGCCGGGTAATTCAACAAAGTGCTCCAGGGGATACCTATGCCATGAAAGAAGGGAAAAACAAAACCTTTATTTACGGTCGTCCTAAGCAAGAAGAGCTAGATCGGCTTTTTGGAAACGAGGCAGGCTTGAGTATTAACTACAGCAAAGACTACCAAATTGATGAAAATAGCCAAATAAGTATTACCTATAAGGATGGCTCTAACCGGGTGGTGGCCACTTGCTTAAGTGGCAACACTCCATCCGGTATGGATGCTTTACCCAGAAATCCGGAGGAAATTGTTTCCAATCTTTTTAAAACCAAAACCGAAACATCTCAAGCTGTTTTTGAGGATTTTACTATTGTAACCGCACCGGTAGTTGGGAATTATACTTTTACCTACAGTCTGGGAGAAGTGCCATTTAACCCCGTTTGTACAACTGCACTGGGCGATCTTATTGGAATGGGATTTCCAGAAAACTCAGGCCTTTTTGAGATTGAAATAAAACTGATAAACATACGTACCGGAGATTTGATGCTGGAAAGAATTGGGAGTTATACCAGCAGCAACGAACCTTTAAGCGGCTCCAAAGAAGTTACACTTTTACCGGGCCAATACATGCTGAAGCGTACTATTAAACCAAATTTCACAGCCTTAGAAACGGCTATTGATGGATTGAGATTTGGTTATTCTTTTTCCTCAGTTTACTTAGACAATGAGTTGGCTCCATGTGCAAATTATCAAGTTCTTCCTTCTGATGTAGATTGCAGCACTCCAAACTGTAGCATCTCCTGCTTACAGGCTTACGTTATGGTAGTAAATGGCGTTTCGCAATATTTAGATGCCAGTGGCAATACCTACACCTCCTACGATCCCAATGATCCCAACGATCCAGTAACAATGGCCATTACCAATTGCCAAAACCTATGCGAAGAGGCCGATGAGAAAATTACGGATATTGACTTCTGCGGAATTAAGTACAAGCAAATCATTAACTCTTTAAGTCCGGGAGGGCAATATTTTGACAACATTGCTCCTCGCTTGCAATATGATACAGATACCAAAGCCATCCTTTTAAACCCAGATGGATCGAGAGACTACGATCCCAATCAGAATTGGTTTGACTGGTTGGCTTCTCATTTTGCCACACCTGGAGCTTTAGCTACTGCTG
Organism: uncultured Owenweeksia sp.; assembly: GCA_964485405.1. Lineage (GTDB taxonomy): Bacteria > Bacteroidota > Bacteroidia > Flavobacteriales > Schleiferiaceae > CAKZNE01. The sequence continues at coordinate 101,897 of CAZAJG010000006.1, read as the reverse complement.
TTAATTCAAGCATAAGCTTTACCAGCTGGCAAGAGGCACGAGACAATTGGGATGAAAGCATGTCCGCAGCTATTATGCATCTACATCCAGAATATTGCACCTACGAGCTTTACTGCGAATGTCTGAGCACTAACGATTTGAATTGGGGCTATATCAACCTGATGAACCGGGGTAATACAATGGAATATGCCACTACCCACCCCAATCATAATTTTTTCAATCCATTGGCTATGGGGATCAACCTCAATACATACGGGCAGGATATGGATAATAGCGGGTACATCAATTACGATGTTTTAGGTTCCGATGAACTTATAGTAGATGGTTCCGATGCTTTCGATCTTACCGTTGCCAGTTGTGAGCTTTTATCCAATGAATCGCATCAACCCCATGGAGCAGATTTAATGAGAGGTGATATCATGAACCGCTTAATGAACTTCATCACTTTTACACCCACAAACTCCTCTGATCCAGTATCACATAGTATTTGGTATGTGTTAAATGATCCGGACGATATTGCCCAAGGGAATACGGCAAACCTGCCTGCGGATATCATCAACTTTTACAACCAGCTGCATGGTGGTGGTGGAGTGGAAAACCCCATGTTTGATAGCATGAATAAGTATGAGTTTTTTAGAAGCATTTATCTTTTTTATCGAGAAATGGCCATATACAATATGGTTAAATACAGTGAACTATGTGTGCCCAATCCGCAAGATGACGATAGAGATGATTACGATGGACTCACTTCTGCCTTAAACGGATGGCAACTCGTATTTCCACCTAATATGCTTTTTGACAACATAGGAGAGTTTGGAGATTTAGCGGCATTAACTGAATTTTTTAATGAAAATCTTCAAGATGTTCCTGATGATCAAGAGTTAAGAGATTGCCTATGCAACAATTTAGATAATCTGTACAATGATTTTGGCCCCAACTGGAGTGATGTAGAAAATGAAATTACAGCGCAAGTAGGTTCTTCTCCTACCGTTGCTCAATTACAAACCATTTACACCGATTGCCAATCTCAAGAATATACTTCGCTCAAATTTATTTTTGCTAACCCCTACTTCAACAGCTGTGTATATGGAAACGATTTTGATGGCCCAGCTTCTATGGCCCCGGATTACGATCCTTTAGCAGATTGCCTTGCAGCAGCTCAACATGAAGCAGAACAATCCGCTTTAGCCCAATACCTATTGGAGGTAGAAGATCTTTTAGACCAAATACGAGCAGCCTATCTTGAAAGCTGTCGCCAGCAAGTATTAACTACAGAAAATTTTACCCTGGGTTATGAAATTGATGAATACCAATTTACCCTCTACTACTACGATCAATCCGGAAACTTGATAAAAACGGTTCCACCAGAAGGGGTGAAAATAATCCCGGCAGAGGCCGCTATACAAGGTGGAGTAAAACTGAGTGATGTAGAAGATCATCGCAAAGACAGCCAGCGACCTTTTATCCGTCCAGAGCATGATTTTCAAACCCATTACCGCTACAACACCCTCAACCAAATCATCCAGCAGTTTACACCCGATGGTGGAGAATCTAAATTTTGGTACGATCGTTTAGGGCGTATTGTATTATCGCAAAATGCCAAACAAGCAAGTGTTTCTACCTACAGCTATAGTCTGTATGATGAATTGGGAAGAGTAGTAGAAGCCGGGGAATGCTCCCTATCCACCCCACCCCCTTTTGGGCAATTGGTAGAAGAAGATTTTATGCTCACCAACCTCCACAGTAGAACGGAAGTTACACATACACTATACGATCAAGCGTATACGGCCATCAGCGTAAATATGGATCAAGAGTATTTGCAAAACCGAGTATCGGCCACTTTTTATTACCCGAGTTTAAGTAACGCCATTTTGGATATACACAATCCAGCAGCAGATGCTTTAGGGGATTTCAGCTACGCTTTGCCAGATCATGCGTATTTGTATGATTACGATGTGTTGGGCAATGTAAAAACCCTCTACTCCTACAGCGAGGATTTAAGTGCTGCCGGCCATAACTTCATCACCATAGCTTACGATTACGATCTGTTAAATGGAAACGTAAAAAAAGTATCCTACGAACCCGGTAAAACCAACGCCTTTTACCACCGTTACACCTATGATGCAGACAACCGGATTCAATATGTAGAAACCAGCTTAAACGATGAAATATGGGATAGAGAAGCGGCTTACTACTATTACCCACACGGGCCTTTAGCCCGAATTGAATTAGGAGAACACCTAATTCAGGGGCAAGATTTTGCTTATACCTTACAAGGATGGTTAAAAACCGTAAACAGCTCCACCTTAGGAACCAATAACCCCAATCAATCTTTTGATTTAGGACAAGATGGGAAAAGTATAGGAGGAACTAACCCTTATGTAGGACGTGATGCTTTTGCCTATTCTTTATCCTACTACAGCGGAGATTATAGCGCTATCGGAACGCTTTCCAATCAACCCATAGTGCGTAATATACCAGCAGCTATTACGGCAAACGATTTATACAACGGGAACATCTCGGCTATGAGCAATCAAATGCGAGACAATACGCAGCAAGCCATTGAGGCCAACTTAAACAGTTATCGCTATGATCAGTTAAATCGAATTACTTCTTTTAATACCTATGCCGATGCTGATTTAAGCTCTTCTAACGATGCATTAACCGCCAACACCACAGATGGAGGATATGGAGCCACCTATGCCTATGATAAAAATGGGAACCTCACCCATTTAACACGCAAACGCGAAACGGGAACTCAGATTGATAATTTCACTTACAGCTATTTTGATCCAAGTGTAGATTACAAACGGAACCGTTTGGTACATTTAGGGGAAGCAGAATTAAATACCACAGGAAACGACATCACCACTGGAGGGAACTACACTTATGATGCCATAGGGAATCTTACCTCAGATGACGGGCAGGATATTGACAACATTGACTGGACAGTATCCGGAAAGGTGAAATCTGTACAAAAAACGGGAGGCGATCAAATTGATTTTAAATACGATGCCCTGGGCAATCGGATAGAGAAAGAAGTTCCCGGAAGTGGTGGTGCTAAAAAGACCTTTTATGTACGAGATGCCAGCGGTAACGCCATGGCCACTTACACTCAGGAAGCCGGGCAAAGTAGTGCTTCTTTAGCCGAACTCAATGTGTTTGGCTCAGACAGGTTAGGAGTGCTCAACCCTTATACCTCTGCCGTAACGGTAGATGGAGTAGCAACAGATTATACGAGAAAACTCTCCCACAAAAGTTATGAGCTGAAAAACCATTTAGGCAATGTTTTAGCCACGGTAAGTGATGCCCCACTTTTTGAGAGCGATGGCGGTTTTACGGTAAATCATGACTTTGATGATGGAACCCTCATGGGATGGTATCCGCATGGAGCCAATAATACAGGAGGTAATCCTCCCACTATCCTTACCAATATAGGTCAAAAAATGCTGGTGGAAACCAGTACATCCTATGGAGCTCCCATTTTAAAAATAGATCTGGAAGCCGGACAAACCTATACGTTTCGTGTAGATTTAGGCACTTACACCGGGTTAGGAGCTTATCCTTATCCACCTTCTGTTAGGCTTTTGGTACAAGACCGCACCGTAGGCTCTACGAATATTGGAAGTAACTATACAGGTGGGCAAGGCACTAAAGGTGTAAGCTTTACCGTGCCTGGAGTCAGTGGAACTCGAAATATTTGGCTCTACGTTTTAGTAACCAGCACCAACAGAACGCAGCCTTGGCATTTTACGGTAGACAATGCTGAAATCACCAAGCAAAGCCCTGGAATCTTAAGAGAGGCAGATGTGGTGGCGTATCAGGATTATTATCCTTTTGGAATGCAAATGCCCGGGCGCTTTGCTAGTGGGGAGGATTATCGGTATGGGTTTAATGGGATGGAGAAGGATGATGAGGTGAAAGGTGCCGGAAATTCTTTGGATTTTGGAGCAAGGATTTATGATTCGAGGATTGGGAGGTGGATGAGTTTGGATCCTCTTATGTCCAAATACCCTCATTTGTCTCCTTATAATTTTGCCGCAAACTCTCCAATCACTTTTTTAGACCCTGATGGGCGCAAAGTTATACCAGCTGGGAAAGAGGAAGTTAAACATCTTAACGCTTTTGTTGGTTCTGTTTTTGGAAAGAAGTCAGGCTTTAAGGTAACCAAAAAAGGAATCAAGGTAAACAGAAGAAAACTAAAAAAAGCGATGGAGACATTTTCGAATGATCAAAAGGATTTGGCTAACAGGTTAAATGAAGTTGCAAGCAATGATTCTTATACTATCTTGTTTAAGCTTGGAACAGTTGGATCTGTGAAAAACCAAGTGGGAAGCACTATTGAAGTGGTAGATAACTATGTCGATAAGATTAACCCCAAAGATGGAACGGTTACAAGGAAGATAGATCCACTTAACCCTAAGGTAAAAACGGAGGTTCCAATAATAAAAGAGTTTGAAGGTACAATCGCTGGAGGTGGAGGGACATTTGCTTTCCAAAGTTTATCAACCGGGAAGAATTTAGAAAATGGATTGGTGCTCGTTGATCCTTCTACTCAGGGAAATAAAACAAACGAGGACAATAATGGCAATCCGTTGGCAACAGAAATCAACGCTACAACGGCACATGAGCTTTTGGGTCATGTTTTTGACATATTTACAAATTCGAATAAAGATACTTCTGTCCAAACAGAGAATAAAGTTCGGAAAATACTTGGATTAACAGAAAGAAGTGGTAAAAGGCACGGGCACGCGAAGAAAAAGGTCATTAAAACTCCTTAGTATGTAATTACTAAGGTGATAGATCATTTTGTTAATGAAAGTAAAAGTAGGATAAACACTTTATAGCTCATTTCTTAGATGATTAAATCGAAATAAAAAATTCATACAAAGTTTGGAAAAACTACGGAGAACTTTGTTGCGGTAGAATTAATGATTGGTAAATGCTTTAATCCTTGACTTCATGACACCAAACCTACCAAGGCATCAGCAACGGATAAAACAAGTGCTGCAAGATTTATAAAACACTAACACCATTGGATTAGATACGGTTGGAATTGATATTGATTCTGAATAGGAGTTCCACCATATTCTTTTTGGGCTAAGGCAACGGATCAAAAAACAAAAAGTCAAAATTAAAAAGCACTCTTTTTTAACAGAGAGTTATTGAAACAGGAGTAAGGAAATAGGACAGAAATAGAAGAATAACTAACTAAAAACAAACACAATGAAGAAAAGAACTATTCTATTCCTATCCATCTTTTTATGTTCCGGGCTGTTATTGGCCCAACAAGCAGAGTCCTACATTTTTCAAATATGGGATGGAACAGCTTGGTCGGAATCCGATACATGGGAAACACAATTTACCTACGATAATCAAGATTATTTAGTTAGAGATACAACCCGTTTTTGGGATGCTTCGCAAAACAACTGGGAGCTTAATCGCAGGTCTTTGTACATCAATGATTCTAACGGGTTGTTATTGAATCATTTGGATGAACGATGGGATGCGGCTAGTAATAACTGGATAAACGGGAGTCAATTGGTATATACGGTAGATGGTGATGGGAATACTCTGGAAGAACTAAGAATGGATTGGATTAATAATTCTTGGGAGAACAGGAGCAAAAACATTTATACTTACGATACTAATGGCTTTAAAACAGGTCGTATAACTCAAGCATGGAACACGGGAGCGGGAGCCTGGCAAAATCAAATTCGAGATAGTCTTGTTCCAAATACCAATGGAAGTATCCATCAGTCTTTCTCTTGGAGGTGGAATAGTGTTGACGCCATGTGGCAGGGACCAGATAGAGGCGATTATACCTATAATTCGTCCAATCAAATTGAAGGTATTCTCTATCAGAGTAATGAGAATGGTATTTGGCAAATCCCCACTTTAAGAGACGATTGGCTCTACGATCAAAATGGATATCTCATTTTGAAAGAAACCAAGTCTAGACATCCTGATTCCACAAACTGGAGCAACTTTGATAAAGTTTTGTATTTAAATAGTAGTGCAGGTTTGTTGAGTGAGAAAACACGTCAATCTTGGGACCCATCCCTTCAAGAATGGGTCAATAACTACCGCTTTTTATATAACTACTCTTCAAACACAGGTATTAGCCTAGAGGAAGAGCAAGCCATCGCCTTTGATCTTTTCCCCAATCCAGCCAGCGATTTTATCAAAGTTCAGCTAGAAGAAGAGGTTCATCTTCAATTGGAAGTTTTAGATATGAGTGGTAAGCTACTTTTAAAGCAACCCATAAATGGTGTTTCTAAAACGGTAAATATTCAACATCTAAATTCTGGGGTTTACTTTTTAAGACTAATACAAGGGGATAAAGTAAGCACCACTAAGTTCATAAAACACGAATAGATACGGTTGAGGTTGGCGTTCGTTCCGAAGGCCAACCCCAGCCATATTCTTTTTTCCCAAAATGAGTGAGTGTTTATAAAACCTTCCCTTTCCTTTCACTCATCTCTTCAATAGTAAGGGTTATAAGTTTTTTACCTTTTTAAACCCTAGAACCATTTAAATGAAGAATCTAATAGCAGTCGTATTAGGTGTTTTAACCCTTTATCAGTTAAAAGGGCAAAACTTGATACCCAATCCGAGTTTTGAAAATTATACTTCTTGTCCCAGCAATACAGGACAAATAGATAGTTGTTTGTCTTGGTACTCCCCCACCAAGGGTACAACGGATTATTGTCATCAATGCAATTCAGCATCCGCTGGTGTCCCGAATAACCAATGGGGGTATCAGCCTGCCAGAACAGGTAATGCTTATGCGCATGTTATATGTTATTATCCAGCAATTGCTTTAGATAATTATTGCGAACATATACAGGTTAAATTTTCAAGTCCTTTAGTAAAAAATAGGATGTACGATGTTGTTTTTTACGTATCTCGCAGTCATAATAGGTATGGTATTGATGCTATAGGTGCTTATATTTCTGATACGGCTTGGGCTCATCGCAAGGCTTTTCCGATTAACCCTCCTGTTTTACCTCAAATTAGTAATCCTTCAGGAAATATGCTTTTAGATACAGCACAATGGGTTCCGATTTCAGGAGAATACTTGGCAAAAGGAGGTGAGCAATATATCTCCATCGGTAACTTTAAGGATTATAATAATTTCCTGGTTCACGACTTTGGCACACCAGGTTCTGTAGCCTCATATTTTATTGATGATGTAAGCGTTACACTTTCCCCTAATATTTGGTTGAGTGGCGACACCACCCTTTGCTCAAATGACTCGATTAGCCTAGTGGCTTTTAATAGTACTTCATATACTTGGGTAGATAGTGTTATGCCAAATATGGTTATCTCCACAGATTCCATAATTAGAGTAAAACCGGATAGCACCACTACCTATTTTTGTTATGGATCACAGAATGATACCGCTTCCGTTACAGTTACTATTGTCGATTCGGATTTCCCAGGATTAGGAAATGATACCATTTTATGTGAAGGAGAAAGCGTATTTTTTGATGCAACAACATCCAATGCCACTTATTTATGGCAAGACGATTCAAAGAATCCTACTTTTATGGCTCAAGGAGAAGGGGTATATTGGGTAGAGGTAACTGTGGGCGGTTGTGTATTTGCGGACTCCATTCAAGTAAGTACAGTTCGTTCTAGATTTAAAGATCTTGGAGAGGATACTACAATCTGTCGCGGAGAAAGTATACTCCTTGATGCAGCAGCTAGAAATGCTGAATATATATGGCAAGATAATTCCACCGATTCAACCTTCAAGCTTACAGAACCTGGAATATATTGGGTAGAGGTAATTACAGAAAACTGTTGGTTTACGGATTCGATTCTAGTAAAGCAAGGAGACTGTAAGATTGTATTACAAATGCCCAATGTTTTTACACCAAACAATGATCAGGTGAATGATTTATTTGCTCCAACAGTAAGTAAAGGCATCATTTCTATGCACACCACAATTTTTAATAGATGGGGAATTAAAGTGTACGAAACAACAGATCCAAAAATAAACTGGAAAGCAGAAAATGTAACCGAAGGGGTGTATTTCTGGACAATCTTATATAGAGATGAGAGAGGAAATGAAAAGCATGCTAGCGATTGTTTAACCCTATTCAGATAGAACTCTAGTCTACTATATGAAATATGATGCTAACCAAAGTACCGGTTGGATTTCCTTCACGATCTTTGGTTTCCAATATTTCAAATTGATTTTTCTCTGAGAGCAATTCCAATCGTTTTCGAATCAGCTCAATACCTCTCGACACATGCCCTGGCTTTTTGTTATTTTTTTGAGCGTTTAAGCCTACTCCGTTATCTTGTATGGTAATCCGCAAACATTCCTCATTCTCAGCTTCAATTTGTAGGCGTATAAAGCTTCCTTCTTTATTCTCTTTTGGAGCAATACCATGCCAAATGGAATTTTCAATAAAAGGTTGAATAAAAAGGGGAGGGACTTCCACTTGAGAAAGAGGAATGGAGGGATCTACTTCAATTTTATAGGAAAGAGCATGATTTAGTCTATGCGATTCTAGACTCAAGTATCGTTCGAGCTGCTCTATCTCGTTATCCAGGCTAATCCAACCCGAGCGAAGCGCTTCCAAGTTATTACGAACTAACAAAGAGAATTCTGATATAAAGTTAACCGCTACAGCATCTCTATACTTGGTGATGAACTGCTGTATAGAATTTAAAGAGTTAAACAAGAAGTGGGGATTCATGCTATAATGAAAGGCTTGTAGTTCCAAGTCATTCATTGTGGTCAGCATTTGGCGTTTGTTTCGCTCTTTCTTTTTAATGCTTTTTATACGGAGCTGTGCAATAGAAATGGTGATAAAAACAAAGAGGATAATCACTGCTACCCGAAAGGAAGTTCTCTTCCAAAAAGGAGTGGCTATGATGAAGCGCAGATTGGAGACTTCACCCCATTCAGAACCCAACTTTCTGCTTCGAGCTTTAAAAGTATAATCACCTGGCGATAAGGACATAAATTCTGCTCTAGGGCTATTTTGATTGGCCTTTTGCCATTTATTGTGAACGCCTTCGAGCTTAAATTGATATTCGGCCTCTTCAGGAAAGAAGAGGTATGGGGCGGAAAAGTAAATAGTTAAATGGTCTTGAAAAGCCTCTAAGTGCATATCATGTGGGTAAGCAATAGAAGTATCATTCATGATCTCCGCTTGATAAATGGCTACTTTTTTTTTGCTATCTGGGATATGGTCCACTCGGGATTTTTGAAGTTGACTCAGGCCGTTTCCTGTGGCCACCCATATGCAGTCGTTTATAGAGTCGTTAAGAATCGCATTAACCTCGTTAGAAAGAAGCCCATCACTTTTGGTGTAAGCATTAAAATTCCCTTTCCAAAAAGAGATTAAGCCATTGCTGGCACCTATCCATAATCTATTCTCACCGGGTTCATATTCTAAGGTTTTACAAACTTCATCATGCAAGCCATCTTCAGCATTGTACAGTGTCCAGTTTTCCCCTTTTTTATGAAGCAAACCTTCTGAGCTTCCAATCCATATTTCCTGATTCGTACCTTCAACTATATCATAAAAGGCCAGCGTATTATTTTGCTGATCTTCTTGGAGCAATGGGATATGGATAGCGCATAAATCGTTTACCTCTCTTTTATAAAGCCCTTTTTCAGTGAGAACCAACTCTTGAGCATTTACCTGAATCAGTTTTTTGATCGGCTCTTCAGCTAGTACCTGCAGAGTGATTTTCTCATGCCACTGTTGGATGTCTGTATAATTTTTAAAATATCTTAAGCCTCTCCAAGACGAATAAACATATTGATTATCAGACAGTTGATCAACTGAAAGACCGATTTCTGGAATGAAATACGCTCCTTTTGGTGCATTGAGAGGTTCTGATGGGAACCCTCTTTCATTAGCTATAAATATTCGTTCAGACCAATCTTTGGAAAGTCTCTGGATAAAGCCAAGCTGAGGGTATGTTTTTATCTGATAGCCTGAAGAGAAAGGGGATTTTTTCAAAAGACTAAGACCGGAATACGTTCCTACCCAAACTACCCCGTTTTTCGTTTGTTGGAGTTGTGTAATGTAGTTGTTGGGAAGCCCTTCAGATTTAGTGTAGTTTTTAAAAATACTGCGCCTAATACATTGAAGGCCCCTACCCATGGTTGATAGCCAAATGTTGTCGTCATTATCTTTAAACAGAGAGGTAATCTGTACCCCACTTAAACCAAAATATGCGTCTAGTTGGGATACTTTTTTTGTGTTTGGATCAAAATAGTGTAATCCAGATGTTTCGCCAGAAAACCAAAACCCTCCCGCGTCATCTTGCACAAGAAAATGCGGTTTTAGAATATTATCTTCTGGTGTAAAACGAGCTAAAGTATCAACTTGAGAATAAGCTTTTTCTTCTATTAAATACTCTTGACTTAAGGCGTAGTTATTGCCATTATTACCAACTATATACTTTATCCGAGTTGGGTATTCAAGTACTCGGGTTACACTGGTGTCACTTTTTGGGTTTAATTTGTCTCCCTTATTTTTCTTCACGGTACAAACAATCAGCTTACCGCTGGGTGAATGAAACAAGGAGGATATCCTTCGGATAGAGTCTTGAACGGTGTGAATTGAATCTTTATCAATACGTAAAATTTTGGATCCATTGGAGGAATACGCATAGATTCCTGTTTTATCACGGTTTAAGCAAACATAATTTCCGTTAAGTCTATGTTCAAGCTCTGGATGTAAAACATGCAGCTTATCGTTCTTAATCCGGTACAAGGCGTATGGCTTTTCGCCAAGAGCGATCAGCGAACTATCCTTTAACAGAAAAATTCGAGTTACTACTCGAGATATAATGCCTTCTGCACGGCTATATAAGCGACTGTTTTGTCCATCAAAGCGATAGATGCCTTTAGTACTACCCACCCATAATACGCCATTAAAGTCTTGAGCAATTCCAAAAAACTCATCACCTCGTAATCCTTTCTGATTGTAAAAATTATAGTTTACCCGATCTATTTTGGGCTGACCATTGTAATAAGATGGTACCAGAAGAAGCAAAAAAAAGAAACGGAAAAAGAGCTGTCCAGACATGAAGATTTAACTGGAAATTGAAGAAAAAGCCTCCTTAAACTCTTTTACTCTTCGCCTGGCAACGGGAAAAGAAGAGCCATTTGTCATAGTTACATGTTCTCCCCCAGTATTGCTAAAGCTATCCACATAGTTTAGGTTTATTAAAAACCGGTTGTGTACCCTAAAAAAGGAGAAGTTAGAAAGCATTTGTTCCAACTCACCAATGGTAATAGTAGCCGTAAGTTTTTTATCATCAAGAAATATTTCAGAATAACAGTTATCCGATTGAACACTTACAATCTCCTCAGTATTTACCACTTTAAAACCGCCTTGCCAGGGGAGCTTTACTTTTTTAGGCGTGTTACGAGATTCGAGGTTTTCTAATAGAAAAGAGAGTTCAGAATTGGGATGTGTACTCTTGTTTTTAAAAGAATCTACTAGCTTATTCGATACACGAGCTAACTCTTTTAAGTTGATGGGTTTTAATAAATAATCTAAAGCACTTGCTCTAAAAGCTTGGATAGCATATTGATCGTAGGCGGTAACAAAAACTACAGGGAGAGTAAGGCCTTTTTCTCTAAGGATTTTGGCAAAACTCATCCCATCTACATCCGGCATATTAATGTCTAGAAAAAGAGCATCCGGGTTTAGTGTATTGATTTGCTTAAAAGCAGATTGAGCAGAACCGGCTTCGCCACACACTTGAATTCCCTCGCTAAATCCTTCAATGAGCTGTTTGAGATTTTCTCGAGAACGACTTTCATCATCTACAATGAGCACTTTTACTGGGTTAATAGACATAATAAGACAGGGTTAGAGTTTTACATAGCTGCATGTAATCCGTTACGGTTATCAATAACGTTATTTCTTAAAAATAGACATAACAAAAACTACATCAAAAGTGTAAAAGTGAAATAATTAAAATTTCACTTTTTTCTCGAAATAACATTAACAATCTGACTATCAAAAGCTAAGAAAGTTGCCTGAAAGGTGGTTTTTGGTATGGAAAAAGGTACTAAAAGATTGTAGCATTTGGAGTTGTCAATGCGTAAAAGTTATGAACGCATCAGCTTTTTAAAAAAGAACCCCTTTTTGATTATCAATTAATTACATATAAATAATAAAATAGCGTACTACACAATGCTCTAATCTTTAAGCTTTTAAATAAGTATAAAATCAAGAATAGTAATGAAGCGTTTTTTCTAATCGGATGAATAGGCTGATTATTTCACTAAATTATTTTCCCATTAGGAGTTTTGACGCCTTAGAAGAAGGTTGAGGAGTCAAAATTTAAAACTCGTAGAAACTATTTATTTCAACTCTTGTTCGCGTGCAACTAATACTTGAAATAAAAAGACAGAAACCTTGAACAACTCTACCATATCATGAAAAAAGTATTAGTTCTATTTCCTAACGACTGGGATCGGGCTGAATTCGCAAAAAGTAAGTACAACCAACAGTATCAGTTCTTGTTTTTTGGGCCTAAACTATTTGATTTCCCGCATCCGCTAACGCTTTCACAATCTTTAAAATTGCCATTTTTTAATGCAGAAAAATTTGTAAAAAAAGTGGTGCGAAAAGCAAAGCGAGAAAAGGTGGACGCTATACTTTCTTCAGAAGAATATATTGGAGCAATTATAGCTGCAGTTGCTAGCCAGGAACTAGGCCTTCCAGGAAATGATGCTAGTACAATGATCCTTTCTCAACACAAGTATTTGAGTAGGCTCAAACAAAAGGAAAGTTTCCCAGAGGCAGCAGTAAATTGCGATTTAATCCCTTTAAAACTGTCAAAAAACTTTGCACCAAAGCTTAAATACCCCTTTTTCGTTAAGCCGGTTAAAGGAACATTTTCTCTATATGCTAAAAAAATAAACAACGAAAAAGAACTGCGTTCACATATGTCCTTTAATTGGTTAGAGCGGTTTATTTTCAGAATGATAAATCGGCCTTACAACCAATTGTTAAAGGCTTATTCTGAAGTGAATTTACACGCCAATTATTTTGTAGCTGAAGAATTATTGGAAGGAGACCAAGTAACCTTAGACGGCTTTGTGCACGATGGAAAATTTTACAGTTGTGGTATAGTGGATTCTGTGATGTATCCAAATACCAATGTTTTTTCAAGGTTTGAATACCCATCCAAATTGAGTCAAAGTGTTCAAGATAGAATGGTTAAGCTCACGGAAGATCTTATTACAACCATGGGTTTTAAACAAGCTCAGTTTAATGTAGAATTGTTCTACAACCCTGTAAAAGACAGTGTGCATATTATTGAGGTAAATCCGCGCTTGTCGTACCAGTTTTCGGAGCTTTATGAGAATGTTGAAGGGAACAGTACCTACCAGATATTAATAGACCTGGCTTTAGGCAAGAAACCAAGTTTTGGGCATGGAAATGGAAGTTTTAACTGTTCTACAAGCTTTGTTTTAAGAACATTTACCGGAAATAAACTAACAGAAGTTCCGGATGAGGAAGAGGTGAATTCCTTTTGCGAACGCTATCCAAAATCGAGCGTAAAGATTTTCGGAAAAGTAGGAACAGATCTATCTGGAGAAATGCGCTCTGTTGGTGGATACCGTTGCGGTATTGTTAACCTGGGAGCAAATTCCCCATCCGATCTCTCTCACGCTTATGAAGAAGCGCTGGAGAGCTTGTCCTTTTCGGTTGCTTAAACCTGTTCGGATATCAGTTCTTTAGCTGATGAATGTCATTGTTAAAAAGCACAGCTGAGTTTAGCTTGCATTAAACTCAAAATCCGCATTTGAAATGACAAACAACAGAATCACAGTTAACTCAGGGAATACGACAGGAGCCGTTTATGGCTTAGGATTTATTGGTGCAGCCATTTATTTTATTTCTAATTCTTTAGGCTTTTGGGCCGGAGTTTTAGGCTTTTTAAAAGCCATTGTATGGCCAGCATTTTTGGTGTATGAAGCTCTGCATTTTTTTGGTGCCTAAAGAAAAGCACTCAGCTTTTGGAGCTGAGTGCAAATCTCAATCTATCTCTAGGTGTTATAGATATTACCGTTTCGGATATGTTATTAAGATCTATGGCTTTATTTGAGTTTAAAGGTCGGGTAAGCGGAAGCTTGAGCAGGGGCGAGTATGATTCTGGTAACTCTTTTTATGAATCTGGTAGAAACTGCCATGATTTTGGTAAAGTCCTGTTTAGGGGTGGGAAGCACATTTACAGCCAAATATTAACTTTACGTTTTTAATCTTCCTCATTATGCTTCGTAAATTGAATGGTCAAAACCTTTTCTTCTCGGTTTCTCGGATAGTAGTTTTAGTGTTGCTGGCTTTCTTGGTTAACTCTTGCTCTTCTCTTAGAGAATCCATTAAAGCGAGAGAGCTTTTGGGCAAGTGCAAATATGAATTGAAAGAGGTGCGACTCAGAACTTTTGAGGCCGCTCCCATCATCTATTTTAGCAATTCGGATAAAAAGATCAATGTAAACCAGCCATCGCTTAAAGACCTGCTTCAAATGGCGGATCAAATTCGTAAAGGGCAGTTTAAGTTTGAATTAAAAGAGCTCAGTTTTGATGCTCTTGTGGAGATTCAAAATCCAAACGCCAAGTCGGTAGAATTGGATTCGATGTTTTATGATTTTTTTCTGGACGATGCGTACTTAATGAAGATCGGTCATTTTCAACATAGCCTTATACCTGCAGAGTCTAATAAAACGACTACCATGACTGCACAAGTGCCGTTATCCCTTCCGGTAAACGCACTTTTAACGGCAAAGGAAGCTACCGTTTCCGGTAAGGTGTGGCTCAAATTGAATATGAGTAAGAACAAACAAATAACAGTGCCCGTGCCTGTGAAGCTTACTCGTGAAATCCCTCGCGATAAGATCAATGCCGCCATTGAAAAAGAAAAACAAAAGCTAATAAAGCAGTTGGTTCAAAAGATGGGAAAAAACTCCAAAGTAGATAAAGTGAAAAATGACGTGAAGAAGCTCCTAGGTTTCTAGAGCTTTGGAAAAAATCAAAGAATAGGAAGGTGCTTTTATAGGCACCTTTTCTTTTTATCCTCAATTGAACCTTTAGATTCTTGGCGTGTACTACCCACGAAAACAACAAGAAAACAGATTATGAAAAACCGGAATCTTATTTTTTCTCTCGCCTTAATGCTTCTTTCCACAGTAGCTTGGGCTCAGAAACCGCAAAAGATATTAGGCATTGCGAAAGAGAATAAAACACAAGCCTACTACGGGGAGCAAAAAAAATTGTGGCGCCTAGAAACAAAGAAAGACCCCAAAGATGCCAACGCTTGGTATCAATTATACAAAGCAGAAAGGGCATACCTCCAGAAAATAGATATGGATAGCTGGATGAATAGACAAGGGGAGGTTTATGCAAAACTCCAACTCACCATAGATGAAGCGCGTAAGCATATTGATAAAAGCTTTGAATACTATTTGATGGAAAGCTTTAACTGTAGGGGTCAAAAATCCGCTGATTTCTCTGAAAAAGCCTATAAAGTAAACCCCAATCGCTCAGAAACCTACGAAGGCTTATTGATTCATTATGTTCTTACGTTTCAAGAAGAAAAAGCAACCGCCATTTCCAAAAAAATGTTGGAGAGAAATTATTATTCAAACTCTAATTTAATCTGGAATTATAACGAACTACAAACGGCTGATGAAAATGGACTGTTCATTACCCATGGTGATTTAGATGCTATGCCAAAATGGGTGCTCCAATACGGTAAGGGATTGCGGAAGGATGTTTTAGTGATTAACAAATGGCTATTAACAGATATTGCTGATTATCGTAAAAGGGTGCTGAAAGAGCTCGAAATACAAGACTTGAATAAGAAGAGAGAAGATTTTAGCACAGCAACTGAATATACTGAAGCTATGGTTGCTCATACCATAAAAAGCACAAAACGAATCAGCTTTTTAGGTTGCGGAACACAAGTGAGTTTCTTGAAAAAATATGGTTTGGATAAGGACATGTATCTGGTTGGTGCAGCGTTTAAGTATTGCAAATCGGATATAGACAACCTAGGGATAACCATTAGGAATTTTGAGCAGGTATACGATTTACAATACCTCTTTAACAACTTTCAAACGCATCCGGATGATGTGATGGTGAAAAAGTATTTGAACCTAAGCTACATCCCCGGTTTGGTAAAGCTCATAAAGCACTATGAACTGATTCAAGACAGTAAAAAAGCCGATCATTACAAGAAGCTACTAGGTAAAATAGCAGAGGATATTGGTAAGAGTGAAGAGGTAAGTTCTTGGTACTAGAATAGTTTGAAGAAGATTTTTTTACATACACCGGATACTTTAAGTGATGAAAAGCTCGCGGAGCTATTTATTAAAAGCGGAGAAAGGGAGAGCTTTGAGAAACTGTATGCACGCTATTTTAAGCCGTTGAGTAAGTACTTAGGTTGGCTTGCCAACGATTTAGATTTAGCAAAAGATATAGCACAAACCATCATGCTTCGCTTTTATGAAAACCCTGCTGCTTTTGATCCATCAAGGAACTTTAAAGTTTGGCTCTTTAGCGCAGCCAAAAACCAGTGGAAAAACGAACTCCGCCATGAGGAGGTGAAAAGCAGATATAAGAGTTTGGTAGTTGTGGAAAATGATGAAGCAGATACCCAAAACGAAGAGCATACAATGCGAAGACAGATGATTGAAAAAGCGCTCAATGCTTTAAGTGAGAGCCATAGAGAGGTCTTTGTTTTAAAATATTCCAACAACCTTTCTGTTAAAGAGATTAGCGCCATTTGCGCTTGCCGGGAAGGAACGGTAAAATCTCGACTGTTTTATGCTATGAAACAAATAAAAGAAACAATAAAATCAGGAAAAGTAGTGCTATGAAAAATATGGAAGATTTACCCGAAAATATTTTTGATTGGATCAATGAATATGCATTTTCTGAATTAAATGAAGCGAAAAGAAAAGAGGTGCTTGAATTTCTCACAGAGACGGAATATGAAGATTTTAGAATGGTTTTGAGCAATTTTAAAGATTTAGAAGAAGAAAGAGATACAGAAATACAAACACCTGCATTTGATTTTAATGCGGTGGATTTACAAACAGCAAGCATTCAGAATAAGTTGAATTACTACCGTTTTGCAATAGGTTTTCTTGTGCTCTTAATTGGTGCGGTATTGGTTTGGAAATCAGAAACGCCTACTCTTGATTTTAAAGAAACAGAAAGCGCAACAATTAGCTCTTCATCTGGAGTGCAACCCAGTCCTGAGTTAATCAACTTCCAAATACAAACCATGAAACAGACGATAGAGTCTAATGAAAGGCGGATGGGAGTATCCTTGGCAGATGAAAACTATCCGGATGACTTGATTTTAGGTTTTCCAGGAGGGGGTTTGCCTGCAAACGCTATTAGCTCAAGTCTTTAGGGTTTGATTTAGTGTAAGTTTAGGCTAAGAATATCTTAGCTCCCAAATAAATTAAGCCACCTCTATCGTTGGCTCTTTGCTTTTATCCCTTATTTTTGATCACAAGGTTTACACAATCAATCGCAAAAAGAGGGAATGATAAGTATGGTTCGGACGATCACATCCTTACTGCTTTTTTTATTTATGGGTTTTAATGGGTTTTCGTCTGAAGTAATTCAGAATGAAGACTTAGATTCTTTATTGCTCAAAATAGAATCCGCAACATCCGAAAAAAATCGATTTGAAGCACTGCTTGAAATAAGCGAGGCTTTGGAAGAAGAAAACATGGATACGGCAGTTTATTTTGCCCTATCTGCAGAAACTCTGGCGGAGAAAAAAAACTGGAAACTTCAATCGGCTCAAGCCAAAAGACAAATTGGTTGGCTCTTGTGTACGAAAGAGTATTTAGATAGCGGAATGGCCTATTTGAATGAGGCTAAAGAAATTTTCTCAAGCTTAGGAGAGGATCAAGAAACATTTACAACTCAACTTCACCGTGCGGATGCCTACTCCATGCTCTCTAAAAATAAGGAGGCGATTGAAGCTTATGTAGACGTACTAAAATACGAGAGCAAAGTTGAAATCCAAGACAGCATTCAAGCTTTAATCTTTAACAATTTAGGATTAGCCTATCAATATACCGGAAGCTTTGACAAGGCATTGGAATATGAGCTGAAAAGCTTAAAAATTAAAGAGAGATTAGGGCACCAAAGTGGAATTGCACGAACGCATGATAACCTGGGCCTCATCTATTTTGAGATTAAGGATTACGAAAAAGCCATGTTTCATTACAACCAAGGCTTGGCTATTTACAAAGAACTAAAAGACACCATAAACATGCTTCGCAGAAGTTATGCTATTGGTGGTGGCTTTTATGGTTTAGGAAAGTATGAAGAAGCTCGACTCTATTTGGAACAGGCTGTAGAAACTGCCGAAAAGTATAACCATATACCCACTATTGTTAATGCCTATCAAGTATTGGGTTTAATTCATCTTAAGAAGGATGAGTTTGAAGAAGCAGAAAAAATGCTTTTGGCAGCAGAAGAAAAATTTCCGAAAACGGGTCCGCCCCGGATGTTGGTTTTTGTGAAAAGCAATTTGTCCGTTTTATACCTCAATTGGGGAACCGATGTAAAAACCAATCGGGTAGAGCATTTAACAAAAGCCGCTGCATTAAGCAAAGAGACGGAGGAGATCTGTCAAGAAAACTCGCTTTTACTGATGCAAAAGAAAAGTACGGAAGTACTGTATAAAGCCTATAAGGAATTAGGGCAATATGAAAAAGCTTTAGACTATTCCATTAAATATATGGCGCTTAACGACTCTTTACTTACCGAGCAGAAGCAAAATGCCATGGTGGAGATGGAGGAGAAATACCAAGCCGAAAAGAAGGATTTAGAGATAGATCTATTAAGCAAGGATAAAGCGATAAAAGAGATTAAGCTTGTTAACGGTGAATTGGAAAGAGAGAAACAGCAAAGGCTCATCTATGTGCTTTTGAGTGTAGCTGTATTGATCGCTCTTTTAGGATTAATACTCTATCGTTTTTACAACCAAAAGAGAAAAACGAATAAAGAGCTCGTTGCGCAGAATGAAGTGATTTTAAAGCAAAAGGAAGAAAATGAAACCCTACTCAAAGAGATACATCACCGGGTAAAGAACAACATGCAGATCATTTCCAGCTTGTTGGATTTACAATCTAGAGGAAAACAGGATGAATCTGCGGTAGCAGCCATTCAAGAGGGACAGAATAGAGTACAAGCTATGTCTTTAATTCATGAAATGCTTTATCAAAATGAGAACATGGCTGAAATTAATATTCACGATTACATCCATAAACTCTTCCAGCAAATCCTGCAATTAAATAACCATATAGGGCAAAAGATTAACCCAAAAATCAATGTAGCTTCAAACATCCACTTAAATTTAGATATCGCCATTCCGCTGGGTTTAATTCTAACCGAGCTTTTAACCAACAGTTTTAAGTATGCCTTTCAAAAAATGGAGAAGGGCGAAATAAGAGTGGATCTAAAACCACAGAATGAGAGTGAATATGTATTGGAGGTTTCGGATAATGGCATTGGGCTACCGGAGGACCTTGACGTTGGTAAGGTTAAAAGCTTGGGTTTGCGGTTGGTAAAAACCCTTACCAAACAAATTCAAGGCTCTATGGGTTACAAAAGAAATGAAGGCGCTCTATTTCACATTACATTTCCAAAAGAGATTAAGCTGAACGAAGTATGAACAAGGTAAAAGTGCTCATTGTAGAAGATGAGTTAATTATTGCCATGAATATCACGGATATTCTGGAAGATTTGGGCTATGAGACTTTAGAGGTAGCTTCTAGTTATGAAGAGGCCGTTAAGCTTTTAAAATCAGAAGACCCGGATATTGCGATTTTGGATGTTCAACTCAAAGGATCAAAAAATGGAATAGACCTCGCCCAATTTATACGAGAAGAGTACGACATTCCTTTTATCTTTCTTACCTCAAACTCAGGCAAGGAAACAGTTGAAAAAGCAAAAAGCGTTAATCCATCTTCCTTTTTGGTAAAGCCTTTTAATACGGATGATTTGTTTACCTCTATAGAGATAGCTCTACACAACTACAATCAACAAAAAAAGGCATCGGCTAACGATGAAGGGGTTTTAGTAAATGACGCACTCTTTATAAAAGAAAAAGGTTCTTTTATAAAAGTAAAGTTAGACGAAATCCTATTTTTTAAGAGTCACCATGTATATCTGGAGGTGCATACAAAAAGTGGAGGAAACCATTTGTTAAGAAGCAGTTTTAACAGCATTTCAACCTATTTACCCAAGCACTTTTTTAGAGTGCACCGAAGTTTTATGATCAATCTAAATCATTTGGATAGTATTAAATCTCACAGTTTAACTATACAAGATATGGAGGTGCCATTAAGCAAAAGATTCAGGGATGAACTTTTTCAAATCATTCAAATTCCGTAAAAACGGAAATATCATATTTTAAACTATTCGTATACGTAAATCGCTAGTTCGTAACTATTCATATTCTTTTAATACGGTAAAAAGGTAAGGAACAAGCTTGTCTTTCGATATTCGCACCGGAAAGGGAAGATCCGGGAAGGGAAGATTGAACAACAACGCTTTGTGTAAATCTAGAGACGATTAAACAGGGTTTCAAGGGAGAGAAAACATCCGCGCTTAGCCTTTCATTTACAATTGCCAAACAACTTTTTAAACAAGCATACTTTTTTAAGAAGACAAGCCTGCAATAGGGTTTGTGCTTTCTGAGGAAGGTTGAATCAATATACCTATATCACAACTGGTTTCCGAGCAATCGGTGGTTTTTGGAATAGGTATGTTAAAACCAAATTTGAAACAAAAACCACTGTAAATGAAAAAAATAGCTACGGGCTTTTCATTTTGTTTTGTGATTATCGCTTTGCTGCTCAGCCACAGCGCTTATGCTCAATATTCAGTAGATAATCCTATCGTTATTAATAGTTTCCCCCACATTGAAACCAATGTGAATACGGATGATGGGGTTACGGCAACAGGTATGCAAGGAGCTTGCCCAAACCTACCTTGTTGTTCTACCTATGTGTATAAAGTTGTGCTTCCATCCGCTGGCGCTCTCCGGGTGACTATGGAAAATTTCACACCACTTGCCAATAGTCTTATTGCTTACTATTCTACTGTGAGCAACCCCAGCTCTTTTAGTGATTTAACGTATGTATCTGCTGCAATAGGGAACTTTTGTGGATTTAGAGATACCTGTCAGTTGGGAAGAGGTTTTAGGGGCTGGGAAAGTGGAAGTGTAGGGAATAGAAACCTAGTGCCTACAGCGTTTGAGGCTGTATATGATTTTAACGCTCCTTCCACGCAGGCGGGGTATTTCCCCGCAGGTGATTATTACCTATTGGTTTTTACTGGAAATCAACAAGCCGGTAATTTAGGGGTTGGAGGGGTCCATGATTTAGTATTTGAATTTGCGGAGGCCTGCTCGCCTTTAACTGCTCCTTCCTCCATCAATTTTGATGCGGTTGAGTTTAATGGACAGTCGGACACAGCAGAGTTTTATGTAAAAAATAATCGATCAGAGGATGTAGTGCTTGATATAAGCGCTATTGCTATTTCAGGAACAAACGCAGCTGAGTTTAGCCTATTAACTGTACCAACGGATTCTAATCTAGCAGTTGGAGATTCTGCCTTAATTAAAGTTATTTCTTCTCCAGCAGCTGCAGGAAGTAGAACGGCTAGTATAGATATTCCATTTAATGATACCGTTTGTAGCGCTACCACATCGATAACTCTAAATGGTGCTGGAACAGAGCCAGAAATAAAGGTGCTGGGTAACGGTAATTCCATCAATAATAATGATGCCTCACCTTCTACTGCAGATTTAACGGATTTTGGAGCCATTGTAAGTAATACATTTTCAGTTACCCGAACGTTTTCTATTGTAAACGAAGGAACAGATACATTGGAGCTGAGTGCCAGCCCATTGGTGAGTATTTCCGGGAGTAGTCAGTTCTCTTTACAAAGTAGCCCGAATGCCAACATACTTCCGGGAGATACGGCAAGCTTCAGTATTACATTTACTCCAACGGCAGATGGATTTCATACAGCGACTGTTTCTATAGCAAACAACGATGCCAATGAAAATCCATTCACCTTCACTATTACAGGTGAGGGAGCGGCCAGAAACGCTTTACATTTTGATGGGAGCAACGATTATGTTAGTATTAATGGTGTGGCCTCAGAAATGGCTGGCGTTAGTGGATGGACTATTGAATCATGGATTAACGCGGATAATACACAATCTGGAAACGATCACATTTTAGCGGTTAATACAACAGGTACTGGTACCATCCTGCTATTTCGTGTTGATGATGGAGTATTGAGTCTATATGATGGAAGCAATAGCTCTTTGGCTACCGGAATCGATTTAAGAGATGACCAATGGCATCATGTTGCCATAAGTTACGCATCTGGTGAACTGAAGATGTACATCGATGGGCAGCTTTATGCAACTCATGCTGCAGGAACTATAAACTTTGGAACCACCAACCGCTGGAGCTTAGGCCAAGAGTTTGATGGTTCTTCTAGAAGTGAATTTTTTAAAGGAGCTTTAAATGAGGTTCGCATTTGGAAGACCGTAAAAAGTGCCCAGCAAATTGCGGATAATCGCTATTGCGAGGTGATGAATCCGGAATCAGACAGCAACCTGGTTGGGTATTATACGGCCAATCAAGGAACCGCAGCTGGAACGAATACCTCCATAAATACCCTTAATGATTTATCTGGGAATGATTTTGATGGAACACTTAACAGTTTTGCGCTTACAGGAAGCACTTCAAACTTTATCTCTGCAACCAATGTTGGTGTAAACTGTAACTCGATCAGCGTTCAGGTTTGCGATGCAGCAAGCTATTCTTCTCCGGCAGGAAATACCTACACCAGCAGTGGAGTGTACATTGATACACTAAGTAAGAGTGCGGGCGGAGACAGTATTGTTTACATTGATTTAGCCTTAAACTACAAGGCTTATGCACAATCCAATATTTCCGATACAACCGCTTGCACAGGCGATACAGTGAAAGGAAGCATGAGCACCAATCTAGCCTCAAGCATGAACTTTGTTAAATCCAACTCCGAGTGGGTAGCACTTGATAATGTGGAAGACAGCTTAATAAATACCAATCGATCGGTGTTTATGTGGATGCGTGCAGCGGGCCAAATATCAGGAAGCCAGCAAGTATTACTAGGGATAAACACGAGCGGATCTGGTACCGTGACCAATTTTGGTATTGCTACCAATGAGCAACTTTGGATAAATGATGGAGGTAATAATCGCAACTCTGGTGTGGTTGTAACGGATGGCAAATGGCACTTTGTGGGATACACCTATAATGAAGGTTCCAACTTAACCACCTTTTATGTGGATGGGGTTGCCGCTAACACTTTTAGCAATGGCCAATCCATCTCCGCTACCAGCAGAGTATCCATTGGGCAAGAGTTTGACAGTTCTACACCAAGTAACTTTTTTGATGGAGAAATTACCGAAGTATCCATTTGGAAAGAAGTACTGGATACTAATGATGTTAAGCAGATTATGAATGCTGCAATAAATAATACGCACAACAAGTACAGCAGTTTAGTCTCGTATTATCCTGCGAATGCACTTTGCAACGATGGTGTTAAGATGCTGAGAGATTACAGTGGAAACAATTTACACGGTTCACTTTCTACTTCCTCTATTGTAAACAAAGATTCATTAGTGGCTATTTCTTCTTTTGATGCTACAGGCCACTTTAGTTTTAATGTAAATCACAATGGTTCATCTGTAGGTAGTGATAATCCATACGCCTTTTCATACGCTTCAAGTGGAGCGTACGTAGCTACTTTGAGTAAAGACTTTTTTGCGGTAGTCGACACTTTTAATGTAACGGATGGTTCATCTTGTACGCCTTCGCTAACGGTTTCTGTTGTTGTGGATAGCAATGTAAGTTGTAATGGCTTTTTAGACGGAGGTTTAACCGCTTCGCCAAGTGGTGGAACAGCTCCTTACACCTATTTATGGAGTAATGGAGCAACCACAGCCAGTATTACCGGACTAACGGCAGGAACATATAGTGTAACCGTAACCAGTGTAGATAGTGTTAGCGGAATGTCGAGCGCAACTGTGAGTCAGCCCGCGAGCTTAAACCTAGTGATAACGGTAAATAGCAATGCAAGTTCAGCTGTGGCAAGCGATGGAGCAGTGGAAGCAACCGTAACGGGAGGTTCAACGCCTTATACTTATGCATGGAGTAACAGCGGCACTACAGCAACTTTAACAGGACTCGCACCAGGGAGTTATTCATTAACAGTTACGGATGGAAACGGCTGCACAACTTCTGGAACAACTACGATTACAGAGCCAGTAGCACCCACAATTGTGATTACGGAGATTTCATACAATCCACCTGAATCTGGCGCGGACACTACGGAATTCATTGAACTATACAATTATGGAAATATAGCTATAGATTTAACCGGATATTCTTTCACCAGTGGGGTAGTTTACACCTTTCCAAATGTTTCCATTGCTGCAGAATCTTATTTAGTGGTAGCGGGGGATTCGGTAGCGATGCAAAATCGTTTTGGAGTATCATCCGTTCTGCAATGGCAATCAGGCGGTTTGAGTAATGGCGGAGAACCTATAGCGTTAAGAAGTGGCTCTGGTGAATTTATTGATTCTTTGAGATACGATGATAATTCACCTTGGCCTATTGAGGCAGATGGTGACGGGTATACCATAGTTTTATGTGATCACACTTCAGATAATACGGATGGTGCAAATTGGAGTCTTTCTGGCAATCAGGTTAGTGGTTTGCTTATAAATGGGAAGAGCGTATTTGGTTCACCAGGGTCAGCAGATAGCGGTTGTGTGAATGTGCCTGTTCTTAGTTTAGTAGTTGACTCCAATGTGAGTTGCAATGGTTTTTCAGATGGTGGGGCAACAGCTTCTACAAGCGGTGGAACAGCTCCATATACTTATGCATGGAGTAATAGCGCAACAACAGCTAGCATTACGGGAGTGGTAGCCGGAACATATACGGTAACGGTTACAGATAGCAGCGGCCTTACAGATACGGATAGCATTACCATTACAGAACCAGCAGCGCTTGCAGCATCAGCTGTGGTTGATAATAACGAAACCTGCTTAAGCAAAGGAGCAGCAACTGCATCGGCTTCTGGTGGCACAGCTCCTTATGCTTATTTATGGGATAATGGGGATACTACGGCAAGTATTACTGGAGTTGATGCTGGAATGTATTCGGTTACGATTACCGATGGCAATGGATGCTCTGACACAGCTTCGATCACAATTACCAGTCAGACTAAGCCTATTGCAGACTTTACCTCAAGTCCAAATACAGGTTCAAGTATACCTCACTTAGTAACCTTTATGGATCAAAGCACATTGCCAGATACTTGGCTTTGGAGTTTTGGAGATGGAAATAGTTCCACACTTCAAAACCCCATTCATAGCTATACCACATTTGGAACATTTACGGTTCAATTAACCATTACAGATACCGTTACCGGCTGTTCAGATACGGCTTCAACTTCGGTAACCATAAATTCATTTTCAGCATCAGCAGTAGTGGATAGTAATGTGAGTTGCAATGGTTTTTCGGATGGAGGCGCAACGGCTTCAGGTTCGGGAGGCACAGCTCCATATACTTATTCATGGAGTAATAACGCAACAACAGCTAGCATTACAGGAGTAACAGCTGGAACGTACACAGTTACCGTTACGGACAATTTAGGGGCAACAGCAACAGATAGTATTACCATTACGGAGCCAGCAGTATTAAATGCCGCTTCAATAGTAGATAGTAATGCAAGTTGCAATGGATTTTTAGATGGCGGAGCAACTGCCTCTGGCACAGGCGGCACAGCCCCATATACCTATTTGTGGAGTAATACGGCAACAACGGCCAGCATTACGGGAGTGGCCGCAGGAACTTACAATGTAACAATTACAGATGCCAACGGTTGTACAGCAACAAGCAGTACTACTATTACCGAGCCAGCAGTATTAAATGCCGCTTCAATAGTAGATAGTAATGCAAGTTGCAATGGATTTTTAGATGGCGGAGCAACTGCCTCTGGCACAGGCGGCACAGCCCCATATACCTATTTGTGGAGTAATACGGCAACAACGGCCAGCATTACGGGAGTGGCCGCAGGAACTTACAATGTAACGATTACCGATGCCAACGGTTGTACGGCAACGAGCAGTGCTACTATTACGCAACCTCTTGCCTTAAGCATTGATTCTATAAGTACAGTTAATCCAAGCTGTAGTGGAGGCAATGATGGTTCTGCAACTGTAAATGTCAGTGGAGGTCAATCGCCATATACTTATAGCTGGAACGATGGAAGCAACACAACAAATGGAAATACAAGTTTATCAGCAGGCACCTACACCCTTACGGTAACAGATGCCAATGGTTGTACCATTCAGCAGAGCAATGTAATACTCACCGAGCCAGTAGGGCTTAGTGGAGGAACCGTTAGCGGAAAAAAACCTTAGTCAATTTACTTAACCACAATATTGTAGCACAAAA
Source organism: uncultured Owenweeksia sp. (assembly GCA_964485405.1). Classification (GTDB taxonomy): domain Bacteria; phylum Bacteroidota; class Bacteroidia; order Flavobacteriales; family Schleiferiaceae; genus CAKZNE01. Next base: position 75,332 of record CAZAJG010000006.1, on the reverse strand, counting down.
TCAACAACGATGAGACAACTTATAGCTACCTTAAGTCTTTTATTAACAGCAAGCCTACAGATAGGAGCACAGACTTACTGTGTGCCTCAAACTAGTTTTGGTTGCTCGTTTGGAGACCAAATTGTTAACTTTTCCACTTCTGGTGGTTCAACTAACATCAGCAACCTTAACTCGGGCTGTAGCACGGGTAATTACAGCTATGATAGCATACAAGCCGTTACCGCTGAAATTGGAGGAAGCTTTGATTTTCAAGTACAATCCGGTCCTACTTTTAGTCAAGGAATTGTAATCTGGATAGACTGGAATCAAGATTTTGATTTTGAAGATACCGGGGAACAAGTTTGGACTTCTCCTTCCTGGAGCACCCAGTTAAACACGGGAACCATTCAAATTCCAACTACTCAGGCTGGCGGTACCTATCGAATTAGGGTTCGTTGTTCATACAATAGTATTCCTAGCAGTCCATGTGGGCAACAAACCTATGGTGAAGTAGAAGAGTATAATCTAGTATTGGAAGCAGGTAGTGAGGTAATTGGGATTTGCTACGGAGATACTCCGCCCGCATTTAACAGCACCGATTCGGCAACGGGAGGCTCCGGAACCTATACCTACATATGGGAGCAATCCAGCGATATGGGGAGTACTTGGGCTAATGCAGTAGGACAATTTGATTCGATCGATTACGACTACGGTTTGACCTTAACCGACACCTTGTTTTTTAGAAGATTAGTAGTAGATCAAACTTGTGGTGACTCCGCTTACAGTAACGTAATCGAAATTCATGTACCCGATAGCCTTCAACTGGATTCTGTTTCCATCTCAAACGCCACTTGCTTTGGAACAGCAAGCGGTGCTATTGATATGAGCATCTCTGGTGGAGCTTTACCTTACAGTTACAGCTGGAGTGATGGAGATTCTATACAAGATCCAACAAACCTAGCTGCTGGAAGTTACACTGTTACCGTTACAGACAATTTCAATTGCTCTATTACCAGAACCTTCAGTGTGCAACAACCTGATTCACTTGTGGTAGACGCTTTAGTAAACAATCAGGTGAGTTGCAACGGTTTGTCGGATGCGAGCATAAGTACTCAAGTTACAGGAGGTACTGCTCCTTTCTCTTACAGTTGGAGTAATGGAGATACGATAGCAACCAGCAACAACCTCTCTATTGGAACCTATACAGTTACGATTACGGATGCAAATGGATGTACGGCAATGGATAGCGTTGTGGTAACAGAGCCCACAACTTTAGCGGCATCTAGCAGCGTACTTACACAACTCAGTTGTACGGGTGCAAATGATGGAAGTATTATGGCTATGGGTAGTGGAGGTACCGCTCCTTACAGTTATCTATGGAATAATGGAGATACACTAGCTACAACCAGCAGTTTAGATAGTGGAACCTATACCGTAACGATTACAGATGCGAATGGATGTACAGCCATGAGCACCAGCACCATTATTCTTTTAGATACCATTAGACCTACTATAAACACACAAAACGCAACAGTTTATTTAGATGCCAGTGGACAAGGAGCTTTAACCGCTGCTCAAGTAGATAATGGAACTAGTGACTCTTGTGGGATAGCTAGTCTTAGTATAAGCCAAAGCAGTTTTAATTGTACACATATAGGTTCAAATACGATCACCTTTTATGCTTCTGATGTAAATGGAAACAACGATAGCATCACCACTACGGTAATGGTGGTAGATACGGTTAAACCAATTGTGCTTACACAGAACGATACCATTTATTTAGATGGAAACGGAGAAGCGCAGATTACTGTAATGAATATTGAAAATGGCAGTAATGATGCTTGCGGTATTCAAAGCTTAAGTTTAGATAGTACAGATTTTAATAGTTCTGAGATTGGTAACAACTTAGTTACTTTAACCGTTACTGATGTAAATGGAAATAGTGCTACGGCCGCGGCTACAGTTACTGTTTTAGATACTTTAACACCTATTGCCAGAGCTCAAAACCTAACCATTTATTTGGATCAGAACGGAAGTGTGAGCATCACGCCTCAAATGGCAGACAATGGAAGTACAGATAACAGTCCACTTACTTTTAGTTTAAGTCAAAGCACATTTAACTGTGGAGATGAAGGGCTAAACTTGGAAACCTTAACGGTTACAGATGCTGGTGGTAATGTGAATAGCACTACTTTCTTAGTAGATGTAAAAGATACCATCCGTCCTACCTTAGTGTCTCAATCTATCACGGTTCAATTAGGCGCTACAGGTCAAGCCAGTATTGCAGCAAGCCAGTTGGATAATGGTAGTTTTGATAATTGCGCTAATCAACTTTTCTACACAGTAAGTAAAACCAGTTTTGATTGCAGCAATCTTGGTACCAACATCGTTACCATTACCATCACGGATACAGAAGGAAACAGCACTACGGGAACGGATACCGTTTTTGTAGAAGACAACCTAAATCCAACAGTTCAAACGCAAAATTTAACATTGCAAATCGATCAAAATGGTCAAGCTACCCTAACACCACAAATGGTGAACAATGGTAGTGCAGATAACTGTAGTATCGATAGCCTTTGGATTAGTCAAATGGCATTTGATTGTAGCCACATTGGAACAAATAGCATCACATTTAGTGCAACAGATCCAAGTGGAAACGTAAGCACAACCAATGTGATTATTACCATTGAAGACAAGATAAATCCTGTTGCTCAAGCGCAAAACATCACCTTATACCTAGATCAAAACGGTACCGCAAGCCTTACCGCTCAGATGGTAGACAATGGAAGTGCTGATAATTGCAGTATTAGCTCGCTTAGCATTGATCAAACTAGCTTTTCATGTTCAGATGTTGGAGCGAATACCATCACATTAACGGCATCAGATCCAACTGGAAATAGCAATACTTCTACAGCGACCATAACTGTGTTAGACACCAATAAACCGATGGTGATAACGCAAAATCTTACCCTACAACTAGATCAAAATGGAGCGGCCTCTATTACCCCACAAATGGTAGATAATGGAAGCACCGATAATTGTGGCATTCAAAGCATGACTTTAGATCAGTCCAGCTTTAACTGTAATGATTTAAACGGCCCGGTAATGATTACATTAACCGTAACGGATAACAATGGAAACGTACAAACGCAAACCGCGCAGATTACCCTAGAAGATCAAATGGCTCCAATAGCCCAAGCGCAAAACGTAACGGTTTACCTAGATGCAAATGGATCAGCTACTCTTACACCTCAAATGGTAAACAATGGAAGTTCTGACAACTGCAGCATTGATAGTCTTTGGATTAGCCAGACAGCGTTTGATTGCAGCCATATTGGAACAAACGGTATCACCTTAAGTGTAGAAGACCCAAGTGGAAATTTAACAACTACCAATGCCACCATAACTGTTGAAGATACCACACGTCCTACCGTGGTAACTCAAAATGTAAGCTTATACTTAGATGCAAATGGCTCAGCTAGCTTAACCGCTCAGATGGTAGATAATGGAAGTGCTGATAATTGCAGCATTAGCTCCCTTAGCATTGATCAAACTAGCTTTACTTGTTCTGATGCTGGAGCCAATACCATCACATTGAATGTGGTAGATTCAAGTGGAAATAACAACACTTCTACAGCGATCATAACTGTGCTAGACACCAACAAACCAGTAGTGATAACACAAAACCTTACTGTACAACTGGGTCAAAATGGCTCAGCTAGCATCACACCTCAAATGGTAGATAATGGAAGTACGGATAACTGCACCATCCAAAGCATGACTTTAGATCAAACGAGTTTTAGCTGTAGTGACTTAAACAATCCAATAACCGTTACTCTAACTGTAACTGACAATAGCGGAAACGTACAAACACAAACGGCTCAAATTACAGTAGAGGACCAAATAGCTCCAATAGCTCAATCGCAAAACCTAACAGTTTATTTAGGAGCAAATGGAACAGCCACTATTACGCCTCAAATGGTAGATAATGGTAGCAACGACAACTGTGCTATTGATAGTTTAAACCTAGACATTAGTGTATTTGATTGTGCAGATTTAGGTCAAAACCTAATTATCTTAACTGTTACCGATAGCAGTGGAAATAGCAGCACAGCAAATGCCTTTATAACCATATTGGATACTGTTAAACCTACTATTGATAATTTACCATCTACCATTACCGCGTATGCCACGGCAAACCAATGTGCTACTACCGTTCAATGGCCAACTCTCACGGCTAGCGATAATTGCAACAGCACCTTTATAAACACCAGCCAGATTAACGGTGGCTTGTTTAATATAGGAACAACTACTGTATTGGTAAATGCATTTGATGCGAGTGGAAATACGATTACTCAAAACTTTGATGTAATTGTATTAGATACCGTATCGCCAGTTATTACAGGATTGCCTTTTGCCTTTAACACTATGCCAAATGCCAATACTTGTGATGCACAAGTAAGTTGGACAGCTCCTACAGCATTTGATAATTGCGGAACAGCTACTTTAACGAGTACCCATAATCCGGGTGCAACCTTCCCAGTAGGAACAACAACGGTAACCTACACGGCAACGGATGGAGATGGAAATAGCAGCACAGCAAGCTTTACAGTAACCGTAAATGATGTTATTGACCCAACCATCAACAATACACCAGCAAACATTACACAAACAGCAGATGCTGGAACGTGCGGTGCGTTAATCAACTTTACGGCCCCAACCGTAACAGATAACTGTACAGGAGCAACACTTGCTAGTAGCCATACCAGCGGATCGGTTTTCCCTGTGGGAACTACAACAGTTAGCTATACAGCAACAGATGGAGCTGGGAACACAACTCAAACGAGTTTTGATATTACCATTACAGACGATGAAAAACCAATTGTACTAAGTGTGCCAGCAAACGATACCGTAGGCCCTTGTAATGCGGCTTACGTTTATCCATTGCCTACAGCAAGCGATAACTGTGGTAACATTACCGTAACTCAGTTAAATGGATTGCCGAGTGGAAACGTATTCCCAATAGGAATTACACAGAATACTTTTAGAATTAGTGATGATTCTGGAAACGATACCGTAGTAAGCTTTACCATAGTGATTGTACCTCAAGGTCAACCGCAATTGCCAAACCTATTGGAGATTTGTGAAAATGCTCCTGCTGTAGACATTGCTTTGGGTCAGAACATCCAATGGAGTGGAAATGGCGTAGTAAACCAAACGGTTTTCAATCCTTTTCAAGCAGGCTTTGGTCGTCATACACTAAGCTACCAGTTTACAGATGATCAAGGTTGTGTAGCTACAGGAAGCATTAGTGTAACCGTACTACCAGTGCCAATAGATCCAGTAATTGTACAAATCGCTTCTACTACTTTATCTACTCAAGGTGGATATGCAAGCTACCAGTGGTATAAGGATGGTCAGATTCTAAATGGAGAAACCGGGCCAACTTTAAACTACTCAACTGCTGGAAATTACCAAGTAATAGTTGGTAATGTAAACGGTTGTCAGGTATTTGGCGAAGGCTTTGTTGTAGGAAACAGTGGTGGTGGAATTGGCCTAGAGGAGAATCTGTTGAGCAAGCTTAGCATTTATCCAAACCCAACCAATGGACGAGTTACCATCGACTTGAATCAGTTTATTGAACAGGATATAACGATAAGCCTGCATAGCATTGATGGGAAAGAATTGCTTCAAAGAGAATTGAGAAGCAATGAAGAGGGTAGGTTAGAGCTTGACTTGAGCCACTTACCAAGAGCTACATATTTTATGCAGATTAATGGACAACAGCATGTAGTAGTGCGTAAAATCATAATCCAGTAAGCCATGAGAACCCACTATATATCAAACCACCCTATGAAAATAGTAAGTACCGTCCTTTTGAGTTTAGCCATGAGTTTTGGTGTAAGCGCACAGGACACCAATATGGAAAAAGAGAAAAATCCATTAAAGAGCTATAGTGCAGGAATTCGTGTAGTGCATCTGTACGATTTACCTTCCTACCGATTTGACACCGATTTGAGTAGAGATATGAAAGGCCTTAATGGAGATAAAACCAATTTCGATCTTGGTTTTGACCTCTATGTAGAAAAGCAGTTTACACCGCTTTTAGGGCTTCAACTCGGTTTTAGATATGGCCAAATAACGGGAGCCAATGAGGTAGAATACTACGAAAACACCTTTACTCAGGTTAACATGGATATGATTCTAATTCTAAGCAATCTGGATGCCTTCCATACCAATAGTAAATGGAACTACTACACCAAGTTAGGACTAGGAACGGGAAGCTTTAAAGCAGAACAGTTTCTTATTGCAGACGATACTCCGGAGGATTTGGTGGATGATAATTTTTGGGAAGGACACCTTGGAGTAGGCATTCAGTACGAGTTGAATAGTCAATGGAGGTTAGAGTTGGAGAGCAACTACACCGTAGCCTTTACAGATGGTTTTGACGGCTTTAATAATGCCTCTGGTAGCGATACCTACTTGGCAACCGGAATAGGAATTGCCTATACTTTTGGAAACAAGGATAAGAAAGCTACATACGCTGTAAATTACTTTGGTCAAGACTACTTAAACCTTGCTGCTGTTAAAGACGAACCGCATGTAGTGCTTCCTGAGCCGGAGGTGAAAGAAGAGGATTTGGAAAAGATTGAGGAGGTAATTGAAGCACAACAAAAGCAAATCAATAAGACCAATCAAACGCTTCAAAATCAACAGATCAAAATCGATCAGTTGGAACGAAAAATAAGAACCGAAACCAGTGTTCAAGTATACTTCAATTTCGACTCTAGCGTGTTAACCCGAGAGGCAAAGAAAGAATTAGCAAGAAAACTAGAAGCACAAGACAAGAAGGAAAGCCAAAAGCTAGAAGTAGTTGCTTATGCGGATAACAATGGGGATAGCAATTACAATGAACAACTTAAGCAAAGGAGAGCAGAAAGCGTAAAACGATTTTTAGTAGAGTTAGGCTATGCAGCCGGCAATGTAACCATGAACACGTCCACAACGGAGAAGAAAACGAAGGATAATCAGTTTTTGAATAGAAAGGCGGAGGTGAAGTTTTAGAAAACGTTGAGACTTGAGAGTTCAAATAGTAGAAAGGTCTGCGATGTGGTTTCGCAGGCCTTTCTCATTTTTTAATAAGCTGTGTTAAAAGCCAAACGGCTAGATATAAATAGGAAATACAAGAGCGTTTATTTTCGCGTGTGGTATGAAACAGCAATCTATTATTTGCATTTTCCCCAAATAAAGTATAGACGTAAGATTTTGAATTCATAAAATGCTTTATCAAAGGAGTATTTTATCCGTTAAGTAAGTTTTTTGCATTTAATAAGGATTCTGATAATTGGCTTGCAAATTTCAATTTGTGATAAATAGGATCGGCATCTAGTTTGGCAGAACTAAACTTTAAAAGCTTACTCGATGAAAAGAATATGCATTTCCCTTGTTTTTACTCTTCTTGGTTTTTATTCACAGGGTCAATTCAATGCTAGCTCCAATATTGTTGTAGCCGACACAACCGCAAATAGAGTCCAGTTGGGCTCAGCTTATGAGTTCAACAATATTCAAGCTCAGTTAATTTATAATATAAATAACCGAGTATTTGGCTTTAGTAGCTTTTATTTTGACAATAGCGCCTCTACCAGTAGCGGTTCAATCCTGCTTTTTGCAGATGAGGAAGAACAGTTTAATGACAATGTTGGCTTTAATATCGGTTTGGGTATACATGGCCCTTCACTCTTTAAGAGTTCCATTCGTACGGAATGGCTTTTAGGTTATGATTTTCAGCAGAATAACGTATTAAAAAAATCATTTATTAACAATATTGAAATTAACGATATCCGAAACCAAACCACGGTGAATCAATATTTTACACAAGTTAACTTTGTGAAAGTTGGAGAAAAATGGGATCATGCCTTTTCCTTAAAACTAGCATATCTTAAGGTGCAGGATTGGAAAGTTGATTCGGTAACTGTTCCAAACGAAGAACTTAATTCTGGAATATTTTCATTTACTCCAGCTTATCATATCAACTATAAACCTTTTAAAAGCGTGTTTTTTCAAGCTCAAATGGGTTTTAATAGTATATCATATGAAAACTATGATTTTAACAATGATAGACTAACGGTTTCCGAAGCACGTTTCAATTCACTGATCTTAAAATTAGGTGTTGTAGTGCGTCTGTAAAATCTCTGGTTCTTACAAGCCGTTTGGGATGAGTTATGATTATCTTTGGGTTTTAGACTTGACCAATGAAACATCTTTTCTTGCTCTTTTTGCTCATCAGCATAAACCCCATTTTTGCACAATCTTCGAATGACGAAGAATCTGTTAACTACAAGGAAGTAGGAAGAGTTCCCGAAGCTCCAGGCTGTGATGTAAGCAAAGGATCTATAGAGGAACATAAGCTTTGCTTTCAGCAGTACGTATTGGATTATGTGGGTGAGCACTATCAATACCCGGACATGGCAAGACAACTGGATGTTCAGGGAAGGATTTATGTCAACTTTATTATTGAGAAAGATGCTTCTGTTTCGAATGTAGAGGTTGTAAGAGGTTTACAAGAAAAATCAGGAAAAAGAAAAGAAGCTGCTCTACTGGCTGAGGAAGAAGCCATCCGTATAGTTAAATCATTTCAATTTAATAGCCCTGCGTACTTAAAGGGGGAGCCCGTTCGTATGTCTTTTACACTACCCATCAATCTAAAACTACAACGGAGAGGAGGTAGCTTTTGGGATCTTTTTAAAAGGAGAGACTAGTCTTTGGATGTATTTTTAACCGTAACTTTCTGAAAGGTTTTTGTTAAAATTAACCAGCCTCCAGGTGAGCGATACAATGTAAGTACTTCTCGTGCGTAGGTTTCATTGTTGATTCTAAAGGACAGCTTAACATGAGCCATGTTCTTAAAAATTTCAACTTTGTGATACTTTAAAGAGACCTTTTCTGTAGGAGAAACAGGATACTTCCCTTCATCAATTTTTTGTTGTACATCCGCTTTCCATTCGCTTAAGTTGCGCACAGAAACCTGTTTGTCTGCATCAATTTCAAAAGCTTGAAAGCGTTCACTAAAACCCAAATCTATGTTGCGCAGTACACCTTCATTATAAACACCATTTACATAGGCCTCTAAGATTACCTCTTGAATGGCCTCTTCTTCGTATTGAGCCAAGGAAGAAAGTGTGCTAAGGAGGATAAAAGAAAGGCTTAAAATCGTTTTTCTCATAACATATAGGTTCATGGTTTAAAGATCAGAAAGGAGAATCCGTTAGCTCTCCCCTCAAATTGCTTTCGTATTGTTTTTTAAACGCTTCAAGACTCAAATCTTGAGCTAATAAATGCATCATTTTAGTCAGCCCTGCTTCCAGTGTCATGTCTGAGCCACTAATTACACCCGCTTCCAACATAGCTTTGCTGGCTTCGTATTTGCCCAGTTCTACATTGCCCCCAATACATTGAGATATATTCGCAATAGGAATACCTCTTTGCACGACCTTCTCTATTTTCTCTAAAAACCAAGGATCTGTAGGCGCATTTCCCGATCCAAAAGACCGAATGATGAATCCTTTTATTTCAGGATTGTTTAAAACGGAGGAAACAAAAGAAGGCGTCATTCCAGGAAAAACACTTAAAATACCTACATCATTACACCATTCTGTATGTACGTTTAGTGGATCTAAGCCAGAAGCTTGAATGCGACTGTGATTGTATTTAATATTAACACCAACAGTGGCTAAAGGAGGGCAGTTGATGGAAGTGAAAGCCTCAAAATCTTCTGCCGAAATTTTATGGGTTCGATTGCCCCGGTACAAATCATATTCAAAATAAACGCACACCTCGGGTACAACTGCACTACCATCCGCCTTTTTTGCGATGGCGATTTCAATACTGGTTAACAGGTTTTCACGTGCGTCAGAGCGTGGAACACCAATAGGTAGTTGAGAGCCTGTGAGTACAACCGGTTTGCTTAAATTTTTTATCATAAAACTCAAAGCAGAAGCGGTGTAAGCCATCGTATCTGACCCATGAAGAATTACAAAACCATCATAGCGATCGTAGTCTTTTTGAATGCGCTTGGCCAACCTAGCCCAGTGCTCCGGCTTCATATCTGAAGAATCAATAGGGTGGTCTAAACTATCGCATTCAACTTCACATTCCATGGCAGATATTTCTGGAATCTGATCCAATAAATGCTGAAAATTGAAGGGAATGAATGTATCCTTTTTCGGATCTTTCACCATACCAATGGTTCCTCCAGTGTATAGAATCAATATTTTATGGCGAACCGGACTCATCTGTTAAATATTTGATTGGCGTTTTGGGTAGTGATATCCTGCAATTGTTCCAAAGGCATTTCGTGGATATCCGCAATTTTTTGAGCAATGTTTAGTAAATAAGAAGGCTCATTTCTTTTCCCTCTAAAAGGAGTGGGAGATAGGTAAGGCGCATCCGTTTCTAAAACCAAATTTTTAGGATCAAGATTTTTAACGGTTTTATCTAAGCCACCATTTTTAAAAGTTACTACACCACCAATGCCTAGCTTTAACCCTAGCTTTATGGCATGAGCAGCTTGTTCTTCATTTCCCGTAAAACAGTGAAAAATGCCAAAAAGACGATCATCTTGGTGCTTTTCGAGCACTTCAAAAACTTCATCAAAAGCATCTCTACAATGAATTACAATAGGCAGATTCATGCTTTTAGCTTTTTCAATTTGAACACTAAAACAATGTTTCTGAGCTTCAATAAAGGTTTTATCCCAATAAAGGTCAATCCCAATCTCACCAATAGCAACATATAAATTGGGATTGGCGTCAATCTCCGCTACAATAGCATTCAACTCCTCCTCAAAGTTTTCTTTTACAGAGCCTGGATGTAAGCCCATCATAGGCAAGCAGTTTTTTTGCTCCAAAGCCAATTGCTTCAAGTCCTCAATACTACTGGAATCTATATTGGGAAGGTAAATTTTTGACACCCCATTTTGCTGTGCTCTTTCCAACATCTCTAAACGGTCTTCAGCAAAATCTTTTAAGTAAATATGGCTGTGTGTATCAATCATAAAAAAGGTACCCAAAAAGTATAGGCTTTATGTGGAAGCCGCTTCAAAAGTAGCAAAAGCTATGCGCTTTAAAGAATGGGCTTTTCCAAAAAACAAAACCCTCCACTAAGGAAGGGTTTTAAAGAAATATATTCAATAAAAACTTAGAGTTCTAAGTTCTTTTTTACGCTAGATTCTCCACCTAATAGGTGTTCTGTTGGGTTTTCTAAAGCTTCTTTAACGGCTACTAAAAATCCTACGGATTCTCTACCATCAATAACGCGGTGGTCGTAAGAAAGGGCTACATACATAATAGGTCTAATTTCTACCTTTCCGTTTACAGCTACCGGACGCTCCACAATATTGTGCATTCCTAAAATGGCACTTTGAGGAGGGTTAAGAATAGGTGTAGAAAGCATGGATCCGAACACACCACCATTGGTAATGGTGAAGGTTCCGCCTGTCATTTCATCCAAAGTAATTTGCCCTTCACGTACGCGAATAGCCAATCTCTTTACTTCATTCTCTACTCCTGCAAAGCTTAAGTTTTCTGCATTGCGGATAACGGGAACCATCAAACCTTTAGGGCCACTTACTGCAATACTTACATCACAATAATCATAGCTGGTTAAGAAGTTACCATCTATCATAGAGTTAACCTGAGGGAATAAACCTAAAGCACGGGTTACCGCCTTTGTAAAGAAAGACATGAAACCTAAACTCGCTCCGTGCTTCTCTTTAAACTCTTCTTTGTACTGACTGCGAAGCGCAAAGATGCCGCTCATATCTACTTCATTAAAAGTAGTAAGCATAGCCGTTTCATTCTTTACAGAAACCAAACGCTTGGCTAAGTTTCTTCTTAAAGAACTCATCTTTTTGTTTTCACTGGCACGGCTACCACCGCTTGTAGGAGAACCCATAGAAGCTTTTGCGTTTACCGCATCGTCTTTCGTAATTCGTCCGTCTCTTCCTGTACCTTTTACCGCATCAGCAGAAATATTTTTTTCGTCTAAAATCTTTTTAGCTGCAGGGGAAGGCGATCCACTGGCATACGTTTTTGCAGGCTCAGCTTTGGGTTCTTCCTTTTTTGGCTCCTCTTTAGCGGGAGCATTTTCTTTAACTGCAGCAGCTTCCTCACCAGATCCTTCTGGCTTAGCTGCTGAAGTGTCGATGGTTCCAATAACCTGACCAACTTCTACCGCTTCCCCTTCTTCTACAGAAATGGAGATGACTCCACTTTCCTCTGCTGGCATAGCCAAGGTAGCTTTGTCTGAGTCGAGCTCTACAATCTCTTGATCTTTTTCTACGTAGTCTCCATCTTCAACCAGCCAGGAGGCAATTTCTACTTCAGATACAGATTCTCCTGGAGAAGGGACTTTAATTTCTACGCTCATTTTTATGATTTGTTAGGCGTTAAATATATTTCTTATTATTTTTTTATGACGTATAGCATGGGCTTGAGATGAACCCGAAGCTGTAGCTGCGCTTGCCGAAGGAGATATAACTTCATCTATTTGCACAGGGAAGTTCATCTTCATGTGATAGGCAGCTCCCATATTGGCTGGCTCTTCTTGCCCCCAAATGATTTTCTCAACATTTTTGTAGCTAGCTATCACTTCTTTTATCTGGTCATCTACCAAAGGATACAGCTGCTCCAAACGGATAATAGCCATGTCTTCTGGACTTCCTTCATCGTCTCTTTCTTTATCCAGATCGTAATAGAACTTGCCACTAACAAAGACCAGCTTTTTAACCGTGTCTTTGTTTTCTACCCTTGGGTCATCCAATATCTCTTGAAACTTTCCAACCGCTAAATCCTCTAATGGAGAAACCACTTTAGAGTGTCTCAATAAACTTTTAGGAGTCATAACGATAAGCGGTTTTCTAAACTCTCTCTTCATTTGCCTTCTGAGCATATGAAAGAAGTTAGCAGGCGTAGTAGCGTTGGTTACTTGCATATTGTACTGCGCACATTGTTGCAACCAACGTTCCAAGCGCGCGCTGGAGTGTTCCGCACCTTGACCTTCATATCCATGAGGAAGGAAGAGTACTAAGCCATTTTGAACGTTCCACTTGTCTTCCGCAGCGGAAATGAATTGATCCACCATAATTTGGGCTCCGTTAAAGAAGTCACCAAATTGAGCTTCCCAAATAACCAAAGTTTCAGGAGAGGCCATAGCATACCCATAATCAAAACCTAAAACGCCATACTCAGAAAGTAGAGAGTTATATATCGCAAAACGTCCTTCTCTACCTTCAATATGGTTTAGAAGAATAATTTTTTCTTCAGAATCTTCCACTTTAACTACCGCATGGCGGTGTGAGAAAGTTCCTCTCTCCGTATCTTCTCCGCTGAACCTTACATTGTATCCATCGCTAATGATAGTGCCGTAGGCCAATAGTTCAGCCATTCCCCAGTCTAAGGAATTTTTCTGATCTACCATATCCCAACGTTGCTTCAATAACCTTTGAACCTTGTTAAAGAATTTTTTGTCTTCTGGCAGTGTGGTTATGGTTTTAGCAATACTCTTAAGTCTTTCAATATCAAAAGAAGTATCCATAGAGCTATCAAAATCCTCAGCCGTTCCTGTTCGGTAACCGCTCCATTCATGTTCCATGAATTGTGTGATCCTATTCTTTTCTAGCTTTTTTGATTCATCAAACTTCATTTCCAACATTTCCTTAAAGTTCTTTTCCAGATTTTTAAGGAATTGGTCATCAATAACCCCTTCAGCTTTCAGCTTGTCGCTGTAAATTTTCTTTGGGTTAGGATGTTTGCTTATTGCCTTATACAATTTAGGCTGAGTAAAACGGGGTTCATCCCCTTCATTGTGGCCATACTTACGGTAACACAAAAGGTCGATGAAAATATCTCGGTGGTAACGTTGGCGGTATTCCATAGCGAATAAAAAACTATGGACCACTGCTTCTACGTCATCTCCATTAACATGTAAAACAGGAGCTAAAATTACTTTAGCTATATCCGTACAATAAACACTTGAGCGGGCTTCTGTATAATTTGTGGTAAACCCTACTTGATTGTTGATAACGGCATGCACAGTTCCACCGGTTCGGTACCCTGGTAAACGCTCCATTTGAATAACCTCATACAAGATACCCTGAGCAGCAACAGCTGCATCTCCGTGTATCAAAATGGGCATTACCTTAGATTCGTCTTTGTCGTAATTTGTATTGATTACCGCTCGGGCTATACCTTCTACTACAGCGTCTACAGCTTCTAAGTGAGAAGGGTTAGGAGAGATATTTAGTTTGATCTTCTCTCCATTCTCTAGTGTTTTTTCGGTAGAGTATCCCAAGTGGTATTTAACATCTCCGTCAAATTCTCCTTCTACTTCATTTTCATTTAAAAACTCCTTCCCTTCAAACTCACTGAAAATATCACGCTGTGTTTTTCCAAAAATATTGGAGAGTACATTCAAGCGTCCACGGTGAGCCATGCCCACAACAAACTCTTTTACCCCAAGTGAAGCTGCCTTTTGAATACTGATATCTAAAGCAGGAATTAAAGATTCAGCTCCTTCAATGGAGAATCTCTTTTGTCCGACAAACTTGGTGTTTAGAAAATTTTCAAAAGCAACCGCTTCGTTGAGTTTTTCTAGGATCTCTTTCTTCTCATCTGTAGAGAAGTTGGGTTGATTATCATTTATGTTTAATTGCTCCTTAATCCAATCCAACTTTTCTGGATCGCGGATGTACATATATTCCACGCCAATGGATTCGCAATATGCTTTTTGAAGATGAGCAATAATCTTTCTTAGCGTATCGGGCTTATGGGCACCTACCTCTTTAGCGGCTTCAAAAGTTAGGTCAAGATCTGCTTCGGTTAGTCCAAAGTTTTCAATGTCTAGTGTAGGGCGATACGTTCTTCTTGCTCTAACTGGGTTGGTTTGAGTGAATAAGTGGCCACGCGTTCGGTATGCATTGATCAATTGAATAACCTGAAATTCTTTCTGAATTTTTTCTACCAGTTGATCGTGAAACAAGGCAAGCTGCTCACTATCCACATCGCCACTTTCAAGGTCATCGCCATATTCTTCCATGGCAAAGTCATAACCTTGAAAAAAGGCACGCCAACTCGGCTCTACCGAATCAGGAGATTGAAGATACTTCTGATAAAGATCATCTATGAAGGAGGTGTGAACACTACCAAGGAAGGAAAACCTGTCCATATGTTTTGTTAAGTGAGATATCTAAAAAAGTGAAACAAAATTAATATTATTTTAACAGCTGATGGTCAAGGAAGTTCAAAAGCTTATCAATTGATTTAAAGCTTTGATACCTTTGCTATACAATTCAGTCAAATTAGCCGTTAGCTAAAGGATGATGAAGGACTGAAAACGGTTGGTTTTTAGAAAATATTGAAAGCCATAGGCTTGATTTTAAAGAATATAGATATGAAGCTAAAGTATATCGCTCTTTTTGTGTTGTGTATTGGGACCGTAATTTCAAAAGCTCAGATAAACGAGAGATTTAAAAAGAAAGATTCTCAAACAACGGAAAGCTCAGAAAAAGAAGAGCCACAACTCAAACAAACTCCTCCTGCATCGAAAGAGCCAAGTGTATGGGATAAGTTTCTGTTTGGCGGAAACATGAGCCTCACTTTTGGCAGAAACACCTTTGTATATATTGCTCCAACCGTAGGTTATAAGGCTACGGAAAAAATAATCGTTGGTGGTGGGTTTATTTATCAATATACCCGATTTACGGAAGCTTATAATCCATTTACAAACCAGTTTGAGCCTTTTGAGTTTGAAACATCTGTTTATGGCCCAAAAGCGATCTTCACTTTTATTCCCAACGATTTTTTATACGTAGGAACTCAAATAGAGTACTTAAATCATGATGTGGCGAATTTTGCAACCAACGATTTAGATCGACAATGGACTACCGTTCTTTTTTTAGAAGGAGGTATTATTCAAAAAATTGGAAAGAAGAGTTTTGTTCAACTGGGGATGCGTTACAACCTCCTGCATGATGTTGATTCCCCGTATGGAGTTGCTTTTATCCCTACTATTGGGTTTTTCTTTTAGAACACATTTGCTGCATCAAGAGGAGCTGTAGATCTTTCTAAATGATACTTTTTGAGCTTCTCGAATAAGAACCGCTAAACTTAAAGTTTGATAGTTTTCTTGTTCTAATGCTATTTCTTCGGGCACATCTATTCGATATAGCAAGCTAGATACGGACGATCTTTCTGCTTTAAGCAAATACTCAATTTTTTTGAGGAATTGATCCACGGTTCGATCCGTTTCTGAAAAGTGATCTGTTTCGAGATCTTTATTGAGTTGTACAATTAGATCTGCTACCAAATTCTTACTCGGATCAAAAACACTTACAAGATTTGGGTTGCTGAGGTCATACATCTCGGAGAATTAAATATTCAGCAAACTGTTTCAGTTCGTCTTGCACATCTTTTTTACCCTTTACAGAATCAAGATTTTTTAATGCTTGCTCGTAGTATCGGTGCATCTGCTTTTCAGCATATGCCTTAGTTCCGGTTTCTTCAAATATTCTTTTAACCGTTTCTATTTTCTCTTCTGCGTTTTCCTTTTCGCCTATCCAATTGACCAATTCAGGAGACGATTTCAAAGCTTGGATCATGAGGATGGTTTTTTTATCGTTTAAGATATCACCACCTACAAGTTTCCCAAATTTATCCGCTTCTCCAAAGGCGTCTAGTATGTCATCTTGAATTTGAAAAGCGATGCCAATGTTTACCCCAAAATTGTAAATGGCATCCACATCATTTTTGGAAGCACCACCAATCAAAGCGCCAACTTTTAGAGCACAGCCTAGTAAAACAGAAGTTTTTAATCGGATCATGTTGATATAATCTTCTTCTGAAACACTTTCTAAGGTCTCAAAATTCAAATCGTATTGCTGCCCTTCGCATACCTCAATGGCGGTTTGAGAAAAGGTGGCCAAAACTTCGGGAAGTATTTCCTTGTCTACTTGAGCAATGTATTGATATGCCTTTACCAGCATAGCATCTCCAGATAAGATGGCAATATTGTCATCCCACTTTTTATGCACAGTAGGTTTGCCTCTTCTCAATGGAGCGGCATCCATAATGTCATCGTGGATTAAAGAAAAATTATGGAACACCTCAATGCCTAAGCAAGGCTGTAAAGCCTTTTCTCTTGAACTTCCAAAAAGTTCGGCAGCAGCTAAGGTTAAGGCTGGTCTTAATCTTTTCCCACCCAAGGAAAGAATGTATGAAATGGGTTGATAAAGTTCAATGGGCGCTTCATTAAACGACTGCTCAGCAATGGTTTTTTCAATCAGCTGAGTATACTCCTGTATTTTCTTCATGGATTATTCTAATCTTCAATAAGACCTAAAAGGTACTTTCCATACCCACTTTTTACAAGAGGTTGAGCAATGCTTTTAAGTTGAGTATCGTCAATAAACCCTTGGCGGTAGGCAATCTCTTCAATACAACCCACTTTTAGTCCTTGACGCTCTTCTATAACCTGAACAAACTGCCCTGCAGCCATAAGGCTAGGGAAAGTACCAGTGTCTAGCCAAGCTGTACCTCTATCTAAAATACCAACTTGCAGTTTGCCAGCGCTCAAATAAGCTTTATTGATGTCTGTTATTTCATATTCACCTCTGGCGGAAGGTTTTAGGTTTTTTGCAATCTGCACCACCTCATTATCGTAAAAGTATAACCCAGGAACCGCGTATCTTGATTTAGGCTTTTCCGGCTTTTCTTCTATCGACATTGCTTTCAGGTTTTCATCAAATTCCACTACACCATAACGCTCCGGATCAGAAACTTGATAAGCGAAAACAATGCCTCCTTTAGGATCTTTACTGTTTTGCAGAAGCTGAGCGATTTCTGTTCCATAAAAAATATTATCTCCTAAAACTAAAGCCACAGAATCGTCACCAATAAATTCCTCTCCCAAAACAAAAGCTTGTGCAAGTCCATTTGGGACTTCCTGAACAGTATAACTGAAATTACAACCCACTCTGCTTCCATCGCCAAGTAGCTTTTTGAATAAAGGCATATCATGCGGGGTGGAAATGATAAGAATGTCTTTTATGCCCGCTTGCATTAAGGTGCTAAGTGGATAATAGATCATGGGTTTATCGTATATGGGCATCAATTGTTTGCTGATGGCCAAGGTAAGAGGGTGTAAGCGGGTCCCGGATCCTCCGGCAAGAATAATTCCTTTCATAGCTTTACTTTTAATAGAGTTTTTCAATCCTCCTCATCCTCATCTTCCGATCGGTCTTTATAAATTCGAATAAACGGTTTGTTAAAATCTTTGTTCGCTACACGTTGTGCTAAACTCATCAATAAGCTTGGCAGTAATATTAAATTACTAATCATAGCAATAATGAGAGTGAGGGATACCAATATACCTAAAGACACAATACCGCCAAAGCTAGAAACGATAAAGATGCTAAATCCAAAGAATAACACGATGGATGTATAGAGCATGCTAACGCCTGTTTCCTTTAAAGCTAAAAGGATGGATTGATGGATATTCCAATTAGATTGCCGCAGCTCAAGGCGATATTTGGCTAGAAAATGTATCGTATCATCAACAGAAATACCAAAGGCAATACTAAATACTAAAATAGTGGATGGTTTTAAGGGAATACCAAAATAGCCCATAATACCGGCAGTGATCAACAAGGGGAATAGGTTAGGTATAAGGGATACAAAAACCATAGCGAAAGATCGGAAAAGCAATGCCATAATAATGGCGATAACGAATATGGCAATAACCAAACTCAGAATGAGATTTTTGATGAGATAGCTCGTTCCTTTTAAGAAAACAACTGAGGCTCCGGTAACGGTTACATCATATCTTTCTGGGTCGAATATCTCATTAATCTTTTCCCAGATTTTGGCGTGAAGAACTCTACTTTCTTCAGTGCCTAAGTCTTCTACTTGAACTGTAATTCGGGCCTTGCTTCCAGTAGTATCTACCAATGACCGGACAATGGAAGCATCTTGTCCTTTTGGAAGAAAGGAGAAGATGAAATTTTTTTCTTGACTATTGGGTAAGCTGTAAAAAGTACTATCGCCTCTGTAATAGGCTTGTTTAATAAACTTAATCGGATCAACAATAGATATAGATCGTGAGAGTTCGGGTAGTTCGGCTAAAGATTTTTGAAGACGATCGATACGTTTCAGGTTCGAGAGCTTCTGAATACCATTTTTCTTCTTTGTATCCACAATGATTTCTAAAGGAACAATGCCGCCAAAATGCTTTTCAAAATATTTAAGATCTTTTTTTAGAGGATCACTTTCCTGAAACTCTTCTGTAAGATTACCCGTTGTATACATTTTGGTAGTGCCAAAAAGAGCAACACCAATAAATAGAATAAGAAACAAGTAAACCAGCTTTCGTTTTTTATTTACAATACAAGTAAGCCCACCAATGAAGCCATTTACCCAATCTTTTTCCAAATGCTTGTAATGCCTTTTTTTAGGTGGTTTTGAAAAGCTGTAAAAAATTGGAATAATGATGATTGAGATGACAAACACCATTAGAATGTTTACGGCTGCAATGATTCCAAATTCTCTTAAAATTACACTATCGGTTAGCGTTAAAGCAGCAAAGCCAAGAGCAGTGGTTGTGTTGGTGATTAAAGTAGCTGCGCCTATCCTTCTAATTACTCGTTGCACAGATAATACCTGGTTTCCGTGCCCCTTGTATTCTGAGTGATATTTGTTGATCAGAAAAATACAATTTGGCACCCCAATTACAATAATTAGGGAAGGTACCAGCGAGGTTAACATGGTAACGGTAAAGCCAAAAGAAGATATTAAACCCAAGCTCCAACAAACGCCTAACACAACTACTAAAAGAGAGACGAACGTGGCTTTAAAGCTCTTTAAAAAGAAGAGGAGGAGTATGGTGGTGATGCCCAACGATAAGCCAATAAACATAAAAATCTCTTTTGATGTTTGCTTGGTGTTCGCCATACGAATGTAGGGTAAACCACTTGCGTGTATGCGCACTTCGTTGTCCTTCTCAAAAGCAACAACTTCCTTTTTAACTTCTTCTACAAGGTCAACAATACGCTTTACATAAAGTGATTTTTCTTCAATTTGAACCAAGAGAATAGGAATCCGCTGATCTTTGCTGTATAAAAGCTCTTGATAAAAAGGGAGGTTGAAAAAGTTGGCTTTTATCTTTTTAAGGTTTGCATTTTGATAGTCAGGAACCACTGGACTTAATTCCAGTTCTTGAGTACTATCGTTTCTTTGGATGTTGTACGATCGTGTAGGTGAAATAACATTTTGAACCCCTTCAATAGCCGCCAATCGTTCCTCAAAGGCATGCCAATTGTTGAAATTTTCATTAGAAAAAACATCGTAGTTTTCAACGGCTAGAACAATTGTATTTCCAGCTTGGTCGAAAGTTTTTTGAAAATTATTGTACTCGATCTGAGTTGTATCCGTAGTGGGTAAAAGCCGAGAGAATTTAAAGCTCATCTGTATACTCGTGGCCTGGTATACCATAAAACTTGTACCAAGAAACAACGCTACTAAAAAAGCGGTTCGGTTTCTTAGAATTAATCGAGCAATAACTGTAAACATAAATACCCTGCTGTTTCCGCCTATTTTGCGGCCCTCAAAATAACGACTTTTACGCTAAACAGGCATTCTGAATTCAGAAGGAAATCTTTTAGAAGGAAAATTTGGAAGTGAGTTTTACCACAAAATTGTCTATTGAATCAGATAACTGATAAGGGCCATAACGATAATATACACCGAGACCGATACCTGTAAAAGTAAGCTGATACAACTTGTTTAGTTCTAGACCGGATTCGTAAAACCCATTGTCAAAAGACTGAACTGAAATGTTTTGATGAAGCTCTGGGCGTCTTAAGCTTCCCCATGCTGCCCTCGTTACAAGTTCAATATGAGGGGCAAAATTATTTCTTCGGAAGAGAAGCGATTTTAGGTCTTGTCTGTAAAAAAGTTGGATGTATTGATCTGAAACGAACTCATTCATCAGCATAGTTTCAAAGCTGTTTCTATCGGCAACTGCAAAATAACGAATCGCATCTCCGTTAAAGAGATTTCGGTTGGATCTGCCCGCAAAAAGTTTAGAATAAGGTACATCGCTTAACACGGCTCCGGCTTGAGCAGATACGGTAATTGTTCCTATTCTTACGGTTCTGAATTGATGCTGAAATTTGAGATCGATTTTATCATATTCAAAATCTGAGTTGAGCACATCGGCCATGCCTCTCGTATATTGAAAATAAAACTCAGGATAGTTTTTGCCATAAGTCAGTTTTCCAAAATCGGGTCCCTCAATAAACTTTTCGGTAGGTGTATATTTAACCGAAGCGATTAATTCACTGAAGTTAAATCCATTTTGCCAAACCGGGTTTTCTCCTCCCTCAAATTGGTAAAAGTAATCACCCACCATTACCCTGTTTTCTCTTTGAAATTTTACTGTGGTATGGATTTTTGGTAAAACATCATAAGTTACACCGGCCCAATATCGAGTAGTTTGATCCCATTGTTGAATTTTAATGATTCTATAATTATCGTTGAAAATACTAGCACGGGGCGCTTGTAAAAAATCAGGTCTACCACTTTCAAAAATCTCGTATTGATACCCGCCTATAAGCTTTAGATCAGAGTATTTATCTAAAGTCATTTCGGTATCCCACCCATACTTAAAGTCTTCATCGCCAAATCCGTATCCAATGTAACCTCCTATTTTAAACCAATCAGAAATCTTACTATTGGTATAAGCACTACCGCCAAGTCTAATGCCTTCATATTCGTTGTATCGTAAAATTTTATCTAAGCCAAGGTCTACAAAGTAAAACGGGATATAACCCCTAAATAAGGTGGTTAAAATTTTGAGTTTAGTTTCTAGGTTTTCAGCTTTACTAATCGAATCCATGGTTTTATAGGTAGCCGCTTCCCGTTCGGTTATTGGGTTTACTCTGAATTGGGCTAAAAGGGTGTCTGCATTTTTTACAGCATCATCGTCTATCGTCATGGTTGCTCGGCTTATTTCCTTTCGCTTCAGCTTTTCACCAATGTTAATGTCTTTAATATAGGTGCGCATTTTACCATAAGGTTTTACATCATTTATTTGAATAGTTCGGAACTCCAGTTCGGCATTGAGTTGAGAAGGAAACCAAGTATGGTCGCCTACTTTTTTATACTGTTGCTCAATAGTTACCTGTAAGCCTTCTGCTTCATGAGGATGAGCCAAAACATTTTGGATAGCCCAGTTACTAGAGTTGATGTATAGTAAACCCTCCAAGGGTTGAAAACCATAATTAGGGCGCGGTCTAAAAGAGATAATAAATACGGTATCGCTAGTGGAGTTATAGGTGGTGTCTTCAATAATGAAAAAGTATCTCGATGTGCTTCCTGGCGTTATGGGGTTTAAATATTCGTTCCCCATAATGGTTATATAATCATTATAAAAGGAGAAAGTTTGCATTTGGGTTATGAACAAGGAAAACAAGGGGTTTTTAAAACCAGATGTTCTACTCGCAAGCACCGTTTCGTTATCTCTACTGGGGGCTAAATATGTTCTTTTGGTTACGGATTCCATAAAAAACAGGTGCTGCTTATCCAAGTAACTGGAAAGGTTGTAGTTGCTAGAGTCTAGGCGTGCATAAGCCGTATCTTCTTTTTCTATGTTTACGGTGTCTATGGATGTGTCTAAAGAATCAACGTTTAGAGAGGCCACAAACTTGGAATAGGTCTTATACGTAAAAGAGGGTATTTTTTCAGGATCGTTGAGCTTTTTGTTCTTAACTGCGTTTTTGATAATCCTATGCGCTGGGTTTTCACCAGGGAGAACGGTTACTTCCGCAAGTTCCGAGGTTTGCTCCTTTAGCTTTATGGTCATGGTCTCAGAGATTTCTGTGACCCGTTTTTTCTCAAAACCTATGTAGCTGACGTCCAAAAATTGTACTTGCTCTACTTTATATGGAAAACTGAACTTTCCATCAATGTCTGTAGCTGCGCCTACTTTGGTGCCGTTAATAGTAATATTAACAAAAGGAAGGGGTGAGCCATCATCAGAGTCTATTACAACACCTTGAATGTTTTGAGCGAAACTTACGGTTAACGATAGAGATAATAGAACTAGGAGGAGCTTCTTCATTTATATCGGATTTTACTTATTGACACTTGTTACTATTCAAGAGGTTGCCTTTAAGACTTTTTAATATCAATTAATATAGATGCACGAATAGAGGATAAGGATGCATCTCATGATTATTACTTGCTAGCTTTCTTTATTTCCTTATTCAAGGATTTGAAACCGTTTTTGACCGATTTGATCTTAAATAAGCCTTTGTCAAAGGATGTGAAAACGATTTTCTGCGTCTTTAAATTATACACTTGAAAAGAGGTTCTTGCGTTTACACCTTGACAAACGAGAAAATACGCATCCTCTTCAGGAGGGTTCAGGATAAGGTCTGAAATGGATTTAATATCTACTATTTTAGTGGGATGAGCATATTTCCCAAGGATTTCTTCCGGTGGAACTATTTCTAGTTTCGCTCTATTGAAAACATTTCTTTTCTCAAGCAATATTTCATCTAAGTAAAGTGTAGATGTGTTTAGTTTTTCCAATTCTTCAGGGCGTATAATCTCTTCGCTCAGATGAGTAGGATTATTTTTTACCAGCCTATTGTGTAAGTCCTTCATATAAATAAGAAGGTGCCCAGCTGAATGATTAAAATAGGTAACATTTCCGCTCACTAGTTCTTTGAGAACCTTAGTCATGCCAAAGTCAGAATTATACCGGAGCAAGCCTTTCTGGTTCATGTCGCTAAAAGATTCTAACGTAGGATCAAAGTGGATTTGACCCATACTTCTCTTTTTATCACCTGCATAATAATAAAAGTCACGATAGGAGTAAAGTTTGGTCATATGATCTCCAAGACTGCTATTTGGATCTGATTTTATAATGGCGTAAGCATCAAACTGAATGAAGCTGTAACGTCCTTTTTTCCGACTTTTTAATTGTCGTTTAGCATCCTCGTAGGGTATAAATTCTAGCTCCGTAACGGTCCAAAATTTACTGATCCTCTCCTTTACCTTCTCAACCATTTCTGCTTCAAATGGATGATAGACGAAGATGGTTTTGGTTTTTTTAAGTCCGTCCAGCCATTTCTTGTTAAAAGGTTTCGTTTCTCTATGGTAATACTCATAATTACCCATTTGAACTTGAGCGCCTAAATCTAAGAAGGAGAAAAGAGCGATGGCAATAAGGATTTTTTTGAAGAAATCGATTTTGCTTGGCATGGAAGAAATGTATTTAGTTAGTAAAAAAGCCGCTCCTAAGGAACGGCTTTTTTGTGAAATCTATAGAGTACCTCTATTTTCTTGCTCTCTCTCAATGGCTTCAAAGAGGGCCTTAAAATTCCCTTTGCCAAAGGATTTAGCACCTTTACGTTGTATAATTTCAAAGAATAAAGTGGGTCTATCGGCTACAGGTTTTGTAAACAATTGAAGCAAATAACCTTCGTCATCTCGATCGATAAGAATTCCTAATTTTTTAAGCGACTCAAGGTCTTCGTCAATATGCCCTACGCGCTCCAAAAGATCATCGTAGTAATTGGTAGGAACATATAAAAACTCAACACCATTGTCTTTTAATTGTATTACAGTTTCTATAATATTATCAGTAGCTACGGCAATATGCTGTACACCAGCACCTTGGTAAAAATCTAAATATTCTTCAATTTGAGATTTCTTTTTACCCTCCGCAGGTTCGTTAATTGGAAATTTAATTCGGCCATTTCCATTCGTCATTACTTTACTCATTAGAGCGGTGTAATCGGTAGAAATATCTTTATCATCAAAAGAAATTAGCTGTGCAAACCCCATTACTCGGGCATAAAAATCAACCCATTTATTCATTTCGCCCCAACCTACATTACCTACCATATGGTCGATAAACTTTAGGCCTGCAGACTTTGGGTTGTAATGAGATTTCCATTCTTTATAACCTGGCATAAACACTCCACTGTAGGCAGAGCGCTCTACGAAAACATGATGCGTGTCGCCATAAGTTTTAATGGCCGATAGCGTTACTTTCCCATTTTTATCTTCAATGGTGTGCGGTTCTCCTGCTGACTCAGCGCCTCTAGAAGTAGTTTCTTTCCAACTTTTTGTGGCATCATCTACCCAGATAGCTACATTTTTCACTCCATCACCATGCTTTTCTAAGTGCTCATTAATCGGACCTCCAGATCCTAAAGGGGATGTAAGAACTAAGCGGATTTTATCCTGTTCCAATACATAAGAAACTCTATCCGTAACACCCGTTTCTAATCCGGCATAAGCCAACGATTGAAATCCAAAAGCTGTTTTGTAAAAGTGAGCAGCTTGCTTTGCGTTTCCAACATAAAGCTCCACATGATCTGTTCCGTTAAGAGGTAAGAAATCCTCCGCCTCCGGAAATTCTTTCTTTAGCTTTAATGAGGAGTTATCGTATAGTGTGTCCATAGATTTGATTGTATTTTAGGCAAATGTAAGAAATGCACATTCAAACCAGAATAGGATAGAGTGCTGCTCTTCTAATCTAAATGTTGGTGATATTAGGATTCGTATTTTTTTTTAAACCTAAGCAATTTTGTTAATTTTTTATATAAATTGCCGCCACAGAGAAAGCCGAAAATCTTTTAGAGTAGGCAACCAAATTAAAATTTAATAGGTATGAAAAGGAACTTTTACTCCTTATTTTTTGTAGGGGCTCTATTATTGAGCTTTTCGTCTCAAGCGCAACATGAAGAAGGCCAAAGTAACATCAACGTTGGTATCGGATTTGCTTCTTTTGGACTAAGTGGAGACGCTACTATCCCCCCCATAAGTGCTTCGTATGAGTATGGTCTAAATGACAAATTCAGTGTAGGAGCTTTTCTTGGATACACGGCTTCTGAGCAGGATTTGCTCTTTGCTAAAGCTGAGTATACTTACTTTGTCGCTGGTGCTAGAGGTTCTTACCACTTCGAGCTAATTGACAATTTTGATACGTACGCTGGCCTAATGGTAGCTTACAATTCAGTAGGGTTCAGTATTGATGACGAAGATTTTGAAGAGTTTTTTGATACTGACTTAAGCGGTGTTCTTCCAGGTATTTATATCGGTGGTAGATACCACTTTACTGACAATATAGGAGCATTCTTGGAAGTTGGATATGGTGTTTCTGCAGTTAACTTAGGACTTGCAATTAAATTCGACTAAGAAAAATTTCCAGATAATTTAAAAAAAGTTCAGATTGACCTAGTCATTCTGAACTTTTTTATTTTAATAACATCTTCTTTACAATTCAGCTGGTTTACTCCATCCAGCTTTTCCAATACGTATTATCGTCCATTTTAAGTGCCTCTTCTGTAACTTTTAGTGGTTTAAAAGTATCTACCATAACCGCTAATTCCAAAGTTTCTTTTTGGCCTACACTCTTTTCGTATAAGCCAGGGTGCGGCCCATGTGGAATACCTGCCGGATGTAAACTGATAAAACCTTTATCTACATGCGCTCGGCTCATAAAGTCACCATCTACATAATAGAGTACTTCATCACTATCAATGTTGCTATGATTGTATGGGGCAGGAATAGCTTCTGGGTGATAGTCATATAACCTAGGGCAGAAAGAGCAGATCACAAAAGTGTCTGTTTCAAAGGTTTGATGAACGGGTGGTGGTTGATGCACTCTACCCGTAATAGGTTCAAAATCATTGATATTGAAGGCGTACGGATAGTTGTAACCATCCCAACCTATCACATCAAAAGGATGAGAACCATATACCAGATTATGAATTTTATTCTCTTTCTTGATCTTAATCAAAAAATCACCTTGTTCATCATGAGTTTCTAATTCGGAAGGTCTGCGAATGTCCCTTTCACAAAAGGGGGAATGCTCCAGTAATTGACCAAAATGATTCCGATATCGTTTTGGTGTGTAAACGGGGCTAAAAGATTCCACAATAAATAGGCGATTATCTTCGGTTTCAAATTCTATTTGATAGATAATCCCTCTTGGAATGACTAAATAATCACCATAATCAAAATCGATGTTGCCTACTAAGGTTCTCAGCTTCCCCTTTCCCTTATGTACAAAAAGAACTTCGTCAGCATCGGTGTTCTTATAAAAGTAATCGGTCATACTCTCTTTCGGAGCGGCCAAACTAATGTGTACATCGCTATTTACTAAAACTCTTTTTCGGGCTTCTAAAAAATCGTTTTGTGGAGAAAGACTCCAGCCTTTTAGCATACGGCTGGTAATATTGTTGTCTATAGCTACTTTTGGGGTAACATCTATGGCCTCACCAATTTCTTTAACCATAGTAGGGCGATGCGCATGATATAGAAGGGAAGACATTCCAGCAAAGCCTATGGTGCCAAATAATTGTTCATAGTAAAGCGAGCCGTCTGGTTTTTTAAATGTGGTATGACGTTTATGAGGAACTTTCCCCAATTGATGGTAAAAAGGCATATTCGTTTTCTTTTAATCGGTTAAATGTAGAAATCCTGATTTACAAATTCACTTTTCTATGTCGATGAAACTGTTTTGGATTTTTATTTCCTTTTCGGAGTTCTTTTTGTTCTTCTGTAGAAAGGTGGATGATGGTTTGACATTTTTCGGAACAAGTTCCTTCATGTTGCTTTGCACAATCTTCGCATTGAATGAAAAGGAGATTACAATCCTTATTGGTACAATTTACATGTGTATCACAAGTTTTTCCACATTGATGACACTCTGCAATAACTTCATCGCCAATATGCTCTCCTAGTCGATCATCAAAAACAAAGTTCTTCCCTTTAAACTTATTATCTAAATTTTCACTTTTTATCTGACGGGCATAGTCAATAATACCTCCATGAAGTTGGTTTACATCCTTAAAACCATGATGCTTTAGATAAGCACTTGTTTTTTCACAACGTATTCCACCGGTGCAATACAATAGTACTTTTTCATCTTCTTTTCCTTTTAGCATATCCAACACTTCCGGTAGCTCCTCCCTAAAAGTTTCGGCTTCTGGAAGCAGAGCTCCCTCAAAGTGACCAATTTCACTTTCATAGTGATTTCGGATATCTACAACCACGGCTTTTCCGCTTTCGATAGCTTGATTCCATTGTTCAGCGGTTAAATGTTGGCCAACATTGGTTACATCAAAATCATCCTCCTTTAACCCATCTGCCACAATCTTTTTTCTGATTTTTATCGTAAGCTTTAAAAAAGATTCATCCTCATCTTCTACAGCAATTTTAAAGGGCACATGGGTAAACTCAGGATGCGCGTATAGCTTTTCTGCAAATTCATCCCAATGATGTTCTGGAACATTCATTTGAGCATTTATACCCTCTTTCGCCAAATAGATTCGGCCCAAACAATTCAAGTCTTTCCATTCTGCATAAAGCTGATCCCGCATAGACTGTGGATCTTCAAGTATGACATACTTATAAAAAGAAACCGTGCGTCTTTTAAAGGTTTCAGCTTCCAGTCTTTTTTTTAATTCATTAGGTCCTAGCTTATTGTAAAGACCTTTTTTTCCTGCATTCGGATCCATCCTCTTCTAAATCGTTAGTTCTCGGTATGCTGCAAATTTACAATACCTACAAAGAACCAAGCTTCAATTCAAATGCATTATGATAAATGTCAGCTTTACAGAAAGGAAAGCTTAAGGTTTTGTGAATAACCTCTTATTTGAGAGTGGGAAAAGGTTTAAAAGGAAAGAGGCGTGATACCTTATATTTGCCGCAAGCTAAAAATGGTTTATGATAGATAAAATTTTGATTCTTGGCGCTTCAGGTCAAATAGGTACTGACCTAGTAGTAAAACTACGAGAGATGTATGGTGCAGATAACGTGGTCGCATCAGACATTAAGGAACCAGCTTCGTTTGTTTTAGAAGGAGGTCCTTTTGAGGAAATCAATGTGATGGATGGCGAACGATTGTTGGAGGTTATAAAAAAGCATAAAATCAATCAGGTATACCATTTGGTGGCTATGCTTTCAGCTACTGGAGAAAAATTTCCAGCCAAAGGGTGGGAATTAAATATGGAGAGCTTATTCAATGTGTTAAATTTGGCTAAAGACGGCTACTTGAGCAAAGTATATTGGCCGAGTAGTATTGCTGCTTTTGGACCTACTACGCCCAAATCAGATACTGCACAATTCACGGTAATGGACCCCACAACGGTTTACGGGATTAGTAAGTTGTCTGGAGAGTTGTGGTGCGATTATTACCATAAAAAGTATAAAGTAGATGTGCGTAGTTTGCGTTATCCGGGTTTAATATCTTACAAGACAGAGCCCGGTGGAGGAACAACGGATTATGCGGTAGATATTTTTCATAAGGCGATTTCCGATCAGAAATATGAATGTTACGTAGCAGAAGATACCAAACTGCCAATGATGTATATGCCAGACGCTATAAAGGCGACTATAGGCATTATGGAAGCTCCTGAAGAACAAATTAAGATTAGAACATCCTATAACTTAGCGGCTTTTAGCTTTACACCAGAAGCCTTAGGTGATGAGATAAGAAAACATATTCCAGAGTTCCACCTAAGTTATAACATCGACTTTAGAAATGAAATTGCTTTGGGTTGGCCTCAAAGTATTAACGACCAAAGAGCCAGAGAAGATTGGCAATGGAAACCAGATTTTAGTCTAGAAAACATGGTGGATGATATGCTGAAAAATTTAAGCTAAAAAAAATCCCCTGTTTGCAGCAGGGGATTTTTTTATTGGGTTAATCAAGCTTAAAGTTTAGTCAATTGAAAGGTGTATCGTTCCTTTTGTTTATCTGATGTACCAGGAATATCCGTAAAGAATTCATAATATAAAACCATCGAAGTTTCCGTTCTACTGATTGTTGAATAGGTTATAATGAGGTTGCTAGATTTTTCGTTTACTGCAAGTTGATCTGCATTACTTATCACATAATTACCATACCTCGTCTCATTTAAGTTGAAAATTAAAGGTACATCGGGATCGATTTCATTAGGTAAACTATATGCGAAATTCACACTGTGATAAGTGGAGTCTGGTGTAAAAGTAAAGCTGCCTACCGCAACATCGCTGGTAAAGGTAACGAAGCTAGGACCGGTTTCAATTCTTTGTTTTACAGATTCCACTTTCCACTCTCCAATCAGGATGGCGTCTAAAGCAGCTTGTTCAGGTAAGCTAATGTCTTGCTTGCTGCAAGAAGTAAATATTAGGGCAAAGGCCAAGGCAAGTAAGGAAAGGTTGAATGAGATTTTCATGAAAATTCTTTTATGCACCCCCCAAATATACTAAAACCGCTAACTTTTAAAAGCCAGTGTGATTTTAACCCTTAAATATGAAAGACTAGGCTTCTTTAACCAGTTTAAGTACAGTTATTTCGGGCCAAATGCCCACTCTTCCTGGAAAAGCTAAAAACCCAAAACCGCGGTTTACATACAAACGTCTACCAAGATCTTCGTAAAGCCCAGCCCACTTAGGGTACCTATACTTAACCGGGCTCCATTTAATAAAACCGGGTATTTCAATTCCAAACTGCATACCATGTGTATGTCCACTCAGGGTAAGGTGAATAAACTGTTTGAATTTTTTAACCACTTCATCAAAATGTGAAGGATCATGAGACATTAGGATTTTAAAAGATTCATTCTTCAGGCCTTCAGAAGCTTTATCTAAATCGCCATGCTGAGCAAATCCTTTTCCCCAGTTTTCAACACCTATTAAATCAATAGAGCTAGATGATTTATTGATCTGTACATTTTCATTTCTCAACAACTGGAACCCCATATCAGCATGAGTTTGATAGAGCTTCTCCATATTTCGTTGCTTTTCTATCGGGCTATCCCATTTTACGTAGTCACCGTAATCATGGTTTCCCAGAATAGAATATTTTCCGTGTTTGGCTTTGAGTTCAGAAAAAATGCCTTTCCAAGGATCCATTTCATCTGCTCTGTTGTTTACCAAATCGCCAGTAAATAGAATTACATCTGACTCTTGCTCGTTGATTAAATCGATACCATATTTAATCTTCTCTGCATTGTCAAAGCTTCCGGAGTGTACATCTGAAATCTGAGTGATGGTGAAGTTTTCAAATTCTTCTGGCAAATCTTTAAAGGCTAGTGTTTTATTGACCACCCTGTAGTTATACTTTCCTTTTAATACGCCATGAATAATACCAGCAAAAGGGATGGCGGCTAGGATTAATCCCGTTTGGCTGATAAATTTCCTTCTATCAGGTAAAAAATCGCTCCCTGTTTCACCAGATATTTTTTGCCAAACGCCAACCATAATACGAAAGGCATCTTCACCAAACATGAGAACAGAAACAATCAATTTTGGCACTAGGGAGAGAATCGCCAAAGCCATCATTAAATTGAAAGAGGCGTTAGGGCCAGAGCGTGCGTCTAAATTAAAAGAGGTATACCAGATAATTATTAATACACTTATGGAAAAGCCCCAATATATATAGCGAGCTATGTTGCTTTCCTTAAAAACAGTTTTAATCGCTTGAAAAGCATAAATGTCAATGAGTAAAAGGAAAGCAGTAAGGATAAGGACTCTTATCAAGATGGTGGTTAAACTCATGCGTTAAATGAAAATCGTTTCTATGGCAGTAATATTAATACTAATTTTAGCACAAATTATGCTGAACAAATGTCCGAAAACCCCAAGAAACTATTTCTATTAGATGCTTATGCTCTTATCTACAGAGCCTATTTTGCTTTTGTGAACAACCCAAGGGTTACGTCAAAAGGTTTAGACACCTCCGCCATATTTGGTTTTGTAACCACAATGCTAGAAGTTTTAGAAAAGCAAAGCCCAACTCATATTGGGGTGGTATACGATACGCCAAAGCCTACTTTTCGTCATGTAGAATATGAAGCCTACAAAGCAAATAGAGACGAAACACCTGAGGCTATTAAAATCTCAATACCATATATATCCAGAGTTTTAGAAGCCTTTAACATTCCATTTATTGGTGTGGATGGTTATGAGGCCGATGATGTGATTGGAACCATGGCTAAGCAAGCAGAAAAAGAAGGTTTTGAGGTATTTATGATGACTCCAGACAAGGATTATGGTCAGCTAGTTTCTGAAAATATTAAAATGTATCGTCCAGGTAGATCTGGAAACCCACCAGAAATTTGGGGAGAGGAACAGGTAAAAGAAAAGTTTGGCTTAAGTCGCGTAGATCAAGTGATAGATTATTTGGGGATGATGGGAGATGCTGTGGATAATATTCCGGGTTTCCCTGGGGTAGGACCTAAAACAGCTACCAAATTACTTGCTCAGTATGATACATTGGAGAATATGCTGGAACATGCGGATGAGATAAAAGGTAAGCTGGGTGAAAAAATACGAGACAATAGAGAACAAGGAATACTATCCAAATGGTTGGCGCGAATCGCTTTGGATGTACCCGTTGATTTTGATGCGAAAGCATTAGAAAAGGGCGAGCCTGATGGAGAAAAGATAAAAGACATTTTTGCTGAGTTAGAGTTTAGAACGTTGCTCAAAAGAGTAGTGGGCGTAGAAGGGGAAAAGCCAAAACCTGCTCCGGTAAGTGCTAATACTAACGGACAAACAGACTTGTTTAGCGCTGCTGTTTCTGAAACAACGGAAAGTGAAGATGTTTTTACAGGCTATACAACATTGGACAAGTACGATCATTTTTATCAGTTGATAAATCACCCAATGGAGCGAAAAATGCTTTTGCGGAATTTATTGAAACAAAAGTCTGTATGCTTTGATACAGAGACTACAAGTTTAGATATAACTCAAGTTGATTTAGTGGGTATTGCTTTTAGCTACGAAGCCGGAAAGGCTTACTACGTAAATGTTCCAGAAGGAGAGGAAAAAGCAATTGTAGAAGAGTTTAGACCTTTCTTTGAGCATGAGGGTATTGAAAAGATAGGGCAGAATCTTAAATACGACATTACTATTATAAAGAACTATGGTGTAGCTGTTAAAGGTCCTCTGTTTGATACGATGTTAGCGCACTATCTCATTCAACCGGATATGAGACATAATATGGATGTATTGGCGGAAACTTATCTAAACTATCAACCCCTTAGTATTGAAACCTTGATTGGTAAAAAAGGAAAAAACCAAGGGAGTATGCGAGATGCAGATGCGGATAAGGTAAAAGAGTATGCTGGTGAAGATGCAGATATTACGCTTCAACTAAAACAAGTGTTTGAAGAGAAGTTAGACGTGGGTGAAACGAGAAAGATATTTAGGGAGATTGAAGTGCCTTTAGCGCGCGTTTTGTCGGATATGGAAAGAGAAGGGATTCGTTTGAATGTAGAGTCTATGAAAAAGCTCTCATCTGATTTGGAGACATTGATAGAAACGTTAGACGGGGAAATTAAGGTGCTTTCTGGGGAAGATTTTAATATTTCGTCACCAAAACAATTGGGCGAAGTTTTGTTTGGAAAAATGAAACTCGTTGAAAAACCTAAAAAAACAAAGAGTGGTCAGTTTGCTACATCGGAGGATATTTTAGTGGAGCTAGCGAAGGAACATGAAATAGCTCAAAAAATATTGGATTACCGTCAAATGGTGAAACTCAAATCTACTTACGTAGATGCGTTACCCTTAATGGTTAGTCCAACAACAAATCGCATTCATACTTCATTTAATCAAGCGGTTGCGGCTACAGGAAGGTTGAGTTCTAACAATCCTAACCTTCAGAATATTCCTATCCGAAATGAAAAAGGAAAAGAAGTAAGAAAAGCTTTTGTAGCAAGAGATGAAAACCACTTGTTATTAGCAGCAGATTATTCGCAGATTGAGCTAAGGCTTATCGCAGAGCTCAGCCAGGATAAAAGTATGATGGAGGCTTTTGTGAAAGGAGAAGACATCCATGCTGCAACAGCCGCTAAGGTTTTTGGTGTGAAATTGGAAGAAGTTACTCGTGAACAAAGAGGGAATGCGAAAACAGTAAATTTTGGAATCATTTACGGGGTAAGTGCGTTTGGTTTAAGTCAACAAACCACCTTAAGTAGATCGGAGTCTTCTGAGATTATCAAATCATATTTTCAAACCTATCCGGGTATTCGGGATTATATTGAGAACCAAAAGATAAAGGCAAGAGAAGATGGCTTTGTGGAAACCATGCTGGGTAGAAGAAGATATTTAAAAGATATAAATTCTAGAAATGCAGTGGTACGTGGCCATGCAGAAAGAAACGCAGTAAACGCACCCATACAAGGGAGCGCAGCAGATATCATCAAATTGGCGATGATTAAAATTCATGACGAATTAAACCAGCATAACTTTGAAACAAAGATGATTCTTCAAGTCCATGATGAACTGGTTTTTGATGCACCAAAGAGCGAAGTAGAAAAAGTAAAGCCGATAATAAAAGAGGCTATGGAATCCGCAGTTAAAACCCAGGTTCCATTAATTGTAGACTTTGGACAAGGAGAGAACTGGTTACAAGCTCATTAAGGGACGTTTAAGGAAATGCTAGTTGTGGCAGTTGCCATTTCTCGAACATTAACCAAACTCAGTTCAAATCGTGCATTTACCTGTTGTGGTTGTGTAAATGGTCCATAATTTTGTGTAAAAACAAAGTCAGAAGCTGTTGAGTAGCGCCTTTCATTTATAATTATTACTCCGTCAAAACTTTCCTCAAGTCTACTTAAGTAAGCAGGGTTTATAACAAAAGAAGCAGTTGCTCGATAGCGAGCAAAACCATCTGGACCGGTGAAAGTGGAGGAGTTAAACTCGATCATATCCATTTGAAAATCATCCAATTCATTCAGATAGAAATCAGAAAACAAGAAATGATCTTCTTCTTCTTTTTCAAAAACATCCGTTTTTAAGCAAGAGGTAAGAGAAAAGGCGAGTATAAAGAGGAGTAAAAACTTTTTCATTCCGTATTAGTTGAGGTTAAATATCAAGGAAGCCTGAATTACTGTAGGCCCAAAAGTGTTGTTTGTAGATAAATAGGCCGTATTTAAGGTAATGAAAGGGTTTTTATCATTAGGTTTTTTAGGAACATTGGCCTTGTGCCACCGTATGCCTCGATACAAAAGATAGGCAGATACAGCCGTAAGTGCAGCAGAAGAGTAGAATATGGTCATTGAATTACGATAATCCTTTCTTTTATCATCAAATTCATTGTAATGAAAGTCCAGGTCGCTGTTTTGAATTAAGTATTCACTATGAAGGTCGATCGCTTCATCGTACAAGTTCCTAGATCTTAAATAATAGAAAATAGTTCCACCGGCTAGTAGGGTGGTTGTGGTCATTGGAAGA
Organism: uncultured Owenweeksia sp.; assembly: GCA_964485405.1. Taxonomy (GTDB): domain Bacteria; phylum Bacteroidota; class Bacteroidia; order Flavobacteriales; family Schleiferiaceae; genus CAKZNE01. Next base: position 40,056 of record CAZAJG010000006.1, on the reverse strand, counting down.
TCTACTCTTGGCCTCCTCTTCTTAGCATGAGCCTTTGCTCTTTTGCTGTATTCAATAAATTCTTCTGTACGCTCGTAATAATAGATTAGCTCTACAGGGCTCTCTTCAACAAGTATAGTAGTGTCCAGTATAATATAATTAGGGGCCCAAGTTCGGATTCTATGAAGACCTGGTTCTAGAAAAGCCTGATTGCCACTGGGCAATATTTTATCGTCTACCATTACACCTTCCGAGGGAGGCACCGTATAAATAGCTAAAACGGTTTTTTTTCCTTGTGCGATTGAAAATGGAACAATTGCCAAGACAGCAATAAGGCTTAGGAAATAGCGCATTTGGGGTTGGTTGGGTTAAGTTTAGAATTATCCTAAAGGCCAAACGTAGTCATTTTACACTTAGCCTTTAGGATTTTAAGGATGTTATTATTCTATAATCAAACGTTCTACAGCCTGCTCTGTTCCATTGTTTAAATGGATGAGGTAAACGCCTGGAGAAAGTGAATAATCATCCAAGTTCATTTGATATTCCTTTTCTTCAGTATCAATAATTTGATCAACGATTACTCTTCCGCTTAAATCGGTTACGCTTAAAGTCACATTCTTTAAGTCGAAATCATCCGCACTGATTGTTACCTGAGTTGAGGCAGGATTTGGGTATATATTCAGAGTGGCTGATTCGTATTCATCCAACCCAATCGTTCCGTTGAATCGGATATTGTCTATGTAAAAGTTGTTTCCTCCACCGTTAATAAACTCAAAACGGATTAAGAGCGGATCAGGTCCAATGTAAGCGTCAAAACCGATGGATTGAGTAGTCCATTCTGTTGGTCCGGAAGGTGTAAAATCCTGAGTGGTTGTAGCAGCGGTTCTTAACTGGCCGCCCCTGTAAAATCTTCTAAGTATCCAAGTTTGACCGCAGTCTGTGGAGGCATAAACATTAAGTTCATCATTATTTGCATTGTCTTTAGCAGCGAAGGCATAGTCAAAACTCACGGAAAGGCCAGAAGAAAATATAGTGCTGATAGCTGGTGAAATCAGCCAATCTTGCTCGCCAATCACAGTGGCGTTAAAGTTGTCCAACTTTAAGGAGTTACTTCCGCTACTTCCTGCTTGAGTAAATAGGTCAAACTTGATTCCATCACCAGCATCAATAAGGCTTATTTCATTAGAAATATTTGTAGCTTCAAAATTCTCGCTCCAGTCTGCATGGAATGCAGGGCTCCCAGGATTTTTAACGCTAATTTCTCTGGCATAGGTTATGTTATCACTTCCAGCACCGTTAGATACGGTAAGGGTAACATCAAAAACTCCTGGGGTATTGTAGGTAATAACTGGGTTTTTGAGGTTAGACGTAGAAGGAGTTCCTCCTGGAAAAGTCCAAGCCCAGGTGCTTGGGTCTCCATCTTCAGAGCTATCGAAAAAGCTCACGCTTTCGCCAGCACAAATTAATTGTTTATCAACTTCCAATGCTGCAGTGGGAAGACAGTCGGGTGGATTGGTTACACCAGTAGCCGTCAAATTCGTGCCGCTTCTTAAGTTCTGACGCAGTTGAGTACTGGAGAGTGCCGCTCTCATAACTGCAGTTTGACCAGAAGTGAACATGTTTTGACAACTTCCATTTGAATAGTCCATATAGTTTTCAATCATATCTGGTAAATCCGGACTATCGTTTGTGCAGGTGTTTGTGCTAAAATCACAGCCACTATTAGAGGCGCTCACAGGAGGAGTATCAGAAATTCCGTCTCCTCCAAAACAACCTTGACTAAAAGTGTGAGGCAAGCCCAAGTAGTGACCTGCTTCATGTGTAATGGTTCTCCCTTTATGAACCGTTGCATTGGATACATCGGTGGTTGTCAACGCTGTCCCGATGGTTCCCATTTGATCGTGACGAATAACCATTCCATCTCTTCTGAAATTATTTCCTCCAGAAACAGGGAAATAGGCATACCCCAAGATCGTTCCGGGAACGCCCGAGTTATTGGCAATACTATTTACAACCCAAATGTTTAAATACTTACTATTGTCCCAGTTACTTAACGGCTTAACAGCATCAGACGCATCTGTTGAAAGGGCCGATTGTGTTCGGGTTATACCATCTGTACAATTTCCACTCGGGTCAATCTTCGCCAGTTTGAATTCAATTTCGGGATCAGATGCTCTACTTTGAAACACTGTTCTAGTATTAGAGGCATCGGCATTCATTCTTCTAAAGTCCTCGTTCAACACCCGTATGCCATCTTCAATTTGGGCGCGGCTAATGTTGTCTCGATAGTCGTTATAAATAACATGCACCACTACCGGAATCGTAAATACTACGGCTTGCGATTTTTGTTTGGATTCTGCGATTTGATGCATGATGTCTTGAGCATCATTATATCGCTTATAGTAATCGGAATCGCTTGTTAAGAGTTTTTCGGTAAACTCATCCGTTGCACATTTATGTATATGTTGACCAAAAAGCACGGAACTTCCCAGTAGTAGCAAAAAAGATAGGGTGATTCTATTCATTTCAAAGTATTGTAGCATACAAATTTAGGTTATCTCTGTATAATCACGTTAATATTTCGATTATCGTTGGGGTGGTGTAAATCTATCAGTGAAAATTTCCATTGTTAAAATAAAGAGGATTATGTTACGATGAAAGCGTTTTACCCCAGTTGATACCTTGGATGTTTGTTTTGATAAAATCTTGTGATGTTATTTGCATTCGGATTCAAAAGTTTGCAATTCTTTTGTGTAGATGAAATGGCAATTAAGACCAAGAGGTAAAGCCGTGAATTTAAAGTTTATATGTTTGGCTAATTCAGAATTTTAGTTGTAAATTCGCAGCCCCTTTTTAGGGGAGGTATAATTTTATACGTAACAGATTAAAAATAAAATAGTTGTGAACACTATAAGTTACAAAACTATATCCGCAAATAAAGAAACGGCAGAGAAGAACTGGGTTTTGGTTGATGCTGAAGGTGAAACTTTAGGAAGATTATCTTCTAAAGTGGCTTATCTTTTAAGAGGTAAGAACAAAACGAACTTCACTCCTCACGTTGACTGTGGTGATAATGTAGTAATTATCAATGCGGGCAAAGTTAAATTAAGTGGAAACAAAGAAACAGATAAACAATATGTTTCTCACACCGGTTTCCCAGGGGGTCAACGTTTCAGTACACCTAGTGAGTTGTTGACTAAGCAGCCTATTAAAGTAGTTGAAAATGCGGTTAAGGGAATGCTTCCTAAGAATAGATTAGGACGCCAAATGTTTCGTAACTTATTTGTTTATGAAGGAGCTGAACACAAACAAGAAGCTCAACAGCCCAAAGCAATAGATTTAAACACTATTATATAAAGTATGTCAGTAACGCACGCTATCGGTAGAAGAAAGACATCCATTGCCCGTGTTTTTTTAAAGGAAGGCAAAGGTGAGATTACCGTAAACAAAAAAGACTACAAAGAGTACTTTGATACAAAGCCACTTCATTATAAAGTGGAACAAGCTTTCAGTATTACAGAAACTTTAGGAAACTATGATGTAAAAATCAATGTAGAAGGTGGAGGTATTACTGGGCAAGCAGAAGCGATCCGTTTAGGTATTTCTCGTGCATTATGCGAGATTAATGCAGAATGGAGACCAATGCTTAAGCCTGAAGGCCTTCTTACACGTGATCCGCGTATGGTAGAACGTAAGAAGTTTGGTCAGAAGAAAGCTCGTAAGAAATTTCAGTTCTCTAAACGTTAAGAACGCATTTGGTTTAGTATCCAAATTTATTGGGCGCTTTCTGTACATCAGAAAAACCACCAGTAAGTTGCAATTAGTGAAAGTAAACAAATATTAAAATGGCAAACGACACAGTAAAACAGATGTTAGATGCAGGTGTTCATTTTGGACACTTGACTCGTAAATGGCACCCTGCCATGGCTCCATATATCTTTATGGAGAGAAATGGGATTCACATTATTGATCTTTACAAGACTCAAGCAAAAATGGAGAAAGCTGGAGAAGCTTTAGCTAAAATTGCTGCTTCAGGTAGAAAGATCATGTACGTGGCTACAAAAAAACAAGCAAAAGAGATCATCGCAAAAAATGCAAGTGATGTAAATATGCCTTTTATCACTGAGCGTTGGCCTGGAGGTATGCTTACCAACTTTGTAACCATCCGTAAGGCGGTTAAAAAGATGCAAGGCATTGATAAGATGAAGGAAGATGGAACTTTCATGACGCTTTCTAAGAAAGAAAGACTTCAAGTAGACCGTCAGCGTGCAAAATTGGAAAAACAGTTAGGTTCTATTACGGATATGACTCGTCTTCCAGGAGCTTTGTTTATTGTAGATATCAACAAAGAGCACATTGCTGTTGCAGAAGCACAGAAACTAGGAATCCCAACCTTTGCTGTTGTGGATACCAACTCTGATCCGAATGAAGTTGATTATGCAATTCCTGCAAATGATGATGCTACTAAATCTATTGATATGGTAGTGGGTGAAGTAACTTCTTACATCAAAAAAGGATTAACTGAGCGCAAAACGGAAAGAGCTAAGGCATCTGATGAGAAGTTGAAGAAAGCGGCTGCTAAGAAAGCTGCAGAAGCTCCTGCTCCAACACCAGAGGCTAAAGAAGAAACTAAGGAAGCCGCTCCTTCTAAAGAAGAAGCTCCTGCCGAAGAAAATTCATAAAGTATTATTAACAGTATAATGATATTCGGGAAGGGGTGAAAAGTAATTTTTATCCCTTTCTTGATTTTTTAAAGTAACGTTTTAAATTTTACAACAAAATGGCTACAATAACTGCAGCAGACGTAAACAAACTAAGAAAACAAACCGGAGCCGGTATGATGGATTGCAAAAAAGCGCTTCAGGAAGCTGAGGGAGATTTTGATGCAGCCGTTGACATACTTCGCAAAAAAGGTCAGAAGATTGCCGCAAAGCGTGCAGATCGTGACGCTAGCGAAGGGTGTGTTTTAGCTGGGACTACTGCTGACAATTCTTTCGGTGCAGTAGTGAGCTTAAACTGCGAAACAGATTTCGTTGCTAAGAACGAAACTTATATTGCTTTAACACAAAGTATTTTAGATAAAGCTATAGAGGGAAGAGTTGCGGATAAAGACGCGCTTCTTGCCACAAGCTTAGGAGATATGACTATCGCTGAAAAGCTTACCGAACAAACTGGTGTTATCGGTGAAAAACTAGAGATTGGTGGTTATGAAGTAGTAAATTCTGATTTTGTAGCTGGATACATTCATGCTGGAAATAAGTTAGCAACTATCGTTGGCATGAACGAAGAAGCTGCTGAAGCAGGACGCAATGTAGCTATGCAAGCTGCAGCTATGAACCCAGTTGCCCTTAAGAGAGATGAAGTTTCTCAAGAGGTGATAGATAGAGAATTAGAGGTTGGTCGTGAGCAAGCTCGTGAAGAAGGAAAGCCTGAGGCTATGTTGGATAAAATTGCACAAGGACGTTTGAATAAATTCTTCAAAGAGAATACTTTATTGGAACAAGATTACATCCGTGATGGAAAATTAAATGTAACTAAGTATTTAGATTCCGTTAAAGGAGGTCTTACAGTGACTGAATTTAAGAGAGTGGGCTTAGGCGTATAAGTTTCAGTTGAAATAATATATACAAGGCCCTTATCTAACGGATAAGGGCCTTTTTCGTTTATGGAATCAGTAGCCCAAGGCTTTTTCAAAAAAGTTATTTAGAGGTAAGGATTTCTCATAGCCCGTAATCAACTGGTTTATTAAATCATCTTGGGTTATTACTTCTGGCTTAAGCTTAAAGAACCAATAAAAACTCTTGTTGGCTATTAGCGGTTGAATCTCCATGGTATCTTTAAAATTAGCACTCAGCCGTTTATTTTTATCTCCACGAATTTCACCAAAAGAGTCGACAAACTCTTTAGCATTTACCAAGGTGTTGAATTCCTCTAGATTATGAAGAATATAGGTGCGTATCAATAAGAGTTGATCCTTATCTGGCATATAAGAACCAGAGTAAACTCTAACATCTTTATGATTGGCTTGCATGTAAAAGCCTGGTCTTGTTTTATCCTTCTTGCCTCCAGGTAATATCATTACCCCCATATGGTCTTTATATGGGGTTTTGTCAGCACTAAAGCGTATGTCTCTATTGATCCGAGAAATAGAGAAGTTATTGCTTAAATCAACATTTGGGTAGTATGGCTGTAGAGCCTTGCACAATTCCAAAGCTAAATTCTTAAATGGTTTCTTAACAGCCTTCTCATAATGTTTTCTGTTTTCGTCAAACCACTCTTTGCTATTATTACTTTCTAAGGCTTTGAAAAAGTTTAGAAAATCTTCATTTAAGTATTTCATCTGATTCTTTATACGCCTAAGTTAAGGCATTCCTTCAAGTTTACGAAGTGTGATGTGAAGACCCCTTTAGTAAAATACTCTTTTCAATGATAGATAATTTCTAAATAATAAGAGACTTATGCCAGAGAGTGTTGAAGGAGTAAAATTTTCAAAAATTTTGGCTTTACTATGGTCTAAAATTCGACTATTTATGACTTGATAAATCGAACGATTTAAAACTTATTGAGAACCAGATTATCTTAACGAATTTTGATCAAATTGGATATTTAGAATACAGAAAATTACTGTAAATTCTCGTGTTAAAATGAATAAAAAATAGTCTTAAAATCTAATAATCAATGACTTATCAAAAAATGTAATTCGGATAAGACTGTTTTTCTGATTATCAAGCTTTTGCTTTGTGTTTGATTCTTTATGAACTTTTATTTATCCAAAAAACTTTCCCCGTGGAAAACACGGGAAACGTGTTTAAGCATTAGCCTTCAAACGTTACTAGCTTGTGAAAGCAATTATTGTTAGAGAGTTATTCTATTTTTTTGAGTAACAGAACGAATGAAGTATCAAGATTTATAACGATTCAATTGAGGAAGAAAAATAAGTCTTTATCAAATACTTTTTTCGAGCAAGCAAGAAAAAACAAGATCTCTCAATAGGGAGATGATTGAGACATATGAAGGTCTGATGGGAAGCAAAAATTCATGTGTTTTAGTCAGATTCCTGCCACTTCCCATACTCAGGTTTAGAGCTGTTTTTAAGCTGTGAAGGTTATCGAATAACATCACATGCTTTGGCCTAACCTGATATACGACTAATTCTAACTTTTTTTAAAAAAAACGTGTATCATGAAAACATTAGTTTATTCTTTTACCCTATTTGTAGTTTTTGGACTTGTGAGCTGTAGTAAGGAAAATTATGAAGATAGGGAAGGCTTTAACCGTTCAGAATTACAACATAAGGAGGGAGAGGACGAAGACGATTTAAACATTGTTACTGGAACTCTAGTTAATGCGAATAACGTACCTCAAGTAAATGCTGAAATTCATGCGATTCGACATATTCCTAACGAATGCTTGGATACAGATGTAACTAACGCTCAGGGAGCTTTTGATTGTTTACTTGCTGAGGGAGATTATTATTTTGAAGTTTATCAAAATGAAAGCCTAACGCACACGAGCGGGGTTTTTACAATTAATGCGAATAACGCAACGGTCGACCTAAGGTTGCCTTAATAAAGTTTAAGAAGTATGGGTGGGTTATTAGAATCCACTCATACTTATATTTTAACAAAAACATCACAAGTAAACCCACCTTGATTGGAAAGCTTAAGTTCTCCTTTTAGCTGTTTTACAAAAAGTCGAACGAGCTTTAAACCAGAAGAATTTAGAGCATCTATATTGAGATTCTCAGGTAAACCCGGACCATTGTCTTTTACCTGTAGGTGCAGGTTGAGATTCTTTTTCTTAAGAGAAACCATTATGGAACTATTTTCGCCTTCCGTTGCATATTTAAAGGCGTTACTCACAAGCTCATTTAGAATTAAGGCTAAAGGTGTGCTTTGATAAGCTTCGAGCATAATCATATCTAAATCCAACTTAAGCTCAGTGGTTTTTCCTGGTTTTTGAAAGCTAAGTTGAATTTGCTCCACCAAAGCCGTGGAGTATTCTTTAAAATTAAGCCGTGTTTCTGTTAAATTGGGATCAGAAAAATAACGATGAATCATCATCATAGCATTTACCCGACTCTCGCCATCTTTTACCGCAGCCTTTGCCCGGGGGTCATCTAATTCATTGGCTTGAATACTGAATAAGCTAATTAGGGTTTGCAAAAAGTTTTTCGTTCTATGTTGGTTGTCGTTCAGAAGTGTGCTTTGCAATACCGCATTCTTTTTATTCAGCCTAAAGGCAAAGAACAACAGGATGGCAATAACGATGAGAAGCCCTGTTAGCAAAAACAACCCTTTGTTTATTAGCGCTTGGCGGCCAATTGATAATTGTTGAAGCTCATTACTCTGATATAATTTGAGAAGCTCCTTTTCCTTTTTTTCTACTTCATAACTAATCTTAAGGTTGTCTGAGGTTAATGCAGTTCTTTGGTTGTATATTTCTTCATGAACAATATCATATTTTTTAGCGTAATAAAGGGCTTGTTTAAAGTCTTTTAATCCTTCATACACATCTCTGTGTAACCTTAAGTTTTCCTCAATAACCTTTTTGTGATTCCCTTTTTTAGCTAACCCTAAACCTTGCTCAAGGTATCGGAGGGATGTACGATAATCTTTCTGATTTAAACTAAGCTCACCAAGCTGAGTAAGTACATAAGCTTCTCCATATTGATCGCCAACTTCTTTTTTAAGATTTAAAGATGTGTTCAGGTAATCATCAGCTTTCTGCAATTGGCCCAATTGAATAAATGTTTCTCCAATATTACTGTAAGCTTTGCTCAAGGATCGAGGACTGCTTTGAAGCGAATCCTTTAAGTGTAAGGATAATTGATAGTATATTAATGCAGAATCAAGCTTACCCATTGTTCTGAAGGTATTGCCCAAATCATTATAAGAGCCAGAAAGAAGTTGGTAGTTAGGTATGCTTTTTCTAAGGTCAATACCTTTTTGATGGTACTTTATAGACTCTGAGAATCTCTTTTGTTCTCGAAGTACGTTGGCAAAAATTTGATAGACAGAGCTTAAATGTCTATCGTGTCTATATTGTAAAAAGCCGTTTTCTGCTTTGAGTAAAAACTCTGTTGCTTTGTCATAGTCAGAAAGGCGCTTGTAGTCAGCACCTCTGTTTAAGTCTACTATAGCTACCATACTATCTTTTCCGGCAGCATGGTAAAAGGTAGCGGCTTCCTGGTAGTTTTCTAGGCTCTTTTCATAGATGTGACGATGACTATAAAGAGATCCAAGATTTAAGTGGGCTTGGCCAATAAGTTCGAGGTTTTGTAAGTCTTTAGGAACAGCTATAGCAAGAGAGTAATAATGTTGAGCAGTATCCTTATCAACATTAAAATTGGAATTAGCCAATTTGAGATAGGCGCTGATTTTAAGTTTAGAGTCTTCTTTTAGTGTAGCTTTTTTTAAAATTTGCCTGTATTGTTTTTGCGCTTCTTTTGTGTTTCCAGTTTTCATCAGGCTATCGGCATAAAAAAAATGCCTGTCCTCTTGAGCTAAAGTGGAAGTGTAGGTGAGTATGTAAAAACTAAAAGAGAGAAAAAAACGGAATAACTTCATTTACTTAGGATTCGGAAATTGCTTTGTGTTAATTTAAGAATAAGCACCTTAACTTTGAAAAAAAAATTATCGTGCAAACCATTCGGGTTCTTATAGTAGAAAATGATGTACTAATTGCAGAAGATACTTCGCAAAAATTAAGTCGTTTGGGCTACAAAGTTACGGATATAGTAGCCGATGCTGATACAGCTAAAAAGTCTATTGAAGAAGATTTGCCAAATGTAGTTTTAATGGATATCGATCTTGACGGAGCTGTTGATGGCATTGAATTGGCAAAGCAGATTCATGAAAAGTATCAGATTCCAATCATTTACCTCACTGATTTGAATGATCCGAGAACTCTGAATCGTACCCAAAATACCCACCTGTCATTTTTTATGAATAAGCCTTTTAATGAACACTTACTGGCTTATAATATTGAGTTGGCCTGTAAGCGGACAAGTGACGATAATGTTGAAGAAAAACTTGGAGTTTTGGAGAATGCTCTTTTCTTAAAACCAAGTGGTAAATCTGGGAAAAGAGTTAAGGTAGGATTTGAAAGTATATGTTACATAAAAGCATCTCGCTCATATTCGGAAATTTACGTTAAGTCAAGTGAGAACTCTAACGAGCTAGTCAAGTACGAGCCAGCAGTTAGTATGTCGGAGGTCTTTAAACATCTATCTACGCCTCCATTCTTACAAGTTCATCGATCCTATGTAGTTAATCTTAACTACGTTCAAGCACTAGAAGAAGACGATCTGTTGATTTTAGGTATTCCAATACCCATGGGCCCTTCCTTTAAGGCCGAAGTAAAAAGCAGGCTGAAGATTGTTTAAGCCCTGTTATTTGGTGTTTTTAAAAATAGTTTTAGGAAAACAATAGCATGGTTTAGGAAAAAACCAAAGACTTATTATTCAAATTATAGTTTACTTGAATGATAAGTATAAATTAATGCCTTTATATTCTACCAACGAAATACAAACTCTACTCGAAGCAGCGGCTTACAAAGCTGGTGTTGAGCTTAATACTCATGGTTTTCAAAAACTGAGTGAGGCCATCATTAGGGAAGGTGATCCTTACGGTGTAAGGATGACCCCCCGCTACTTAAAAGAGAGTATTTGGCAAAAGGCTCAAAGCGCTTTGTCTAACAACTCGATTGAGATAGGGTTGAGTGAAGATCGAGTAGATACGCTCTCTTTATATCTTGGTTTTCCTCATTACAAAGCATACCGGCATCATTATTTGGAGTGGAAAGAAGTGGTAAATCCGAAAGTGGTAGCCAAAAGATCAAACAAACCAACAGATTTACAAGTTGTTTCGCATGAGGAAGATGCTATCACTTTTGGTGATCAGTTTAAAAAGTCTTTGGATTATTCAGGTTTAAAGTATAACTGGTTAAACCCAAATCAAGAAAAGGCCACAGAGCAACTGGAAGAAGCTGTTTATAGCATTTGGCTTTTAAGCAACAAATGGTCCTCCGATCAAATTCTTCAAATGTTGAAAGACGATCAACTCTTGTCAAAAAAGGCGAAGAATATTTTGTTTTTTAAACTATGTGAACTGTCACCAGAAGTAGAAAACACTATTCCTTTCAATACAGAAAAACTCAAGCTTGTAAGCGATCCACAACTGGGTATTATTTTATCTGTTTTCAAGTCTACCCTAAAGCCATTTGGAGATGATACAAAAGGAAGAAGCAACAAAAACAAGAATAGTATACATACGGAAATAAAAAAGTTTAAAAAGTTTAAAGGAATCTTTTTAGATGGTAAGGCAAACATCCAAGCTAAGTATATGGCTGGAGGGGATATGTATATTAAAATAAAGAAATAGTTAGAATAGGAATTGTATTAAATTATGAAACGCTTTGCTCTTGTAGGAATACTCACCCTGCTCATCTCTATCGTATTGATTTTTATGCAAGATTTGTCTGCAGACTATACCTATACTAGGAATAGTTTTCATTTAGATATGAAGGAGTTGAAGGATAGCGGGCGCATGAGTGCCAGCGAAATACTTACCCTTACCTTATACATCTCTAGGGGCGAGTTAACGGGAACTTCGTTTGAAGGTAAAACGTATCTCCAAATTTTAAGAGATGCTAAGGCTTTTGAAAAACACAATCATCAAAACAAGCTAAGATCTTAGCATTAGAAAAGCCCTGTTTTTTTACCTAGTGTATTTGTTTGATAAATAAATATTTAGGTTTTTATTGAGTCAAATAAATCTTAAATAGTAAATTTAAAAGCAAAGGAGAACTGTTTTTAAGCGGTAATAGTTTTCCGGTAATCATCAAAGTTCGCGTTTCAACCATCCAAAGCGGTTAATTTGTTTTTCTAAGTCGTTTAAATAGGAATTTAGGACCAGGGAGCGATATATTAATATTTTGCACCAAGCCATTTTTTGCTTTTATCTACAGAAAAAAATGAAAGTTAAAGGGAAATACGTAGCTGGTAGAGATATCAAGATTAAAACAGGGGGGAAAAAGGTGAAACTGAAACTGCCATTTTGGGTGGGAATAGGGTTAATGTTATTGGTTCTTTTAATAGCCATACTCATTCCATGCCCTTCACCATCACAATTTGCGGCACTTCATATTGTTATGGCTGTGGCAGGCTCCAGTTTTGTATCCTCTTTATCGGGTTTCTTTCAACTGCATTCAGGGCGTTTAGAAATCGGTAGTGGTTTACTTGTTTTTTTGGTATTAATCATATACAACCCTGTACAGCCATTTGTATATCAACCCTGTGAAGAGAATCGGTCAATTAGAGGGATCGTTTACCATAAAGAACAACCCCTACAAGGGGTAGTGTTGCATATAAAAGAGCTGGAGTGGTGGGGGGTTACAAGTTCGGATGGGAGCTTTACTCTTCCTAAATCATTAAATACTCTTGAGGCTCATTGGAAGTTGATTGTTTCATACCGAGACAAGGACACGGTCATGCAATTGAGGTCTCTGCCGAAGAGTCAATTATTAACAATTCAATTGCCTGTATCCAGTGCAAAGGCAACCGAATTATCATCAAAATGATTATTGATTTTTAGACGTAAGATTGGCATCCGCATAAAAGCCTAGATCTTTCTCTATAGCTAGTTTGGTTAGTAATGCAATTTGCCCGGTATGGTAAGAGAAATGCTCAACAACATGAATAATAACTCCTATACCCGACATTTCAAAACATTGTACGGGTCTAACTCTTAAGAGGTCTGCTTCTGTTAAAGACTGGATAACCTGAGAGGCTTCAAATACCGTTGAGTTAAGCCTTTGAATTAGCTCTTCTTTTGATAAGGAGTGCTTGTTTTCAAACTCAGAGTTTCTATCTCTTTCATCTGGCTTTTCGGCAAGAGAGGAGATTGCATATTGCCGGATGTTTCCGCAAAGGTGAAGAATGAGGTTGCCGATGCTGTTGGTCTCGCTATTTGACTTTCGCCAAATATATTCCTCATCCAACATTTCCAAGCACTTCTTAATTCTTGGAGCATTCTCATTTAATCGTAAAAGACTTTGTTTTTTAAACTCAATTTCAAAAGCCGGCTTTTTCATACGATTAGGGATTTTCTCTACGTTTTTTATACAGCTTTGCAACAACGAAAAATAGAACACCAAGTGCCAAAAGCACAATTAAACCAAACCATAATCCATTCAGGTTTTTCCATACGGCAAGCATTACAATAGAGATTAAAATAAGAGTAGGCAGCTCGTTGTAAAGACGATAGCCAAAACTACTTGTATTGGTTTTAGAATTTTTCAATCGCTTGATATTTCGTCCACAAGAAATGTGGTAAATGGTGAGGATAATGACCAAGCTTAGTTTAATATGCATCCAAGGTTGAGAGAGCCAAGTAGAGTTTATACTTAACATTCCAATTCCACCAATCCAAGTCATGATCATGGCCGGAGTTTGAATAATACTATACAGCCTACCTTCCATTATCTCGTATTGCTTTCTCAGTATTTCGCCTGAATCGTTTTCTAGATCCCACGCTTCCCGATGATAAACAAAAAGCCGTACGATATAAAATATCCCAGCAAACCAAGAAACGAAACCAATTATATGGAGAGCTTTAAAAAAGAGATAAAGACTGATCATTTTTACGGTAATTAGAAGGGCAAATATCACAAAAAAAGAGGCTGCCCTAGGGCAGCCTCTTTATCAATCCTTAAAAGGAGATTACTATTTGTTGAATGTCACTTTTTTATAATCAAAACCATCAGCGGTTTTAATAGCAACGATATACATTCCAGAAGCTAAGTTAGCATCTTGTGGTTGCCATACTATACTATGACTACCAGCATTCATGCTTCCTTTTGTGATTTCTGCTATGTGTTTGCCATAAGAGTCGAAAACATTAATGCTCACCTCTTGTTCTTTGTCCAATTCAATATCAATGTTCAATTGATCGTTGAAAGGATTAGGATATAAGCTAACACCTAGATCAGAAGTAGGATCAACTCCTTCACCATCTCGTTTTCTATCTGAAGATTCTTTACAATCTTCTACATCAACTCTATAACATACTCTGTCTTTACAAATGCCTTTGCCATTACTAGCGTAAGTAACTAAGCATACATAGTAGGATCCGGGTGAAGAATAAGTATGGGTTGGATTGGCAGATCCAGATGTGTTTCCATCACCAAAATCCCAATACCATCCTATTAAAGAAGAGCACATGTTTCCTTTACTCAAGTCGTAGAAACCAACTGTACAACCTTTAACGTTGTAAGCAAAATCTGCTTTCACTTCGCATTCACAAGGTTCACATTCTGTTACTACTTCAAAACAATATGTCTTCTCACATTTTTCTTTACCATCAAAACCTTCTACGGTTAAACACACCACATAAACTCCAGGAGAAGAATAAACGTGTGTTGGGTTTTGAGCTGTAGAAGTGTTTCCATCACCAAAGTCCCAATTCCAAGAAAGGATACTGGTACAACTGTTTGTGGTAGTTAGATCATTGAATTTAACTACACAGTTGGCTTCCTTATAATTGAATTTCGGGAAGATTTCGCAAACACAAGGATCGCAATCCACTTCAACCTCATAACAGATGGTTTCCTGACATTTTTTATAGCCATTATTACCATAAATAGTTAAACAAACCGCATAGGTTCCAGAACCAGCGTAGGTGTGCGATGGATTTGCTGCGCTAGAAGTAGCTCCATCACCAAAGTCCCAGGAGTATCCGGTAATTTGTGTACAACCATTGGTTAAACTCAAGTTTTGGAATTGAACCTTACAGTCGCTCGTAGAGAAGCTAAAGTTTGCTCCCAGGCCACATGGACAAGGGTTGCAACCATTAACCATTACATCATAACAAATGGTTTCCGTACAAATCTTACCATTACAATTGGCAGTTACGGTTAAACAAACGGTATAACTTCCATTTGCGGAGTAGGTATGAGTTGGGTTTTGAGCATTAGATGAATTTCCATCACCAAAATCCCAAGTCCAACCTGTAATGGTGCAACCTGATCCTAAAGTGGTATTATCTGAGAAATAGAAAGTACATCTATCCGGATCAATCGCTATGTAATAGTCAGGCTTGATATCACATTTCTGATCGCAGCCCAATACCCAAGCTGGGTAACAGATTTTCTCAATACAGATCTGACCATTGCAGTTTGCAGTTACCGTTAAGCATACATTGTATATTCCGCTTGCAGCAAAAGTATGTGTTGGGTTTTGTAATGAGGAAGTTGTACCATCACCAAAGTCCCAATGCCATGAAACAATAGAGCAGTTTGAGCCTATAGAAGTTCCATCGGTAAATAGGAAAGTGCATGGATTTTTGATACTCACAGCTTGATAGAAATCAGGCTCCACTTCACATCTCTTTTCACAATATTCGACTGGAATATAGGAGCAGAAAGTTTCCTTACAAATCTTCTTGCCACATTGCATGGTAACGGTTAAGCATACGTTGTAATTCCCATTTCCAGGGAAAGAGTGTACTGGGTTTTGTAAGGTTGATGTTGAGCCATCACCAAAATCCCAGAACCAACTGGTTATCACACACCCTGCAGGAACAGAAGTGGCATCATTGAAGTACATAGTACAACCATCAATGCCAACCGCTACGTAGTATTTAGGTTGAAGATCTTCACATGGATCACAAAACTCTACCGGTATTTTGTAGCAGATTGTTTCGGTACATACTTCACCATTGCAAATGGCAGTAACCGTTAGGCAAACTAGGTAAACTCCATTGGTTGGGAAGGCGTGAGCCGGATTTTGTAAGGTTGATGTTGAGCCATCACCAAAATCCCAGAACCAAGAAGTTATAGTACATCCGTCACCAACGATTGTACCGTCAGAGAATAGGTGTACACAGTGATCCTTAGCGCTAATGGCCGGATAAAAGTTCGGTGTGATATCACATCCGCCAGAGCAATCTTCAATCACATTGATGGTACTAGTGCTTGTGCAGCCCGTTGCAGGGTCGGTTACCGTTAAGGTTAAGGTTCCGGGTAAACTGGTCCAAGTAACATCTACGTTGTCGTTTCCGTTTAACCCAATTGTGCCGCCTGTAGCACTCCAATTATAGGTAAGGCCTGAGCCAGTTGTTGACGCTGAATAATTGAAGACATTGGCATCATTCAAACAAACGGTGGTAGGGCCAGCGATAGAAGAGCTAATCCCTACGGTGATCGTCTTGGTAACGGTAGTGGTGCCGTCAATGGTTAAAGTAACCGTATAAGTACCTGCACTCGGGTAGGTGTGTGTTACAGTACCTCCCATACCACCTGTCATATCACCAAAATCCCAGATAAAGGTATTTCCGCAATAGTCGGCAGTAAATGTATAGGTAAAGCAATTGGTGATATCACAACTAATGGAGTTGTCAAATACCTCTGCGGTATTGGCATCAACCATATTAGGTAATCCCCACTTACCACGTATATCCGTACCGGAGGCCATTGTATTCAACTCAGGCCCTAAAATGGTATAATTACAGGCATTAGGATCAAGAGCTGTACACAGATTGTCAGGTTGATGAATAACCGCTAAACGAGTCTGACCACTGCGGGTACCATATACCTTTCCATCAGGAGCAATCTGTAGAGATCTTAAATTGGTGGCGGCAACAAGTACTTCGGTGCTGGAAGGAGTGGCAGCGGTTACATCATATTGATACAATGAACCCCCAGCATCAGCAGCATAAAGCAATTGAGAGTTTGGACTAAAAGTAGCACCATACTGGCTATTATTATTGATAAGCTGCTCATTACTTACAGTACCGTTATGCTTGTCAAAGTCGTACATGTAGGTTCCGGTAAAGCTAAACTGGGTAATTACCAATTTACTTCCATCGGGAGAAGCTTTTAAGCGATGATAAATATTACCTGATGAAGTTTGAAATTGACTGTGATAGGTTACTCCAGACGAGTTTACTTTATAAACCAGTAAGTAGCGGTCTGAACTTTTTCTTCCTGTAGCTAAGATCCAATACCCATCACAAGCGGCAACGGCTGTAATTCCTTCACCTCCAATTAGGGCGCTATTATCTCCTGTTTGAAACCCTGAAGGTGTGGTTATTGGCACATTCCAAGTACCAGTAGTGGAAGCAGCAGTACCACTTATTTGCACACGACTATAGCGAAGACCTTTAGAATAGGTTCCACTAGCGCCAACAGTAAATATGTAATACCTATTAGGATTGCCTGGGTCAGGAACGCTGATCATACCGTTAGCTGCACTAATGTTACCGAATAGTGGGTTACCAGAGTTAATCAGAGAGTGGTTCTCGTTCCAGATTTCTGTACCGTTGGAGTAAAATAACAAATCTCCGCTGCTGTTACTTTGGCTAATACATGCCTCACCCGCTTGACCCGTTCCAATAGCCGTGATGGTGTTGTTCACCCATGCAGCATCGTCTGGGGTTGGTGTGCCACCACTAAAGTCTAAACCTGCTCTTTCGTAAAAGTACCAATTACCCTGAGAGCTTGATATTGGGCTGCAGTCCGTAACAAATAGGTCTTGAACTTCGCTTACCGTATTTGTACCATCCGTAACCGTAAGGGTAACGGAATAATTCGTTCCACCGGTTGCATAACTATGAGTTACTGGGTTTCCAGTAACAGGGGTGCTACCGTCACCAAAATCCCAGGTGTAGGTAACTCCGGTTTGAACATTAGCAGTAAAAGTTACAAGATCTCCGTTACAAGGGGTGTAATTATCGGCAGAAAAGGCAGCTAAAATCCCACCATTACATTGAACGCCTGTATAAACCAAGTTTTGACTGGAGACCAAAGTGCTTCTAAACATATTGATAGCACAAATCATTCTCGTTTCCTGTCCTGGAGTAAAGTTGTTTCTACAATTATCGTTGGTATAATCCATGTGGTTATCCAACAAGTCGTTATTATCCGTTGGTGTTTCGGTACAGCTGTTTACAGGACTGCCGGGACATCCTGTATTGGCAACGGCCACAGGAGGAGTATCGCAAATAAGGTCTCCTTGCGTATCACAAGTTCCTGCGGTAGTTCCCGCACAACCTCCTTGAAAGGTGTGGTACAGGTTAAGATAGTGTCCCACTTCATGTGCTAATACTTTACCTTGATCATTAGAAGGTATTAAGTTGGTGCAACCGCAAGTGGCCACATCACCAAATACATCATAACGCATTACAATTCCCTCCAGTGCAGGAGCTACAGTTCCAGGGAAACGAGCATAACCTACTATGCCGCTACCATTGTTAATATCCTTAACTACCCAGATTCTCAAATATCTGTCAGCAGGTAAGGGAGAAAGTGCTTTTAAGGTTCCCTCGGCAGAGGTAAGGTGGTTGGTAAGAGAGCTTTGAATTCTGACAATACCAGGATCCGGCCCAGTTCCAGGAAGCGATGTGCCATTTTCTTCTGTAGCTAAACAAAAGCTAATACCATGTGCACTAAACTCAGAGTTGAGTTTATCAATCTGACTGTGCACTTGCGTATCGGTGATGTTTTCCACACCGTTATTGTGTACTACGTAGATTACGGTAGGAATTACATAGTTGGCTGATCCACTGCCACCGCCAGCTGATTGAGCAGCAGGCGCCTGAGTAGAAATAAAATTGTTAATGTAATTTCTTAGCGCGGAATTTTGATCATCTAACTTTTGCTGAAGTTCCGAGTCTTCTTCAAGCGATTTGTTTAAGAGTTCATCCGTGTGGCAAAAGTCTTTTTTTACCTCACTGGATGTGCTGTTTTGAGCATAACCCATACTTAAACAAAATGTGAAGAGTAAAAAGGCGAGCATACCTTTCCCCTTCAACAGGTTTTTCAAGTGTTTCATGATTTGATTTTTGGGGTTTAAATAAATAGTTAATTGAGAGAGTAGAGATTGAGTAGGGGTAATAATTTAAGTAGGTTTTGAAAGCATAGTGTATATTGGTTTGGTTGGTTAAAGATAGAAATTATCTTATGGAAACCAAACTTATATTGTTGATTTACAGATAAATGAGTAAATTTTTTCTTATGCTATTTAAAGCAAATAGCTGTTGTTTAAATGGTTGGACGTATATAAATTCTATAAATGAGATCGTTTCTTAGATGAAAAATATTTACTTGCTTTTTTAGCCTTTTTTCTACAAAAAAAATCCCTTTCCAAAATTTGGTTTTAAGATTAAATACTTTGCTGTGATTGCGTTTAGAATACGGATGCAATTAGCGGTTAGCGATGCTTATTTTCTATAATTTTTAGACAAAATGAAATAAGGCAATTTTACTCATGAAGTATGTTTTTGTAGAAAAATCAATAAAAAAAAGTGAGGCTGTCTTACGGCCTCACTTTTTACCAACTATCAACTTTTTTGCTATTACAGACGATTTATTTAAAGTTATTTTTTGTTTCCTTTTTTAAGCTTTCAAAGCCATCATTGTTATAGATACCATCATGGCAAACCATGCTGATGCCAAAACTCTTCTTCCTAATATTCTAAATTTTTTCTGGTTCATGATCTTTCGCTTTTTTCATTATTTCTACTTCAAATGTAGAAGTAGAATCTTTTTTGAATTCCATGTTTCGATGGATGACTCTGTTGTGATGGTTGGATGGTGAGATTTAATGGATGAATGGTTTTTAAAACTTCGTAATCACTGATAAATATCATAGTGGGCCTAGCTACAGTAAGGTAGTTTTGAGGAAAACGAAAAAGATGTTCATAGATCTACTTGAAAAGTACAATGTAGCCGTACCGAGATATACAAGTTATCCTACGGTTCCGATGTGGGATACAGAAAGCACAAATGGTACAAGGTGGCTTCAGCATGTACGAGCAAGTTTTAATCGTAATAAAGAGATAAGCCTCTATATTCACTTACCATATTGTGAGAGCTTATGCACTTACTGCGGATGTAACAAACACATCACTAAGAATCATTTGGTGGAGAAACCTTATATAGGTGCAGTACTTAAAGAATGGAGCTTGTATGTACAGGCTTTAGGTGAGTTGCCAATTATTAAGGAAATCCATTTGGGTGGTGGAACCCCTACCTTTTTCAGTCCGGAGAATTTAGAGCTCCTTGTAAAGGGTTTAAAAAAACTCAGCCAAGCCAGTGAGAATTGTGACATGAGCTTTGAAGCACATCCGTCTTCTACATCATACGAACACCTTGCTCAATTGCGTAAAATTGGTTTTAACCGTTTAAGCGTGGGAGTGCAGGATTTTGATGAGAACATTTTAAGAACGATACATCGCTTTCAAACTATAAAGCAAGTGCGAGATGTTGTAAATCAAGCAAGAGAATTAGGCTATAAATCTGTAAATTTTGATCTGATTTATGGTTTGCCTGGGCAAACGTTAGAGCATATTACAGCAAATATGAAGGAGGTTGAAAGCCTAAAACCGGATCGTATTGCTTTTTATAGTTACGCACACGTTCCTACTGTAAAACCTGGACAGAGAGCCTACAGTGAAGCGGATCTTCCTAAGGGGAGAGAAAAACTGCTTTTGTATCAAAGGGGAAAGGCTATGTTGTTGAAAATGGGGTATGCCGATATCGGAATGGATCATTTTGCCCTAGAGCGTGATGCCATTTTTAAATCTATGAAGCGAAAATCTTTACATCGGAACTTTATGGGATATACTCCATATCATACCGAATTAAGTATAGGATTAGGAGCATCTGCCATTAGCGATAGTTGGACGGCTTATGCTCAAAATGAAAAATCTGTTAAAGGTTATTTACAACAGATTAGAGAAAGTGCTGAACTTCCCATCATCAAAAATCATTTTCTAACCGAAGAAGATCAACGAATTAGGCTGCATATTTTAAATTTAATCTGTCACTTTGAAACCGATTGGTTAGGAGAGTCCAATCCGGAGTTGTTTGAAAACAATCCAGAGCTGGTACAGCTGGAAAAGGATGGTTTGATTCGTAGATTTCCTTATCAGATTAAAGTAACAGAGCTTGGCAAAAGCTTTATCCGGAATATTTGTAAAGCCTTGGATTTACGAATGAAAAGCAGTTCTAAAGAAGCTGTGTTTAGTAAGGCCGTATAAAAACTCTTATTTACAACCCTCAATTTCTCCAGCAAAAGCATCGGGAAGTTGAGGGGATAAGTAAGGAATTCCTAAATCCATCCCTCTTAAGATCAACAATCCTGCAGTAATAACGATGAGTACCGGGGTTGCTTTGCGGCTAAAATTAGGATGTTGAGTGAAGAAACTCAATGCTCCCAAATTGGCAAGCAGTAAAAGAGGCATCGTTCCTAAGCCAAATAAAATCATATAGATAAACCCTTCACCCAGCCCTCCGCTGCCCATAGCGGGTAATATGGCTAAATAAACCATGGCGCAAGGTAATATGCCATTTAAAGCCCCGCTTCCACCAAAATAGGCCCATTCGTACTTCTTACTCTTCTGTAAACGAGCCCTTACCTTTTGTATGTAAGGAAAGAAAAGTGAAAAAAGCTTTTGATCTAGTTTGAGAAGATAAAAGGTTAGGAAACCAAACAGAAGCAAAAGTCCACCAATTAATGAGGTTTGTTGTTGCCAGTTTTGCAAACCAGCGGCTATACCGAGTATACCGGCAAGAAGACCGAGCAACCCATAGGTTAAAATTCTAGAAAAATGATATATGAAAAGGAGCGCCCATTTGCCCTTTCTTAAAAACATAGAAGTAAAGGCCCCTTGAAGCGGGCCACACATACCTAAGCAATGGGTAGAGGATAAAAGTCCTAATAGGATGGCGCTCCACCACATTTACAATACTATTTCGGGTTCAAAATAGTAATCAATGCCTTCGCACTTTACTTTTACTTTGGCGATCCATTTTCCACTATCAAAAGTTTCGAACGGGATTTCAAACTCGTTTAAGGCAATGTTTTCTTTTTCCCAACTGAAGTCTTTCCGAGCATCCAGCTCAAAATACATCAAGGTAGAGATGGTTTTAGGTTTGCCGGTTAAATCTTCTGGCAATTGAAGAAATATGCCTTGCTCTTTGAGTTTTAGTTTTGCTTTACCCGCTAAAGAAGCGGCATTACTCTTTTGATCAATGATTTCTTGATAGGCGATTTCCTCCTCGTAATAGTTTTCGCTCACCAAATCGAAACGCTGTTGGGTAGCTTTATACACCATAAAGCTCATTAAACCTGCAAAAAGCACAAGTACAGCGGCAATTCCTGTTCCCCAATTAAATTTCATAATCAATTTCTTTTTAATGGTCCATTGAAACTGGTTTCCACCGTTTCAATCAATCGATCTCCTTGGTACACTCCAATTTTTAGATCGGTATTTCGGCTTTTTAGCTCATCTTTCTTTAAATAGATGAGTAATGCGCCTTCAGCCAATTCTCCGGCCTTCACCTTTATAGAATCTCCTCCAACTAATTGCAACTTACCGTTTGAATTCATTAAGCTTAAACCAAGATTCATTTCTTCATTGGTCTTGTTAATCATCTTAAAATTATACACGTTGGAGAGTGTATTTTCATCTACCGTTTGAAAGAGTTGACCGGGCATGCGGAGCACAATAGCTTCAATATCATTTCGGCTACTCAATAGAATGGTGAAAATAACGCTTAGCACGGCAAGCACAGCGGTATAGCCAATCACTCTAGCGGTAAATATCTTCTTCTTTTTGGTGGCAATATTTTCTTCGCTATCGTAACGTATTAAACCTCTGGGTTTGTCTATACGATCCATAATGTGATCGCAGGCATCCATACAGGCTGTGCAATTGATACACTCTAGCTGTGTGCCGTTACGAATATCAATTCCGGTTGGGCAAACTTCTACACATTGGTTGCAATCGATACAATCGCCTTTACCCACTGCGTCACGATCTTCATTTTTCTTAAACTTGCTTCTGATTTCGCCACGGATGTAATCGTAGGCGATAACGACCGAATGGCGATCCAGTAAAACGCTTTGGAGCCGCCCATAAGGGCAAACAATGATGCACGCTTGCTCCCTAAACCATCCAAACACAAAAAAGAAAACACCGGAAAAAATGACGATACTGGTGAGTCCAGATATATGATTTGCTGGATTGTCGCTCACAATATTCCACCATTCTCTTTGGCTGACGAGGTACATCATGAAAATGTTGGCCACAGCAAAACTGATCAAATAGAAAAGACCATTTTTAAAAATCCGTTTGGCAATCTTTTCCCGGTTCCAGGGCATTCTTGCTAAACGCATTTGCTGGTTTCTATCTCCATCAATCCAGTATTCAATGCGTCTGAAAACATGCTCCATAAAAATGGTTTGCGGACAAACCCAGCCGCAGAATAATCGACCATAAGCAACGGTAAAAACAGCAACAAAGAGCACGCTGATGATCATGGCAAAAACAGCCAGATGAAAATCTTCTGGCCAAAAAATTTGACCGAATAAAATGAACTTTCGTTCGAGTACGTTAATGAGCATAAATGGCTGTCCATCAACATAGATGAAAGGTGTAATGAAAAGTATGGCTAAAAGCAAGTAACTAGCCCACCGTCTGTATCTCGTGTATCTGCCATTTGTTTTCCTGGGATACAGAAACTGTCGATTACCACTTTCATCTATTGTGCCAATGGAATCCCTAAAATTTGGATTTGGGATGTTTACAGCCATTTTTAAAGAAGTTTATTCTTGTACTTCAGTTGTTGTGGTACTATCTGGTAATTCTTGAGTTTCGATATTCTCTTCAGCTTTTTCCTGATAAAGATCTCCCTGCGCTTCTTTTGGGTTTGCAGGAGTAGTGCCTTGAAGGCTTAGAACAAAAGAGGCCACTTTTTGCATATCCGCAGCTCCCATCTGGTCCTTCCAAGGAATCATACCCTTAGCCGGAACACCATATTTTATGGTAGAGAATATGTCTTTAATACTTCCTCCGTGCAACCAATATGGATCAGTTAGGTTCGGACCTACAGTACCTCCTCCATCTGGGGCATGACATACCGCACAGTTGGTTTTATAAATCTTACCGCCTTCACTCAATAAAGATGCATCGGTAAGCATTACTACCGTACTTTCATCTACCAAGTTGGCCGCATTTTTAAGATATTCTGCCTTTGCCTTTTCAGCCTCATTCATACTGATGGTATACTCCTCAATAGACAAAGGAGCGGTTTGAATAACATGGTATCGAACCATATAGATTACGGCAATAGCAATGGAGATGTAAAAACCCCAAAGCCACCAAGGAGGCAAGTTGTTGTCCAATTCGCGGATGCCATCGTAGTTGTGATCCAACTCAATATCGGCTTCCTCTTCAATAGGGCGAATGTCTTGGATTTTTTGCCAGAAACTGGCAAACATACTTTCCTGTTCTTCTTCCTCTTCTTCTTCTTCTGGAAGTTTACCTTCCTTTTTAAGAATCATCATGCGCATGGTATCCATGGCTTTAAAAACGGCAACAAAAGAAAACCCAAGGAATATAGCAGAGATAATGACTAACCAAGTTGTAGGGTTACTTAGCAGAGCATAGCTTTCTGCTTGATGTAAGCTGGTTGCGTAAATGGTTATAACAGTTACCAGTACAACAAATACAATAAAAATACTATTCAGCTTTTTCATGGTCTAAATCGTTTGGGTTTTCTAAGGGTAAATGGCTTAAAGTATTCAGTCTGTTTTTGTCTGATTTAAAGATGTAAACCAGCATCAGTACAAAAAAGCTGAAGAAGATCAGGAAGGAGATCATAGGATAGATCTCGATTCCGGATATGCCTTCCATATGGTGTTTGATGAATTTTAACATGATAAATTAGTTTTGAGCGAGTTGATCGTCTTTAGCTTTTATATCTGTTCCTAAGCGTTGCAGATAGGCGATAAGAGCAATAATTTCATCGTTACTACGAACGTCTACTTCAATTTCTCTTTTCAGTTGCTCGGTAATATCCTCTGCTTGTTGGTTTAGGTGCTGTTCCCAGTTTTGAATGTATTCCTCATCGTAAGGCACACCTAACTGAGCCATAACTTTAAGTTTTTTCTGAGTGGTACTTACATCTAAAGCATCCTCAAACAACCAAGGGTAAGCGGGCATAATAGAACCTGGACTCATACTGGTTGGCTCTAGCATATGGTTGTAGTGCCAGCTGTGTGGATATTTTCCTCCGATACGGTGAAGATCCGGTCCGGTTCGTTTAGAGCCCCACAGGAATGGGTGATCGTACACAAACTCTCCCGCTTTACTGTATTCTCCATAACGAGCCGTTTCAGAGCGGAACGGACGAATCATTTGAGAGTGGCAAGCGTTACAACCTTCTCGGATGTAGATGTCTCTACCTTCTAACTCAAGAACAGTATAGGGCTTAACGCTTTCTATGGTTGGTACGTTAGATTTAATCATCATGGTAGGAACAATCTCTAGAATACCTCCAATAAGGATAACCACTAAACTGAAAACCATAAGTTGAACAGGTCTTCTTTCAATCCAACGGTGCCAGTGTTCTCCTTTGGGTTTAAGGAAAGTCTTTTCCATAGGCATAGCAGAAGCTTCTTCCTGTGCTACAAATTTTCCAGTGGCTACTGTGCGTACCACATTAACAACCAGTAAAATCATACCTGTAACGTATAGCGTACCACCAACGGCTCTTAGAGCGTACATAGGCATAAGCTGAGTTACTGTTTCTAGGAAGTTTCCATATACTAATGTTCCATCGGGATTAAACTCTTTCCACATTAAACTTTGGGTAAATCCACTCACGTACATCGGCAATGCCCAGAAGATGATCCCTAAGGTTCCAATCCAAAAATGTGCATTAGCCATTTTTTGAGAGAATAAACTGGTTTTGTACATCTTAGGAATAATCCAGTAAATAATACCGAAGATCATAAAGCCATTCCAACCTAAAGTTCCGATATGAACGTGTGCAGGAATCCAGTCGGTATAGTGAGCCAGAGCGTTAATTTCTTTTAAACTGAGAAGAGGGCCCTCTAAAGTGGCCATACCATAACAGGTTACAGCTACTACAAAGAATTTGAGTACTGCACTCTCTCGTACTTTATCCCAAGCTCCTCGCAGTGTGAGCAGCCCGTTAATCATACCTCCCCAACTTGGAAAAATCAACATGATAGAGAACACAGTTCCTAAACTTTGAGCCCAATCGGGTAAAGCCGTATACAACAGGTGGTGAGGTCCGGCCCAGATGTAGATAAAAATTAATGCCCAAAAGTGAACGATGGAAAGGCGATAGGAGTAAACCGGCCTGTTAGCCGCTTTAGGAATGAAGTAATACATCAATCCAAGAACTGGCGTGGTAAGGAAGAATGCCACGGCATTATGCCCGTACCACCACTGCACCAAGGCATCTTGAACTCCGGCAAATACAGAGTAAGATTTGGTGAAGGAAACTGGAATAGCCAGGTTGTTTACAATATGAAGAACTGCAACGGTAACGAAAGTAGCTATGTAAAACCAAATGGCAACGTATAAGTGGCGCTCTCTACGTTTTAGAATGGTCCAAAACATATTTACACCAAAAGTTACCCAAATAAGAGCGATGGCGATATCAATAGGCCACTCCAGTTCCGCGTATTCTTTAGATGAACCAATACCAAGTGGAATGGTGATTACCGCAGAAACAATAATAAGCTGCCATCCCCAAAAGTGAATCTTACTGAGTAAATCACTTGCCATTCGGGTTTTAAGGAGTCTTTGTAAAGAGTAATAAACTCCCGCAAAGATGGAGTTCCCTACAAAGGCAAAAATAGCACCATTGGTATGTAGTGCTCTTAAACGGCCAAAGGTTAGCCAAGGCAGTTTAGCGTTAAGCTCAGGAAATACGAGCTGTAAGGCTACCGTTACACCAACCAACAAAGCGATTACTCCCCAAATAATGGTAGCAATCGTAAAATTTCTGACGGTGCGGTTGTCGTAATAAAAGGTTTCGCGTTGCATAAAAAACTTATTGGTTTTTAGATTTTTTCTTTTGATCGTCCATCAGCATACGCACAGATGGAGAATAGTCATCATCATACTGTCCGTTTTTGATGCTCCATATAAAAGCAACCAAGAAACCAATGGCTACAATGAAGCTTACAATAATGAGGATATAGATGGCAGACATATCACAGAATTTGAATCAAAAGTAGTGGCGGGGGCTAGGGTAGGCTATGACATAGATCAGTTAAAAAACTGACATTTATCATGTTTTCAAAAACAACAGGCGAACTATTTTAAAGTGGTGTTTTTTAAGGCTTTAACACAATTTTTTCGAGCGGTTAAAGTGGTGTAGATAACGACCGTGGCAGAACTTATGGGCATTAAGATGGCACAAATAAGTGGGCTTAATATTCCACTTAAAGCAAAACTCAAACCTAAAAGATTGTAGATTAGAGAAATGGCAAAAGCGCGCTTTACAATTTTCGTATTTGTTTTACTCAATTGTAAAAATTTAGATAATTGATTGAAGGAAGATGCTTTTAGTAAGGCATCGCTAGCCGGGAAGAAGTGAACATTTTCCTCGCATAAACTAATGCCTACATGACTCTGTTGTAATGCTCCAGCATCATTTAATCCATCTCCTACCATAAGAGACTTCTTTTTTTCTTGCTTTTGAGAACGAATAAAATCTAATTTATCCGATGGACTTTGATTGAAGTGCATAGCTGCTTTGTCCCCAAATAGTTCGGTAAAGCGCTTTTTCTCACTCTCATTATCTCCGCTTAAAACAGCGAGTTCAAATTGATTTTCCAGTTTAGAAATAAGCTCAGGAAGTTGTTGCCTAATTTGATGATAGAAAGAGAAAGAACCAAGCAACGCCCCATCTTTACTTATATATATAGCCGTTCCCTGATATAGATTTTCGCAACCTATAAAAGAGGCTTTGCCAATTCGATATAAAGAGTTTTGCGTTTCAAACTGAATTCCTTCACCGGGGTATTCTACAAATCCTTTTAAGTAAACTTCCTTGATTTGGTCAACAGGTATTGAGCTTTGTAAGCTTCTGGCCAATGGGTGTTGAGCACTTTTTGCACCAGAATACAAAGCGTTTAGGTCTTCCGGCTTTAAAATGGTTCCGTTCCACTTGAGTTGAACGTTTGATTGTTGAGTAAGTGTTCCCGTTTTATCAAAAATAACCTGATCTATGGCAGCTAGTTTATTGAGTACAGTTGTGTTTTTTAAGAAAAACCCGAATCTGCCAAACCATCGCATAGTGCTCCCAGATGTAAATGGTTCGGCTAGTGCTAAAGCACAAGGGCAAGCAACAATAAGTACAGCTGTAAAAACGAGTATAGACTTGCTACTGTCTATAAAAGACCATACTAACGCACCTAACAAAGCAATACTTAATATGGAGGGGGTAAAATACTGTGAGATCTTATCGGTAAAACTCTTCTCTTTGCTCTTCTCTTCTTTAAAATCTTCTCTAGCCCAAAGTGAAGAGAGGTAGCTTTTATCACTTGTAGAAGTCACAACCAATTCAGCAGGTTTACCTACAATTTTTCCTCCTGCATACAAGGCATCATTTTCTAGCTTTTCTACAGGAATAGACTCACCGGTAATATAGCTGTAATCGATTTGAGTGGCTGGAGAGACCAGCTTACCATCGCTGGGTATTACCTCACCTGCTCGGATTAAAATATGATCGTCTATTTGAAGTTGATCAATAGGTATGGGGCTTTCTTCGCTGTTATTAATGAGTGTAGTAGCCAGAGGAAGGAAAGAACGATAATCCCGGTCAAACGCAAAATTTTCATAGGTTTTCTGTTGGTACCATTTTCCTAGTAAAAGAAAAAAGATTAAACCATTTAAACTATCAAAATAGCCAGAGCCGGTTTGAGTTAAAATCTCATACACACTTCGGATAAACAGAGCACTGATTCCGATAACGATAGGTAGGTCTATAGAGAGAATACCCGCCCTTAAAGACTGATAACTATTGATGAAGTAATCTTTTGCGCTGTAGGTTAAAACCGGAATGCTAAAGGCCATCATTAAAAAATGAAAGAAACGAATCAGTCCGTAGTTTAAGCTGATGTTGGCGTGAAGATATTCCGGTAGGGCAAGAAGCATGGTGTTTCCAAAAAAGAAGCCAGCAACACCGAGTTGGAAGAGTATTTTGTGCTTTTGCTTTTTGGGTTGTTCTTTGTCGAAAAAGGTGAAATCCGGTTTATAACCGATGTGATCCAATAAAGCGGCTAGTTCAGCTAAACTAATTTGATCGCTTTGATATAAAATCTCCGCATTTCTTTGCGAAAAGGCTACGGTTACTTGTAAAATTCCGGGGTTTAATTCAGATAAGTTTTCCAACAAAAAGATACAGCTGGAACAATGGATTTGGGGCAAGTGAATCCGAATTTTCTCTATAGAATCGTTTTTAAACTCCAATAATTTATCCTTAATCTCAGGATGATCCAAATAAGCATAAGCTACCTTTTGTGCTTCTTTGATTTGATCTTTAAAATCGGCATTCTCATCTAACAGTTCATAAACCACTTTACAGCCAAAGCAGCAAAAAAAATCTTGCCCATTTTCGGAGCTTATATCCTGCGAACATGCTTGTTTACAGTGACTACATTCCCGCTCTGTTGCAGTGGCCTTACTCATATTGCAAAAGTGCTTAAGTTTTATGCCGAGGAAAATGATATTTATCATAATTTTGAAGTATGAGCAAGGATAAATCGATGTCCGTACCCATTAACTGTCAAATGTGCGGAAACATTAGTACGAGTGCGTTTAATAATCTTGAGGGCGAGGATTTGGATCGAATAAGCGACCTGAAAACCTGTGTATCCTTTAAAAAAGGTCAAGTAATAATGCACGAAGGTGCGCGTCCACAAGGCGTGTACTGTTTGCATCATGGTAAAGCCAAAATGTATAAGTTGGGTTCTGAAGGAAAAGAGCAGATTATTCGCTTTATGACGAAAGGAGATTTGATTGGTTACCGCTCTATCTTAAGCGATGAGGCCATTTCTGCTTCCATCTCCGCTTTGGATGATACTTTTGCTTGTTATATTCCCAAATCTTCCTTTTTTGAGGTTATAGAATCCAATCCAAAATTCTCTTTAAATATTCTTACCAAGGCTTGTCATGAGTTAGGAGAAACCGGTAAAATAATTACCAGTTTAGCTCAAAAAACAGTTAGAGAAAGGTTGGCTGAGGTGTTATTGATATTGAGAGCCACTTTTGGAGAAACAGAAGAAGGTAACTTGGATGTATCCCTTACAAGAGAGGAGATTGCCAATATGGTGGGTACTGCAACTGAGTCTGCCATACGACTGCTATCCGAATTTAAGGATGAAGGTTTAATTGAATCACACGGCCGTAGGATAAAGGTATTGGAAGTTCAGCAGCTCAGACAATTGGCCGCAGTTTACGACTAGTTTGAGTTGAAGTCACTCGTAATAGTTTGATTTTCAAGTTTTTTTATTAAATCAATCTTTTTTCTAAATCCTGATAAAAGTCATTTTCTACCGCAATTAGTAAAAATACATTTGAGGTGATATTATAGATTATGTTAAGCCTCGAAGCGATAAAATCATATTTATTGTCCATTCTACCCTTTCACCTCCAAGAGGAATTGTTGGAGGAATTGTTCTATTGCAGCAGTTCCATTGAGTTTAGTGAAAGTGGTGAAAAGCTGTTTTCTCCTGGCGATGCACCAAAAGGGTTCTACTGGATTCTTAAAGGTACAGCTAGTATCCACCTTTCTTCGCAAAAGGAAATTTCATTGAGAGAAGGAGATTTCATCGGCTTTGATAACTTTATATCTTCTGAAGGTCATCGTTTTCCCATTCTAACCGTAGAGGCTGGAGTTCAAACAATTTTTATTGATAGAAGGTGCTACAATCTTTTTGTAAAAGAGCCTGATCTTTCCTTGTACATATTGCATCAACACCTTAAACAACTCATTCGTTTAAAGAATGATTTAGGCCATTCTTTGGCCAGTTAGATAATTCCTGCAAATCGTATGGTATTCGGCTAATTTGTAGTTATTTTCACCACGTTTTTTTAGCCCAGATAAATCAGGCATGGTTACAGATACAGAAATCTGCATAGTAGGGGCTGGCCCCGCAGGTGCAAGTCTTTCTCATTTTTTATCAAAAAAGGAGATTCCACATATACTCATAGATAAAGCCACTTTTCCTAGAGATAAGGTTTGTGGAGATGGTATTACGATTGATGTAATGCACACTTTAAAGCGTATGGGAGGAGATATGTTGGGTGATTTTTTGAGTCATGCCGATATGGATCCTTCATGGGGGTTTTGTTTTCGATCTGCTAATGGTCGCCAATTGCGTTATGATTTTAAAGATGCAGGGTTTCCATTTTCTCCTTTTTATACTACCAAGAGGTTGGACCTAGACAATTATTTAGTCCAAAAGCTAGATCAACGCTATTGTACTTTTTTAGGGAATACCAAAGTGGTAGGCTTAGAGAGGGATGAAAAGCACGTAAAAGTACAATACCAGAATAAGGAAGGAAAGGGTGAAGTAACAACCAAGATTATTATTGGAGCGGAAGGTGAAAAACCAATTGTAACCAGACATCTTGGTTTAGATCATTACAGAGAAAAGAAACATCTCATTGGAGCCATTCGAGTATATTATAAAAATGTAAAAGGTTTCCATCCCAATAAGCATTTAGAATTTTTCTTTGATAAAGATCTTTTACCCGGTTATTTCTGGGCGTTTCCATTACCTAATGGAGAGGCAAACGTTGGTTTGGGTATGGTGAGTACCGCTATTTCCAAACGAAAGGTGAATCTCAAAGAAATCTTTTTTCAAATGCTAGAAACGCATCCTGTTATCAGCGAAATGTTTGCGGAAGCAGAGGCTTTGGAAAAACCAAAAGGATGGGGGTTGCCAACCGTTACTCCACAGCGAATTATTGCTGGAGATCGATATGCCCTTATTGGCGATGCGGCAGGTATGATTGAGCCTTTTACCGGAAAAGGAATTGGGCCAGGCATGGTATCTGGTAGAATTTGTTCAGAACACTTAGAGAATGCGCTTAAGAGTAAGAATTATAATATGATGGATTATCACCAACATATGTATAGATATTACAAAGAAGAAATTAGGGTAGGCTATATGATTCAGAAGACTTTAAAATACCCAGCTGTGCTCAATAGCGTATTTTCACTAGCTAGCATCTCTGCTTTTCAGAAATGGTCGCACAGCACCATGGTTAAATCTTGGAAACAATGGATGTAAGCCAACTTTTTAATTGACTTACATCATTTAATTTCTTTACAGATTCTTATTCAAGATTACTTAAACAGTCTTAAAATATCGTTTCCGTTAGCCAATACGATAAGGGCTAGTAGAATAATAAAACCAACTACTTGAGCATATTCCAATACTTTTTGAGAAGGCTTACGTCCGGTAATCATTTCCCATAACACAAACACTACGTGGCCACCATCTAAAGCAGGAATAGGTAAAATATTAAGAAAGGCCAGCATAATGCTTAAAAATGCAGTGAAAGCCCAAAATTTTTGCCAGTTCCAGAAGGTGTCAAATTGTTTGGCAATCATGATAAATCCGCCTACCTCTTTATACGCCCCAGTTTCTGGATTGGTGATAAGTTTAAATTGGCGTACATAATCTACAAGCTGATCTTTGGCCTTAATAATACCAACTGGGAAAGCTTCGAAAAAGCCATATTTATGAAACTCGAAGCTTAGAAAGTTATCTGGGGCTTTTCCATAAATCCCAATTTTTCCTGATTCAGGAACATCAACATCAAAATTGAGTCGTTTTCCAGCTCTAAAAACGTGTAGACTAATCGTTTTTCCGGCATATTTTGGAATGCTATCAATGTATTGATCAAAGTAGTTTAGGGGCTTGTGGTTTAAGCCAACAATAGAGTCTCCTGCTTCTAAACCAGCTAATTTGGCAGCAGAGGTATCCGTAAAGTCTGCGGCAACATAGGGAACACGCACACCAACCAACGGACTTCTACTTTTTATGATGGAACTTTTTTGGTTTTCATTGAGTTCAAGTTTAACTCTTTTGCCAGCTCTATCTAGTTCTATATTTCCAGCACTAGTTAATAGGATTTCTTTTGGAATTTCAGAAAAGCGTTCAATTTTAGTCTCGCCAATGGAAATGATTTTATCTCCATTTCGTAGGCCCAAGCTTTGAGCGGTGCTATCGGTTGTTATTCCATAAACAACATTTTCATTCGGCAAATATTCTTCCCCGTAAAACATCATCATACCGGCATAAATTAGAATAGCAAGCAACACATTCACCGTTACTCCTCCAATCATGATAATGAGCCTTTGCCAAGCTGGTTTAGAGCGAAATTCCCACGGTTGTGGAGGTTTGGCCATTTGCTCTTTATCCATGCTCTCATCAATCATACCTGAGATTTTAACGTAACCACCTAGTGGTAACCAGCCCACTCCATATTCGGTCTCACCTATTTTCTTTTTAAATAAGGAGAAGTAAGGATCAAAAAAGAGGTAGAACTTTTCCACTTTGGTTTTAAAAAGCTTGGCAGGAATAAAATGCCCCAGCTCATGTAAGACGATAAGTAGAGAAAGACTCAGGATAAACTGAGATACTTGTATAAGGATATCCATTTATATGTTGTTGAGACGTAACTAAACGTCTGTGTTTTCAATTTGTTTTAAACGCCCAAATTTAGGTAAAGCCATTTACTTATTGGGATAATATTTCTCTACCAGTTTTTGAGCCTTTTGTTGTATTTCCGAAACCGGATCTTTTTCTGCCAATTGGAGTAGAGTGCTCTTGAGTTTATACTGAGCGGGTAGGTTTAAATTCTCAGATTTAGTGAGGGCCAACATCCGCATCTC
Organism: uncultured Owenweeksia sp.; assembly: GCA_964485405.1. Taxonomy (GTDB): domain Bacteria; phylum Bacteroidota; class Bacteroidia; order Flavobacteriales; family Schleiferiaceae; genus CAKZNE01. The sequence goes on along the minus strand of CAZAJG010000006.1, from coordinate 6,339 downwards.
TGCGTCTTTACTATCCATAGCTATTCCTAAAACTGTTGAGAAGAGGTTAGGGTTGGAGGTGAGGAAAAGTCGTTGCAAAGCAGCTTCTCTTTCTAAGGCTTCTTCCGCATTGGAGAATAAATAAAGATCATATATATCCGACCGAGCAATTTGAATTCTTCCAGGAAAATGCTGGCCAAAATTTAGGCGTATAGCTTGAGGTGGGCCAATTTGAGGGAAATACAAAGTGTCTGTAGGTTTATTAGCGGTTACAGCATCAAAATGATAAGTACTATCTTTTGTGTAGATGTATAAGCTAAACGGAATGTTTAAAGGTGCAGCTACAGAAGTGTCCTGTTCCACAAAGATGAGCTCCTTTTCATTTCGGTAAACGTATTTTACATCTACGGTTGGAGGTATGTTAATATGAGCAAGTTGTTTGAGGAAAGTTTCCCTATCGTTCGCAAGCGATTTAGAATTAACCAACCAACGGCTTGCAATTAATTTAAAGAGATGTGGATTTACTTGAGTGGAATCTGTTAAGGGTTTTAACTCCATCCATTTTTTTTCTAAAAAAGCATCAGCCCATTCTGCACCTTGATGTTTGCGATGAAAATTGAAATGCATCTGAGCTGCTTTTACAGAGTCTGATGCCGCTTTTTTAAACAAAACAATTTGTTCTTTCCAGTCCCTTTCCGGAATGGGATTGGCCAAGTCTTGCGCGGTAAGAATAGGGTTGTTGTGATCCAATTCTGATAAACTGTCAAGTTGAACGATAAAATCATCCTCAAACTCATGTTGATGATGATCTAAGAGATGCTTGATTAAATGCTTATGCTGATTCCTTTCTTCTTGTACTCGTAAGGCAGTTAAGTCAGGAGGAGTGAAGTTGTACTCATCTTCTATGTCATCCAAATCAAACTCTTTGAACTCTCCCAGTATGAGATAAAAGTCTCTGGGGTTGATTGGCTCATCGCTTGACCAAAACTGGCTTTGTGTTTTGGATGAGTTGGTTACTGTGAATTCAAGTATTCCATTGGTACCACTATTCAATTCTTCGGGATGGGTAATGCTGGCTTTATACTGAAAAAGGTCATTGGCAATAGAAGGGAAAAAAGAACCATCAATGCCCATACTTTTATCTAAAAGCATATTCTGAACATTTAGTCCAAATGGTATGTCCTCCTTATTTATTAATTCTTTGTAAAAAGGATCGGATAGATTTAGCGTGTAATCTACTTCTACATTGTATTTTGAGGTTGGAGATTGGGGAGGAAGTTTAACAGTTAGGACATCTTTTCTTTTGGAGTAGGGTAGATGTTGTTTTAAGCGACCTTCTCGAATTCGGATGTAATTAATTTGATCCGGATGAAAATCAAAGGAAACAGAATCTGAGTTAGATAGTAGATGGATAGAAGCTCTCCCATGGAGCTGAGTTGAGCTTACATCTGGAGCCCATAATGAAAACTCTATGCTTGTTATATCAGTTCTCTGAGCACTGCTGTAAAAGCCGAAAAGGAGAGAAATGAGGAAAAAGAAGCATTTTTGCATAAATCTTCTTGAATATTAAAAGGCTAAAAATACATTTGTAATCTTATTTAGCAGAATATGTATCAAATAAAATCAGGTGATAACACCTTTAGTATAAAACCATCCTCGTCAAATTCAGGTAAAGGTCTTTTAGATGAGAAAGAATATGAATTGGATTTGGTGAAGGAAGAGAATGGATTTCATCTTATTAAGGATCATAAGAGCTATGAAGTGTCTGTTGTTAAGGCAGATTTTGAAGACAAGAATTTTGAGATCGTGATAAACGGCCACTCCTATCAACTAGAGGCGCAAGATCAATTTGATCTTTTACTTAAAGAGCTGGGTATGGAAAATCTGAATGCTTCTGCCATCAATAACCTTAAAGCACCCATGCCAGGTTTGGTATTATCAATTGAAGTTGAGGAAGGTCAAGAGATTAAAAAAGGAGATCCTTTAGTTGTTCTAGAAGCTATGAAAATGGAGAATGTGCTTAAAGCGGCTCAGGATGCAACGGTTAAATCTATAAGTGCTAAAAAAGGAGCAGCGGTTGAAAAAAACCAAATGCTTATTGAGTTCTCTTAGAATCTAAGGGTGAGCAATAGCAAAGTTTCCGAAGGCATTTCGGATGGTTAGTGTTTCACCATCTACGCTTCTGAGTTCAATATTATCTCCTTCAAATAGAAAACGAGTTGTTTTCTGACCATTTGCATTATCTTCAAAACGGTTGAAGGCGTGTATTTTAAACTTGCCCAAACTATTTTCGTAATAAGAGGTAAATAGCTTTCCATCTGGGTTGTAGTAAACCATTTCGATAGTACCTAATTGCAAAGGGTCAAATTCTAGGTTACTCTGCTTATCGTAATAAAAGTCCATGTCACAAAAACTTATGGCTCCGCTCAATACACTTAAATCCTTCTCAATAACTTTTTCACAACCACCGTCCAATAATACTTTGGCGGTAATCTTATAATTCCCATCGCCATTAAAACTTAGGTTGGTTAATGTGCTACCGCTGCCTATATTAACGTCCTCACGAAACCATTCAACAGATTCAATAACGTTACCGTTTCGGCCGACAGCTCTTGCTTCTAAACCACTTCCGTGGGTTGTAGACAAAACTATGGTGGCATCGCAATCATGCTCAATATTGATGAAATGAGTGGATTTAGATTCACACCCACCACTTTGAGGATCTGCACTTAAAGAAACTCTAAAAATAGGATGCTGTTCTTCAGATATTTGAAGTGATGGAGATATGATTGAAGAACTCGTACTGTCTTCAAAGTTCCAGAAATAGTTAAAATCACTAGAGACTACATTTGGGAATAGATTTAAAGTATATTCTCCAGGAATTTTCTTGAACCCTGAAGCATCTCTTAAAGCGACTGCTCCGCTCTTGATACTTTGATTTAACACAAAATCGGCCTCAGAAGCAATAGTTTCATGACTTCTAAAACGCAACATTATAGCGTTTTTGTGCGAAGAATCTGCAGTGCTGAGCATACCACTCATACTCAAAACGTTGTTATCTCCGTCTAAGAGATAATTGGTATTTAATGCATAATCCTCGTTTCCGGCATTATATATCACCACATCGCCATCAATATTAGCGTTGAAATAGAACTTAAAATCATCTGTATAATCATCCCCAGTATTGCCGGAATCTTTAGAACATGCAACCAGCATGGCGAGTAGGGAGAGTGTAATATATTTTATAAAAACCTTCATTAGAACAAACGATATCTTAAAATAAATCTGGTTTGAACGTTCCTATGATCATCATTAAGCTCAGTGGTTCGATTGCGAGTAATATCGGCTAAACCTTGTTTGAACTGAATTCCCATGGATAAAGCAGGGTTGTATTGATAGAAATATGAAGCTGTGAAACCGTAATCCAACTGATTAAAGTTTTCTGAAACCCTATTCTCATCAAATACAGTCTTATTCACACTGCCTTTATAGTCAAAATGAGTTTTATTAACGGTAGTATTTACATTAAAAAGGGAAGCAACATAAGCGCCAGCACCAAATTGATGATTACCATTTAAGGTGTAATTTAACTCAATAGGTAACTCAAAGTAATCCAGTCTTTTATTTTCAACTTCAGTCCTAATGATTTCCTGACCGAAGCTGTAAAAGACACTATCTGAGGAATGAGAGATTCCTAAAGAAGTCCTAGCACTATAGTTCAGTCCTGCGCTCATACTCCATAAGTAGGAAAATCTGTACTGATAATTTACACCAAGCATCCAGCCAGTGGCTAAACTATTATCATTTGTAGATTGAGAAAAATCAGGCCCCGCTTGTAGCCAAACTTCATGTTGTTTTTGAAATCTGCGAATAAAATTAGTTCTAACCCGATTTGTGAAAAGATTAGAGGGAGACTCAGAACTAATTAGACTTGGTATACCCTTGTAAACAGAAATATATGAATCGTTTTGAGCGTTGGCCAAGTTTTCCTCAGCAACAATGGGCTGACTATTGTCAAGATAAGAACGAGCATCATTAACTTCTTCAACATCGTCTACAAAAGCAGTCGTATTTGTTTCGGTAGGATTCGGCTCCGTTTGGCCATTGGATTCAGAAAAACGACTTAATGGAGAACTCTGAGATACGGCTGAACTGGTTTCTTGAGGGATCTCTATTTCAGAAACAGGGTTTGTAATTAAGTCTTCTTTTTCAATATCTTCCTCAGAAAACCGATCATTTTGTGTATCTAAAATACTCTCAGGTTGTGAGAGTGAATTCTCGATATGTGTAATGGGGAGTTGAGGAGCAATTTTGCCAGGATTTTGAATAAATAAGAGAGATGCCACAAAAAGACCAAAAGCAACAATTGCCGCACTGGTCCATAAATAATATGCACTCTTTTTCTGTTCTGCATCAAGAAGGGATTCCATGGCTTCCCAGCTTGCAGGGTTAAATTCAAACTCACGATTGGTGAGTTTATTTTTAAAAATGTAATCTAAATCTCTATCACTCATAGCAGCACCGCTACGTTATTCATTAATTTGATGATGAGTTCTTTTAGCTTTTTCCTAGCACTGCTTAAGTGCCACTTGCTAGTACCTTCACTCATCTCTAACTGATCGGCAATTTCCTTATGGTTATAGCCATCTATAACATATAAGTTAAAAACCTTTTTACTCACAGGAGGTAATTGATCGATCAACATTTGCAATTCTTCCGCATCAAATTTTTGATCCGCTGTATTGAAATCCATAGAACTTACGGGAGCTACCTGCAGAGGTTCTTCAACATAATCGATCTTCTCCTTTTTATTTTTCCGATAATCATCAATAACTGTATTGATGGTTATCCGCCTTATCCAAGCCTCAAATGGTATATGATCATTATACTTATCGAGGTTTTTTAATATTTTATAAAAAGCCTTATTGAGTAAGAATTCTGCATCTTCCTTATTCTTTTCATATCTCAAACAAACAGAAAGAAGGATACTGTAGCAAAGACGATAAAGCTCAAACTGAGCTCTACGATCCTCCTTTCTACAGGATTCTAATAATTCCTTCTTAATATTCATATTGTTCAAATAAAACCAGGAAGACGAATTTACATAGAATCCTGCTTCCTGGTTGCAACCGAACAATTATTAAAAGCCTTTTTAAACGACAATTTGTTGATAAAAACTCCGTTTGGTTTTCTTCCTTATTGTCGTTAACGGCAACCAGGTTTCAAGGGTTGGGTGTAAACGAAAAAAATCTTCTCTATAAATCTAATTTTAAAGCTTTATGGTCTTTTAGTTATTAGGTTAACGAAATTTCAAATTGAACTAAGCCAATAAATTCCTCAACTCTTTGATCCATAGTTTCCTTGTCTATGCTGATTAATTGGTCGATTCCAAATTTTTCAACACAAAAAGAAGCCATAGCGGAGCCAAAAATTACAGCGCGTTTTAAGTTGTTAAACGAAATATCACCTGTTTTATTCAAGTAGCCAATAAAACCACCTGCAAAGGTGTCTCCCGCACCGGTAGGATCAAAAACTTCTTCTAATGGAAGAGCAGGGGCGAAAAACACTTCGTTATCCCCAAAGAGTAAAGCACCATGTTCACCTTTTTTAATGATCAAGTACTTAGGTCCCATTTCACGAATCTTTTTGGCTGCTTTTACCAAAGAGTATTCTCCGCTTAGTTGGCGAGCCTCTTCATCGTTTATGGTAAGCACATCCACTTTGGTTAAAACAGCTTTTAACTCATCTAGGGCTACATCCATCCAAAAGTTCATGGTATCCAATACTACGAGTTTAGGTCGTTCTTCCATTTGGTTGAGTACACTCATCTGAATAGCTGGTGTGAGATTCCCCAACATCAAAAAATCACTTTTGCGATATGCTTCTGGTATAGTTGGGTTAAAATCGGCCAAAACATTGAGCTGTGTATCTAAAGAGTCTCTGCTGTTCATATCATTATGGTATTTCCCTTTCCAAAAAAAGGTTTTACCACCTTCTACGGTGTCAATTCCATTGATATCGATGTTTCGATTTCGGAAGTGTTGCAAGTAGTTATCAGGAAAATCTTCGCCAACAATGGATACCAAACGTATATCATTTACGAAGTTAGATGCAGAAAGACCGGCATAAGTTGCGGATCCACCCATGATTTTACCCGACTCCCCGAAAGGGGTAATTAGTTCGTCAAATGCTACTGTACCTACGATTAAGAGACTCATATATTATTTTTTAGAAAAAAATTTTGGCAAATATTGCGTATTTATTGGAAAGGCACTAATATTGCAGCCCGTTTTTGATGAACAAAGACATATTCCTCCTTAGCTCAGTTGGTTAGAGCATCTGACTGTTAATCAGAGGGTC
>CAZAJG010000005.1:126223-140021 GCA_964485405.1 uncultured Owenweeksia sp. | reverse complement strand
GGGTGCTGCTCGCTGGGTTTGGATAAATTCTTGGGCTAACTTCGTTGGCCGCTGTGCTGCTTTCGCTACGTCCCTTTTTTAACACCGAACCACATTGCGAATCGTTATACCCATGTGGATCATCAAAAACAAATGGACCGTTTGGATTTACAGGTGATGACAATTGATTTAAAGGATCCGCCTGGAATCGGCTACCAGTATAATGATATAAGTGCATTTGATCTATTCCGCAATTCGGATCCGGTAGTTGTCCACTTATATCTACTCCAGAAAGTTTCAATCCATAGCTACCGCTTAACTGATCATCGTTAGAAAGGAAAACATAACCGTCCGTATTATCGTACTTAAAGTCCATCATATTATTGTAGTAATAAGGAAATGGTCCTAAAGCGATCATATTTAACATGTCATTTACATTGAAAGATAAAATCCCAAAACTGCTGGTTTTATAGGTATACGACCAATTTATGCTAGAAGACGGCTTATCAAATTCCACCAAGAATGGTATGGCATCGTCATTCGGAGAATATTGACTATCCGCGTATTGGTAACCCGCTATAATCAGATGGTCCGGATTAACCAATGACTCCCTCAGCTCAAAACCGATTTTAGGGTGTTCGTCATCATTAGAAAAATCATGTATATTCATGATGGCTCCAGAGCCCGCATCAAACTCTGTTAAGTTAAAATCACGAGCAGAAGAGCTATTCCCTAACACCCATATGGAGTTGTTGTTGGGATCATAAAAAGCGCTAGCGGCATTGTCTATATGACTAAAACCAGGAGAGCCAGTCGAAAAATTAAAATCCCAAGAGACTCCGCCAGGGCTTAGAGCAGCAACCATAGCCGCAGGCTCTGATTGAGGTAATGAATTCTCATTGGACGTTCCTACAATCGCAAACTCTCCGGGTGTAGTGCTAAATACATCTGTAACCATATCGTAATCATATACAGAGTGAGGCGTAGATAGCTCATACTCCCAGATTGTGCCAAAAGCTCCATCTATGGATAATACTAGAATATCTTTTTCATCTGTAGGCGTAAAACCATCAGACTCTACGCCTACAATGATGAATTCTAAGGAATTATCGAAAATTCCTTTTATCCCGGTTAGATAAGCTCGATTGTTTGGGAAAAATTCTTCACTTTGCACCACATTCCCATTATCGTCAATTAGGGTAACGGTCATAGAGCCATTTCCACCATAATCTACACTTCCTACAAGCAGAAATTGAACATCTCCTGTTACTTGTGTTATCTTTTCAATGTGCGTAATTCTATGATCTGAACCGGAAAATGGTTCGTAGTAATAAGTCCAAATAGGATTTCCAGAAGCATCTGTTCTTAACACCTCCCCGCGTTTTGTTCCACTAAAAGGATTAACTGAAGTGGAAGAAATTGCATAGCCCTCCCCTTGCCAAGAAGGATCAGACGGATAAACAGCAACTAAAGATTGGTAAATATGATCAGCATTATCATCGTAGGTGATTTGTGCATGCATAGCCCAAGCCATAAGCGTAAGCACCACCATTGCAATTGGAGTAAAAATTTTTGTTTTCATTGTTTCTGACATTTAAGAGTTTCTTAAATTTAAAGCTTTTTTTAATAGAAAACTAGCCCATATCAATACACGTTAAAAACATCTCTTTTTTATGCCAAAAAAATCATATTGAATACGGCTTTTAGTGAGCAAAAAGAATCTTTTTAGCGTATATTTTGCATCTATATTAAGTTTATGACAAGGTTTGTTTAAATTTTTAAACGCCTGTTTTTTAGTAAATTAAATTCATATACATCAAACAAAGTTCATTAGATGAAACCAAGGCAGATTTATAACAAATAGTATTGTGAAATGTTAAATTATTCATGCAGGACTTGATAATCATATATCTTTACAAAACAAATATTAATTTGATATAAAAATAAAAGCATTTGTTTTCTTATCCTTTTTCTGCTTACTTCATTCTAATTTACCTTTAAGTTATAATATCACAACGCCAATAAAGAGTACAGTTAAGGAGGCTTGGAGACAGAATAGAATAGAAGGGATTGGAATGAAAAAAGGGTCAGAAGTTTTAAACTCCTAACCCTTCTTCATATTATAACGTATGGATTATTCAACCACTTGAAGTTTTTTAGAATCCAATAGTGTTTCATTACTCATAATCTTAACCAAATACATCCCTGTATGTAGGTGGTTTATGGCTATAGATGTAATATCACTTGCTTCATTTACCTCTTTATTGTAAACCAGTTTACCACTTAAATCGTGAATATTTATACTCGTAGCTAAAGGGTATCCTTCAATATGAAGGGTGCTGCTCGCTGGGTTTGGATAAATTCTTGGGCTAACTTCGTTGGCCGCTGTACTGCTTTCGCTACGTCCCTTTTTTAACACCGAACCACATTGCGAATCGTTATATCCATGTGGATCATCAAAAACAAATGGGCCGTTTGGAATTGCAGGTGATGATAACTGATTGAAAGGATCCGTTTGAAATCTGTTTCCTGGATCGGGGTAATGGGATATTTTTATCATTCCACAATTCGGATCTGGTAACTGTCCATTTATATCCACTCCAGATAATTTTAACCCGTACATTCCGCTTAACTGATCATCGTTAGAAAGGAAGGCATAACCATCTGTATTGTCATACTTATAATCCATCATTGTATTATAGTAATATCCAAATTGCCCGATAGCAGTTAAGTTTAACATATCGTTTTCGTTGTAAAAAACAATATTTGGAGCAGTGGTCTTATACATATAGCTCCAATTTACGTTGCTCGAAGGTTTATCAAATTCTGCAAGAAAAGGAATAGCCTCATCATTAAAACCTATGTTATATGTGTAATGATACCCTGCAATTATCAAATGATCTGGATTAACCAATGATTCTCTTAGCTTGAAACCGTACATGTCATAAAAATCTGGGTTCGAAAAATCATAAGCAGTCATTAAGGCTCCTGAACCAGCATCCAGTTCTGTTAGATTAAAATAATGTGCTGCTGAGCTATTTCCTAGCACCCATATGGAGTTGTTATTAGCATCAAAAAATGCACTAGCCGCATTGTCTGAATGCCCGAAACCTGGAGCTGTTGTTGAAAAATTGTAATCCCAAAAAACGCCTGAAGGATTTAGACCTGCTACCATTGCTGCTGGCTCAGATTGAGTTAATGAATTCTCGTTAGATGTTCCTACAATCGCAAATTCTCCCGGTGTAGTGCTAAATACATCCGTAACCATATCATAATCATATACGGAGTGAGGAGTAGACAATTCATATTCCCAAAGTGTGCTAAAACCACCATCTAAGCCTAATACTATGATATCCTTTTCATCTGTTGTCATAAAACCATCAGACTCTACACCAACAATAATAAACTCTAAGGAATTATCAAAAATTCCTTTTACACCTGTTAAGTAGTTTCTGGTATTTGGAAAAAACTCTTCGTCTTGTACTACGTTTCCGTTATCGTCTATTAAAGTAACCGTTAAAGAACCACTACCACCGTGGTCCGCGCTTCCTACCAGAAGAAATTGTACATCTCCCGATACTTGTGTTATTTTTTCAATGTGGGTAAACCTATGGTTTACTCCTGCGTTGGTGCCATAATAGTAAGTCCACAATTGGCCACCAGCGGGGTCTGTTCTTACTACTTCGCCTCTAACCGTGCCTCCATCTACAGAAGTTGAAGCAATAGCATACCCATCGCCTTGCCAGGAAGGATCAGATGGATAGATGGCTACCATAGATTGATAAATATGATCCGCGTTATCATCGTAGGTAACTTGGGCCTGTATAGACCATGCAACGAGTGTAAGCACAACCGTTGTAATTGGAGTAAAGATTTTTGTTTTCATTGTTTCTGAGATTTAAAGTTTCTTGAATTTAAAGGTTTTTTTGATACATTTTTAATCATAAAAAATACCTTTCTTTTCAACTTCTTTTTACTTCAGAAAAAGTTATACTTCAGACAGTTATCGATGAATGCTCATAAGCTTTTTGATGTCGTTTTAGCACTTGTGTTAAGTTTAGGTTAATATTTTAAGTGTCTGTTTTTCAAAAATTTAAAACTCATAATCTTTCTGCTTAATTTCTATAAAATTCGTTAGACAGAATGCATTTGCAATACAATAAAATAGCTTCGAAAAATATTAAATTTTTTATATGATTTTTTCGCTCTAAATAGTGAAAATATGATACTCAAAACAAGCAGTTAAAACACTCAAATAGTTTGATTTTGTGTGTTTTATATACACTCAAAACTCAATTTTATCTGATTTTTAGCTCGCAACTATAGAAGCAGGAAGAAAAAAAAACTCTACTCAGAATTTCTCCCTTGTAGAGTTTTTATTCAACCTCTAAGACTTACTCTTTATTTCTTTATTGACCGCAGCTCATAGGATAATCAATTTGAGAATCGCTACGATCTGCTGAGGACCCATATACTTTGCGAATAATGGCAATATCCATTTTTGTGATACTCAATCCGTCTGGAATATTAAAAAAGCTTCTGGGATGGATCAACTTCCTGAAAGTTTGTCCTCCTTGGTAATCCATTTTTAACATGGGGTTATTCCCTGCTGAAAACAAGAAAGGTTCTATGTTTACGGTAGTGCTATCAGACAGAGTTGCTACTGGAAAGAAGTAGCATTCATCCGCTCCTAAATTCTGCATGCTCACTTTTGTTTCTCTCCCATTTTCATATACAATAGCCATAATATCGTTATCGCTGGCAAAGGCCGGAAAGGCATAACCAGGATCTCTCTCCAATTTAGGCGGATCAATAGGAACTATTAAATCTTCTGATTTGAAATCTGGATCACCAAAACCACCACCATCTTTAGGTTTTACCAAAAACTTAATATCATTGGCATATACCGTTGCAGCATCCACTTCATAAAACTCAGTTGGCGTAAGCGTGTAAGAGTAAATATCTTCCGCTTCTTTAGTCATTCTTAGTGTATCGTTACTATTCTTCCAAGCTTCAGCGCCTAAACCATTCGTTAAAGGATGTGTAGCCGGGTGTTCTGCCGGGCTCCATGTCCAAATGTATAAGTCTTCTCCACTTGCAGCGGCTGTTTGCAGATTCACAACGTGCTCTTGGCTGGCATCTAGCTTACTAATGTCTACAATTATCTTTAACGACTCCTCTGGGTTTATATCCTCCGCTGGTTCCGTTGATACTTGAGCCGATACACTATAGCCACCTATCAAAAGGCTGCAGAACAGTGTTTTTATCCAAGTCTTCTTCATAATTACAATCTTTTAAAAGTGTAGTTATATGCAGCATAAACACCTCCACATGCTGTTTTACTAATGGTATATCCCATAAAAGGATCAATGCCTCTCACCATATTGTCTAAAGATAGATTAACCGTGTCCATTGTGCTGCTATACATCAATAAGGCAGAAGGATAATCTGGATCGTCAAGTTCATACCTACCCATTATTCCAAAAGGGTTGGAGGGAGTTTCACTGTTTTGAACGGTATACGTCTGATCTGATATACTAAAGGTTATGCCCAGTATAGCATTTTGAGTGGTAAAGAAGTCGGTAATATCTCTCGTTTCAGGAACCGGAAGGGTTCGATCGATCACTTTTACGGTATGTATTTCCCAAGCTCCTTCAATACCAGCACTTAAATCGTATGACGTTCCTATTGTCTCTTCAGTTTCTGGCTTACAAGCGGCCAGTGTTATAAGTATAGATACTATGAAAACTCTCTTCATAAGGTTGGTTTTTTGAATTAGCATCCCCCGGTTGGGTTCAGTTCAAATAAGTCTGTTTTCTCTGAGATTGGAAACTGAATTACCATCCCATTGCAATCCCATGTGTGTTGTCTAATTAAAATGCTCTCTCCTTCAATACCCCCTCTTCTCTTAAGCTGATGTATTCTATCGCCCTCACCAAACATTTCTATTCTCCGTTCATAACGAGCAGCGTCTATTACTTCTGAAGCAGAAGCAGATGTAGCTAAATTGTTTTGCGTACCTCCATAAGCTCTTTCTTTAATGTCATTTACATCTTGAATAGCGGTGCTTAAATCACCTCCACTTTCGGCAATAGCCTCTGCACGCATAAGCTTAAGATCGGTTAAGTGAAATACGGGAACGTTAAAAAAGTCTTTGCTAAATTTTTTACACAATACAATCTCATCGGGCTCTGTTCCTTGCACCTCGTAAAAGTCTTTTATACGCTGATCGTTTGTGTCCGCTGCGTAGATGTTGTAAAAATCCAAGGAAGCTCTTAGCAAAGGGATTTCATCGTTAAACTGTCGGTAATTCCCAGAAAAGTAATCGGATCGTGTATCTATAATATCACCATCAATAAAACTAACCGTACTCCAAATGGATTCAGAAGCGTCCATACCGGTTAAAAAACGATCTACGTTTGTGCCTAAAGAATATTTACCACTATTGATGATGGTATTTGCCAGGTTAATGGCTTCAGTATAATTCCCTAAGCGATAATATACTTTGGCCAGCAAAGCTCTAGCCGCATCTTGATTGGCATAAACACCATTTGCTTCTGGCAACAAATCAATAGCACGGGTAAGGTCTGTGATGATAGATTGATAGTTTTCACCAACAGAAGCTCTTGGCAATACTTGTGATTCTGAGATCATTTTATAAATGATTCCATCATGACTATTATCTGAAGTATAAGCTGGAGGTTGAGCATAGAGCTCCACAATCTTAAAATGCGCTAAGGCTCTTAAAAAATATACCTCTCCAACGATACGTTCTTTTTCAGAGAGGGAAAAGCTAAAATCGTCTATAAACTCCAAAATACGGTTCCCTCTAAAAATAGCTTGATATGGAACCTCGTAAAAACCACCCGTACTTCCGTTAAAGAAAAGCGTGTTATGATTGTATACTTCTTTTAAGTCATCACTATTTGGAAGAGCGATATCGTCTCCCAATACATCTGAAAACATTTGGGCACGACCACCCAAATAATTCGCAGAAACATCATAACACGAGTTTAAAAACTCCAAAATATCCTCTTCATTCTCCAATGCTTCATCCTCTAGTAAAACATTGGTTTCGGGTTCAATGTCTAAGATGCTTTCGCAGGCTGAAAACACAAAAAAACTAAGTAGAGCTAAGGCAGTATAATAAATCTTCTTTTTCATGTTCTTAGAAACTTAAGTTTAATGAAAAGGTATAAGTCTTTTCCTGTGGTGGCGTTAAATACGAGATATTTGGGCTCATATTTCTATCCGTAGGATTTTCAAAGTCACGGGCAATTTCTGGATCTACACCTGGGTAGTTGGTAAAGGTTAAAAGGTTGCTTCCTGTAAAGGAAACTCTCATATTAGATACTTTCATTCTTTTTAGCCATGCCGAAGGAAGCGTATACCCAATGGTAAGGTTTCTTAAACGCGCATAGGAGGCATCGTGTAGCCAAAGATCTGTATTAATCCAAGGGGTGGTAGACCCTAAATTGGCTTCATCTAATGTAAGTTTCGGATAGGTGGCTTCATCTCCCGGTTGTTGCCAACGATCAAAGATGAGCGTTGTTTTATTCCAGTCGTCCACCCTGCCTAACTGGCGTTTAGAGGAAGAGTCATAAATGTTTCCTCCAATAGAGTACACCACTAAAAAGCTGAGATCAAAATTCTTGTAACGAAAGTTGTTGGTAATCCCTCCTACCGCATCTGGCAGAACTTTACCTACAGGAACACGATCGTTTGGATCCCAAGTTAAAGTCTCCTCTCCATTGATATCCAAATAGACCGGAGCCCCTGTTTCTGTATCTACATGAGAAAACCGCACCAAAAAGTTCGTTCCTACAGGTTGGCCAATTACCGTTCGAGTATCGTTGGTCCCTCCTGAAACGGCATCCTCACTGTATCCACCAATACTGGTTAACTCATTGTAGTTGTAAGCAATGTTAAAGTTGGTACTCCACTGAAAAGCTCCCACTAAGTTTCTGCTGTTAATAGAGAATTCTACCCCTTCGTTTAAAATTTCTCCTACGTTATCCCAAAAACTTGGAAAACCATCTGAGCGGGGTGGGGAGATTTGTAAAAACACATCTCTAGAGCGTTTGTTGTAGTAAGCAAGTTCACCAGTAATACGATCTTGAAAAACTCCAAATTCTAGTCCTAAATCAAACACGCTAGAAGATTCCCATTGAAGGTCGGGGTTCTCTCGTATTGTGGTAAAGCGGATAGGGTTTCCGGCATACCCCACGTTACTGGTTCCTACTAAGCCTCGCCATCGGTTTGGCTCTAAACCAGCACTCCCTACATAACCGTAACTAGTTTTTAGCTTTAAAAAGTTAAAAACTGGATTGTATTTTAAAAACTTTTCTTCTGTTAAGATCCACCCTGCCGAAACGGATGGGAAGAAACCAAATCGTTTGTTTGGTCCGAATTTAGAAGATCCATCTGCCCTTAAAACTCCCTGCAAAAAGTACTTGTCTTTGTAGCTATAGTTTACACGAGTAAAGTAGCTCAAAAAGTTAAAGCGCTTGTCTTGTTCCAACCAGGTAGTATCAAAATCAACCACTTCACTATTTTCTAGCTCATAAAAAGGCACATCTACATCCAGTACATAGTTAATCACATCGGTTCTTCCATCTGATGTTTGAGTTTTAATACCCGACAACATATTGTAACTCATTTGATACTCCGCTCCAACTAAAAACTTCAGCTTACTATCTTCATTCAGTTTCATGTCGTAAGAACCGGTGGCAAAGGTGTTGTAGTTGTGAATTCTTCTCGGAGTGCGTAAAGCTGCACCTCCATTAATGGTGTCAAAACCATGTAGTTCTTTCCCTAGCCAAAAGTCTTCAATCTGATTCATATAGTCGTACGAACCGGTAAGAACAAAGTTTAGATTGTTTGTGGGGGAATACGTTAAGTTCATAGAGTTAATGGATCTCCACTCTCTTACTCTCCAATCTTTTAAATCTCTAAAAGCAACGGGATTATTCCCAATCCCAGCTTCTAACCAATAATCTCCCGCACTATGAACTAGTTCTCCATTTTCGTCAAATACATCTTCATCATAACGGATGGGGTAAATGGGTAAGGCGGTTGACATGGCCGCTCCTAAACCCCCGCTCCAAGCTGCATCCACACGATTATTATCTCCTCGTGATACGCTGGTTGAAATGCTTAACTGCAGTTTATTGGAAAATCGGTAATCCCCATTAAACCTTCCAGATACCCGCTCATATGAATTTCCTAATAAATAACTCTCATTTATATCGTAGGATAGGCCTACATAGTAATTATACTTTTCCGCTCCTTTTTGAACGCTAAAATCATAGAATTGCTTGAGCCCTGTTCCAATCGTCTCGTCTACCCAATCTGTATTGGTTTGTTTTGCTTCTTCCCAGGTTTGTGGCGTACCTACAATGCCTGAAAAACTTGGAGTTCCGGTTCTTCCATCATTTACCCATGCTTCTTCATACAATTGAAGGTACTCTGCAGAATTCAGCATTTCTGGCCTTTTCGTGGGTCTGGAAACTCCTAAAGTAGTGGCAAAGTTGAATTTCAACCCTTTTGTTCTACCTCTTTTCGTAGTAATTACAATTACACCATTTGCTCCCCTTGATCCATATATGGCGGTCGCAGAAGCATCTTTCAAAATATCAATACTTTCAATATCGTTAGGATTTATAGTAGCTAAAGGGTTGGTATTCATACCCCCACTATTTCCATTGGTGAAGAAGTCTTGAGAAATAGGAATTCCATCTACCACATACAAAGGATCTCCTGCTGCGCTAATAGAAGCAATACCCCTAATTCTTACAACTGAAGGTGAGGCTGCTAGTCCACTTCCCGTAATAATTTGAACTCCAGGAGCTTTACCTTGAATGGCGTTTTCAAAACTTGGTGTAGGAATATCGGTTAAATCTTTTGTGCTCAGACTCACCACAGACCCAGAATTTTCTCTTCGTCTTTGTACACCGTAACCTACTACAATTACCTCATCCAAATCATTAGTCGATTCTTTTAGCGTAATATTTAATACTTGGCTAGATGATTCTGTTGTAGTTACTGGAATATCCTGAGTGGTAAAACCTATAAAGGCTATTTGAAGCGTGATTTTACCCGTTTTAAAGCCGGTCAACTCATAGTTCCCATCGTAATCGGAAACCGTTCCAACTGAGGGTTGTTCTTTTACAACAACAGAAGCTCCAGGTAAGGGTTCTCCTTGCTCATCCACCACTCTACCGGTAATACTTTGGGCTGAGCTGAATTGTAGCAGAAACAGGGAAAACACCAGGATAAATAGGGTTTTGTAGTTATTATCCATGCATTGATTGTTAAAGTTCAGTTAATCAAATGTAAACAAAAATTTTAGTAAGTGTAAAAAGTACACTTAAATTTTTTGAGCTGTCAATGTTTCTGCGATTATCTCATTCGCTTTTATTCTGAAATAAAAAAGCGCCCTGAATGTGTGGTGGTAACGTTTTGAATGGAGTAGTAGTAAAGTCCGCTTTTTAGTCGACTCAGCTCCATCTCTTCAGAAAGATCAATTATCTGAAGCCCTTTTTTTACACGATCAAACTTTTTCTCAAATACAAGTTGCCCGGAGGGTGTACTAATTATTAAGAGTACTGCATCGTTTCGGTTTTGATTTAATGCAATTTTCAACTCTCCTTTAGCTGGATTTGGATAGATAGATGCAAAGTCTGAAAAGCTCGCATTAAATACATCTATACTATCTTCTGGATCGATCAGCTGCTCCTTAAAGTTGAATGTTTTAAAGTTGGTGTAAATACGATATTCTCCTGGCTCTAAAACAGCTTGCAGGTCTGAAGTAACCATTAAACTATCGCTATTCATATAATTATAGTAGGTCCCATCTTCCGGAAACACGAGGGTTTCAATTGAAGTTTCCACTCCAAAATTTCCAACAATAAACACTACACTATCTTCTTTTTCGAGGCTCATCGTCTTAAACGATTGACTCAAGTCCATGTTTACGCTCTCTGTTCGGAAAATGGATGGATACGCATTTCTTAACGCTATGATTTTTCCATATTGACTGGCCAACGTAGCTCTTGGAGATTGATCTAAGTAATCCCAACGGATCGGCTTATTCGCTACCCGACAGTCCGGGTTTATCGTTCCGTCTGGGCAATAGTTAATAGAGAAGTCGTACCCATACTCCCCAAACTGCCATAGCATTTTAGGGCCGGGAATGGTAAAGAAAAAGGCCGCACCCTGCTCCATTCTCTTTAGTGCCGTTTCTAATTCTGTGGTATTATGCACACTGCCACGGTTTCCAAAATTGATGTTTCGGTACATTAGTCTTTCCTCATCATGACTCTCCATATAGCTCACCAAATAGGGTTGAGACCAACCTCTATTGGTATGATAAGTTCCGTTTAGATTGCTGGGATACCCCATAGTAGCTTCGTTGTAATCGTGATTCATATTACCCCAAAGCATAAAACCCCGGTTAGAGAGTTCTATTTCTTCATCGTTATTTGCAAAGTGCTCTAGCACCATGTAAGCTGCGCTATCTACCTCTTCTACATCATTTTTTAACTGAGTAAGAATATTGATGCGACTCATATCGATTTGCCCCCAAGCCCCAACATTTCCCAAGGTATTATTCTGCGTAAAACCTTTAGATAAATCCACTCTGTAGCCATCTACCTTATACTCTTTAACCCAATGCTGAAAAACACGTTTTGCAAAATATTTGGTGGCATCGCTTTCGTGATTGAAGTCGTAACCCACATTAAAATCATGTTTTGCCACGGGGTTAAACCATGGACTTTCTGTTGTAGGTTGGCCAAATGAACCTGCTGTAGGATCGAAATACATCCGAACCAGCGGGCATTGCCCAAAAGCATGATTGAGCGCTATATCTAATATTATGGCTATCCCTCTCCCATGGCAACTATCTATTAAAGCTTTAAAATCATTTTTGGTTCCGTAGTACTTATCTGGAGCCATAAAAAACATGGGATTATACCCCCAACTCTCATTGCCCTCAAACTCCATCACCGGCATAAGTTCTATCGCGTTTATCCCTAACGAATCTAGGTAAGGCAAACGATTAATAACGGATTGATAACTGTGATCCTGATCAAAATCACGAATTAGGAGTTCGTATATAATTAAATCCTCCCTGGCAGGTTTTTCAAAATTTGGTGTTTGCCAATCGTATTCCTCTTCCTTAATGGTAAAAGCAGTCACCGGAAAGTTGGTAAACGCAGAAGGATAACTTGTTAAATTGGGATAAACACTGGATGGAATAAATGGATCGTTCCATGGATCTAATATTTTTTCGGAGTATGCATCGGCTATCCTAATTCCTTCCTCTCCCACATAATATTGGAAACGATATTCTGTATTCGGATCTAATCCATCCAGAATGATCCAATAGAATTGTCCGTCTGGAGTACGGTTCATTTCATAGGTATCTTTAAAATCCCACTGGTTAAAATCCCCTATCAAATAAACGTACTCTTTAAGCGGAGCTCTAAGTTTAAAATACACGCTGGAATCATTCAAAATGGTCAGTCCCTCTTCACCGTTTAGCGTGTCTACTCCAATATTAACTCCTGCGCGAACCAGAAAACTGGTGGTGTCGTAAAAATCATTTCCAGCAATGCTAGCTTTAAAAACGAGGTCGTAGTTACCTGTACCATAATCCACAAAAGGGATTTTATAACCAATGCTGTTGGTGTCGTTTAGTTGAAACAGAAGGGTGCTACCTAAAAATAAACTCAAATCCGCATGCGCAGAGCTCAATGCATGCACATCTAAGGAATCGTTTAAATCATAAATGTCAAATTGCTGCGGAGTTGTTAGAGTAGCCTGGAAACCTGTGCTATAAATGGGCATAAAAATATCAGATCCATCCGTTTCTCGGCCAGCCTTAGATCCATCTGCATTTCTAAAAACAAAAGCTAATCTGTAAACGGTATCGGTGGAGGTTAATCCGTAAAAAGTTGGAATATGGTATTTAATCTCATGGAGGTTGTTTCCCAAATAAGTCATTTGAACATTTGGATCCGCTGTACCCCAAACCCCTTGAACTTTTTGCCAACCTACCCCTTGCGGGCCGTCAAGAATTACCCCTGTATGCGCGTAAACCTGACTTTCGCCTACTAAATCACCATTGCCTTCTGTAGCATCAAAAACAACGGTGATGGTATCGTTTTGCGTGGCAAAAGCTGGAGTAATATTTACTACCTGCCCATGACCTATAAACAAGAGACACACGCCAATAATGGAAGAGTATAATTTTTTCATTCTATGTTTTTAAGAATCACGCCAATTGACGCTTAGGCTTAATCTGCCTTAAGTTCATATAACATAGCAGGTTTATGCAGCACTCCTTTTTGCTTCTCATTGGTTGGAGTAACCAGGTTTTCCTTAAGAATCTTCTTTCGGAAGTTTCGCTTGTCCAAGGTTTTATCCAAAATAATCTCATAAAGCTTTTGAACCTGTGTGAGCGTGAATTTTTCTGGCAGAAGCTCAAATCCGGTTCTACGGTATTCAAATTCATCTTTTAAATGCTTCCAAGCCTTGTCTAAAATATCATCATGATCAAAGGCCAAAGGCGGTAACTCTTTTACATCACACCAAAATACGCGTTCCGCAAAGCTCGAAGCAGCAGGTTCAAAATCTCCCATTTTTACCAAAGAAAAATACGCTACCGTAATTACTCTGGCTTGCGGGTGTTTCCGATACGATTGAAGCCAGTCCAAATCTTTAATATCCTGTACCCGACTTGGATCTCCAAAAGTGCAAAACTGCTTTAGAAAAATACCTTCCAATTGAGTCAACTCCTTTAAAACTCTAGAAG
>CAZAJG010000005.1:78711-126213 GCA_964485405.1 uncultured Owenweeksia sp. | reverse complement strand
ATCCAGTCCCTCTTCGTTTAAAATTAGATCTCCGGGAAGAGCAAACTGGCTTTTATCCTTATCTTTCAACTTCTGCTCAAGCAGTAGAACATTTAGTTTTTCATTATCAAAACCAAACACTACACAGTCGACAGATACGTTAGGATTAAGGTTTTTAGGTTCAGTGTTACCCACGGTTTAGAAGTTTTGTGAAATAGAATGCTTGCAAAAATCTACATTTTTTTCTGAAGCTAAAGATAATGTTATTTTTTAATAAGTGTTATTTTTACACTAAGTTTGTTAAGCCTTACATATTAAACACATGGTTAAATCCATTAAATCTATAGGTGTTCTTACCTCAGGAGGAGACTCTCCAGGAATGAATGCCGCCATAAGAGCCGTTGTACGATCAGCCACCTTTTACAACAAAAAAGTATTTGGAATTTTTGAAGGTTATCAAGGCCTTATTGAAGGACAGATAAAGGAGCTCGATGCTCGATCGGTAAAAAACATTTTGAGCCGGGGAGGCACGTTTTTAAAGTCCTCTAGAAGCGAAGAGTTTAGAACACCAGAGGGTCGTAAAAAAGCATACGAGCAAGCAAAAAAGTATGGAATAGATGCCTTGGTGCTCATCGGTGGAAACGGAACATTTACGGGCGGGCACCTTTTTGAAGAAGAGTTTGGCCTTCCCGTAATCGGGGTTCCTGGAACAATTGACAATGATCTTTTTGGAACCGACTATACTATTGGTTTTGACTCGGCCACCAATGTGGTAGTAGATTGTATTGATAAAATCAGAGATACAGCAGAATCTCACAATCGTCTGTTTTTTGTAGAAGTAATGGGACGCGACTCTGGTTTTATTGCACTCCGCTCTGCCCTAGCATCTGGTGCTCTAGATGTTATCCTTCCTGAAGAAAGTGATCCTCAGGAGGACCTTTTGAGCGCTCTTAGAAAAGCTTCTGAAAATAAAAAGACGAATAAACTGGTGGTGGTTTCGGAAGGAAACAAACTTGGAGACCCTTTTTGGATCGCAGATCAAGTAAATAAAGAGTTTCCAGAAATTGAAACGAAGGTAACCATCTTAGGTCATCTTCAAAGAGGGGGAGCACCATCTTGCTTAGACCGGATTTTAGCGAGTCAACTTGGAGTTGCAGCCGTAGAGGGCCTACTCAACGGTCAATCTGATGTAATGGCTGGAATGGTAGGTGGCCAAGTAACCTTTACTTTTCTTCAAAAAGCCATTAGTAATAAGGCAGCACTAAGCACAGAGTTATTGCGAATTAGTAAAATATTATCCACTTAGAAAACGACTTTAAATGAAAAAAATAGCCATTAACGGATTCGGCAGAATCGGCAGACTTTGTTTTAGAAACCTATTGCATCAAGAGGGAGTTGAGGTTGTAGCTATTAATGATCTTACCGACACCAAAACACTAGCCCATCTTTTAAAACATGACTCCGTTCACGGGATTTTGCCAAATGCTATTGAAGCAACCGAAACGGGAATTTCCGTAGATGGAAAGTCTATTGCTATTTACTCTCAAAGAGATCCAGAACAATTGCCCTGGAGCGATTTGGATATTGACTTAGTACTGGAATGCACCGGGATCTTTAGAGATGAAGCCGGCATGAGTAAGCACTTAAGCGCGGGAGCCAAAAAAGTGCTTTTAAGCGCTCCAGCCAAAAAGGGAATTAAAACCATGGTTCTTGGTGTGAACGATCAATTGCTAACTGCAGAAGATGTGCTCGTAAGCAATGCTTCTTGCACCACCAATTGTTTGGCTCCTATGGCTAAAGTATTGCACGATAACTTTGGCATTGAAAAAGGATATATGACTACCATTCACGCCTATACTGCAGATCAAAGATTACAAGATGCACCTCATGCGGATTTAAGGCGAGCTCGTGCGGCTGCCATCAACATCATCCCTACTACTACCGGAGCTGCACAAGCCGTAGGTTTGGTAATACCTGAGTTAGCTGGAAAACTGGATGGTTTAGCCATGCGAGTGCCTACACCAACAGGGTCGGTTACTGATTTAACTGCTACTTTAAGCACGGAAGTTAGTGCAGACGAAATCAATAAAGTGATGCGCGAAGCCGCAAATACCCACCTAAAAGGAATTCTTAAATATTCGGAAGCGCCACTTGTATCTTCTGATATTACGGGAGATCCGCACAGTTGCATCTTTGACAGCCCTTTAACGAGCACAAATGGACGACTCGTGAAAATTGTAGGTTGGTATGATAATGAAGCTGGATATTCTGCAAGGCTAGCCGATATGGCAGTCAAAATGATGAAAATGTAAAAAGTACACTAACTTAATTTTTTCTATTTTAGTCTTTCCAAATCTTGAACTGAATATGATTTTTATTGCAGAAAGTGGCTCAACGAAGTGCGATGCTGTTTTTTTAGAAAACAGCGGAAAGGAAATATGCCGCTTTCGAATGATGGGGTTTAACCCCTATTTCCATGAAGCGGAGTTTATCCGCAAAAAACTGGAACAAGTAGCCGAAATCCAGAAGTATGGCCCATTGTGCACACATGCCTTCTTTTATGGCGCTGGATGCTCAAGTCCTGCCTTAAATCAAATCATCCACAAGGGTTTAAAAAGCGCCTTCCCCATTGCTGACATTCAGGTAGATCACGATCTTAAAGCTTGTGCTTATGCTACCTATTCTGGTGAACCTGCTATTAGCTGCATCTTGGGAACGGGCTCTAACTCGGTGTATTTTGATGGGAATGATATTTCGGAAAAAGTTCCAGCATTAGCCTTTATACTTGGTGATGAAGGCAGCGCCAGCAACATAGGCAAAAAACTAGTAGCCAGTTATTTGTATAAAAAAATGCCAGAAGCAGCACGCATAGATTTTTACAAAACCTACGGCTTAGATAAAGATGCTATAATTGACCACGTATACACTAAACCTCATGCCAATGTGTTTCTCGCTAGCCTCGCCCCTTTTGCTAAAAAGCATATTGAAGATCCTTTCTTCTTCAATTTGGTGCGTGAAGGCTTTTTAAGTTTTTTAGAAATTCACGTTCAATGTTTTCCAGAGTCTAAGAATGTGCCTGTTCATTTTGTAGGATCTGTTGCCTATCATTTTAGAGAGGTTTTAGCCTGTGCCATGGATGAATTAAAGCTAAAAATGGGTAGAATGATTCAAAAGCCGCTCGATGGCTTGTTGGGCTACCACATTCAACATTTGGAGGAAATGGTTCACCCACTTAAGAAAAGTTCTTAATGGACTCCATCAAAGCTTTTATATTCGATTTGGATGGTGTTTTGGTGGATACGGCCAAATACCATTTTAAGGCCTGGAAAAGATTAGCGAGCGAGTTGGGCATATCCTTTACGCATCAAGAAAATGAGCAGCTCAAAGGCGTTAGCCGCAAGGAGTCTTTAGAGATGATTCTGAAGTGGGGCAACACAACTCTTTCTGAAGAAAGAAAGGAGGAGTTGATGGTGCAAAAAAACGATTGGTACTTAGAGCTCATTGCTCAGATGGATACTCATGAAGTTCTTCCCGGTGTTCGTGATTTTCTTCAAAGGAGTAAAGATCTACAACTCAAAATTGCTTTAGGTTCTGCCAGTAAAAATGCGCGTTTAATCTTGGAAAAGGTAGACCTACTCTCCTTTTTTGACGCCTTAATCGATGGAAATTCCACCACAAAGTCTAAGCCTCATCCGCAAGTGTTTCTGCTTGGTGCAGAAGCTCTTGATGTTGCTCCCGCCCATGCTATTGTTTTTGAGGATGCCATTGCTGGGGTAAAAGCCGCTAAAAATGGAGGTTTTACCGCCATTGGTATTGGTGATAAAAATATTCTCAGTGAAGCAGATGTAGTATTGAACGGCTTAGAAGGCATTCATCCTCAACATCTGATAAACCAACTATAACGTACTTACTATATGCGCAACAAATACCTGCTTACGCACGAGTGGAAAATCATTGAAGATAGATGGGATCCGGAAAGACATGAAGGTTCGGAATCGCTTTTTAGCTTGGGTAATGGGTATATGGGCCAGCGCGCCAATTTTGAAGAAGACTACAGCGGAAAACACCTACAAGGAAGCTACATAGCTGGAATATACTACCCGGACAAAACCCGTGTGGGTTGGTGGAAAAACGGATATCCCGAATACTTTGCTAAAGTTTTAAACGCTGTAAACTGGATTGGTATTCACTTAGAAGTGGATGGCGTTCGCATTGACCTCAACAAGCTTAAAGTACTTCATTTTCGCAGAGAGCTCAACATGGAAGAAGGCCATCTGCTGAGGACCTTCACGGTAGAAATAGAGGAGGGGAAAACCATAGAGGTGGAAGCCCTTCGTTTCGTGAGTATGCATCGAAAAGAAATTGGTGCTCTGCGCTACTCTATTTCGCCCAAAGGATTTTCGCCCAAGCTCAAGGTTACACCTTATCTTGATTTTGATGTAATTAATGCAGATAGCAACTACGATGAAAAATTTTGGGAAGGAGTCTCTGAAAACGCAGGCTCTCAAAAAGCCGTCATATCTGCTAAAACAAAAAAACTCGATTTTCATGTAGCCGCTTCCATGCGCTATGAGCTCTATATTGGAGAGGAACATTTTACCCTTTATCCAGAAATTGAAAAGAAAGAAAAGTATGCGGCCAACACCTTTGAGCTAAACTCAGAGGATGGAAAAATGTATACGCTTTATAAATATGCGGCAATTACCAGTTCTTTAAACCATTCCAAAGACCAGATTATTTCCATTGCCGACAAACTCGCATCGGATGCGATGCGTGATGGCTTCCAAATGCTTTTGGCTGAGCAGAAGAAAAACTGGAAAAACAGATGGGAAAACTGTGATATTATCATTGAAGGAGACCCAGATGCACAACAAGGCATTCGGTTCAACATTTTTCAATTAACACAAACCTATACTGGAGAAGATGCCCGATTGAACATTGGCCCGAAAGGTTTTACCGGTGAAAAATATGGAGGCTCTACCTACTGGGACACCGAAGCGTATTGTCTTCCCTTCTACATGTCTTCTTCGGGCAAGGAAGTAGCGCGCAACTTATTGGTTTATCGTCATAACCACTTGCCAAAAGCTATA
Organism: uncultured Owenweeksia sp.; assembly: GCA_964485405.1. Classification (GTDB taxonomy): domain Bacteria; phylum Bacteroidota; class Bacteroidia; order Flavobacteriales; family Schleiferiaceae; genus CAKZNE01. The sequence continues at coordinate 121,144 of CAZAJG010000005.1, read as the reverse complement.
GAAAATGCTCAGAAGCTTGGTTTTACAAACGGTGCCGCTTTGTACCCTATGGTAACCATGAATGGGGAAGAGTGTCATAACGAATGGGAAATCACTTTTGAAGAAATTCACAGAAATGGGGCCATCGCTTTTGCTATTTATAATTACAGCCGCTATTTTGGAGATGAAAGCTACATCCAGGAATATGGCTTGGAAGTGCTTATTGGAATTGCTCGTTTTTGGGCACAACGATTCAATTGGAGTAAAGCGAAGCAGAAATTTGTAATGCTTGGCGTTACGGGACCCAATGAATACGAAAACAATGTAAACAACAATTGGTATACGAACTATATCGCCTGTTGGACCATCCAATACACCACCGAGCTCATTGAAAAGTTTACCGAAGAAAATGATGCGGCTTTAGACTCGATATTAGCTAAAACAAACTTTTCAGCAGAAGAACTGGAACAGTGGAAATATATATCTGAACATGTATTTCTTCCTGAGGAAGAAGAACTCGGCATATTTCTTCAACAAGAAGGCTTTATGGACAAAGAACTAAAGCACGTGGATGATCTTGCAGCCTCTGAAAAGCCCATTAATCAGCATTGGAGTTGGGATAGAATCTTGAGAAGTTGCTTCATAAAGCAAGCAGACGTTCTACAAGGCATGTATCTTTTTGAAGATCATTTTGATCCCGATGAAATAGAAAGAAACTTTGACTTTTATGAACCTATGACCGTTCATGAAAGCTCATTATCGCCTTGTGTGCATGTAATTTTGGCGGCCTACCTAAACAAAATGGATAAAGCATACGAGCTCTACTTGCGTACCAGTCGTTTGGATTTAGATGATTATAATCATGAAGTAGACGAAGGCCTACACATTACCAGTATGGCCGGAACCTGGATGAGCGTAGTAGAAGGTTTTGGAGGAATGCGTGTAAAAGGCGACAACCTTTATTTTAATCCAAAACTTCCAAAGGGATGGAATGCTCTCCGTTTTAAGGTGAACTATAGAGGAATGCGCATTGCTGTGAGTTTTGAAAAGGATAAATTTCAAATTGTTAACCACAGCAACAGCAATATAAATTTGATTGTGAAAGATCAAATCTATGATCTCCCAGCCTCCTCTACTCTTGAAAATACCTACCTATGAAAAAACTGGTTTGCGTCCTGTGCCTGTTAATTACGGTTTCCTCCCAAGCTCAATTGGCTTTGCATGGACTCTTTACACCTATCCATTTGCAAAAGGATACCACCCTTATTGTACTGGATGATTACTTTCCGGATGAGCAACCTACATTAGATAACATTCCGGTTGGTATTGATGTAACCCAAACAACGGATGGGAATCTTCTCATTATCGGAAAGATGGATCGGAAGTTGAATACGCTTGGATTTAAAACAGAAAGGGGTGGACCACTAGCCTTACTGCTGATTAACCCTTCATTTAAAACCGTGGAAATATCGATACCTGCCAGTAAAACGATTCATGGCGAAGTGCGAATTATTGGAGCTTTTAATAATTGGAATCGGGCTAGCGATTTACTTATCAAAAAAGATGGAACATATACGACTAAATACGACCTTAACCCAGGGCGTTATGAATATAAACTCTTTGTAAATGGTGAGGAACATTTAGACCCTTCAAATAGTGAAACCGTTAGCAATGGAATGGGTGGTTTTAATAATGTGATCACCGTAAAATCTACGGGTTCTGTTAACAGCTATAGCGCTGCGGCAATAGATGAGGATACCGTTGTGCTAAGCCATGTGTATTCAGACCAGATAGTACTTGGATTTTGGAACAACACACCTTTGCGTGTAGAAGACCCCAAAAAGGAGTTAATGGCCTCTTACCGTTTGCCCATACCCAAAAAAGCCAAAACTATTAAAAGAAGTTATCTAAGAGCTTATTCATATCGAGGTGAGCAAATGGCTAACGATCTCATCATTCCTCTTGAATATGGAAAGCCTGTTTTAAATGCAGAAAAGCTTGATCGTTCAGACTGGCATCAAGCGAGATTATACTTTTTAATGGTGGATCGTTTCAACAACGGTAATTCTAAAAATGATAAACCTGTAGCGGATAAAAAAATTCATCCCAAGGCCAATTATATGGGTGGCGACTTAAAAGGGGTGGACCTAAAAGTAAAAGATGAATTTTTCGAAAACTTGAATGTAAATACCATCTGGTTATCTCCCATTACCCAAAACCCTGAAGATGCGTGGGGCTACTGGAACAAAGGAAAAACAAAAAGTAAATTTTCCGGTTACCACGGCTACTGGCCCATAAGCAATGTAAAGATTGATTATCGTTTTGGAAACAAAGAGGAGCTAAATGCTCTTCTGGAAAATTCTCATCAAAGCGACAAAAACGTGATTCTCGATTATGTGGCCAATCATGTGCACATCGATCATCCCATTTACCAAAAAAACAAAAGTTGGGCCACCGATTTATACCTACCCGATGGCTCCAAGAACACTGAAAAATGGGATGAACATAGATTAACCACTTGGTTTGATGATCATTTACCCACTTTAGACTTGAGGCGTAAAGAAGTAGTGGACCCTATGGTGGATAGTGCCCTCTTTTGGTTAACCGAATTTGAGTTTGATGGTTTCCGACACGATGCCACCAAACACATTGATGAACTATATTGGCGAACGCTCACCAAAAAAATAAAAGCCTCTACTCCTAAACCTATCTATCAAATTGGTGAAACATATGGTAGCCCGCAGCTAATTAATAGTTACATCAGTACCGGTATGTTGGATGCCCAATTTGACTTTAACCTTTACGATGCTGCCGTAAGTGCTTTTGCCAAGCCTGATGGAAATCTGGAAGACTTAAAAAACAAACTTTATCAGAGTTTAAACACCTATGGTTACCATCATTTAATGGGTAATATCACAGGAAATCAAGACCGATCCAGGTTTATCAGTCTAGCTTCAGGAGATGTAAAATTTGAGGAGGATCAAAAACTAGCGGGTTGGGACAGAAAAATAGGGAAACCCTCATCAAAAGCGTATAGAAGATTGGCTCTACTACATGCTTTTAACAACGCGGTTCCTGGAATACCTTGTATTTATTACGGGGATGAATTTGGAATGCCCGGAGGTGGAGACCCAGACAATAGAAGGATGATGAAATTTGAAAATTACGATGCCGATGAGCAAAAGCTTTTGAACCACGTTACGATGTTAAATGAACTAAGAGCCACCGCTCTACCGTTATTATTTGGAACAACTAAAATGGAAGTACAAAACGGAGCGATCATGATACATCGATCTTATTTTGATCAGGAAGTGGTTATTCTTATAAACCCAAGTACCGAAAGAAAAGCTGCGGAGTGGTTTGCTAGCGATTCGTCTTCTTTTAAAAACACTTTTTTACCCAATGCCCCCCAGTACGATGGAGTTCGCAGAAAAGCAGTTATGGCTTTACCTCCACTCAGCTTTGAATACCTCATTAAAACCACCCAACCATGAATACAAAATCATTGATATGCTTGCTAAGTTTAGTACTATTTATATCCTGCCAAAATCAAGCGACTGAAACCTCTGATGCATCCACTGATCCAAAAAACCTAACGGTTGAATATGCAGAAGTAAAGCATCCAGAATGGAGTAAAGACTCCAGAATTTACGAAGTAAACATCCGCCAACATACCCCTGAAGGTACGCTCAAAGCTTTTCAAAAAGACCTTCCTCGTTTAAAGGAGTTGGGTACGGAAATTCTTTGGATAATGCCCGTTCAACCCATCGGTGAAAAAAAGCGAAAAGGAGGATTGGGGAGCTATTATTCGATCAGCAACTACACGGAGGTTAACCCTGAGTTTGGTACTATGAGCGATTTTAAAGCTTTGGTGGAGAATGCGCATGATCTTGGTTTTAAAGTAATCTTAGATTGGGTAGCTAACCACAGTGCGTGGGACAACGTATGGATGAAGGATCATCTGGATTGGTACACACAAAACGATAGTGGTCAAGTTGTTGCTCCGGTGGCAGATTGGTCGGATGTAGCCGATCTCAACTATGACAATACCGAGATGCGCGAAGCCATGCTGCAGGCTATGGAGTTTTGGGTAAACGAAACCAACATAGATGGTTACCGCTGTGATGTGGCTATGATGGTGCCCATGGATTTTTGGAATGAAGCCCGTAGAAGACTTGATCTTATTAAGCCCGTGTTTATGCTTGCCGAAGCAGAGGGGCCAGAGTTTCATGAGTATGCTTTTGATATGACCTACGGTTGGGAGTTTCATCACTTAATGAATGAAGTAGCAAAAGGAAATGAAACACCTGAAATTTTTGACACCTATAAGGCTAAGGTAGATACGCTATATCCTAGAGGCGCGTACCGAATGTTTTTTACCACAAACCATGATGAGAACAGTTGGAATGGAACCGTATTTGAACGAATGGGAAAAAACCACCTGAACTTTTTTGTTTTAGCCACCACCTTCCCAGATGGAATGCCATTGATATACAGCGGTCAAGAAGGAGGCTTAAACAAGCGTTTGGCCTTTTTTGAAAAAGATACCATCAATTGGTCAGACTCTACCTACCACTACTTTTATCAAAGCATGATGCGTTTAAAAGAGAGACATCCCGCATTGGTTAATGGAGAAGAGCAAGGCAGTTTTGAGAGAGTAGACGTAGAAAACCCTAACATTTATGCCTTCTTACGGAAACCAAAACAAGGCACAGAAAATCTAATGGTCCTTCTAAACTTTGGAGAAGAAGATGTGGAGCTTCCCAACGGAATTCTGCCCGCCAAATTTACCGTTCCTATGGGTGGTAAGGGAATACGAGTTTCTCCTAAAACGATGAACCATGTGGCTAAGGCCCATGACTTTCTAGTATTGACGTATGAAGAAGAATAACTAAGTGTACTAATTACACTTTTGTTTTTTATTTTCTATATTCACCCTTCTTAATACTTCAATGCAATCGTTATGGCACAAAAAAAGAAGCTGAGTTTTTGGCAAATCTGGAACATGAGTTTTGGCTTTTTGGGCATCCAGTTTGGGTTTGCTCTTCAGGGAGGGTTTATGTCGCGAATCTTCCAAACCCTTGGAGCCGCCAAAGATGAAATTCCGATGCTATGGATTGCAGCGCCCTTAACCGGACTATTGGTTCAACCCATTATTGGGTATTTAAGCGACCGCACTTGGCACCCAAAACTGGGTAGAAGAAGACCTTACTTTTTAATTGGTGCGGTTCTTAGCTCTATAACCTTGTTTTTTGTCCCCCACTCTCCTCTGCTTTGGATTGCCGCAGGTTGTCTATGGGTATTGGATGCTTCCATCAATATTAGCATGGAGCCTTTTAGAGCTTTGGTGGCAGATAAACTTCCTGATTCGCAAAGAAGCTATGGCTTTGTTATGCAAACCCTTATTATTGGTATCGGAACCTGGGTAGCTAGCAATCTCCCACTTATGGTGAATTATCTTGGCGTTTCCAACGAAGCAGCGCCAGGCATCATTCCTATGTCTGTTAAAATAGCTTTTGCCATTGGTGGCTTTGTATTTCTCGCTTCTATACTCTACACCGTTTTTACCACCTCAGAATATCCACCGGAAGACATGGAGGAATTTAAGGCGGAGAAAAAGGCAAGTGCAGGAGCACGAACAGCGCTCAACGAGATTGTAGACAACATCGTAAATATGCCTAAAACTATGGCGAAACTGGGCTTGGTACAATTCTTTAGCTGGTTCGCTTTTTTTGCCATGTGGAGCTTAGCCACACCTGCTTTAACAGACCATGTTTTTAAGTCGCCAAAACCAGATGACATTAATATAGAAACCGCTACAGAACAAGAGGTTCAAATTTATACGCTTGCGGATAAAAAGTACAATGATGCTGCGGATCTCGTAGGTTCACATATGGGGTTTTATGGCCTTTCATCCATGGTTTTTGCATTGCTCCTTACCTTCTATACTTCCTGTAAAAGAATCAATCGGAAATACATACACATGGGCTCACTTATTCTTGGTGGCTTAGGCTTTATCTCTATGTATTTTATTGAAAACTCCAGTCATTTAATCTGGTCTTTTGTGCTCATTGGCATTTCTTGGGGAAGCATATTATCCATGCCTTACGCCATGTTATCCAGCTCTATTGATCCTAAAAAAATGGGTGTATTTATGGGCTTGTTTAATATGTTTATTGTTATTCCCCAAATTATTGCAGCAACAGGTGGCCTCAACTATTTATATACACACCTTTTTGGCGATAGCGCCATTAATGCTATGCTGTTGGCAGGCACATCTCTAATTTTGGGAGGGCTTTCTACCCTGTTTATAACCAATAAGCAAGCTATAACGTACCAAAAAAGCCCGGAACTTTCTGTTACCTAAATTTGTCTTTATTGAAGTTGAAATATTTGAATAGATAACGCCTCTGTTTTCAACACATTGGATTCAAAAATGGTATCGCTCATCACATCTTTTCCCTTTGCGCCTTGAGGCCAAATCTCTTCAAAACGGCTTAGGTCTACCTCTACATCTTTGTTGTTATTAGAGTTTACCACCACCATAACCACATCCTCCTCATGGTAGCGGAAATAGACATACACTCCATCTTGAGGAACAAAGTGCTTTAACTTGCCTTGGGTTATGGCTTTAGATGAAGATCGCCAAGCTAGTAGATGTGTGATGTAAGACTGAATACGCCCCTCGTTTTCAGACAGCTGTTCAGGGTCGAATTTATTGATTTCATCGCCTACCCAACCTCCTGGAAAATCTTCTCTTATCACTCCGTGGTTTTCCACACCGCGCATCAAAATCTCCGTACCATAATACATACAAGGAATACCGCGCATGGTAAACAGCATCCCTAATGCTATTTCCATCTTATTCAAATCCCCATTCACATGACCGAATATTCTAGCCAAATCATGATTATCAAGGAAAGTAACGTGCTTTTCAGGGTTCCGGTACAGATAATCTGCCGCCAAGCGATAATAAACTTTCGCTACGCCTTCTGTCCACCCTTGTTCTCTACTTACCGCTTCTTGAATGGCAAAAGCCAGTTGAAAATCCGTTACCGCATCCATATGCGATTCTATTGGGTTAAAGGGGTTTTTCTCCACAAAATAGCTTTGAATTTCGGGCCCATGTACCCAAGTTTCTCCAAAAATGAAAAAGTTGGGATACTCCTTTTTAATTCTTCGGGCTAAATCCGCCATAAAGGCTTGATCCGGATAAGTATACGTATCTATTCTAAATGCATCTATGCCAAACTCTTCAATCCACCAAATGGAGTTTTGAATAAGGTATTGCGCCATAGGGGAGTGTTGCTGATTGATATCCGGCATATCACGCACAAACCAACCATCTTTAAAGGTCTTCGCATCCCCATCCGAAACGTGAGGATCGAATAAAGTAGCCGCACGATAATTTGTTTGCTTGTAACCTTTAGAATAACCTTTATGGAAGTGAAAGAAATTCGAATCGGGTAAGTCCGTAAACAGATGATGATTTAAACCTACATGATTATACACTACATCCATCACCATCTTCATTCCTTTTTGATGCATTTTATCCACCAGTTCTGCGTACAAAGCATTACTGCCAAATCTAGGGTCAATGGAGTAGTGATCCGTTATTGCATAGCCATGATAGGAAGCTACTTCCTGATCGTTTGTTTGCAAAGGGCAAATCCATAAAGAGTTAAAACCCAGATTTTGGATGTAATCCAATTGATTGATAATCCCTTGAATATCGCCTCCATGTCTGCCGTAAATGGAATCTCGGCTGTAAACTTTCTCAGCCATTCCCTCTACATAATCGTTTTTTGGATCACCGTTGGCAAAACGGTCTGGCGTAATTAAGTACATCACATCACTTTGGTCCAAACTTTCAACATTCCTGTTTTCACGATCCTTAAGGAGATATTTGATCCTTTGTCTTCCTACTTTAATTCGAAAATCCGAATCTTTACCATGCTCGTTAATAAAAAGCGATGCAAAGACATAGTGTGTATTCTCTGCAATTTCCAGGTCCAAAACCTCAACTACATCACCACTAAACGCTGGTATTTTGCTAAAACCCTTCTCATTATGAAGTATCAGATGTAGGGTATCGTTCTCCATACCCTTCCACCAAAACGGGGGGTAGACCGTTGTTTGAGCAGACGAATTTTCAGCTAAACAAAAGAGTAACAGTAAAATATAAGTGTACTTATGACACCAATCACGAACAAACATCATGTTATCAGGCTTTTAAAAACTGTATTTTACACACTTAATGTAGAATTAACAAAAATTTTTTTCTACATTGCACAGTAATTGTATTTATTACACTAAGTAAACAAATTAAATCTTAAACATACTATTATGAGGAACTTTTATTCTTTAATGGTTGCATTATTAACCTCCAGTATAGCATTTGCTCAATACAATGTTACCTTTCAGGTAGACCTTGGAGCAATTACACCCAGTGCTAACGGAGTGCATGTAGCCGGTGATTTTCAGATGGCAGCGGGTGCTGCAGGTAACTGGGATCCTGCCGCTACTTCTATGACAAATTCCAGTGGAACTGTTTATGACGTTCAAGTGAGCCTTCCGGCAGGAACTTATCAGTTTAAGTTTATCAACGATAACGACTGGCCAGGCGTAGAGTCTGTACCAGCAGCGGTTCAGGTAGATAGAGGAAGTGGAAACGACAACCGTTGGTTTACCGTTAGAGGAGACACTGTATTAGCAGCAGTAATGTTTGGTGGAGCTGCTCCAGCAGGAATGCACGCTTTAACCACCGTTGTAGACATGAGTCAAGAGACAAATGTAGACGACACCATTAGTGTTACCGGTAACTCGCATGTTCCAAACTGGACTCCAGGAGCGAGCATTATGACCGATTTAAACAGCGATAGTGTTTATTCTCACATAGAATACATCATGTCTGGTACCATGGTTGAATTCAAATTCATTAATGGTGCTGCTTGGGGCTCTGACGAAAGTGTTCCGGGTTCTTGTGCGGTAAACGGTAACCGAGGAATTACAGTAAACAGCGATACGGTTTACAACAACGGTGCGGTTTGCTTTGGCCAATGTATGTCTTGTTTTATTCCAGATACATTTAACGTAACCGTAAATGTAGATATGCAAAACCTTTGTGGTTGGACCTCTGACTCTGCTGATATTGCTGGCCCATTAAACTCTTGGTCGGGTGGAGATTATTTAACCGATCCTGATGGAGATAATATTTACTCCATTACGGTAAGGGTTCCTGGTCCTGAGTTTAAATACAAAGCGCGTTCTATCCAAAACGGAAACACCAGCTGGGAAGGTGGTGCTGATAAAACCGTTCAGTTAACCAGCGATACAGTGCTTATGGTGCGTTGTTTTGGTGCAGATGCTTTTGGTGCATGTACTCCAAAACCAGCTCCGGGAGATCTTCGTTTTGTTGTAGATATGACCACATTTCCTAATCCTGCAGATTTAAACGATGTATACGTAATTGGTGATTTTACAACACCAAACTGGCAAGATGGTAGAACTTTAATGAACCCTGTGCCAGGAGCTCCAGGAGTTTTTGAAACTACCTTCACCGGCATTTGCCCAGGAAAAGTAGCTTACAAGTTTATGAATGTAAAATCTGACGGTACAGAGCAAGAAGAAGATTGGGTAGGTTTAATGGACTCATCTTGCACAGAGCCAAGCGGAACAGGTAGCTTAAACCGTTTCTTTGAGCGTCCAGATGATCAATTACACATATTGGCTTTTAAATGGAACAGCTGCGAGGCATTAAGCATCAGCTTAAATGAAAATTTCAGCAATCAAACGATTGATGTTTATCCGAATCCATTCAACGGTTCTACAACCATTACTTTGGATGAGAATGAACTATTTGACCTTGCTATAAAAGACATTTCTGGAAAGGAAGTATATAAAAGTTCCAACGTAAGTGGTAAGTATACAATCAGCGCAGATCACTTATCAGAAGGTATTTACCTTCTTGAAGTTACAAACAATAGGGGTGAAACCAATATCAATAAGGTGGTTGTGCAGTAAACAGAAACACAATCCAACACAAAAAGCCACTTCGTTTCGGAGTGGCTTTTTTACTACAAGCCGTGTCAAATAAAACGGCACTTATTGTAGACACGCCTGTAGCCCTAGCTTATTGATTTATCTTGACCGCCTGATATCAATAAGCAACCAAAAATGATTTCCAAAATTCCTCTTTGCCTATTCGGCATACTCCTCTCTTTTCTAAGTTTTTCCCAAGATTTAACGGTTAAAGGAACCGTTCAAGACCATACGGGAAGCCCTCTTCCCGGTGTAGATATAATTATCAAAGACACAAGAACCGGAACAGTCACTGATGCTCAAGGAAATTTCTCCATTCAAGCTCAAGTTGGCCAAACTCTAGTCTTTTCATTTATTGGCTTTAAATCGTCTGAACTTTTAGTGACGGAAAGCAAGGTTTTAAATACCATCATCATGCAAGAGTCAGGATTAGACTTGGATGAGGTAACCGTAATTGGAAGTAGGAATAAGAACCGTACTGCTTTAAAAAGTGCTGTCCCTGTTGACGTAATTGACATTAAGGCTTTGGCGGTTGATCTTCCTCAGGTAAATGCCAATCAGCTTTTAAACTACATCGCTCCTTCTTTTACTTCTCAACCTCAAGTGGTTTCAGATGGAACCGATCATATTGACCCTGCTTCTTTACGTGGTTTAGGTCCGGATCAGGTTCTGGTTTTGATTAACGGAAAAAGAAGACACACAACTGCCTTGGTAAACGTAAACGGATCTCCAGGGCGAGGTTCTGTAGGAACGGATTTGAACGCCATTCCCATTGCTGCCATAGAACGCGTTGAAGTTTTGCGTGACGGTGCTGCCGCTCAGTATGGTTCAGATGCCATTGCAGGTATCATTAACATCGTACTTAAAAAAGATTACAACAACCTAGATGTATCCTTTCACTCTGGTGTTAATATGAGTGCCAATAGCAATAATTTTGATGGAGGTATGGACGGTGAAGAGATGCAGTTTAATATAAACCGAGGCGTAGCTCTTGGCGATAAAGGAGGGTTTATCAACCTAACGGGCTCTTTAAACTCTAGAAACAGAAATAGCAGAAGCCGTCCTTTTACAGGAGAAATTTTTAATGGCTACAATTCTATTGAATGGGTAGCTGCCCAAAATGGAGGCAATTTGGCTACCCTGCAAAACGATTTAAGCGCTATCCAACAATACGCCTCTCAAGTGGAACACTTTAGTACCGATGTGCAAACGAGTATTGCTGCAGCCACAAGTTTAGACGATGTTAGACTTGCGTTATCAGATAATGATGAAAACCCTATCGACTATAGCGATGCCGAGCTGGCTGCTCGTGGTTTAGACCGTAGCGACTTTCAAATGAATATTGGACAGCCCGAATTAAGAGGGGGAAAGCTTTTTATGAATATGCGCTTACCCATGGATAATTCAGAACTCTACGCTTTTGGTGGTATCAGCCATCGTAAAAGTGTAGGTTTTGCCTATTATCGTAGACCTACGCAATCACGCACCTACACTCCATTAAACATAAACGGTCATAGACCGGAAGGTTTAGGGGATATTACCGATCAATCTTTATCCGTTGGTCTTTTACAAAATGTAGGAAAATGGGAGACCGACTTAAGCAATACTTGGGGAACCAATATTTACAAGTTTGTTGCCGATAAATCCACCAACGCATCCTTACAAAGTGCCTCTCCTGAAAGTTTCGACTCTTGGAATATGTCTTTTCTACAAAACACCACCAACTTTGATATGACCCGAAGTTGGGATGACTTCTTTAAAGGTTTAAATGTTGCTACTGGATCTGAATATAGAATGGAGAACTATCAAGTTCTGGCGGCAAACCCAAACGCTTGGGCGATTTATGACGTAAATGGAAACCAGATTGAAAACATCAATGTGGTAGCTGATTCTTTAAAAGTGGTAGACTTTTTTGGAAGAGTGAGACCCGGTGGTGCACAAGCATTTCCCGGATTTAAGCCGGAGAATTCTGTAGATGCCTTTCGCCAAAGTTTTGCGGCATATGTGGATGCAGAGCTAGATTTTAGTACACGATTTGTAGTGCAAGCAGCTTTAAGGTATGAGTATTACAGCGATTTTGGTTCTACAGTAAACTATAAACTTGCCTCCCGCTTTGATGTAAATGAAGATTTTGCGGTGAGAGGTTCGGTGAGTTCGGGTTTTAGAGCTCCATCCTTACATCAAATAAACTTTAGTAGCGTAAGCACACAGTTCATTGACGGCATTGGCGCACAGGTGCTCACGGCATCCAACACCAGTACTTTAGCCCAAGAGCTTGGTATTCCTGAACTTACTCAAGAAACTTCGAACGATATAAGCATCGGTTTTACGGGTAAAATACCTGCCTGGGGCTTGAGCTTTTCTATAGACGGATATCAAACCCGTATAAACGATAGAGTAATACTTACAGATATGTTTACTCAAGAAAGCTTTTTAGACAATGGCAGACAAGATTTAGTAGACATCCTTGCTGCTGCCGGAGCGGAAAAAGTTCAGTTCTTCTCCAACGCTATTAACACACGAACCAATGGCGTGGAGGTGGTCATATCACAATCGTCTTACTTTGGCAAGCAGATGAGTTTAAAAACCAACCTGGGCGCTTCTCTACTCCAAACGCGTCAAGTAGGAGATATTGCCAGCAGCGAGCAACTCAACGGCTTTGAAGATGTTTACTTCAATGAAAAGAGTAGAATCCTATTAGAAGAGTCCATGCCTCGAACCAAGGTTAATCTGATGAATAATCTTACCATCCGCAAATGGAACTTCCTTTTAGCCAACACCTATTTTGGCGAAGTTACAGAAGCGGATAGTTATGATTCCAATGGAATAGATGTGAACGATGTATATGCAGGCAAAATCATTACCGATCTCTCCATCGGATATCGCTTCTCACCCAAGTTTTCCATTACCATTGGTGGCAACAACTTATTGGATATTTACCCGGATGAAAGACACCCCTCTCTTACCGATGGCGATCAATTTATTTACCCAAGAAGGGTTTCTCAATTTGGAGCCAATGGAAGATACGTTTTCGCTCGAATTAACCTCTCTATCTAAGCAGAAGAAAATACTTGTTTGATTTTTTGTTTCAAACGCTTCAAATACCGATCGGTATTTGAAGCGTTTTTTTCTTTACCTTTACCTCCAATATGGAAAATACAGCTGCCTTCATACTCGAAAAAGTAGCCCCTGTTTTTAACAGGCAGGGTTATGTAGGTACCAGCCTCTCTGATTTAACCAAAGCAACTGGCTTAACCAAAGGAGCAATTTATTGCAACTTTTCAGGTAAGGAGGATCTTGCTTTGCAAGCCTTTCAACTCAACGTAAAAAGAGTAATTAAGCCGTTAAATCAAATGATGGCGGATGAAGATTCGAGCATTGACAAGCTCAGGGCTTTGGTTTCTTATTACAGACGGTATTATTCGAAAGCGAAAGAAGCAGGAGGCTGCCCCTTACTCAATGTAGGTATTGATGCTCAAAACAATAATCCCAAGCTATTTGAAGCAGCCAAAGTGCTTGGCATTAAACTTCACAAAGGCCTAACAAATGTGATTCGCACGGGTCAAGAAGCAGGTCAAATAAGGAAGGATATAGATGCTGAAATTTACGCTGGAAATCTATATTCCATGATTGAAGGAAGTGTATTTATTGCTTTCACTTTTGGAAACGAGCAACACCTTTTAAATATGCTCGATCATATAGAACACTTAATAGAAACCGATATCAAAATCTAAAAAAATTTACCCTAACAAATACCGATCGGTATTTAAAACTAAATCTTAATTATGAAAAAGACGCTCAGCAGTACAACCAAAATTCGTTTTCAAAATTGTGACCCTTTTAATCACCTCAATAACTCTAGTTACATAGACTATTTCATCAATGCTCGGGAGGATCAAATTCTGGAAAACTACAATCTAGATATGTACCAACACATCAAAGAAAATCAAGCAGGATGGGTAGTGGGTTCCAATCAAATTGCTTATTTCAAACCTGCCTGGTTAATGGAAACTGTGCGGATTGATTCAGAATTAATTCATTATTCGGAAACCGACCTTTTGGTAGAAATGCGCATGTGGGATGCCTCCAAAACGCATTTAAAATCCATTCTCTGGTCTAAATTCACCTACTTTGATTTGAAGACTCAAAAGAGAAAAGAGCACCCGGAAGAGCTTACCCACTTATTTGAGAATGTGGTAAATCCCATTTCTCAGCGCAGCTTTGAAGAGAGGTGCGCTCATTTATTGCATACTCAGAAAAAGAAACTGCAAGAGGTTTAACTTTTAAATTTCGCTTGGGCATAAAAAAAGCCGATTGGAAAAAGAATCCAATCGGCTTTAATACAATTTAGTTGAAACCTTAAGCTTCGCAATACTCGTCAAATGCTTGGGTTAGGTTCTCTGCTATCATTTCAGCAGCACGACCTTCAATATGATGTCTTTCAATCATGTGCACCAACTCTCCATTCTTAAAAAGTCCGATAGACGGAGAAGAAGGAGGAAAAGGAGCCATCATTTGTCTCGCCTTATTTACCGCTTCCACATCGTTTCCAGCAAACGAAGTAATCATTCTATCTGGAGTAATGCCATTTTTCGCAGCCATTTTTACGGCAGGGCGCGCATTGGCAGCCGCGCATCCACAAACGGAATTGATCACTACCAAAGTAGTTCCATCTTTGTTAATCTCTTGTTCCACTGCATCTGCAGTGCGCGCTTCTTTTATTCCAGCGGAGGTTAAATCCTCTCGCATTGGGGCTATTAAGTCTTCAGGATACATAGTCAAATTTTTTACAAAGTTAAGCTTTGACCGTTTTGGTTTAGATCAATCTACTTTATAAGCATGTATATCGCGCCTATCAGAAATGCTTTAAAATAAAAATCGAGGTATAAGATCCCTAAATGAAAAGTTGAGGGTTGGAAGCCACTTTACGCTCCGCGATAATCAGTTGAACCGATTCTGCCAGTTGATCAATTTTAGATTTGCTCAAAAGGCTAATGCTAAATTTTTCTTGAAGCTCCTTCCCATCTTTGATATAATGAACCAACAGTTTCTTGCGAATACCGCTTCTATCAATTTCAATACGTTGTAAATTCTGTCGAGAGATATAGAGCTCTTTTCCTAAGAACTCATTGAAAGAAGTATGGCTTTTTAGTTCGAGCATTTCTGCTTCTCCATCAAAGGTGAAAATTGGAAATCCGAGGTAGGTGTAAGTTAAAACCAGAATAGTCGGGGCAATGATCAAGGAATATCCTCGAAAAAACTCACTAACGCTTCCCGATACACGAGACAGCACAACGTCTGTGATAACAATTAAGCATATAATGGCCAGAATGACCTTGATCGTTTTTCGAATATTTTTGTTGGTAATCTTCATAATTATTCAGGAACTAATTAACGACACGGCAAAAATACCTCAATAGTTGGGTAATACTAACGTGGATTTGTCACCTTTAGTCTTTAATTTTTAACCGATAAACTTCCTGATTCTAAGATCTTTTGCTCTCAAAAAACTGCTTTAGGATCTCGGAGCATTCTGTCGCCATAAGTCCCTGTTCAATTTTAGTTTTAGGGTGAAGTGAACCTCCATACTTAATGAATCCTCTTTTTTCATCGCTCGCAGCAAAAACTACCCGATCAATTTGAGTCCAAAATAAAGCACCAGCGCACATGGGACAAGGCTCTAGAGTTACATACAATGTGCAGCCTTTCAGATATTTAGAGCCTAAATAAGAACTCGCGGAAGTAATGGCCTGCATCTCAGCATGCGCGGTTACATCTATCAACCTTTCCGTTAAATTATGCGCTCTTCCAATAATGCGCTTATTGCTTACCACTACTGCTCCTACAGGAATTTCATCCTCTTCGGCAGCCTTCTGCGCTTCAATAAACGCCTGACGCATAAAGTACTCGTCTGAAAAAATATCGATTTCCAAGTCTAAAATATATAGCCTGTAAAGATAGCGATCAATCAATACTTTGTAATTTCGCAGCCTTAAAATTATTGTCATGTATCGCACCCATTCTTGTGGAGAGTTAAAACTTGGAAATGTTGGAGCAACCGTGCAGTTAAGCGGTTGGGTTCAAAAAGTAAGAAACCTAGGAGGGATGACCTTTGTTGATCTTCGTGATCGATATGGGATCACTCAATTGGCCTTTAATGAAGAATGGAATGCCGGCTTAATGGAACAAGCCCGCAAACTAGGGCGTGAGTTTGTAATACAAGCAACGGGGGAAGTTTTGGAAAGAAGCAGTAAAAACCTGAATCTTCCTACTGGAGAGATTGAGGTTAAAATAACCGATTTTACGGTTTTAAATGCGGCTAAAACACCACCCTTTACCATAGAAGACGACACAGACGGTGGTGAAGAGTTAAGAATGAAGTATCGCTACCTGGATTTGAGAAGAAACCCTGTACGAGATAGTATTTTATTGAGAAATCGAGTAAATCTTGAAGTTCGAAACTACTTAAGCAAACAAGGCTTTGTAGACATCGAAACTCCTTTTCTAATTAAATCTACTCCAGAAGGAGCTCGCGACTTTGTAGTTCCATCCCGTATGAATGAGGGCGAGTTTTATGCACTTCCTCAGTCTCCACAAACTTTTAAGCAATTGCTTATGGTTTCTGGTTTTGACAAATACTTTCAAATCGTGAAGTGCTTCCGCGATGAAGACCTTAGAGCCGATCGTCAGCCGGAATTTACGCAGATCGATTGCGAAATGTCCTTTGTAGAAAGAGAAGATATCCTCCAAACTTTTGAAGGCTTACTCAAGCATCTCTTAAAGGAAGTTGTAAACGTAAACATTGACACTGTGCCTCGCATCACTTACGATGAGGCTATGGAAAAATATGGTAGCGATAAGCCGGATATCCGCTTTGATATGACCTTTAACGAGCTCAACGAACTTACGCAAAACAAAGGTTTTGTAGTGTTTGATAAAGCGGAGTTGGTTGTAGGAATAAATGCAGAGAATTGTGCCGTATATACCCGTAAACAAATTGATGCTCTTATCAATTATGTGAAAAGACCACAGGTTGGAGCAACAGGTTTAATTTGGTGCAAATACAATGAAGATGGAACGCTAAAATCATCTGTAGACAAATTTTACAGCCCTGAAGACTTAAAAGCTTGGGCAGAAAAAATGAACGCTAAGCCAGGCGACCTAATGTTGATTATGGCTGGTGATAAAGATAAAACTCGAAAAGCACTAAACGAATTGAGGCTTCACCTAGCTGAAGAGTTGGGCTTGAGAAAACCAGATGAATACGCTCCTCTGTGGGTATTAGATTTTCCTTTATTGGAGTGGGATGAAGATTCTAAGAGGTGGCACGCTATGCACCATCCTTTTACCTCTCCGTATCCAAAAGATTTAGAGCTTATAGATACGGATCCTGGTGCTATTAGAGCCAATGCTTACGATTTGGTATTGAATGGAAATGAAATTGGCGGTGGCTCCATTCGTATTCACGATAGAGAACTGCAAAGAAAAATGTTCTCCTTATTGGGCTTTAGCGATGAAGAAGCTAAAAAGCAATTTGGATTCTTAATGGATGCTTTTGAATACGGTGCACCTCCACATGGCGGAGTAGCTTTCGGTTTTGATCGATTGGTAGCTCTTTTAGGGGGTAAGGAAACCATTCGCGATTTCATCGCTTTTCCAAAAAACAATGCCGGTAGAGATTTGATGATTGATGCTCCATCCACCATTGCTCAAGAACAATTGGATGAGCTCAGCCTGGCTTCAACAGCACAAGTGGATGCCTAATAAGCCCGACAGCCTGCTGGCTAAGTTTTTAATCTGGAGGGCTAGACACATCCCTCAAAGGCAGTTTATACTTATACTTAGCGTATTTGTAGGTTTTGTAACTGGATTGGTAGCGGTTACGCTAAAAAATGTTACGCACTTTATCCAAGAGCAAGTCTCTAATGGCTATTTTACCGAGTATTACAATCCATATTATTTTGTCTTTCCCATTATTGGTATTCTGCTCACCTTATTGGTAAAAAGAATCATTAACAAGCCAGTTGGAGAAGGGGTTCCAGCTGTTTTATACTCTATTTCTAAAAGAAATGGAATACTTAAACCCCATCGAATGTTTGGATCCATCTTTACCAGTATTTTTACTGTGGGTTTTGGCGGGTCTGTGGGACTGGAAGGTCCTTCTGTAAGCACAGGTTCGGCCATTGGCTCCAATTTGGGGCGAATGATGCATATTAACTTTAAGTCGAGGATTGTGCTGATGTCTTGCGCATCGGCTGCAGCCATCTCCTCCATTTTTAACGCCCCTATTGCCGCCATCATTTTTACCATCGAAATCTTTAGTCTGGATCTCACATTTGGCTCGCTCATCCCCTTATTACTCGCCTCAGTTTCTGGAGCAGTTACCTCCATTTTTATTCAGGGAAACGACTATCTATTCCACTTTAAGTACATCTCCCCTTTTGAGGTGGCGGATGTTCCGTTTTATGTTCTACTTGGCGTTTTATGCGCCTTTGTATCCCTTTATTTTAACCGTGTTTATCTCTTTTTCGACAATTACTTTAGTGGCTTAAAGAAGAGGTGGTTTAAAGTATTACTTGGAGGTGGGCTATTGGGTTTACTGATTTTTTTAATTCCTCCTCTGTATGGAGAAGGTTATGAAACTATCAACAATCTCTTAGATGGTAACATAGAAGGAGTTATAGAACGGAGTTTCTTATACGATTATGCTACAAGCGATTATCTCATATTGATACTCCTTGTAGGCTTAGTACTTTTTAAAGTATTTGCTACCACTTTTACCTTGGGCGGTGGTGGTGTTGGTGGTGTTTTTGCTCCATCCCTATTTATAGGCGCTTCATTTGGCTATGTCTTTTCCAGTTTCGTCAATCAATTCAATTGGGTCAATCTTTCTACGTCCAACTACACCTTAGTAGGAATGGCGGGTTTAATGGCAGGAGTTCTGCATGCTCCTTTAACCGCCATATTTATGATCGCTGAAATTACCGGAGGTTATGAGTTGTTTATTCCGCTCATGCTTGTTTCGGCCATCTCCTTTTTGGTAACGCGTAAGTTTATGCCCCATTCTATCTACACACTGCAGCTTGCCAAACGAGGCGAATTGATTACTCACGATAAGGATCAGGCTATACTCACCCTGTTAAACATTGACAAGGTTATTGAAACGGATTTTACGCCCATTCAGCCATCTATGACTTTACGGGAGCTTGTTAAAATTGTAGGTTCCAGCAAGCGAAATCTATTTCCGGTGGTAGATAATGAACATCAACTCATGGGCATGTTAAGCTTAGATCACTTCAGACACATCATGTTTGATCAAAGCCTGTACGATGAAACTATTGTATCTGAATTAATGATTGCCCCTCCTGCTATTATCCAAAAAGGAGAGCCTATGAACCAGGTCATGCAAAAATTTCAAACCTCCGGAGCTTGGAATTTACCCGTTGCTCAAGAAGGTAAATACATTGGTTTTGTTTCTAAATCAAAGCTCTTCTCTGTATACCGAAGAAAACTCATCGAGTTTTCAGCTTAGTCTATTAGCACATTTGAGTCGGTTATACGACAAGTGTTAAAACCCTGCTTTACGTATATTTAACGTCCCTAAAATGCTAGCTTAACTTGAAAAGTTTAAGCGACCTATATAAATTTTTATCTAATCGATTATGAAATACTTTTTTTCTGCGACTCTTTCTGTCCTTTTTTTCGGTTTAACTACCGCTCAAAATGCAGATTGGATTGAGCAGATGCAAGATCCCAATGTCAATTTCTACCAAGTTCAACAGAGCTTTAACAATGCCTGGGAAGGGCGAGAAATGGAAAAAGGCAAGGGGTATAAACAGTTTAGACGTTGGGAGGCGTTTACTGAAGAACGTGTTTTCCCTGACGGTGAAAGACCCAACCCATCTATTTTAGCTACTCAATTTTCTAGTGTGAGTCAGGCCCAGGCCAATACAAATCTTGGTCAATGGAAACCTGTAGGTCCTTTTAATGGAGATCCTCTTGGTGGCGTAGGAAGAGTAAATCGTATTGTTTTTGATCCTACTAATGCGCAAACCGTTTGGGCATGTACCCCTGCAGGAGGCTTATGGAAAAGCACCGATGGAGGTACAAGCTGGAGTACAAATACAGATTTACTTCCCAACTTAGGTGTTTCAGATTTAGCCATAGACCCTACCAATACTCAGATCATGTACATGGCTACTGGCGATAGAGATGCGGGTGACACCTATAGCTACGGTGTGCTCAAAACAACAGATGGTGGTCAAACTTGGAATCCTACAGGTTTAAGCTTCAACGTTACGCAGCAAACTAGAATCAGTGACCTTTACATTAACCCCAATAGCACCAGCGTAGTTATTGCTTCCACACGAAGTGGTATTTACCGCAGTACAGATGCAGGCGCAAACTGGACTTTAGTACAATCTGGAGTTTTCAATGAAGTGGTTCAAAAACCTGGAAACCCAGATATCTTATACGTTTCATCCATTGTATTTAATAGCTCAGATGTTTATAAAAGTACCAACAATGGTATTACCTGGACGCTTTTAAATAATGCAGGTTTGCCTTCTAATGGGGCTCGTAGAATTGAGTTAGCCGTAACGGCAGACGATGACAGTTATGTGTACGCACTTTTAGCAAATAATCAAAATGGTTTCTTGGCAGTTTATCGCTCCACAGATGAAGGTGTGAGCTGGACTCAACGTTCTAGCACTCCAAACTTATTGGGATGGAGTACAACTGGGAGTGACGCTGGCGGCCAGGCTTGGTACGACCTTGCTTTAGCCGTAAACCCAACCGATAAAGATCAACTTTATGTAGGTGGAGTAAACATTTGGAGATCCAACAATGGAGGTTCAAGCTGGAGCTTAAACGGACACTGGTTTGGTGGCGGTGGTGCGCCATATGTTCATGCAGATATTCATGACCTAGAATTTTTAGATGATGGAAGTGCCATATACTCTGGAACCGATGGAGGAGTTTACCGAAGAAATAGCAACGGAACAAGTTGGATTTCCCTAAATGATGGAATGAACATCACTCAGTATTACAGAATCAGCGCCACGAGTATAGATACTACACTCATAATAGCAGGGGCTCAAGATAATGGGTCTCACCTATACGATAACGGTACTTGGTATCGTGTTTTAGGGGGCGATGGAATGGATTGTGCGCTAGATCCTAGCAACCCCAATGTGATGTATGGCTCTTCTCAATATGGAAACTTTAGAAAATCGAACAATAGAGGGAATTCTTTTAATGCGTCCTTTGGTTTACCCAATGGCATAAGAGGAACCGGTGCATGGGTTACGCCCATTCGCGTAGATCCTCTTCATCCAGATACGCTCTACATCGGTTACACTCGACTTTACCGTTCTTTTGATGCGGGAAACAGCTTTACCGCAGTGAGCCCAGCTAACTTAACAGGAGGAAGTAATATGGATCAGATTGCCATTTCCCCATCACAAACGAATGTTATTTACATTTCTGAAGGAAATGACCTGTGGAGAAGTGATAATTACGGAAGTGCATTTACCAATCTATCCTCAAATGTAGTAAGCTCCAGAAGCATTACTCAAATTACAGTTGCTCCAGATGATCCTCTTCATGTGTTTATTACGCACAGTGGGTATAGCAACAATCAGAAAGTATATGAATCTAAGGATGGTGGACTTACTTGGTCAAATATTTCATTAAACCTTCCTAACGTTCCTGCAAACACTATTGCTATTCAAAACAATAAAGCGATGGGTATGTATGTAGGTACAGACTTAGGTGTTTTTTACAAAGATGTTAACCTAAATCAATGGATACCATTTAATTCTGACCTTCCCAATGTTATTGTTAACGATCTGGAAATAAATTATGTAGACAGAAAACTAAAGGCTGGGACTTATGGCAGAGGAACATGGCAATCGCCTTTATATTCAGACATCGTTGAACCTTTAGCAGCCTTCAATGTACCACACGCAGTGTGTGATGGAGATACGGTTACTTTAATGGACGACTCTTTTTATAAGGCAACTTCTTGGAGCTGGAGTGTTTCTCCTAATAACATCACTTTTGTGAATGGCACGAGTGCCAATTCGCAAAACCCACAAATCGTATTTACTCAATCAGGTATTTATGACATTACATTGAATGTGTCCAATGCTCAAGGTTCATCCACATCAACCCTTATTTCAGCGGTGGCTATTGGTGGTTTTCCGTTGCCTTTTTCTGAAGACTTTGAAGCTTCCAATAGTTTGGATAAATGGGACTTGGGCAATATATCGGATGCACAATGGGCTAGAGAACAGATAGGTGGCAATAACCAGGGAATGTACGCTTTAAAAGCGGATTTATTCTACAATGCAGCAGGCCCTTTTAATATCATCACTCCGAACTTAGATTTTCGAGGTCACGATTCTACTAAGCTCTCCTTTGATTATGCTTACTCGGGTAGAAATGCCACTAGTGACGATAGTCTAAAAGTATATATTGCCACAAACTGCTCAGACAATTGGGTATTGTTACAAGCCTATGGTGAGGATGGAACAAACAACTTCATCACCAACACTCCTACTAACTTCATTTTCTCTCCTTCAACAAGTGCAGATTGGTGTGGCAACCCCGGGTTTGGATCTTGTGGGGAAATTGATCTATCGGCTTACGCCAATGTAGAAGGCGTTCGTATTATGTTCCAATCGGTAAGCAATAGCGGAAATAATATGTTTATTGATAACATTCAAATAACCGGAAAGCCTAATACCGCTCCTACCGCTGGTTTTAGCGGGCCGCAAATGGCTTGTGCCTTAACGCCAGTAAACTTTACAGATCAAACCTATGGTTCTCCATCTGCTTATGAGTGGACTTTTACCGGAGGTACACCGGCTACATCTACATCGCAAAACCCTTCTGTGAATTATGCCAGCGCAGGAACCTATGCGGTTAAGTTAAAAGTGCTTAATGCGATTGGCTCAGATTCCATTACTAAAATGTCATATATCACTATTGACCCGGCAGATACCGTTGAAGTGAGCCTTACTACAAATGCTACTCCCCTTTGTAACTCTGACACTCTTAAGGTAACAGCTAGTGCCCTAAACGCTGGAGTTAGCCCTGTTTTTGAATGGTACTTAAATGGTTCTCTAATTGGATCTGGAAGCAGTAATTATAGAGAGTTTACTGGCCTTGCAAATGGTGATGAAATTTATACCATTGTTCAATCTAGCGAAGCTTGTGCTTATCCACAACTTCTTGTATCAGATACTATTGTGGCCAACATTTATGCTCCAGTTAGTTTACAAATTAATGCACCTGGAAACCTCTGTACTCAAGATGCTGTGGTAACTTTAAGTGCTACACCTCCAGGTGGAACTTTTACAGGTTTTGCCATAAATAATGGCAGTTTTGATCCATCCGTTTCTGGAGCTGGAAATCACTTTGTTACCTATGAGTATACCGATGCAAATGGTTGCATGTATCAAGATCAAGCATTGATTATGGTAGATGCTCCTCCAACAGTTGCCATTAACACGATTCCAGATGTTTGTGAGGATGAAAATTCATTCTTCCTAAACTTTGGAACACCCGCGGGTGGTACTTTCTCTGGAACCGGAGTCCGATCCAATTACTTCTTTCCAGATAGTGCAGGAATTGGCACACATAATATTACTTACACTTTTACAGCAGGGAATTGCCCTCCGGTAAGCGTTCCTACTACCATAACGGTACAAGCCAACCCCACACAACCTACTATTTCTATACAAGGAAGTGACTTGGTTGCTTCTCAAACGGGTTCAAGCTATCAGTGGTACAGAAATGGTTCGGCTATACTTGGAGCTAATTCCATCTCATATACTCCAACAGTTTCAGGCACCTATTCTGTTGAGGCCGTTAGTGGAATTGGCTGTAGAACGGAATCCGATGACTTTACCTTCAATATTGGTTTGGACGAGTTTAACAACGCCATCCGTTTTGATCTTTATCCAAATCCGGCAACAGATGAAATCACTATTGAATTAGAAACACAAAGCGCACCTGAAGCTGAACTGATCATTACCAATAGTATTGGACAAAAAGTGCTTGTAAAAGCCCTTGAAAGAAGCACTAAGCTTACGGATAAGGCAGATGTTTCCAAACTACCAGCTGGAGTGTATGTAATGTCTGTAGAAGGCGAAAACGTGAATTTGAGACAAACATTCGTTATACAATAACAGTAATTTGCTGAAAAATAAAAGGGCGCTAGTAGCGCCCTTTTTTGTTGTATATCCCAATTACAATTAATGCTGGATAATAAGCGGTAAACTCTGCTTTCTATTTCCAACGTTCATGATTATTATATAAACACCATCTTCCCAGTCACTCGTTTTTAGAGTCACTTGATTTATACCTCCTTGTGCCGGGATACCCCCAAGCTCCTTCACTAAAGCTCCCTTTCCATCCATAACCTTTAAACTCATGTTTTCGTCCATTCGTAATGCGAACTCCACTACAGCTGTGTTTTTCGCTGGGTTTGGATAAACCTGAGCATATTCTATCTCGTTTTTCAAAGTACGCATCGCGTTTTGATTCTCCTCCCGTTTTCCACTGAACAAGATGCCACAGCCAAAAAATAGGCTCTCTACACATAATTCTCCTGTAAAAGGATTTACCAAAGGACCGTTGTTGCCATGTAGCACAAATTGCCATGTTCGCCCAAAAAAAGGAGTGCCGCCTGGTGCACAACATAAATTAATGGATCCTCCAGACCAAGGGTGAATTGTAGAAATTCCATTTTCATCAATAATCTCCACATTTGTTATCTCACAACCGGGTACAACCTGGCTTTGATTAATGATTAAATCCACACAATTTTGTGAGATTCCAGATACTGGATCAAACGTATAGTACTCCACCGTTTGCAAATCATATAAAGAGCAGCAGTCAAAGTCGCATGGGGTAAACTCCGGATAAAGGCTACACATAGGCTCTGGAAGGTCTTGAGGATCTACAATAAACTCTTCAAAAAACCTTAGCTCGTATGATTTTGGAAAATCGTTGCGATTGATGCAGATATTCTGAAAACTTACAAATCCAACTCCTGCTACTACGGAGGATGAATTTCCGGTATAAACCCCTTGGTCGTCATACAGAAGCACACTTTTAGGCTGACAACTCTGATCGCTACCTACCCATGTAGCATTTACTCTAAAACAACATTCATCCGGATTGGAGTTTGTGGTGATAATCTCCATATTGTAGTTTAAATCACATGAACAGCAGGTCTCCATACTGCCAAAAACCTCACAAATTGGCTCATCTCCACTATCCTGAGAATCGCCAGCATCGAATAACTGAAGCCCAATAGGTGAATCCTCAATAAAGGAAGCAGGAGCACATATTTCTGGTAGCACCAGTTTATCGCCTACATTTATCAGCAAAGGGTTTGCACTATAAACACCTGTATAGTTTATTCCCTCAATATCAGCACCATAAATATCACAACCGTAGTCATCCAGTTTTTCTAAGGTTGGTATGTAACAGCACCATCCCTCTTCTCCTGGGTTTGATGAATTTCCAGCTTTCTCAAAGCTAATATCATAAGTGTTATGACAGCCACAAGCATCACAAGTTAAACCTTCATCTACCAAAGAGAATGTCTCTTCTGGACATATTGGAGAATTGTTGGTTCCTAAAATCGTAACCCGAATATCATCAAACCCAGAAGCAGAACCTGAAATGCAGTATCGATACACCAACTTTCCATCTACCAACTCATGTGTTGTGATGATCTGTTCTTTGTAGCCTTCTAAAGAAACTCTTACTCCATTTATGCAGGCATTTCCGCTCAAATCCACCTCTATTTCCCAACAGCAAGCAGGTAGCGGCTTTGTTTTTACGATAAAGGAAATATCGTTGCAGCTAAAACCAATTCCACCCACTTTTGAGCCGCCTATATATTCAATCCCTTCTAGACTCACAGGGTCTGGTGTTTGTCCATCACAATCTGGGCAAAGCCAAGCTCTAAGCTGTGTTTCTGGCGTTCCTCCTCCTATCCAAGAAAGGTCAAAGCGACCGTAGGTGCTGTAATCCAACGGGTAGCTACCCGGATCGCAAGGAGGGTAACTACTACCGCTAACTTGTTGGCCCACTACTAGGTGTTGATCATTAAAGAGCGGAGACCCAGAAGTACCATCTACCACATCACCTAAATCCCATAGCTCTGGTATTTCCCACATAAGTGGATTTGCCCCATGAACCACAGGATCATCATTGTAAACGCACACTTTGAGTGGTAAGCCGCCTTGCGATTCTGTTGGATGATTTAAGCCAACTACTTGGTTGGTAGCGCTCGTATATGGAGTGGAGCTACGTGTCCATCCCGCCCAAAAAAGATGGTTCTCCATCTCTGGTGAACAATAGTCAAATGTTTCCGTCAACTTAATCAGAGCAAAATCCGTATCATCCCAAAATGAGACCAACTCGGCATCATGGTTCTGATTCAGCTGTATAGGTGCCCTGGTTGAGTTGGGATCATTACAAGTCTCATTATAATAATGAAAATAGTACCTAAAGTGTCTCACCGCATCAATCTCTTGTTGACTTAAAACCCCATCTCTTGGAGATGCATCAAGGCAATGAAAAGCGGTTAACACGTATAGCTCATTATCATTCTGAGTATTGTTTAATAATACCCCAGAACAGGAAGTATTGAGGCCCTTGGTATCTACAAGTATTCGAACGGCCGATCGGATTTCCTGATCCCAAAGGGAATGATCCCAGTTTGCTCCAACGTTATCGCACACTACGTCTTCAAAACACTGAGCCTTCTTAACCAAAGGGTTAAAAAAAAGAATACCTAGAAAAAAGATGGTGTACATCCTTCGGGTAATGGAAATACCAACGAAGGACAAATAGTCGTTGTAATTTGTCATGATTTATTAATTTTAATAGAGTTAGTATGAGATAACTATCCTTCCAAGTAGACAGGTATCCTATTGATCTAAATCAAGTTACCGTTATTGAAGCTTCTAAAAGATTCAACTTGGAGAGCGGTATAGAATTATTGGTGATCGAACGTTCGAACTTGGTTTCTGGTCTTCATAACATCTCGCAAAAGATCGTATCTATACTTTCGCTATTTTTGAGAAGTATGAAGCCATTCCTTTTAATCCTGATATTTACCCTTTCTGCCTGCCACTCTTCCAAGAAAAGTTCTATCCAATCCTTGGATATTCTGCAGGCCACCTATCAGAAATACATTCCTGGTGAAAGCGGAGGTAAAGGCATATTATTCTCTATCCATTTCAAAAAACCCAAAAGTGGGTTAGACATTAACTCCGTAATTGTAGATGGTGAAGTTTTAAAGTTCTCTTTTAACCTAAAAGAGGAGATGATAAAACTAGAGTGCTCCAAGTTTTACGCAGACCCAGACCGAGATCCAGAATCTGGTGGTGACCGTGCTCAATTTGAGGCCGCTCCCTTGTTTCATGCCTCAAAACACCAAGCTATTATACACTATACTTTAGCTGGTAAAGAAGGCTCTCAAATCATTCAGAATTTTGAGGAATTGCCTATGCAAATGTATCCGTAACCGATTATGAAAAAACTAATTCCCTTTATACTTTTATGTGCCTTTTTGTGGGTAAGTAAGCACACAGAAAAGGAAAGTAAAAGAGCGATTTTCCAAGATTTTATCAATCATCATCCGTACAGCGAAATACACATTCCGCCTGAACAACTTCGGGAAATGCCCAAAAAAGACAGGCCTGATTTGGCCTGGCAGCAAGATTTTATAATGACCATGGATCCTGCCTTGGGACGCCCAACTCCTGAAAGATTGAAGGCTGTTTATGCGCAGGTAAAACAAAACATCAAAGCTAAAACTTCTACCCCTGGTAGTGCTCAATTCCCTTGGGTAGAAAGAGGTCCAGACAATGTAGGAGGAAGAACTAGAACTATAATGTTCGACCCGAATGACGCTACTCATAAAAAAGTTTGGGCAGGTGGAGTAACGGGTGGTTTGTGGTACAATAATGACATTACAGACCCCAACTCTCAATGGGTAGCGCAAAACGATTTTTGGGAAAACCTATCCATTACCAGTATGGCTTACGACCCTACCAATACCAACATTTTTTATGTAGGCACGGGAGAAGGCTGGGGTTCCAGCGTTTCTGGTGCTAGAGGTGCTGGAATTTGGAAAAGCACTGATGGCGGGCAAAGTTTTTCGCACCTCAGTGCTTCAAGCAATTTTTACTTTGTAAACGACTTAGTAGTAAGAGATGAGAACGGTACGGGAGTACTTTACGCGGGAATGAGGGGCGTATATTATGTCTCTACCACCCATGGTACTTCTGACGAAGGTTTGCAGCGATCTCTAAATGGAGGAACTTCCTTTACACAAGTTTTGCCAAATGTGTCGGGCCAAAGTTTTAATTACGCAGTTGCGGATATTGACATTGCTGCTGATAATCGGATTTGGGTAGGCACTATTAACTCAGGGAATTCAGGATCAGACCGAGGAGGCGGCCGCATACTGTATAGCGATGATGGTACGAGCTGGACAACCGCCTACACCAATAGCTTTGGGGAAAGAGTCCGTTTGGCTTCTGCTCCTAGCGATTCCAGTTAT
Source organism: uncultured Owenweeksia sp. (assembly GCA_964485405.1). Classification (GTDB taxonomy): domain Bacteria; phylum Bacteroidota; class Bacteroidia; order Flavobacteriales; family Schleiferiaceae; genus CAKZNE01. Next base: position 92,529 of record CAZAJG010000005.1, on the reverse strand, counting down.
GTTTACGCCATTGTTGAGGAGTTTAATGAAGTTGGTGAGATTATACGCACCACAGATCATGGAGCTACTTGGAATAACCTAAGCGAACCGGACGATGACGATCCAGGAATATCTTCTACCGACTTTTCTAGAGGACAAGCGTGGGTGCACCTAGCTTTAACGGTACATCCTACCAATCGTGATATCGTATATGCTGGTTCTGTTGACTTATTTAGAACTACAGATGGTGGAACCAATTGGGATCAACTCTCGCATTGGTATGGTGGCTTCGGGCACCCTTATGTTCATGCCGATCATCATGTGGTTACTTTCCGCCCTGGCTCACCGTCAGAGGCCGCTTTTGGCAACGATGGTGGAGTGCATTATTCTTCTAGCCTGAGCGCAAATTTTCCTTCATTTTCGGATCGTAACAATGGGTATAACATTACTCAGTTTTATGCTTGCGCGATTCATCCGAACGCTGGTAGAAATTATTTTTTGGCGGGTTCTCAAGACAATGGTACCCATCAATTTAATAGTGCTGGTATAAACAGTACCATTGAAGTGAGTGGTGGCGATGGTGCTTACTGTTTTATTGATCAAACCGATCCTACTTACCAAATCACCTCCTACGTATACAACAGTTATTGGCTTTCCAACAATGGTGGTGCGAGTTTTCCATCTCCCCGTATACAGACGGACTTTAGTACAGGTCGATTTATCAATCCAACGGACTACGATGATCAGCAAGATGCTTTGTATTCCGCGCGAAATAGTACTTCTATCAATCGTATTCGAAACATTTCATCCAACCCTACTGTAGATGATTTCTTCGTCTCTTTGGGTTCCACTGCATCTAACCTCAAAGTATCACCTCATACAACTAACTCTACCACTTTATTTGTGGGCACAGGTTCTGGAAACCTTTATAAAATCACAAATGCTGAAGGCAACTCGCCAAGCAGCACTTCTATTGGGTCAAACGCTTTTCCAAACGGTTATATCTCAGGTATTGATGTAGGCACAAGTGAAAGTGAATTGCTAGTAACCTTTTCCAATTATGGAGTAAATTCGGTGTGGTATACAGACGATGGAGGAAGTACTTGGGTCAACACAGAAGGAAACCTTCCGGATATGCCTGTAAGATGGGGTCTATTTAACCCTCTCAATACACAAGAGGTAATTTTAGCAACAGAAGTTGGCGTGTGGGCCACTTCTGATATTACAGCTTCCACCGTAAGCTGGAGCTCTTCCACTTCTGGCTTGGCCAATGTTCGTGTAAATATGTTGCAAGTGAGAGATTCGGATTACGAAGTGCTGGCAGCCACCTATGGAAGGGGATTGTTTACAAGCGATGGCTTTACTTCTTCTTTTGCTCCTGTAAGTAGTTTTGCCACAAATTCGAACGACTTTTGTGCCCAGGATACTTTACTACTCTCTGATTCCTCCTTATACAACCCTACTTCGTGGAATTGGACGATTACACCCGGTACCGTTAGTTTTTTAAATGGTACCAGTGCTTCTTCTCAAAACCCTGTGCTTGTTTTTAATACTTCTGGGAATTATCAGATTATTCTGGAAGCGATTAATGCCAATGGAATGGATAGTGATACATTAAACGTAACCGCAGATATTTTACCCAAACCAACCGTCAGCAGAACACTTGATACGCTAAACTGCAACGAAAATGGGTATAGCTATCAGTGGTACAATAATGGAGTAGCAATTAATGGCGCTACCAATCAGAATTATATAGCTACCGCTAACGGTGATTTTAGCGTTGCAATCTCATCAGGAGGAAGTTGTTCCAGTGAATCGGATGATTATTCGTTCAACTCTATTGGGCAGAATGAAATTAGTAGCGCAGTAGGCGTTAATGTTTTTCCAAATCCCGCGAGTAGCGTTTTAAACATCCGTTTCGATGTACTTACAGCTAAAACTATTAAAACAACGGTTTACGATCTGTCGGGTAAAATTGTACAGGATAGAAACCATACCTCCATGCAAGCTAAATCGGAACTTACACTAGATGTGAAGGATCTACCCGCAGGTACATTCGTATTAAAAGTTCTGTTGGATGAAACAGAGGTTTACTCTAAGCCTTTTATTAAGTCCTAAGCAGGAACAAGGTTTTTCATTAAACTCTGAAAGAAACTTACACCGTCTGTGTTCCCTAAATTCTCATCGGCAGCACGTTCTGGGTGTGGCATCATACCAAAAACATTTTTAGTAGCGTTGGTTACTCCAGCAATATTCTGGATTGATCCATTGGGGTTTCCTTCTGCATTGATGTTTCCTTCTTTATCGGAGTAATAGAACAAGATCTGTTCGTTTGCCTTCAATTCAGCTAAAGTATCATCCGAAGCAAAGTAATTTCCTTCTCCGTGTGCAATAGGGATTTTGTAGGCTCTATCCTCTAAATCAGCCGTCATAGCGTTAGAGTTAGAAGCAGGCTTGAGATATACATTCTTGCAAATAAAAGTATGACTCGTATTGTGCTGAAGTGTTCCTGGTAAAAGTCCACTTTCGCAGAGCACCTGAAATCCATTACAAATACCCATTACATACCCGCCATTGTTGGCAAACTCTATTACCTTTTCCATTATTGGAGAGAAACGGGCAATAGCACCAGAGCGTAAATAGTCACCATAGGAAAAACCTCCAGGTAAAACTACAAACTCCGCTCCTTGTAGGTCAGAGTCTTTATGCCATAGCTCCACCACTTCTTGTTTTAAGATGTTTCTTAAAACATAGATCATATCTTGATCACAATTGCTGCCTGGAAACGTAACTACTCCGAATTTCATATGGTAATTGAACTGCTGTTAATAGATGATGCAAAAATAGTCTTTTCAAACAATCTGATGAACTAAACTTAGGGCTGTTCGCAGAGGCTTAAAAAGGCAGTTTTCCAAGGTCTACATTCCCTCCACTTAAGATGACTGCGGTCCGTTGATTTTTGAAAATTTCCTTATTCTTTAAAATGCAAGCCAAAACCACCGCTGAGGATGGTTCTACAATGATTTTCATCCTTTCCCAAATCAACCGCATGGCTTCCACCATTTCAGTTTCAGAACAAAGCAGAATATCTGAAACATACTCCTGAATGTACTTGAACGTAATATCACCAAGCGAAGTCTTAAGACCATCCGCTAATGTTGGCGCATTTGTACTTGCCGTCCAAACACCTGTTTTAAAGCTCTGCCAAGCATCATTTACCAGCTCTGGCTCACATCCAATTACTTTCGTTTTAGGAGACAAAAAGTGGGTAGCAAGGGCACTGCCAGAAAGTAAACCTCCACCACCAACGGGTGCTAATATATAATCGAGAGCATGAAGCTCAGAGTGGATTTCTACCGCACAAGTCGCTTGACCTTCTACCGTATTTTCAGCATTGTATGGCGGGATAAAAATTGCTCCTGTTTTTTCTTGTATTTGCTTTAGGTGATACTCCCTAGCTTCCAAAGTAGGTTCACACTCTATCACTTCTGCACCATAAGCTTTAACCGCTGCTTTTTTGACGGCTGGCGCATTGCTTGGCATTACTACCCAAGCTTTAACACCAGCTTCTCGGGCTGCCCAAGCCATTGCCTGACCATGGTTACCGGAAGAGTGGGTCGCCACTCCATTTTCTTTTTCTTGCTGGGATAATTTTAAGATAGAGTTGGAAGCACCTCTAGCCTTAAAAGAGCCCGTTTTTTGGAAGTTTTCACATTTAAAAAACACCTCAGCTTCGCACAGACTGTTGATGTACGAATTGGTAATTATGGGGGTTTGGTGTGTGTAAGGAGAGATTCGCTCAGCTGCCTGGCGAATGGAAGAAAGAGAAACCATTAAATATCAAAATTGGCATGCGCCTGATTGGGAAATAAAAACGGTTGAAATTTAGGTTTTTTCTCTAACTCTACCTTTACTTCGTTCTCAATTTTACTTAGTGTCTTCACTCTTTTTGAAAGATATCCCGGCTTATAAATTTTCACTTTGAGAACGTCTAATTGGCTTACATTTCCTTCATAGCGAATTGTAAACCCGCCACTTTCGTTGGATTGAACTGACTGTATAAGTTGTCCGTTTTTTTCGATGGTAATCACCGCTCCTTGAATCACTTTTCCCGAAACTTGATCCGTGATAGTTCCTTTAATTATTGTGGGATCTTTCCCATCCTTTGCCTCAACAAAGACGGATGCTAACAAACTAAGGGTCAATATGATTAATTTGGTTTTCATGTTTGCTTAAAGATAACATCTTTTCTGAAAAGGGTATTTCGGGGTCAAAAATCTCTTCTAAAATCTCCACCAAAAATCCTTTAAACGCTTTCAAATCCTCTTGTGTTACCCCTTCTTCCTTTCCCCATTTTAACTCAATTGGCCAGTTGTTTACATTTCTTAAACTGATAATGGATGGAAAAACACGTTCCATCTCCAATTGATCATTGGCGTATAAAAACGAATAGGCTAACAATTGAAAAGACTTGTTTTTTTCATTTGGTTGTTTGAGCTCATCCAAATCTTTAAAACGTACTTCGGCTTGATTTACCCCGCCTGTTTTGTAATCGATGATCCTTGTATGTTCTCCCAATCGATCTATTCTATCGGCCAAACCTTTAATTAAGACCTGCTTCCCATTGGCAAGCTTTAATGTTTGACTCAGGCCTGTTTCTAACGATAAAATCTCAACCTCCCCTTTATCCTTAAGCTGCTCTTTCTCTTTGGCTAAAAAATTCCGAAGCATCCCGGTAAGTGTTTCTCGAATGAGAAGATTTTTACCATGCGATACATCTTTAAGTCCAGCATTTTGCAGTTTCTTAATGACCTCATCTCGCAATTCAGATTCAGTTTTTTGAAAAACTGGAAGATCCGCATGCAATCTTTTTAGAGGTCCTTTCCCCGAATCCTCCTCTACGCTATAATAGTCTTGAAGTATTTCGTGGATAATTGTTCCTTGTGTATGGTAGCCAATTACTTCTTCTACTTCATCCGTTTCTTGCAAGCCCAGTATTCTTCTGTAATAGAATAGCAATGGGTCGTTTATGTAATCAATCAGTGCAGAGGGCGATATTCCTCTTTCGGCAAGCTCATCCAGTCTTTTTAAAATGGAAGGTGTTTTCACCACTTCTTTGGCCTCTTCCTCCTGAGGAATTAGCCTAGACGAAATCGTTTCTTTGCTGAAGTCTATATCCGGATTTACTCTACAAAGTTCATGTTCAATCTGAGCAATAAACCTACTCGGCTCTCCCCCACCTAAGCCTTGATTTTGATTGTTGTACAGTATAGTTATGTTCTCAGCTCGTTGTAACAGTCTAAAAAAGTGATAGGCAAAAACACCGTCTTTATCCAGATAAGTAGGTAAACCAAACCGATGCTTGATATCGAAAGGAATCATGCTGTTTTGAACCCTTCCTTTTGGTAATACATCCTCATTAACGGATGTAAGAATTACGTTTTTAAAATCTAAGGTTCGGGTTTCCAACATGCCCATAACCTGCAGTCCTTTTAAAGGCTCTCCTTTAAGGTCTATAGTTTCTGTTTGCAATAGCTCTTTGTAAAACTGGTAGCTCGTTTTTACATCCAGCTCCAAGTTACTTTCTTTTATCCAGCGTTCTAGCTGAGCAAAAAGCTGAAAAAAGCCATATAGTATTCCGGTTTCAGTTACTCCTCCATCGTAAAAGGGTTTGGCGTATTCGGTAAACCGCCCAAGAGAGGCACACCAGTTTTGGGGTTCTGCAGAATCTTTGGTGAATAACGATTCTACTTCATCATCCCAATTAAAACTCAGCCAGCTCTTTAGCTGAGGTAGGGAAACAAACACCTGATTCTGCTTTCGAATTTCCGATCTTAGTTTTTCAATGGTGCCTTCTTTATCCCACTTCTTACTTACAGGGTGCCCTAAAACATCATCCCACTTTTGATAGTGAAAAGCGGGGTTTCCTTCTTTATCTGTATTTCCTGAAGTTTCTTGCCATACATGCATTTCCCAGAGCAAATTGAAAAAACCTGCTATGGGCGAAAAGCGAAGTGGCAAACCCATGGTAACGTTTACCGCTGGAATATCGGCTGCCAAATTGTTTAGAAAGGGAAGAAGCAAATTTTCATCCGCCATTACTACAGCTACTTCCTCCAATTGATCGTTCTGATACTCTAAAACAGAAGCGTTGCCGGTTATAGCCTGTAACGTATCGCCCGACACACTTTTAATCTTTATCTTTTTATGCAACTGGGATAGGAAGCTATCCGGCTTCTTGAATTGTGACTGATCTTTTAGTCTTTTGATGATTTTACTATCCCGCAAAAACTTTCCCGCTTCATGAACCGAATCTTCGTAATAGTAAGAGTCGAAATCCCAGAAAAAATGAGCAATTTTCTCTTCGTGTAAGCGCATTAAAATCCTCTCCTCTGCCTCATTTAAAGCACTAAATCCAACAAAGTATAGCTTACTGTACTTCTTCTTGATCGCTGGTAAATAGTCTTCCATATTCTCAGCTAGCTGGCGATAAGCTAGCCCTTGATATACTCTTTTTTCTTGTTTGAGTTTACTCGAGAAATCAGAATACAATTGTGGCAATAACTCCCAAAACAAGAGGTAGTCATTTACCATTTGTGTATCGCTACTTTCACCGGGCCCTAAATCCCAGCTTTCAATGCGCTTTGCGTCCGAGATATAGTCAAACAAAGAGTTCGCATCAATCAGATAGCGATCTATCTCGTTGAAGTCTCCAATTAGCGTTTGTGCCCATTTACTAAATTCAATGAATGAATCTTTATCCTCCAGATTCAGCTTCTCATAGCTCCGATAAAGCTTAAAGATCAATTGAATCATATTCTCTTGCTCCCAGCCTAAATTTTCCAACAAAAAGTCTTCTGTTGTAGTAATTGTTGGAGCAAGGAGTGGTTTGCTGAGTAAAGCGGAGATTTCCCTTTTTAGAAAAACTCCGGCTCTCCTACTGGGAAGGATAATGCCTACTCCATCAAAACTCGTATGGTTTTGTAGAAGTTCTTCAGCTACTTTTCGGAGAAATGGAACCATGAAACCTGCTTTACTTCAAAACTAAAAACATCCTTTGGTTTTTGGTTTTTTATGGAAGAAACTTTATTCAAATTCCTCAAATCGGCTTAAGAAGCGATTCATTTTTCCTTTGGTTCCAATGGTATATACAAAGGGTGGTTTTCCTTTTACTTCTCGTCTTCTTTCTTTAATATCCAACTCTTTCAGTTTCGTCATTATTTCATCATTACTGGTGTAGAACGTAATCTGATTTCTCTTGTACTCGAAGTAAAAGTATACGCTTGGACGTACTTCTAAGTACATATAAATCTCATCTCCCCTTCGTTTTCTCCGGATCTCCATCTTGGCTTTCACCTTTTTATTTACCGGATATTTACCTAAACCTCCTACGGCAACATCTCCTTCCGATAGGAAAGAAACGGCTTCGGGAACCCATCTTAACTTAATGTCAGAAAAAAGAAGTGTTCGTTGATACTCATCCGGCAATTTTTCAGGTGCTCCATAGTTTTCAATAGATTCTATGAATTTGGTTTTATCCTTTCCAGTTAATAGTTCATCAATAGATACTTCAAATGCTTTTCTGCCCAAATCCGCTCCTTCTAAACTGGTTTCTCCGTTTATCGCATCCGCTATGGCCTCTTGTAAATCTGAGCTAAAATGAAAGTCTAAACCTAAAACTAAGTCTAGATTCATATCGTCAGTAGAAAGGTCATAATCAATATTCCCCCAGCTGCTCACCTCCATTTGTCCACGATTATCCCCTATGCTCATGGTTCCTTCCCCATGCATTAAACAGTCGATGTTGTTAAAAGCTAAGTAGTTTCCTTTTGCATTCGGATCGTCAAATTTTGCAGGATCAATAATTACATAACTGCCAATCGTTTCTTCGTAATAAAGCTTTCCGGTAGTAAAGAACATCTCCTTATCGTAAGCGGAAGTTCTTTGGCTCAAGAAGGCCGCATAACCCGTAACCGTGTCTGCATCAATCATTACACCGTTAACCAGGATCTTAGTTTTATCATCCGCTTCAATAGCCGGTAAGTCGATTACGATATTATCTGGATCAATGATGGATCGGAATTCAAACCAATCGGTACTTACGGTAGGACAATCTGAGTCAATATGGGTAAACCCTCTAAAATCTAAACCTTTTCGCTCTCCTAGCAGATATACTTTTCCGTAGTAAGCAAAATAGGGGCTCATATAAAAGCTTTCTCCCTCTTTAACGGTTGCCGTACCTACCGTAGATCCTGTATCCGCCTTTACCGTTTCAAAATGCATCGGCCAAGCTGTTCCATCTTGATCTAGGTATTCGTAATCTGCATTTCCATAATACTTACTCCTTGAATATATATCAATAGTTCCACCGTAGAATTTATGGAATTTAGTAGTTCTATTGGCCGTTATAGAAGCATTCAACAAGGTTCTCATTTTTGCCTTTTTACCAATAGCTACATAACCTGTATCTGGAAAAATGCTGGCATCCGCTACATCGATATTCGGTACTTGGAAGGACTCCAAAAGATAATTTTCTAGATAGAACTTACTGTGTCCGGCCACAAACTGTAACGAATCTTGTTCTGAGTTTGTAGATATCATTCTAGAGGAAGCCTGATCCCCTACTTTTTTCACATTAATTGCTTTTTCCGGTATCAACCATTTTGCGTAATCCATGTAACAGATGTACTGGTTAACCGGGAAGGTGAAGTATTCGGCCGGATTGTTTAGATAAAAATCCCCCCTCTCTGTATCAAAGTTAACATCTCCTCTGGCATCATCCATGGTAAAGCCCCAGTCTACATCTGGGTTTGCCCGTACTTTGAAGGCCAGTTTTTGAGAAGAAAACTTTCGGTTCTTAAAGAGGTATTCTTCAGATTTTGTCTCCGCATTTAAAAAATCAAGCACTCCTTTACCCTTAAGTGAGTTGGGGCCATGTGCCAACGTTCCTACCGCTGTCATACCTATATCATCGTACATCGCAAAAGCGGTTTCTCTACTGGTGGTGTAGAGCACATCCTTGTAAGGTCTCCAATCTAGAAATACTCCTTTTCCAATGGCATGTGGATATTCTGTTCCTGCGGTTTGTGCAGTAATTTCATACTCAAAGGCTATACCGGTTGTACTATCGGGAAAGAAGAAAAATTCATCCGATGTTGCATATGAATTCAGGTAATCGATACGTCCGTCTCCTCGTAAGCCTTCATTACTTAAAGCTAACTTATTGGAGTAGGTTCCTTTTCCACCATAAGCGGCAAGACCTCCGGACGGAGTTTCATCCTTAAATCCAAGGGAATAGTCTTCCTGTACTTTTATAGTCTCGGTTAAGTCTGGAAATATGCCGGCACTGGTAAAAGTTCCATCAAACTGTAATCCATCTGTAGAGATATTATCCAAGCTGTCAATTTCAAAAGGTTCTAAGGTTACATAGAACTTACTTCGATCGTAAACTCCATCAAAAATGGATTTTTTATCATAGTAGATGTAGGACTCTTTGGCGCTTCGGAAAATGGGATAATCGGTGTATTGTTTCTGTCCACTTTTGTTGTTGGGGTCATCAATCAACAGCTCTCCGGTTAATTCCTGCAATACGGTTTGTACATCTACCAGTGGTCTTTGTCCTAGATTGTTCTGCTCAAAGGTTTGCACTTTAAATCGCATGGAATCAATATTATCCATGTTGATGCGAAACTGATCGTAGTTGAATTTAAATACCTCTCCCCAATAACTAAATCTACCGGCTACAATTTTACCGTCAAAGTCAAAATTTAGGTTTTCATACACCGTAATTTTTCGGTTTTTCGGGAAGAGCCTAACCTTTTGGGAGTCACTTAGTGCGATGGTGTTGATTCCTTCAATTTCCATCGCATAATCCAGAAGGCTTAAAGTAGCATTGCTTCCAGATTTTGAGGATACAAATTGAATTACATCGTAATCTCTTTTCTCTTCATAGTTGTTGATGTAGTCAAAAACCTTGTCTTTAAACACCCCCGTTCTAGCGTCTAGATCATACTTTACTAAACCGAACACGGACATACGCATCATAAAAATATGAGCACTGCGTTTGTCCATTCTTAAAAAGCGTGCTACCTCTTCGTCCGAAAAACTTCTCTTATCGTAAGCTTCGGCCATAGCTTTCATTTTGTAAAGCACATTTTCATTGTCTAAGCCCCTTAACTGATCAAAGCGCTTGCCTCGAAAGTAGTTTTGAGATTCAAAAACTGCGGAAGCTTCTGTCCCTAGGTTTAAGTTTCCGATTTGCATTTTGGGTTCGTCAAGCTTCCAGGTAATCAATCCAAAAGCCATATCCATATTGTGGTAACTATTGGTGAAAGGAGTTTGTCCTAAACCTTCCTCTTTTCGGATAATAGTAATCTGCTTGGTTTCGGGTAAGTAGCGCAAGGTGATTTTTGGGTGATAAATACTATCCTCTTTCAAACGAATAGTTACCGAAACATCCTCACTTTCAATTTTATCTAGTCGTAAAAGAAAACGATCAGACTGAGAACTAATGGCTTCTTTTCCTTCGTAGTTAAACTTGATCGTTGCCTTGGAGGTATCTGATCCACCTCCATAGAATTTAGATCCAATAACCGAGAACCCTCCTAAAAAGTCTGCGCCCGGAACAATGTCTTTTATAGCCACATCTTGGCGATACGAATTGAAACGGGGAAAAGTGGCATTTCCTCTCCCTCCAGAGCTGGTTAGCCTTTCTTCAAAGCTTCCCATTAAGGGCTCCTTCAAAAAAACGAGGGTATTTAAGATTACACTATCGGCCTGAAAAGAGGTTTTGGTTACATTGATCTCAAAGTCTTTCAATTCTACAAAAGCAGAATCTTCGCTTAAACCCGCTCTAATAAAATAGATCAAGCCACCGTTTCCATAAAAAGTACGTTTTAGCGGGTCGTATACGCCTGCTGTTCCCTCAATTCGAGTACTGTCCGACTTATAATACGCCCACAGGTCTATTCCATCAAATTGAAACTTTGGACCATCTTCGTAGGTAAATGTATAATCGCCACTACCGATTTGCCACTTAATCTTTCCATTGTCAAAAAGGATGTATTCGTAAAAAGTGAGGTAGGTTGTTTCCAGATAATCGCGGATAAACCGAGCAGGGTTTTTCTTAGAGAGCTTACTCAAACTCTCGAGCCAGAGCTTAAGGTATTTTTCTTCTTCATTGTTTTCAAAGTGAGTTATAATCTTTAAAAACCGTTTCCAAGAAACATAATCGGTTACTCTTTTTTTGAGAAAGTTATTGCTGATTTGAATCACCTCCTTAGCTTCATCGTCATCTATTCCTCCAGCTGTCCATGTTCCAGAGAACTCTAAAAGAAGTGGCTCAAGTTCATCCTCTTTATCTACATCCGTTTTTTTAAGCAACTCCCTTACTTCGCTTACGTAAGCCTCTCGACCAGAACTGAATTTTTTAAACTTTTGCGCAAAAGCACTGGTAAAAGAAAGAGATAGAAAGAGAAATAGGAATAGTTTACGCATGAGAATCAGCTTAGTTTTTTATAGTGACAAGCCAGCCACCGATCTTCGCTCCATTTATTAACGAGCTCCATTCCATGGTGTGTTACTTCATCATTCAACAGCTCAAAATCATTCTCAAAGAACCCACTTATTACAAGCTCGCCATCAAGAGATAACGTATCTATGTACGATTTCATATCCTCTAAAAGAACATTTCTATTAATATTGGCCAAAACTGTATCGTAAGCCATTCCTTTTAGTAGCTCAGCATCGCCATGTAGAGCTTTTATATCTCCGCAACCGTTTCTTTCTGCATTTTCAGCGGTATTCTCAACAGCCCATTCAAAGTTATCTATAGCCGTAATGGCATTTGCTCCTCTTTTTCTCGCCAAAATGGCTAAAACGCCAGTGCCAGTGCCCATATCCAAAACGGTTTTTCCCGTCATATCAAGCTCTAAAATTGCTCGGCTCATCAAGCGGGTTGTTTGATGGTGTCCGGTTCCGAAAGACATTTTTGGCTCAATGATAATCGTTATGGGATAGCCTGGCTTTTCATCGTGAAAAGGTGCTCTAACGTATACTTTTCCGTCAATATCAATGGGATCGTAGTAGGTTTCCCACTCTTCATTCCAGTTCTTATTCTCTAATTTATCGGTCTCATATTGAATAGAAATTTCATCCGAATTCATAATGGGAAGGGCTTTTAATCCTTCTTCATCAAAGTCTTCTTCTAAAATATAAGCTTTCAGTCCGTTAGGCGTTTCTTCAAAAGAGTCATACCCTTCTACATCCAACATAGCCAATAGAATATCACGTCCTACCTCTGCGGGTGTAATGTTAAACTCTACAACCAAATAAGGTTTCATATGCAGTTTTTTTGATTTGGGAATGAATTATCTAAGTACGTCTGAACCAATATGGATCAACTCATTAAATTGATCGGCTTTTAAAGATGCCCCTCCTATTAGTCCTCCATCTACATCTGGTTGACTAAAGATTTCGCGCGCATTGTCTGGTTTTACGGAACCGCCATAAAGTAGGCTAATATCCATCGCAATAGCTGCGTTAAACATTTCTGCCAGCAAATCTCGGATAAAGCTGTGCATTTCCTGAGCTTGTTTTGGAGTGGCTGTTTCTCCAGTTCCAATCGCCCAAACTGGCTCGTAGGCAATAATTATATTTTCAATATCTGTACCGGCTAAACCCTCTAGTCCTTCTGCTATTTGTTGTTTTACTATGCTGGTATGATTTCCTGATTTTCGATCTTCTAAACTTTCGCCAACACAAAAAATAGGCGATAAGCCTTCCTTTAAAAGGAGCTTGATTTTTTGGTTCACCACCTGATTGGTATCTCCATAGTAAAGCCTTCTTTCAGAATGCCCTACAAGGACAAGTTCTGTATTCACCGATTTGAGCATACTTACACTGATTTCTCCTGTATAAGCGCCCCCTTCTTTTTCGCTACAGTTTTGAGCAGCTACACTAAGCTTCTTCCCTTCAGCCATTTCTACAGCTTTATGGAGGTGTATAAAAGGTGTGGCGGCCACCACTTCCACTTGATGAAGATTGGTGCTTTCGCAATACTCACTGATTTGTTCAATCAGCTTTACACCTTCCTCTAAGTTGAGATTCATCTTCCAATTTCCTGCTACAATTTTTCTTGCCATTGCTTTATATTTTAAACTCTAACTCTGGGATCTAGCCAAGTGTAGAGCACATCTACCAAAATGTTTATTGCTACAAATGTAAAACCTATTATCAGTACAGCACCCATCACAACTGGTAAATCCAACTGTTGCAGAGAGTCTACTATTTGCTTTCCTAAACCGTTCCAACCAAAAATATATTCTACAAAAACAGCTCCAGCAAGCATGGATGCAAACCAACCGGACGCTGCGGTTATTACTGGGTTTAGAGCATTTTTAAGTGCGTGTTTACGCACGATAACCGCTTTGCTCAATCCTTTTGCTCTAGCCGTACGAATGTAATCTTGATTGAGCTCTTCTAAAAGGCTACCTCGTGTTAACTGAATTATAACACCGAGCGGACGAATACCCAAAGTAATTGCTGGTAAAATCAGGTTTTTCCATTGGATATAAACACCTTCTCCCATATCATCTACTTCGTACAAGCCCCCAGACATATTAAGGTGTGTATATTCTGAAAGAATGTATCCAAAAACCCATGCAATTAAAATAGCTGAGAAAAAGGAGGGCACAGACATTCCCAAAGTTCCAACCACAGTAATCATCCGGTCTAAAAAACTATCTTTAAAAAGAGCCGAAACAACTCCTAAAACAACACCTAACAACATGGCAATACAAATGCTGGCCAAAGCCAAGATCATCGTATTGGGTAGGGTTT
>CAZAJG010000005.1:55891-78701 GCA_964485405.1 uncultured Owenweeksia sp. | reverse complement strand
TATAATGGAGCTTACTGTTTTTCCTTGACTTCGAAACGACTCCCTCAAATAGGGCAACTTGATCGCTAAAACCCAACTCTCACCTTTAAACAAGCTTACATGGCTGCTCCTTTTTAAGCTTTGATGGGTGTAATGTTTAGGATCTTTAGAGTGCCAAGAAATGGGGCTTAAATCGTTTAAATAATAAACGTATTGGGTTGAAATGGGCTTATCAAATCCATACTTCTGCTTAACTGCCATGAGCTGGTCCGAGTCTTCTCGTTGATCGAGCATCATTCGGGCTGGATCGCCCGGAAGCACATTGAAAAGAAGAAACACTGCGGTAACTACACCGAGCATAACCAAAAGGCTATAACCAACTTTATTTAAAACATACCGAAGCAAGGCGTTTAGAGATGTGCCTCTTTAACAGTTGTAAAGTCTGGTAAGTCGTTATGGTGCCATTTTTTAACAATCACTCCATTTTTTAAGAGTACAATACCCGGGTTTGATCGTATAATGGTTTTAAGCGTAGTCTCGTCCATCGAGGCGAATGGGAAAGGTGTTTGTAAATCGTGTCTCATTTGTTCCACCACAGAGGGCAAAGAAGCACTTAAACCAATAAAAGGAGTTTTATTTTCATCCGCAGCCTGAGCAAACTCATTTATCTGAGCGTAAGCGTCTGTATCCGTTTTATCCATATTGTATGCAATCAACAAGAAAATGGCTGGTGCATTCAATACATTTTGCGTTTCATCTGCGTCTTCGTATGTAATTACAAAATCGTGAACGGGAGGCTCGTACCCTTCTGAAACAATTTCCGTTTCCGTTTTATCGGATTGAATTTCCCATTCTTTCTTTTCCCACCACTTTTCAGCGATGTATGCATCCGAATCTACTTTTTTCTCTTCTCCAGTGCTTTTGTTTTTAAGGTAATAAATGGTGGCATATTTAGTAGGCTCTTTACCTAACTCCTCTGCACTTTTCATTCCTTCTATAATGCTCTTTCCTTCTGCATAAGCTCTAAAGTCTATTGCTGGTAAATGATTCAATACCCAATAGCCAAAAAACGAGCAAAGCAATAGAGATACCGCCATAATTCCAGAATTTAACTTACCGGAAAAAATGGGTTTAATGTATTTCTGATTCAAGAAGATAATCAGAATCAATATGGTAAGAATCACATCTTTACCAAAAGATTCCCAAGGGGTTAAAGGAATGGCATCTCCAAAACAACCGCAATCTGTTACTTTATTGAAGTAGGCTGAATAAAAGGTTAAAAAGGTAAAGAACACGATCATTAGCAACAGTAGCCAGTTCGTTAATTTTTTCCATAAACCCAGCAGTAATGCTAAGCCCAATAATACTTCAAGAATAACAATGAAGATGGCCATAGATAAGGCCAAGGGTTGTAAAAATTCCAAATTAAGAACATCAGGGGCGAAGTAATCATTTAGCTTAAAGCTGAACCCCATAGGGTCATTTAACTTGATTAATCCTGAAAATATGAAGAGGCCACCCACAAGGATGCGGGAGAGCTGAGTAATAAATTTCATTTGTGGGTTACTTTTTATTTATTCGAAAATAACAATTCATCTGCTTGACTGAACAAGGCATCAAATATTATTCCGAGTGCATTTATTCTTCGCTCATTTGAATTAAAGCGAAAACGGAATAATTAACCATGTCAAAATAGTTGGCATCAATACCTTCCGAAACAAGGGTTTTACCACTGTTGTCTTCAATTTGTTTGATGCGCAATATTTTTTGAAGAATCAGATCAGTAAAGCTACTCACACGCATATCGCGCCATGCTTCGCCATAATCATGATTTTTTCTTTCCATCAATGACTTGGCTTCCGCAGTATATTTGTTGTAAGCAGCCATAGCTTCGTCCTGGTCAAAATCGGGTTGATCCGCAACACCCATTTCTAAATTGATTAAAGCTATGAGGGAATAGTTTAAAATGCCAATAAACTCTCCTTGCAAATCATCATCTACCTTTTGAGTTCCTTTCACTTCAATACTTCTAATGCGCTGAGCTTTGATAAAAATTTGATCGGTAAGAGAGCTCAATCGCAGAATACGCCAAGCTGCACCATAATCTTTCATTTTCTTTTCAAAAAGCGAACGGCAACGTCCGATAATCGCATCGTATTGTTGGGAAGTATTACTCATTTAATATTTTAGCTGAATTTGCAATTTGTCCTAAAAGGAATCTATTGAAAGACCTGAAAAACGTGGCGAAAGATACTATATTTTACCCTAAACGGAGCTTGAACATCAACGGAAAACTGCTCTCCCTAAATAGCCCATGGGTAATGGGTATACTCAATGTTACACCGGATTCTTTTTACGATGGTGGTAAGTATGAGCAAGAGGAAAGTACTCGAAAGCAAATCCGCAAAATGCTGGAAGAGGGTGCTCGTATTATTGATGTTGGAGCCGCATCCAGCAGACCTGGAGCCGAAAGTATTTCTCCCAGTGAAGAAATAGCACGATTAAAACCAGCTCTAGGTATATTGGGAAACGAGTTCCCAGAGGCCATCGTTTCTGTTGACACTTATCAATCGGAAGTAGTTCGGGCAGCTGTTGACATGGGTGCTCATATCGTGAATGACATTTCTGGAGGCACCTTGGATAAAATGATGTTTAAAACCGTAGCGGGATTGAAGGTTCCTTATGTTATGATGCACATGTTGGGAAAGCCAAAAAATATGCAAAACAGCCCCACTTATGGCGATGTGTTTGAGTCCGTTTGTCTTTTCTTTTCTCAACAGTTGGAAAAACTAAAGGACCTAGGGGTAAGTGATGTGATTCTTGATCCAGGTTTTGGCTTTGGAAAAACGTTGGAACACAACTATCAATTGATCAACCGGTTGGAAGACTTTAGAATTTTTGATGAACCTATTTTAGCCGGTATAAGTCGAAAATCTATGATCTACAAATTGCTTGACACAGCTCCTGAAGAAGCTCTAAATGGCACAACAGTATTAAATACGATATGCCTTCAAAAAGGAGCATCTATACTACGGGTTCATGATGTTAAAGCTGCCGTTGAAGCGATTAAAATCCTTACTTTCACACAAAATTTAGCATAAATAGTGTCCTTTCTCGATTTTGGCGTTTTAGATCTGATTGACATTTTGTTGGTCGCCTTTTTGCTTTATCAGCTGTATAGATTGGTAAAGGGAACTGTTGCCATTAACATCTTTATTGGAGTAGCCGCTATTTATCTTATTTGGAAGGTGGTGGAAGCCTTTCAAATGGAACTCCTCAGCGAGATTTTGGGTCAATTTATTGGTGTTGGTGTTTTGGCCCTGGTCATTGTATTTCAACAAGAAATCCGCAGATTTTTATTGGTTCTTGGATCTACGGACTTTACCCGAGGAAATCGCTTTTTTAAGCAGTTTATTAAAGCAGAACAAGAGGAGGTAGAAGTGGATGAGATTGTAGCCGCGTGCATTAACCTTGCCCGAACCAATACCGGAGCAATCATAGTGGTAGAGAGGAAGTCTCAACTTGGATTTTACAGCGAAACGGGTACGCTAATAGATGGAGATTTATCTTCTCGATTGTTAGAGTCCATCTTTTTTAAGAACTCCCCCTTGCACGATGGCGCTGTGATTGTTCACGGAAACAAGATTGTATCGGCTGGAAGCATTTTACCGATTACGGAAAGAACCAATATCCCCAGGCGATTTGGGCTAAGGCATAGAGCTGCTATGGGTGTAGCCGAAAAAACGGATGCTTTAGCCATTATTGTTTCAGAAGAAACTGGTGATATTTCTATGGCCTGCGGAGATGAGTTCGACAATAAGATCAAAACTACGGAGTTAAGAAATAAGGTTTTAGCAAAACTTCAGGACTAACCGATATATTCTGCTCATTCTTAATGTTTGGATAACCTCCAATTCAAGAGATTTGCGTGTATTTGCATGGCGAAAAATTGATGTTTTTCGTGTCTCTCAACCTCAAGCCTTTGAACCCACCCTAAAACAAAGTAGAATTCCCCTATCAACTAAAACATAAAACTTGAAAACAAAACAAAAATATCTATCTGGCAAAAGAGTGCTATTGGTTGAAGATGACGAAGTAAATCAAATGCTATTAAAGCTTATGATTGAAGGGCAAGGTGCAGAATCTGTGCTCGAACCCAATAAAGACAAAGCTTTGGAAATACTCCAAAACGAAGAGTTTGATCTTATTCTTTTAGACACTACCCTGGAGGATGTGAACGTGCTTAAGTTTACTCAACAACTGCGAAACAAGATTTTGCTGACTACACCTATCATTGGCATGACCAACATCAACTTAAATGGTAGAGGTTTACATAGTGGGTTTAACCATGTTTTAAAACGTCCTGTAGAATATAAAACCTTTGTAAGTGCAGTTCAGAAACTGGTAAGCTGAATCGCTCCAGTATCTAGCACATTGTAGTATTTAAGCTGGTGCTCACCCGCCCAGTTTTTCCATTTTTCAGATTGGTATCTGTTGGTTTCCTTGCATAGCATAATTGCTTTAGGCAGATAGGTGTCTCCTTTTGGCGGTAGATCTTTTTTACTTTGAATCAACCAATAGTCAACATTTGGTGCTGGAATACTATCCGAGTAGAACCAAAGTGCTTTTCTCTGGAACTGGAGCATCCCATTTTCCAATGCCAAGGAGCCATTTTGCATCAAAGTATCTACTGGAATTTTAAGGAGGTTTTTTGTATTCTTGGACCACATGTGATGGTATACGTGAAACTGTAATGCCTCCTCATCCTTTAAGAGTTCCTCATCTGCGATTAGGTGAAAATGATCTCGATCAATGATACTTATTGCCATGTGATTTTTTACTGAATATAGCCAGGCTTCAGAGGTTGTATTTAAAGTGTAGTTTTCCGTCCACTGTAAAGTCAATATCCATAAAGCGAACAAAAGCCCGCCTACTAAACGCCACCGTTTACCAAACAACAACCAAGAAAAAAATAATAGGATAAGAGTATAGAGGAGTACCAACTCCAAGCGGGAAATGTGTATTTGCTCAATCAGTACCCCAGAAAAGGATTCGATAAAACGTACACTCACATTCATAAAATCCAATAGAGCTGCATACAGCTTTAGCAACCAAGGGATGCTTAATCCTAGAGCAGATAAAACCAGGTAGGTTAATCCCAAATACATTAACACGGAAATAATGGGGATTACAAGCAAGTTGGAAATGAGAAACAGACTTGGGAATTGATGAAAATAATATAAAGCCAAAGGGAAGGTTCCAATCTGAGCGGCTAAGGATACCGTACTAATCATCCATATTTTTTCACCTATCCAAAAGCGAGGTGTCCATAGAGACTGAAAACCCGATTGTAACCAAACGATAAAGAATACAGCAGCATAGCTTAACTGAAAGCCTACTTCAAAAAGATAAGTGGGTTTTATTAAAAGCAAAAAAATGGCCGAAGCCAATAAGGTGTTATAAATGGAGGTATTCCGCTTAAAACCTTTTCCTAGGGCTACAAAGCTAAACATGGTTACCGCTCTTACCACCGAGGGAGAAAGACCTGTTATCATAGCATAAAGCCACAAAAACAACACAATAATTATTGTTTGCAGAGCTCTACTGTGCTTTGAAAAGCGCAGAAAAGAAAGGAGGTAAGTAGCCATCAAGTAAACAATGCCTACATGCAAACCACTTACCGCCAACACGTGAGTAGCTCCAGCAGCAGAATATGCCTGTAGTAACGTTCCATCAATTTCAAATCTGTATCCTAAAAGCAGCGCTTTGGTAACCGCTTTATTCTGTTTGCTTAATGCCCATGAATCTACAACCTCTAAAAAATGTTGCCGAATGGAAAAGGCCATTTTCATTATGAAAAACCCTTCCCCTTTTTGAAAAACTCGCCAATTCTCTGTTTTTAAGTATACCTGGGCATAAATCCGCTGTAAGTTTAAATAGTTCCGATAGTCGAACTCATTTGGGTTTTTAGGCGGACTCAGCTTGTTTAAGTAGGCTTTAAACAAGATTTCATCACCTACTCTCAAATGCTGGACGGAGCTGTCTTTTTCAAGATATAATAACAGCTTTCCTCTTATCGGATTGCTTGCTGTGGTGTCTTGCTTTAAAACTAGACGCACTTCAAAACGAAAGCTATTCTTCTTTTCTAAAGGTGGTTTTTCTAAGCGCGCTAAATAGTAGGTCTGCTCATTTGTAGAATGGAGATAGTGGTTACCTATCCATTTTTCGCTGTATAGGTTAGTAAGAAGAATCCCTAAATTGAAAAATACCAATACAACCCCAATACCAAAAAGTGGTCTTTTCCTGTAAACTTTAAACCACCTAAACAAAGAGCTTCCGCAGATTATAAAGCCCACAATAAAAAGACTCAAGGAAAACAAAACGGGAATATGTATGAAATTTGCTAGCAGTATGCCTACTACCAAAAAGATAAATATCCCAAATAGAGGATATCTAAGCCAGAGTTTCACCTGTTTCATTTAATTGGATAAACTACTTTTAGCCTATGAAAACCAAAAGCTTTTTACTGTTTTACTTTCTTCTTAACATGATAACGGTGTTAGGACAAGATAGAGCTTTTAACCTAAACATTGGTTACCACTATCATGGCGATGATTTTTACTTTTCAGAAGCAGAACTCGACAGCTCCTTTAGTCCGGAAAGAAAAACACAGCTGTCCCTAAGTTTAGAATACATGCGTTTTTATGGAGAAAATAAACAGTGGTTTATTCTTTTTAGAGGCGGTTATGTAAGTCGTGGAATAAGCTATCGCTTTAGTACCGCTTTTGAAAACGGTAGAGAGTTTATTGGCGATCTAAGCGCTTCCTATTTAGACTTAGCTGTAGGTGGGGGTTACCTTCTTCCTATTAAAACGGATTTGAATACGGGGATTCGATTGTCGGTTGGTTATGGTACTCCTCTACAAAACGATACCATTACTTCTGAACTGCCTCCTTACCCGATACGGATAGCCTCCAACACCTTAACCTATTTAGAACTTGGTATTCCTATTGAGCAGGTATTTGGTAAAACGAATAGTGGTTTTTGGAAAATCGGACTGGATGGAATCGTTCGAGCTTATCGCAAACCGCTTCACAATTTTGAGGCTAAATCTGTTTTATTGTCTTACGGGTTTACCATAAGACTCGGTTACTATTTTTAAGACGCTATTTGTAGATGCTGCTGCTTTCTATATACTCCCAAACTGTGTCGGGCACCATAAAACTCACATCTTTACCTTCTTTAATCGCATTTCGGATGTCTGTAGAGGCAATTTGCATGATGGGAGCTTCGGTAATGTTCACCTTTTCGTGAGATTTAAGCTCGCCTCCATCGGATTCGATTCTTGGGTAAACATAAAGACTATGATGCTCTAGTATCCACTCATAATTCTTCCACTTATGGAAGGTTTGCAAGTTATCCGCACCCATGATGAGGCAAAACTCTTTATCTGGCCATTTTTCTGAGGCATGGGCTAAAGTTGTGGCGGTATAAGAGGGTTGAGGAAGATCAAACTCCATGTCGCTCACACGCAATTCATAGTGATCATCAATCGCGAGCTGAACCATATGCAATCGTTGACGATCACTTAATAAACTGCTCTTCTTTTTATGCGGGTTATGCGGGGTAACTACAAACCATACTTCATCCAAATCGGTATACTCCAACATATGTTGAGCAATAACACAATGCCCGATATGAATGGGGTTAAAAGTCCCGAAATACAAACCTATTTTCATTCCTTTCCTAAAAATATTCTAACCAAACTTTCCGCTTGCTTTTTAGCATCTTCCAGATTGTTGTTTAGTAAAACATGATCAAAACGAGGCGCATATTGCAACTCACGCTCCGCCTTGGCTAGCCTTTGTTGAATTTTGTCTTCTGAATCTGTTTTTCTACTTCTTAAACGAGCTTCCAATTCTTCTATAGAAGGCGGCTTTACAAAAACGGATAAGGCTTTATCGCCATACATCTTCTTTAAGTTCAACCCACCAATCACATCCATATCAAAAATTACATGATGCTCATTATTCCAAATACGATCTACTTCCGACTTGAGCGTTCCGTATAGCGCTCCTTTGTATACTTCCTCCCACTCCAAAAAGTTGCCTTTTTCTATGTGGTTTCTAAAGTCACTTTCATTTAAAAAATAGTAGTCCTTTCCGTGTACCTCCTCTCCTCTTGGAGATCTACTGGTGGCAGAAATGCTGAATTGCAAATCTGAGAAATGACTCAAAAGGTGCCTTACTAAGGTTGTTTTACCTGAGCCACTAGGTGCAGAAAAGATGATTAGTTTACCGTTATGTTTCAATGGAGTTTTTTGAATAATTACGTAATCTCTCTATAAAATGTTCAGAACCTGTTCCTTTATTTTTTCTAATTCATCTTTCATCTCCACCACTATCTTTTGCATACTGGCATGATTCGCTTTTGAACCAAGGGTGTTAATTTCCCTTCCAATCTCTTGGCTGATAAACCCAAGTTTTCTGCCAATTGCTCCACCATCAGCTAGTAAATCCTCAAAATAATCTAAGTGACTTTTTAGCCTCACTTTCTCTTCTGTAATGTCCATTTTTTCTAGATAATAGATTAGCTCCTGCTCAAAGCGGTTCTCATCTACTTTCTCTTTTAGGTCTGCCAAATTCTTCGCAATTCTTTCACGAACACGATCAATTCTTTCCTGCTCAAATGGAGCCACCTCAACCATTTTTTGACGAATGGTGTTTAATCTGGCTATAAAATCGTTCTTGAGTTTTTCGCCTTCTGTTTTACGAAATTCAATAAGCTTTTCTAAAGCTTGTTCAACTACCACTCTTATCTGACCCCACTCGTCTTCATTGATTTCTTCCTCGGCAGGTTTCATTACATCGGGTAAGCGCATCACAATATCCAAAAGATCACCACTCACTTCGGCTTTATTACTTAATGCCTTTAGCTGATTGAGGTACTCGTTTACAAAATCTTCATTGATCTGAACCGCTTTTTCTACGCCTGTAATTTCGCTAAACAGACTTACGTCTATCTTACCTCTTTCTAGAGTTCGTGCAGCAAGCTGACGAATTTCGCCTTCCTTTTCTTTGTAGAAAGAGGGAATACGGATATTGATATCCGTTTGTTTGCTATTAAGGCTTTTTACCTCAAGCGTGATCTTTTTTGCCGGTAATTGAAGGGAAGCTTTCCCAAAACCGGTCATGGAATAGATGTTTGACATAGGCTGGCAAAAGTATAAAAGTCATCGTTTGTAAAACGAAACAAGATAAACTCCTGAAAATAAAAGCAAAGCGGAAATAATTAGGGTTACGTTTAAATGATCTTTACCCATTAAAACAGCGGTAATCGTAGCAATAAGTGGTTGAAGGTAAATATAGAAGCTTACGGTAGTGGAAGTAACCGTTTTTAGCGCAAAAATATTGAGCAAATAAGCTAGGTAAGTTGTGCAGAGAACCACAAATCCAATCTCCCACCAAATAAAACTTGGAAAACTATTCCAAACCACCTCCCCAATCTGTTTATACCCAAATGGAATAACCATGATTAAGCCAAATAAGAACACCCAACGTATTACAGTGATGGGTTTGTATTTTTTCATGAGCGGTTTTACCACTACCAAATAGGCTGCATAAGACGCTGCATTGAGCAATACCAGGATGTTTCCAAACGAATCTTTGGATGAAAAAACATGTAGACTCGTGGCCCCGTGTGTAATTAGAAACAAGGCTCCTACTATACCCAAACCGATGCCGATAATTCTGCTTAATCTCAACTTTTCCTTCAATAAAATAGCCGATAACATCAATACTATAATGGGATTGATCGTCATCATAATAGCGGCATTGATCGGTGTAGTCGCGTTTAAACCTTCAAAAAATGCCATTTGGTTGAGAGCCACACCAAAAAAGCCAGATAAAGCGAGTCTTCCTAAATCTTTGGCTTTTACCTTTTCCCATCCTAGAAAAAGAGCAGTTATCCAAAAAAGAACGGTTCCCCCAATAGCTCTAATCAAGATGAAGCCAAGAGGTTGCACATACTCTGGCATTACGTCCTTAGCAACGGAATAGTTGATCCCATAAATAATGGCAACCGCCAATAAGGCCAAGTGTGCAGCGATTTTAGTATCGGGCTTCATGCAAGTGAATTGAAGCGCAAAACTAAAAAACTAGAAGTAGTGCGCTTGCTTCCTTTTAAAGCATATATCGATCCTATATTCTGCTTCCTCTATTTATCTTTTCTCCTCCTAAGCACTTTTATACCTTTGCCAACTTTCTAATGCAGATGGCGCACTATGTCAGATAGTAATAAATCATTGAAATTCAACACCCTCACCATACACGGTGGTCAACAACACGACCCTGCAACAGGAGCGGTAATGCCCCCCATTTACCAAACTTCTACGTATGCTCAGGCTTCTCCTGGCGACCATAAAGGGTATGAATACTCTAGGACCCAAAATCCTACCCGCCATGCTTTGGAAAAGAACATCGCAAGCATTGAAGGGGGTGATTTTGGCTTAGCTTTTGGAAGCGGCTTAGCAGCGATTGATGCCATAATTAAAATGCTGAAACCCGGTGATGAGGTGATCTCCACCAACGATCTTTATGGCGGTTCGTATCGATTGTTTACCAGAGTTTTTGAACCATTGGGCATTAAATTTCATTTTGTAGGAATGGAAAGTGTAACTCAAATTGAGGAAAAGGTGAACGAAAACACCAAACTCATTTGGGTAGAAACACCAACCAACCCTATGATGAACATAATTGATATTGAAGCTGTGTCTGCCGTTTCAAAAAAAGCGAATGCCATTCTAGTAGTTGACAACACTTTTGCAACACCCTACTTACAACAACCTTTAAGTTTAGGAGCTGATATTGTAATGCATAGTGCTACAAAGTATTTAGGAGGTCACTCTGATGTGGTTTTAGGATTACTGGTGGTAAAAGACAAAAAAATAGCAGATCAACTCTATTTTCTTCAAAACTCCTGCGGAGCAGTTTGTGGGCCAATGGACTCTTTCCTTGTATTGAGAGGAATAAAAACGCTTCATGTTCGTATGCAACGCCATTGCGAAAATGGTGAAGCCATTGCCAACTATCTTAGGAATCATCCTAAAGTAAATAAAGTATACTGGCCTGGTTTTGAAGATCACCCAAACCATAATATTGCTAAAGCACAGATGAACGGTTTTGGAGGAATGATTTCTTTCACCACCAAAGGCGGTAATTTGGAAAGTACAGTAAAATTAGTTTCTACCTTAAACGTGTTCACTCTAGCAGAGTCTTTAGGTGGTGTTGAATCCTTGGCAGGGCATCCTGCAAGTATGACTCATGCTTCTATTCCAAAAGAGGATAGAGAAAAAACGGGTATAGTAGATTCGCTCATTCGTTTGAGCGTAGGTATTGAAGATATAGAAGACCTAAAATCTGATTTGGATCAGGCATTAAATGAAATTTAAAATATATGGGTAATCATAAATTTGCGGTAATTGGACTGGGTAGGTTTGGCTCCGCGATTGCACAAAAGCTATCAAAGAAAAATGCCGAAGTATTGGCCATTGATGAAGATGAGGAAAAAGTACAAGCCATTTCAGATGAAGTAGCTTATGCTGTAACCTTAGATTCTACCGATTCTAAAAGCTTAATCGCTCAAAACATTCAGGATATGGATGCTGTGGTGGTGGCTATTGGTGCTAATTTTCAAGACCTCTTACTCACCACTTTTATCTTGCAAGAATTAAAGGTAAAACGAATAATTGCCCGTGCTCAGGGCGTAAACCAAAGGCGTATCCTTCAAAAAATGGGGATTACTGAGATTCTTTCTCCAGAAGACGAGGTAAGTAACAACGTTGCAGAACAACTCGTTAACCCAGGCATTCTCATGTGTATGCAGTTGCCTGATAATTATGAGATTGTAGAAGTAAAAGCCCCTCCTTCCATTAGCAATAGAAGCATGGGCGAAATAGGTTTACGTGCAAAGTATAAAATCAACTTGGTTACTTTATTAAGGCAAGGGAGCGATGGAAAATATCACATCATTGGTGTTCCCCAAAACGACACCTTAATTGAAGCCGATGACATTATTATTCTCTTTGGGAAGATTGATAACATCAACCGTTTTATTGAGATTAACGCTTAAGCTCAAAAACTTCGATCGTTTTATTTATGAAACACTTTTTTATTAGTGGAACAAGTTCTGGCATAGGTAAAGCCATTGCAAAAAAAGCACTGGAAAGAGGCCATCACGTAACTGGCTTTAGCCGAAGGTGTACTATTGAGCATTCAAATTATAAACACTTAAATATTGATCTTTCTGAGGTTGATTCTTATTTGAATATAAATTTTAATGAAAACAAAAGCGCTACTGAACTGATCTTAATAAACAATGCGGGGTGGCTCGGAGATGTAAAGCCCGTAGCTCATTTAGGCCCTGAAAAAGTAAAGCGTTCCTTTCACATCAACCTTATTGCGCCATCTATTTTATGCAAATTGTTTTTGGAGCAAACAGAAAATAACGACCAAAAACGTGTCGTCATAAATATTTCTTCTGGCGCGGCCAATTATGCCATTCCAAGTTGGAGTACCTATTGCGCAGCTAAAGCTGGTATTAACCTTTTTACAGAGGTAATGCAGCAAGATCATCCTGATGTTCGCTGTTATTCCATTGCTCCGGGTATTGTAGATACCGAAATGCAAAGTGAAATCAGAGAGCTTCAATCCAACCATTTTCCAGATAAACAAAGGTTTGTAGAATACAAAGAGAATGGAGAATTAGCAAGCCCAGAGGAAGTGTCTACTAAAATTCACCATATTGTAGATAATCCTCAAGCTGCCCCATCCACTACTTTTTCGCTAAGAGACGTATCTTAGCCAACCTGAAAAACTTCTAAAAGATGAAAAAATTAGCCTTTTTTGCGCTTATCGCCTTGGTAGCCATTAGTTGTCGTAAACCTGATGACGATGATGATGACAACAATGGATCTACTGCTCAAACTTATGAGCAACGCCTTGCTGGAAGCTGGGATTTAGATGAGGTGGATTACTCTTTTGAACTGCCATCCATCATTCCTGGTAGCCCTCCTACACAAATTGATGGCGCGGCAAATAATGTTACTGGTAATTTTACCATTACGCAAGACCCAAACCGTGTAACTTGGGATTATTCTTTTGATGTGAATATTACAGGTATAGGAAGCCTTCCTGTAACCTCTGCTAAGAGTGGAGACTGGACTTTAAGCAGCAATGAAGAAAAAATCTTCATCGATTTGGATGATGGCACCACCTCTACCTTAGAGGTTATTTCAAATGAAGAAAACACTCAAGTTTTCTCCACTGTGGTGACACAAGAAGTTCCTGTGGTTGGAGATGTTGATGTGGACGCTGTTATTACATTGGTTCGTCAACCTTAAACCTTTTGGTATTTCGCTGGTCATAGTTTAAATTCTAATAGATTGATTATGAAAACGAAACACTTTTTAGCAATGCTTCTTATAGCATTGAGCTTTTCATCTTTTGCCCAAGAGGCCAAAAAACACACGCCTCCAACAGTTGATGAACTGGCTAGCAAGAAAACAAAAAAGATGGCCAAGCATTTACAGCTTACAGATGAACAAACAGAGACCGTTCATCAGCTTAATCTTAAAATGGCAGAAAAAAAACTGGCACAGAAAGATGAAGCAAGAGCACTTCGCGAAGAGTATCAAAACGAGCTCAAAACCATCTTAAGCGATGAGCAAATCGCAAAAATGGAGAGCAGTAAAAGGCATATGAAGGACAAAATGCACAAAAGAAGAGCCAAGCGAAAAGAAAAAATGGAAGAAGAATTATAAAAACAACATCCCGCAATAGCGGGATTTTTTATGTTCTGAAGTCAATTTCTCAATAGAGCTAGAAATCCTTTATTTTGCAAAACTTTTGATACGAACGAAAACCCGGTTTTACTGTTTTAAAGACCAACATTTCATATGCAGGATAAAATCAACTTATTAGACCATAAAATTCAGGAAGCCCATAAGGGTGGAGGTGAAAAAAGAATTGAGGCTCAACATGCCAAAGGCAAGTTAACCGCCCGCGAAAGAGTTCATTTTTTAATGGATGAAGGCAGTTTTGAAGAGATTGGGACGCTGGTTACGCATCGATCTACTGATTTTGGTCTCGACAAACAAAAAGTATTAGGAGATGGAGTAGTTACCGGTTACGGAACCATCAACGGTAGATTAACCTATGTTTTTGCACAGGACTTTACTGTTTTAGGAGGTTCTTTAGCGGAGGCTCATGCCGAAAAAATCTGCAAGGTTATGGATCTCGCCATGAAAAATGGGGCGCCTATTATTGGATTAAACGATTCAGGTGGTGCTCGTATTCAGGAAGGAGTTGTTTCTCTTGGTGGATATGCGGATATTTTTTACCGCAATACATTATCTAGCGGGGTTATTCCTCAACTCTCCGCTATTATGGGGCCTTGTGCTGGTGGAGCTGTGTATTCGCCTGCACTTACCGATTTTATCATGATGGTGGAAAACACTTCTTACATGTTTGTAACTGGCCCCAATGTGGTTAAAACCGTTACACATGAAGAAGTAAGTTCGGAAGAGTTAGGGGGAGCATCTGCTCATTCTACAAAATCAGGCGTTACCCACTTTACCTATGAAAATGAAATTGCCTGTATTGAAGGACTTAAAAAAGTGCTCAGTTACGTTCCTCAAAACTGTGAGGAAGAACCCCCTTCAGTTGATTACACTCCCGGAAACGAAAGCAGAGCTGGCTTAAACGATATTATTCCGGCCAACCCAAACCAACCTTACGATATTAGAGAGGTTATTGATGGAACGGTAGATGAGGGCAGTTTTTATGAAGTACACAAAGCTTTTGCCGAAAACATTGTAGTTGGCTTTGCTCACTTAGGTGGACGCTCTATTGGAATTGTAGCGAATCAGCCCGCTTATCTTGCTGGAGTGTTAGACAATCACTCATCTACCAAAGCGGCTCGTTTTGTACGTTTTTGTGATTCCTTTAATATTCCTCTTTTAGTATTTGAAGACGTGCCTGGTTTCTTACCTGGAACCGATCAGGAATGGAATGCCATTATTACAAATGGAGCGAAACTTCTGTATGCTTTTAGCGAAGCTACTGTACCAAGAATTACAGTTATTACCCGTAAAGCTTACGGTGGTGCTTATGATGTAATGAACTCTAAGCACATTGGAGCCGATATGAACTACGCATGGCCTTCTGCAGAAATTGCAGTAATGGGAGCTAAAGGAGCTGCAGAGATCATCTTTAAAAAAGAGATCAAAACCGCAGACGATCCTGAAGCTAAATGGAAAGAAAAAGAACAAGAATACAGCGACATTTTTGCAAACCCTTACCGCGCAGCTGCGAGAGGTTATATTGACGAAGTAATTAGGCCCGAGCAAACACGTGAAAAGCTAATTAGAGCTTTTAAAATGCTTGAAAACAAAGCCGTGAAGCTTCCGAAGAAGAAACACGGAAATATTCCGCTGTAATATTTAAAACCTTCAATAAACAAAAACCCCCGGTCCATTGGATTCGGGGGTTTTTGTTTTGGCATATCGCAACCTTTAGGATGAAGAAGGTATCTATTAAATGAAAAACTAAATCTTATACTATGAAAAGACTATTATTCATTCTAGTTTCTTGCGGGATCTTAACCGCTACTGCTCAAACCTATATTCCCATTGCCGGAGATCCTCAAGGGGATGATCATTTTGCAGATGCAAAAGAGTTATCGTACTACCTCAACAATACATCAGATACTCTATTCATTAAAATAGAACATTACAACCAACGTTCTGGGGATTTTGGCTATGCTATTATCCTGGATACCAACCTCAACACCAATGATGGTTTTGCCATCGCTCAAGGAAGCTTAAAAAATCAAAGCCCGAATACATCCATGAACTATGACGTGGCTCTTTACGCCTATCAAAATGGATTCTTCCCAACCGTTTACACAGAGGCATACGGTTCCAATGGTTCTCCAACAACCCTACCGTTCGACTTCGATACTACCGATTTATACTTTGGAGTGTTCAGTATTCCGCTAAGCTCTATCGGGGGTAATGTTAATGTAAACATGATTGCTTTTACGGGTTCATTTGACATTAGCCCTAGTGGGGGTGGCCCAGGAGATGCTTTACCTGATGCTACCTACTCAGAGCTGAGAACAAACACTCTTAGCATTCAAAATCACAACCTCCCTCGTGTTGAAGTTTATCCAAATCCAGCCATGGCTATTGTAAACATTTCCGCTCCTTCTTATATCCAAGCACTGGAGCTTGTGAACATCAAGGGTCAAAGAGTTTCTGTAATTGACTTAACCAAGAACAACACCATGGATGTCAGCTCTTTACCAGAAGGGAACTATTTCTTGCGTGATTTAAAGGGTAGACTTCAGGTTAAAAAAATTCAAATCAAAAAATAGACTCATCCTGTTGTTTCCTGTTAACAGAGAGTTAAAAAGAGGAGCGTGATTAAACTTTCACGCTCCTTTTTTGTCATACCATAATCAAACGCTTAGTTTAATTTGGGTAAATTCGTTACCCTCAAATTTTAAAACACAAAAACATGAAAAAATACGCTTTGAGCTTTGGTTTGGCAGCAGCTGTTATAGCTGGCTTTGCTTTTAAATCTAGCGGTAATTTACAATTGGGAGATAAGGCTCCAATGGTAGAAAGAGAAATGGAAGATATTTCGGGTAAGAAATACTCTCTTAAAGATTTAACCAAAGAAAACGGACTTCTAGTTGTTTTTTCTTGTAATACCTGCCCATTCGTAATTGGTTGGGAGGATGCTTACCCAGAACTGGGAGAACTTACTGCTAAACACAATGTAGGTATGGTGCTCGTGAATAGCAACGAAGCAAAAAGAAAAGGCGATGACTCTATGGATGCGATGAAAAAGCATTATACCGAAGCGGGTTATAATTCGCAATACGTAATCGACAGTAACAATGAGTTAGCAGATGCTTTTGGCGCAAAAACCACCCCTCATGTTTATCTTTTTAATAAAGACATGAAACTGGTTTACAAAGGATCTATTGATGATCGTTATGAGGATAGAAAAGATAAGCCTTCTAAGCACTATCTGAAAAACGCGATTAACGCTTTGGTAAAAGGTGATAAAATTGAACCGGCTACCACCAAACAAATTGGATGCAGCATTAAGCGTGTAAAAGCTTAATACTCCGCTAAATATTTGTTAAAACAAGTGGGGTTAAAAGCCTAAACGAGAATAAAGTATTCCACTTTCTCGTTTAGGCTTTTAACTTTTCTAAACCTTACAAGTATGAAACCCCTTGTTCATTTTATCACCTTCCTTTTTGCTTTCCATTTTCTATTTTGGCAAGAAACATTAGGTCTCAACCTTTTTCTATTTGGTTCTGCTATTCTTGTTTATTCCTTCATCACCAAAATACATGATAATCTGAGTAAAATGCATCTTGCTACGCTTGTGCTTGCTCTATCCTGCGGGCTTTCGGTAATTCTGCTGAACACTACTTTTAGTAAGTTTATGTTTGTTTTTGCCGTTGTAACTAGCCACATCAGTTTACAAACTCACTTTTATTCCGTTTATGAATCGTTAACAAACGGCTTAATCAGCTTTCTAAATGCAAAACTAGGATTGATCCCGGGTTTTTCGCCCAAAGTACTTGCCCCTCAAACAACGGCTTCTATTGTTCTTCGTGTTGTAAGCCTTCCTCTCATTATATTCTCTCTGTATATTGTCCTATTCTCTTTTGGGAACAGCGTTTTTGGCAGTCTTAGTGAAGGCTTCTTCCAAAACCTTCAAACATTCTTTAGTCGCCTATTTTCTTTTACCTACACCTCATTTATATTCCTCGGAATAGTAATTGTGCGTTGGGTGATTCGTAAAAAATGGTCTGCCCGCTTCAAGCTTGTTCCGGAAAACTCGCTCACTCGTAAATCCAGAAAAAAGGAGCAAAAGCACTTTCATCTTTTAGATTTAAAATATGAGTATCTCATGGTATTCACTCTTTTCTCCTTGCTCAATATTTTATACTTAGTGATAAATTACATTGACGTAAAGTGGGTATGGTTTCAATTTGATGTTAGTCAAGTAGAAAGTCTTAAAGAACTGGTTCACGAAGGGGTGGGTTGGCTTATTGTAACCCTATTGGTTTCTATTTTTATCATATCCTATTACTTTAGAGGCAATCTCAACTTTTATCCCAATAATAAGTCGTTAAAACTGTTAGCTTACGGATGGATTATCCAAAATGGAGTTCTTGCCTTCTCGGTAGTTCTAAGAACCCTTTATTATGTTCAGTATCATGGCTTGGCAAGTAAACGGATTGGTGTATTTCTTTTCTTAGCGATTGTCCTTTTTGGATTAGGATCCTTGTTCTACAAAATTCAGAAAAAGCGCAATTTTTCCTTCCTCATGCGGGTTAATTCCGCCTTTATTTTGTCTTCTCTTGTTATCGCTTCCTTACTCCCTTGGAATATTATTACCGTACAGTTTAATCTCAACCACGAGGTAACCAATCAAATTGATGTAGACAACTATTTAGATCTTGACCCTCAGATTTACCCGATCTTATATAAGAACTTAGATAAAATTGAAAATCAAATAGTAAACCATCAAAGAAACAGCGTGCGGTGGATTCGATACCAGAGCCTTGAAGATTTTGAGTTGGAATTGGAAAGACGAACTAAATCCTACCTGAACAAAAAGAATAAAGTGGGCTGGGCGTCATGGTCATATGCAGATCAACAAGCCATTACTGCCTTAAATAATCTTAGAAATAAAAGGCATCAATACTCCTTAAAATAAGCGTTTTATTGGCTGAATGATTCTAAATATCCTAGGTATTATATTTACGAAATCATCCAAATGGCCAAATCATGATTATAGCCCTTATTGTTTTATCTTCTATTCTGCTCTTTCTCATTATAGGTCTCATTTTTAAGCGTGATTTTAGAGAAGATGTTTTAAAAGCAGGAGCAGAGAATGAAGCAGAGATAAAAGGGGTTAAAATAAAGGGCGCTTTGTTTTGGGTTATTTACGCCTTAACCGCTATTGGTACTATTTACATTGCATTAAATCTAGAACCTAAACTAGCGCCTCTAAAAGCCAAACCGCTATTAGAAAGCACCAATGGCCACAACTGGATGGCGTTGGATTTAGAAGAGGTTACACCTCTTGACCTGCGTTATGGTTATGAGGATAGTTTACTGGTAAAAGCATCTAGAAAAAAAGCATTGGATTTAAGGATGAAGGTCGATTCTACGCTTCGAGTAAGAAGTGTAAAATCTGACTTTGTTTTTGGTGAGATATCAAAGCAGAGCCTCTCTTTACTAGGCTTATCGGATAATATTTACCTCGAAAGTTACAATGAACTGCGGTACAAGCTTATCCTCAATCCGCTCATCGCAACCTTAGATGTTAACCATATATACTATGATGCGGTAAACTACCATAAATTACCCTTTAAAATTACGGTAAACTACGACTCTAACAATGGGCTTCATACTCAGATTTCCCCTAAGGAATCGCAAACTAAGCTCACTCTGGAACGCGTTTCTTTTACCAATGAAAAATGGGTGAAAATAACTCCCGTTATTGATGGTAATATTTATTTGATCCGCCTAAAAGCGATAGATACCAACCCCAATAATGGAAAGGACAAACCTGAGTTTGCCAGCTTTCAAATTCTAAAATTTAATTGGAAAACAACCAGCTAAACATCACAGGTGGTACCGTACTCCTAGTAAAACATATCTAGGTCTTACCAAATAGGTAGATGTACTAATCAAGTTATCCGAAAAGGCATCTTCTCTAATAATAGTGGTGTTTAATACATTTAAGCCTTCTACACTAAACTCCCACTTTCCTTTAGGTTTTTGATAAGTAAGCTTTGCATTTAAGAAGTCGTAACTGCTTGAGGTTGTTCCTTCTTTATTGCGGTAGTGGTTATACTCATAATCCGATTCAAAAAAGAAGTTGGTTAAAAAGCGGGCTGCTAGCTTTGCAAATGGACGATTGGTATAAAACGTGTTTTCTACTTGCGTACTGGTATAAATATTGGTGGTTCTTTTAAACCCGAGCTCAATATTTGGAGCTTTGCTAAAGTTAGTTTCTCCAGAAAGGGTATACGTTTGACTAATCGAGGTGTTGGTGTTGTCTTGATTGTCTACCTGATTATTGCTGTTTGAAACCGAAACGTTAGCTCTGAACTTGGCTCTGAACTTGCCAAATCTTCTTTCATAACCCCCAAAAGCAGAGAGCACATCATTTGCCGCATCGGTATTTATTGGTTGGTTAATTCTATCCAAACCGCTATAAACTACCGTATTGATGATATCTCCAGCCCTTCTGTTGTAGTTTAAACCCGCAAAAATATTGGTAAAGTTGAACATATTGAAGTTGTAATAGTTCAAGCTAAAATTGTGATACCAGGAATTGTCTAAGTTTTGATTCCCTACAAACAAGCTATTGTAGCCTGTAATGGTAGTTCCTAAAATCACATTGTTGATATCTGTAAACTGTGCCACCATTCCGTAGTTGAAAGTTAAAGACTCAGTAGAGCGGAAGTCGTAACGTGCAAACAAATCGGGAAGAACAAGTACTTTATCGTTAGTGTTTTCCGAACCCAGTTGTTGGTCTGTAACGCTATAGCTGTGTGCATTAAACCCTGGGCTTAAAGTAAGCTTGCCAATTTTTGATTTAAAATGCACCCCTACAAAAAGGTCTGTGAGGTTAAAAAGCACATCATTCTGAAGCGAATCTCCATCTAGATCAGAAATCACGGAGCCATCAAACAGCTGGCTAATAGCAGAAGTAAGACTTTGATTGGTATTGCTCACCCCAGCTGTAACGTTGACGTGGTTTTTGTTATTGATGATGTAATAGTAGTTTAAACTAGCATCTACCTTGTTGGTAGTGATGATCTTATTTTGAAGAAGATCAAAGGAGGTTGTATCAATAATGGGAATAGCTCCAAAGAATGGGCTTTGGGTAGTGATTAGTTCATAAAGAGGGTCTTGTCTTTTGTATAAATGTTGCGCTTCTAATGCAAAAACACTCTTTTCATTGTAGTCGTAAAAAGCCTCAAAACTCTGCTTAAACTCTATTGGCTGTTGGGTGTTTAAGGAACTTATATTGTTTACAACATCTTCTCCATTTAGGTTGATACCAAAATCAGAGATCTGAGTGTTTTCATCTTCAGACTCCGTAATCTTATAGAATGCATCGTACCCAATATGAGTAGCATTTGTAGGCGTATAAGTAGAAGATAATTTAAACAAGCCTGAACTGTTGTTTTGTGTACTGTTGGTATTTAGCAGTTCTGTATTTTGATCATCATCACGCACATAGGTTCTATTGGTTGCAGACTCTTGATCGCTAATGGACTGATTTCCGATAGCAAAACCAGAAAAAGTAAGCTTTTTAGAAGGGTTGTAACTAAAGTTAGCAGCACCAAAGCGAGAAGTCACCTCTTTAGAACGAGCGGTTTGGGCAATGGCAAAGCCTAGATCATCGTTAGCCACCTGAAGGTTTGAACCTGCTCTTTGAGCCAAGTTTTTAAAGCCTCCAGTAAAGCGGAAGTAATCTCTAAACGTAAATGCCGGACGGCCTATATTATTAATATCTCCGATTACATTAAAACTTGCTTCGGGAGTATAATAGAAAATATTGGGGTGCACCAGATATCGTTCATCTAGGCCTCCTTGCGCTTTAATATCTCCAAAAGTGATGTTCTTTTTTCCATCTTTCAGCTTAATGTTTAAAGCGATCCGATCATCGTTATCTAGGCCTTGCATCGGGGTAACTTCATTGTAGTTTCTAAGCACCTGTACCTTATCCACTGCATTGGCAGGGATGTTTTGAGTCGCAATTTTGCTATCTCCATCAAAAAAGTCACGGCCTTCTACCATTACTTTATCTACGGTTTTCCCTTGTACAGTAACTTCTCCATCTTCATCTACTTCAAAACCTGGTAGCTTTTCCAGCAAATCCTCTAGTTTATCTTCTTCACCATTGGTAAAAGCATCGGCTTGGTAAATAATGGTATCTCCAGAAATAGTAATAGGCATCTCGGCCACTACATCTACCTGATCCAATTGGTTATTATCCACTCGCATGGTTATATCCTTTATAATCCGTTCTTTGCTGCCGTCTGGGCTTATGGTTTCATCTATAGTTTGATACCCTAAATAGCTGTACCGAAGTGTATAGGTAGCGTTAGCAAGCACAGTTAACTCGTATTTTCCCGAGTAATTGGTAATGGCATACGAAGCCATGGAGTTGTCATCTGTTTTTAAGGCAATAACATTTGCCATTTCTAAGGGTGCTCCAACAGAATCTCTGACCACTCCAGAGATTTTAACTTTTTGAGCAATAATGGTATTACTACCCAATAAAGCTAGGCATAAGCTTAAACCCGTAATTACAGCTTTCATATGCGTGAAATGTGATTTTTTAATTTGTGTAAACGTGCAGAAAAACGAGATTAATTTCTCATTTCAATAGTAAAAGATCCTCCGCCTCCTCTGCCACCACCTGGTCCACGTCTTCCGCCTCCTCGGTTGCCACCCCCATATACTTGGCGCATCTCTTCCATCTTTTTCGTGATGATGGCTACATACTCTTCATTGCTCACTTCATCCCCATCCGTAGGCTCTTCAATTTCCACTTCCTTTTTAGGATTTAGTACAACCTTACTGCACACCATGGTGGTTTTGCCATCGCTAAGCTCTAAGATTAGCCCCGGTAAGCCCCAATATCCTTTTGGGCCATGACTAACAGGTATTTGTGGCGTATACCACGCTGTAATCTCTGTCATGGGTTCCTCTCTA
>CAZAJG010000005.1:0-55881 GCA_964485405.1 uncultured Owenweeksia sp. | reverse complement strand
GTATTTGTGGCGTATACCAAGCGGTAACGGTTTTTGTTACAATGGTATCTTTTTGAGATTCTTTTTTTGCTGAACGAGAAAAAGTGGTTTGCTTTACCTCACGGGTGGTGGTTGCTTTGTAGCAAGTGTAAACACCTATTTGTTTGGTTTCGCTTTGAAGTTGCCAGTTGAAATTCTCTAATGAATCTTTTATGATAAAGCGTTTCCCAAAAAACTCGGTCTGCTCCGTTAGTTGTTGCTTTTTTGTGTCTTTAAAAAAGGCTCCTGATCCTCCTGTAAAGCTTCCAATCATCATTTTCATTCTTCCTCCTCCACCGCGTCCGCCAGGACCACTTTCTTCTTCTAAAGTTTCTACCTCTCTATAAAGAGAAGCAGATCGGTTGAAGTTCAATTCAAACTCCCCTTGCATGGCTTTAGCCATCATTTCTTTAAAAAACTTTTGCCTCTCTGAGGGAACACGGCTGGTGTCCATTTCAAAATCTAAACTGGTAGCCGTTTTATAGATCGCTACTCCTTGAAAATCTTGAGCCTTTAGAGCACTAAAGAAGCTGAGTAGGATAAAAGTGTAAGTAAATTTAATCATGCGTGAAAATATTAAGCCTATCGGGCAAAGTTGAAGAATTCCAGATTTTTTCGCTGTTAATCAACTGTTAATGTAGCCGATAATCCGCGTATAATCTTGCGCTATGGTTTCACAACTTTTACTTACAGACCATTGGCTTGGACAAAGGTTTAAATCACAGCTGAAAAAAAAATGACGCTTTAATGAATGGTAATGGTGCCTTTGCCATCACTCATTTCTTCAATTTTTGCCTTTACAATAGCATTGTATTCCTTGAGTGTATGCTCTTTTCTTCGACTAGGTTCCTTTATTGTGAGTTCTTCTTTAGTGCTGAGTACTACTTTGTCACAAAGTATGGTTCGGTTTCCATCGCTTACTTCCAAAATTAAACCGGGTAAACCCCAATAATCATCAGGCCCATTGCTAATGGGAACTTCTGGGGTATACCAAACTACCACTGTTCTATCTTTTACCGTATCACTCTGTGCGGATAGTGGGGCTTCTCTAGTGGTTGTCGCCTTAAAACAAGTATAGTCTCCTATCTTTTTTGTTTCATTTACAAGTTTCCAGTCCATTGGTTTTAGGGTATCTGTAACTAGAAAAATTTTACCTAAAAAATCCTTTTCTGTTTTAGAGATACCTTCTTCTACATTTTTATACAAAAAGTTGGTTACCCCATCATCACTTACTGAGCCCATTAAACTCGAGGCATCAATCCCACCAAGCATAAACTTACTTTCGCTTAATACTTCTTCTTTCTTGTAAATGCTGCTTTTACGGTTGAACTTTAAGGTATACTCTTTTCTTAAACTCTCTGCTAATATTTTTTGAATCATAGCATTTTGATCCTCCTGCACCACAGCTTCATCCGAACTGTCATTTCCGGTGCTAAACTCAATTTCATATACGGATAAGTAATGGGCAGAGCCGCTAAATTTTTGTGCACTTAAACGGGCACTCGTAAAAAAGATAAAAACAAAAAGATAGATCTGACTGAACTTCATGATTAAAAAGGTTTGGTTGTAGTAAATTAAAGGAAATCATTTTAGTTACTCCGTTAATCAACTGTTAACGTAGCCAGTTAGATGCTGAAGATAAAGTGTAATTTAGCCTTTTATATATTTTGCAAGTGACTTTTGAAGAGCTAAATCTTAACAATCCCTTGTTCAACTCACTAGAGGAGTTGGGCTATATTTATGCTACACCCATTCAAACGCAAGCCTTTCCAGTTATAATGTCCGGAAGAGATGTGGTGGGCGTAGCGCAAACTGGAACCGGTAAAACGTTTGCTTATCTACTTCCTATTTTACGTTTGCACACTTTTTCTAAAGAAAAACACCCGCGTGTTTTAATTTTAGTTCCTACTCGAGAACTGGTTGTTCAAGTTTGTAATGAAATTGAGAAACTGGCCAAGTATATAAATATCCGAAGTGTAGGGGTGTATGGCGGCACCAATATCAATACTCAAAAAAAGGCGGTACAAGAGGGTGTAGATGTGCTGGTGGCCACTCCGGGCAGGTTAGTTGACTTGGTGATGCATGGCTCTATAAAACTAAGCCACATTAAAAAATTGGTGATAGACGAGGTGGATGAAATGCTTAACCTTGGTTTTAGAACACAGCTTACTACGCTTATGGATCTATTACCAGAACGCAAACAGAATCTCCTTTTTTCCGCCACCTTAAGCACAGATGTAGAAGCTCTAATCGCAGATTTTTTCAATAAACCGCATAAAATTGAAGTCGTTCCACAAGGAACGCCTATCGCTAAAATAGAGCAGCGCTTATATGGTGTACCAAACTTTTACACCAAAGTAAACTTACTGGAGAACTTGATTCAAACCGATCCAGAAATGGCGAAAGTGTTGGTTTTTGCTTCAACCAAAAAACTAGCGGATCGTTTGTTTGAACAGATCTCTTCTAAGTTTCCCGATAAAATTGGAGTGATGCATTCCAATAAGTCCCAAAACTACCGCTTGAATACGGTAAAAGCTTTTGAAACCGGTGAGATTTCTGTTTTAATTGCTACTGATATTATTGCCAGAGGTTTGGATATTCTGGATGTAACGCATGTAGTGAACTTTGATATACCTCAAGAAGCCACAGCCTACATTCACCGCATAGGTAGAACGGGTAGAGCGGACAAGCATGGTGCAGCATTTTCCTTTTCTAACGAAGTAGAAATGGATCGGATTGATGCTATACAGGAGTTGATGGGGAAAGCTATTCCTTTAGCTGAACTTCCTCCTGAAGTTGAGATTTCTGAGATTTTTACAGAAGAGGAAAAGCCCGAAACGCATCAGAAAAACTATTTGCCAAAGCCAAATACTGCTAAACCAGAAGGAGGCTTTCATGAAAAGAAGGATAAAAACAAAAAAGTTAATTTGGGAGGGTCTTATCATCGAAAGATTAAAGCCAAATACAAAAAACCTAAAACCCGGGGCAGTAAGCGCAAGTAGAAATGGTATTTGAAGATATCCTTGAAAATAAACCTTCGCACGTATCAAAAATTCTTCGTGCGCTTCGAGAATTAATTCAATCGCTTGACAATTCTCTACAAGAAGAGATATTGGGTGGAAAAGTAGTTCGAATGGCTTCTTATTTTATTTCTAACCGTAACCATGTAGTTGGGGTAATTGGTAGTGGTAAAGATCATGCGCAGTTATTTCTCCACCATTACGATCACATTGACACTATGGGTTTAAAACTGGAAGGAAAAGGAAAACACGCCAAGCATGTTAAAATCTATTCCTTAGATGAGCTCTCTAATAGCTCACTAAAAGACGTTTTAAAGCAGCTTATCGAAATTGCAAAAGT
Source organism: uncultured Owenweeksia sp. (assembly GCA_964485405.1). Taxonomy (GTDB): domain Bacteria; phylum Bacteroidota; class Bacteroidia; order Flavobacteriales; family Schleiferiaceae; genus CAKZNE01. The sequence continues at coordinate 52,503 of CAZAJG010000005.1, read as the reverse complement.
TAAAGCAACCCAATCCTAATTTTTAATGTCTCAATTGGTTAATTTGCAATCTATATCTCTGTTTTTGTGAAGATTTCTGACTCTTCTGGAGCTCCTAAAAAACTAGGAACATTTGGTGGTGTTTTCACCCCCTCGTTACTTACCATTTTGGGTGTAATCATGTACCTCCGCTTTGGATGGGTAGTGGGAAATGTAGGCTTAGTAGGCACATTGATCATCGTAACGCTTTCAACATCCATCACTTTTTTAACTTCTCTTTCCATTGCAGCAATAGCTACCAATGCTCCTGTAAAGGCAGGTGGTGCTTATTATATGATTAGTCGGTCTCTAGGCGTAGAAATAGGTGGAGCTGTAGGAATACCGCTCTTCCTAGCTCAAGCCTTTTCTGTAGCGCTATATGTGATTGGCTTTTCAGAAAGTTTAGTCGCCATTTTTCCGAGTTTAAATATGAAAATGGTTGGTATTGTAACCACCCTTCTTCTCGGTTCATTGGCTTTTTTTTCTACAAAAGCCGCTATTAAAGCACAGTATTTTATTCTCGGTATTATCGCTCTATCTCTGCTTTCACTATTCTTTGGAGATGCCATTGATGTAGTTGATACAACCAAAGTGTGGAGTGCTCCAACGGAAGGAAAGGAAAGCTTTTGGAAGGTATTTGCTGTTTTCTTCCCCGCAGTAACCGGTATTATGGCGGGGGTTAATCTTTCTGGCGATCTTAAAGACCCTGCTAAATCCATACCTAAAGGAACTTTTCTTGCTGTTGGCGTGGGTTATTTGGTTTATATGATCTTACCCATTTTTCTGGCTTATAGTGCGAGTTCAAACGCGTTAATTTCCGACTCGCTAGTCATGCAGAAGATCGCCTTTTGGGGTGATGCTGTTCTCTTGGGTATTTGGGGTGCTACACTTTCAAGTGCTGTAGGAAGTTTGTTAGGCGCTCCTCGTATACTTCAAGCTTTAGCTGCCGATCGAGTAATCCCTGAAAAATTATCCTTTTTTGAGAGAGAATCTGGAAAAGAAAGGATTCCCAGAGCCGGTACTTTGTTCACTATCCTTATCGCTCTTGTATCTGTGTACTTTGGAGACCTCAACCTTTTGGCTCCCATCCTAACCATGTTCTTTTTAACCACTTACGGAATTTTAAACATCACCGCAGGGATAGAACGCTTTTTGCGTAACCCTTCGTTTCGGCCCAAATTTAAGGTTCATTGGGGCTTTTCTGTGGTGGGTGCCATAGGCTGTGCTATTGTCATGTTTTTGATCAATGCAAAAGCCACATTCTTTGCCTTTTTCTTTTTCATTATCGTATTTATATGGTTAAAACGAAAGGGTTTTAAAAGCGCCACAGGAGATGTTCGAAAAGGGGTCCTTTTAAGTATTATTCGCTTTGCTACCCTCCGGTTGGACAATGGGATAAGTGCCAAAAGTTGGAGACCCAATATTCTTGTTTTTTCTGGCGCCCCCACCAAGCGCTGGCATCTTATTGATTTTGCAAACGCACTTACTCAGAGAAAATCTCTTTTTACGGTAGCTACCATCTTACAAGAGGAAAAAATAACTCAGGAAAAGGTAAATGATTATGAATCGCACATTTCAGAGTATTTAGGAACTAAAAACATAAGCGCCCTAGTTCGTGTAATGCGCTCATCTAATATATATGATGGTGCTAAGCAACTAGTAAGTGCATACGGCTTAGGTCCATTGGTTCCCAATACAGTTCTTCTTGGTGATACAGCAGATCGGACACATTATTCCGAATATGCAACTATGATTGAGCATATTTATCACAGTAAGAGAAATGTGCTTATCGTGCAAGATGACGACCACAAGGGGTTCCAACACATCGAAAAGATGGATATATGGTGGGGAGGTTTGAAAGGAAATGGGGCTTTGATGATGATTTTAGGATACTTACTGAAAAGTGGCCGGTCGTGGAATGGAGTTGAAATCTGTATTAAAATGGTAGTACCCACGGAAGAAGCCGCAGAGAGTGCTAAGCAAAACCTATGCGAAAAACTTCAAGTAATGCGTGTTGATTTTACTACCGACATCATTGTATCTGGTGACGAAGATTTTTGGAGCATCATTAACCGTGAGTCCAAAAAATGTAGTCTTACCATGCTTGGCTTAGCTTCTCCAAGCGATAATTTTGAAGCTTATTACACCCAACTTAAGGAAAACACAAAAGACATCTCTTCAAAAGTGTTTGTACTTGCTTCCCAAGAAATGGAGTTTAAAGATATTCTTAGTTAAGCTGAGATATCAGGCTCACAAATAAATTGCTCAAGCGATCGTCTGCTTTTCCCGCTATCTCTATAATCTCCGCAATATCAACTGGCTTCAAGTTATCTGGGTCACATTCGTCTGTTATTACCGAAACGGCAACACATGGTAAACTCATATGGTTTGCAACAATTACCTCTGGCACTGTACTCATACCCACCATATCCGCTCCAATAATACCTAAAAACCGGTATTCTGCCCGTGTTTCTAGATTTGGACCGGTAACGGATACATAAACTCCTTCTCTCAACTTTTCTCCCCGTTCTTGAGCAAGTTCTTGAAGCTGAGCTATAATTTTCTTATCATAGGGCTCACTCATATCCGGAAAACGCGGTCCTAGTATCTCAGAGTTTGGGCCCGTAAGAGGGTTTTCTGTTTGCAGATTGATATGATCTTCAATGATAACCAAATCGCCCTTTTTATATTCCAAATTAATTCCTCCAGCCGCGTTAGAGAGCAATAAGTTCTTTATCCCTAGCATTTTCATTACTCGAATAGGAAAAGTAATTTCTTTCATCCCATATCCTTCGTAGTAATGAAAACGCCCTTGCATGGCTATTACCTTTTTACTCCCTATTTTTCCGAGAATCAAGTTTCCTGCATGGTACTCCATAGTAGCTACCGGAAAATGAGGGATTTCCTTGTAACTGATCGTATGAATGATTTCCATTTTATCCAAAAGCTTCCCAAGACCTGTGCCAAGCACTACACCTGTTTCTGCTCCCGTAAAGCCCACCTTTTTAAGATATGCTGTTGCTTCTTCAATTTGTTGAGTCATAAGTTGGGAAATTTTTTAAGGTCTTCAAAGGTATCAAGATCCACCTTCTCTTCTAAAATTTGATAGGATAAATCATAGCTTTTAAAATCTGCTACCGTTTCATCAAATACAGATTCCGTGCTCCAGGTTTTATTCTCAAAAAGGTTTACGTTTTTAGATAGACCAACTAAATAGTACCCGCCATCGTTTGCCGGGCCTATTACCGCATCGCTAGTTTTTAATTTATCAAAAGCGCCATTCAAGCCATGTGCATTGATTTCCGGGCAGTCGCTTCCAATTATTACAATTCGCTTAAACCCTTTGCTAAACCCTACCTCAAAAAATGGCTTAATGCGTTCACCAAGATTCTTTCCGCTTTGAAGCTTTTTTTTAAAACTATCCTCTGTCCATATATCTTCTTGGTTGATAAAGTCACCGTAACAAATCCACCTCTCCGCATTTACACCCAATGCTTCCTGGTGTGTAATACTCAGTAACTTCTTATATACAAGTACGGCCTCTTCCTCACCAATATCTTTTGCAAGCCTAGTTTTTACCTTTCCGGGAAGTGGATTTTTGATAAAAATTAGAAGTAAGTTTTGAGGCGAATTGAGCATGATTTAACTGGATTATAAACCTAAAGCGAAATTAATCTAGCTCCATGAATTAAAAGTCTATCGCCTGACTTATTTGCGCTTCCCCCAATAATTAATCTTCCGTTTAAGCTCTTCAACGTTAATAGGTTTAGACAGATAATCATCCATACCCGCATTGATATACTTTTCTTTATCCCCGTGCATGGCATTGGCTGTTAAGGCGATAATCGTAGGCGCATTCTTTCCATGGTCAGCCATAATATATTTTGCAGCTTCCACACCATCCATTTCTGGCATTTGGATATCCATAAAAACCAAATCATACTTTTTATTTTGTGCGGCTTTAACCGCGAGCAAGCCATTCTCTGCCAAATCAATATGATAGCCTAAATTTTCAAAAAGCAAAAGTGTAAGTTTTTGATTAACAGGGTTGTCTTCGGCTACTAGTATACTTAGGTCTAAATCAAGTTCTTGATCTTGGTCTTCTTTTGAAGAAAAATTAGAATCAAACTTTGAGTCGAATAAAAGGTCGTTTAACCAAGAAACCTTTACAGGACGGCTCACTACCCGAAACGATTTTAACTCTGAAAGACCATTTTGAATATTGGTTACAAAAAACATCTTGTCATGAAGCGGTTTCAAGCTTTCACCAAACTGAATAAAATCTTCTCTCAATTCAGGCTCACTCAATAGAAATACGATATCTGCTTCAATGTTTTGAAAATCTTCTCGGTTAAAATCTACCCAGCTCACTTCCACATTAAACTCTTCGAGCACCTTTTGCAGCGCTTTACTTTCATTCCCCTCCAAGCTAATAATGCATGCTTTCTTGGGTTTAGACAGTTGTGGTTTCGGCTCCCACTCTCCTTTGGTTTTTAAAATGATGTAAAACTCAGATCCTTCATAAGGCTCACTTTTAAGCTGAATGCTACCTCCCATTAGCTCCACCAGACGCTGTGTAATGGCTAAGCCTAAACCGCTCCCTCCGTATCTTCGTGTAATAGAAGTATCTGCTTGTTGAAAAGCATTGAAAATAGCCTTTTGTTTTTCATGATCTATACCAATTCCCGTATCTACCACAGAGAAACGAATGGTAGCCTCCTCTCCATCTCTTTCCTCTAGATGCACCTTAATCTTTACCTCTCCTTTTTCGGTAAACTTAATCGCATTGTTCAAGAGGTTAATCAGACACTGCCGTAACCGGCCTTCATCTCCATATATGATGCTAGGAGCCTCAGGACAGATTTGATAAAATAATTTGAGCTTCTTTTTTTCTGCACTTACAGCTATAACCTGAAGGCAGTCTTCTAGCAAATTGTTTAAATCGATCGGCCTTCGTTCTATTTCCATTTGACCAGATTCCATTTTGGAAAAGTCGAGGATATCATTTATTACACCTAATAGCGCGCTCCCGCTTACTTTAATCGTTTTTACAAAATCACTTTGTTTGGGGTCTAGTTCCGTTTCCTCCAGTAAGCTCGCCATTCCTAAAACCGCATTTAATGGAGTGCGAATCTCATGACTCATCGTGGCTAAAAAATCCGATTTTGCCTGTGTAGCTGCTTCTGCTTTTACTTTTGCCTTGAGTAATTCTTTTTCAACTTGTATGCGTTCCGTAATATTCTGAACCGTTCCGCGCATAGCTACAAACTTCCCGTTTTGTTTTATTGGTTGAGCAATATCCTGTAAATAGGTGGTTACTCCATCTTTAAGAAAGATCCGATAAACAGTTTTAAACTCTTTTTCTTCTTCTACGCAAGTCCTCCACAGGTTTATCATCTCTTTGTACTCAGCAGCGTCCATAATGGATTCTACACCTTGTGTATTGAAGTCATAATTTTGATCCAACCCATAAATAGCAGAAAGATTATCACTCCATGTAGAAATGTCGGTAGTAATATCCCTTTCATAATAACCAAGTTGGGCAATTTCTTGAGCTTTTTTAAGGTCGTTTTCCCTGTTTTGTAACTCTATCAATGCCTCTTGCCTTTCATGCGATAGGCGCTCCACCTCCTCTAAATTTTTACTCAGTTTCTTTTGACTTTTCTCTAGCTCTTTATTTCGAACTTGGAGATCATGAGACTTCTCATCCAGCTGTCCACTCTTTTGACGAATGGTTCTAAAAAGATAAAGGATAATGGGTATTACCACTGCAAGAATCAATAAGTCCCACAGGAATAAATCTACAGCAAGGGCCTCCTTTATGTCCAAAACGCCATCTGGAGGATATGTGATAGCCGTATAATAAAAAGGTTGATTAATTAACTCCAATTCTTCTGGAACTTCCAATTGATCCGTTACACCAATTTTCTGAAAGTAGGATAAACCGAGGTCCTTATCCTCGATTCGATTGCTTACATCACTTTTCCAAATAGACAGTAATCTTGATCCGGCTTTTGTTAATGAAGTGTCTTTGTTTATTAGGAAGCCAAAATCTTCTTGTCTTGCCTGTTCTCTAATGAAATAACCTTTATTCGTTACAAAAGACAGCAAACCATCATCTCCAGGGTTAATGTCTCCCATTTTTGTTAAAATCCGATTCGCATTGTAATTCAGAACCAGATAACCGATCTTTTTATCTTGATCAAAAACAGGTGTGATAAACCGAACTACTGGTCTAAATGGCTTTTCAAGCTGACCGTTCTCTACATTCAGATCAAAATCTGTGATATAAACCTCTCCCTTTTTAAGGTGGGAGGCTTTCATTAAATACGGACGATGGAGTTTGTTTTGTAGCTCGGTATTTATATCCAATCTGCCATCTCGATACTTAATCTTTAAAGCTTCCACTCCTAAGGTGTCTACTAATCGAAACTGGTAATACGTATTTCTGATCTTTACAAAAGTGGCACTTGTCTTTTCAATGACCCTTTTGTGAATAGAAGCAGAAGTTGTATCGGTTAGATAGTCTACATAACCCGGATTACGTGAAAAAAACTCTAGATCCTTTAGAACATTGGAGTATTCGCTTTCAAAATATTGCTGAATCCATTTAACCTTGGTTTCTGCACTATTGAGTAAATCCTGCTTTTTATCTTCATAGTCTCGCAGAAATATAAGCATAGAGGGAATGCTTACTAGTAAGGTAACGAAAATCATTACCCCCCAGGCAGAAGACACGATATTGGAGTAGGTCTTTTTCAATATTTATGTTAGTTCAAAAAGCTTTCCCGGGTGACTTTTAACTATACCTTTCAGCTCCAAATTTAATAAAGTAGGAATAACCTTACTTAAGGGCAAATTTAATCTAATACACAGATTATCCAATTCTACTCTTTTTTCACTTTCCTCTAAGGCTTCCTTTATTTTCTTTTCAACAGGAGAAAGTTCAACAAATAGTTTGTTTTGAATATTTTGCTGGTTGATAGATTCCCATCCTAAAAGATACTTAAGATCTTGAACTCCGGTAAATAAAGCTGCTTTATTGATTTTAATTAAGTAGTTGCACCCTTCTGAATACGTGTCTTTTAACTTACCCGGTACGGCAAAAACATCTCTATTATACGTGTTCGCAATTTCCGCAGTTATTAAGGCGCCTCCTTTTTTGGCTGCCTCAACCACAATTACAGCCTCTGCCATTCCAGCAATTATACGGTTGCGCTTAGGAAAGTTTTCTCGATCCGGATTGGTTTCGCTTAAAAACTCGGTTAATAAAGCTCCATTTTCTTCCATCAAACGGGCCGTTTGCCTATGCACGCTAGGATAGATTCTATCTAATCCATGTGCGAGTACGGCTACAGTTGGTATTTTATGTTTTATAGACTCTCGGTGGGCCTTTATATCAATGCCATACGCTAGACCACTTACCACGTTAACCTTGTAATCCGTAAGTTCTTTTGCAAACCTTTCACAAAACTCCAAACCGTAAGAGGTTGCATTTCGAGTACCAACAATGGCTAGGTTATGATATCTATTAAAGTCTATTTCTCCTTTTTGGAAAAGAAGAAGCGGGCCGTCCTCACAGGCTCTTAGCCTTTTTGGATAATCTTTATCCAGAAAGAATAAGGGCTTAATCCTATTGTCTTGTATAAACCGGATTTCTTTTTCGGCCCGAGTAAATATTTCGGCTTTAGTGAAAGCCTTAGTGCTTTTAACTCCTACTCCTGGAACTTTTGATAAAAGCGCTGGCTTTTCTTTAAACACAGCTTGAGCACTACCACAATGGGCGATAAGATTTTTAGCCGTCTTATCGCCCACTCCAGAAACCAATGTTAAAGCAATTTGATGTGTTAGTTCTTCTACCTCCATGAAGCTCCAAAATACAAAACTTCATAGATTGTTGTTGTCATTTTATGCGACTTTAATATTGCAGAATGATCTTTTTTTCTAAAACTCCTTCTGCGGTTTGGATGCTTAGTAGGTAGAGCCCTTTTACATTTTGTTGGAGGGTAAAGTGATACTTTTTATCACCCTTTTTCTCCATTTCCATTCGCACCTTGCGCCCCGTAACATCGGTTAGCTGGAACGATTGTATTTCTAACTTCTGATCAAACTCAAGAGAAAACTCATCTTGTGCTGGGTTCGGGTATAAACTGGTTTTTACATTCACCGCTCCATCGTTCAGGCTAAAATTTTGAGCTAAATCAAAATAAACAATATGGTTCAACTCATCCGGTTGGGCAAAGTTGAAAAAGCCATGCTTAAACTCTCCTCCTGCATACAGAACACTGTTTGAATAACTCAGCGTATTTACGGTTGAATCCAAAACCGCAAAAGGAGCTAAACTACCGTTAGCGTAATAAAGCAAGTTCTTACCATACCGACCTATTACAGGAAAATAATTCAAACTACCACCTACAAACAAGCCATATGGGGTTTGTTCCAAAGCCAATACCTTTTGCTGCGCTAAATTATCTGTGTTCTCTAATCCTTCAATCTTATTCCATTGGCCATTCGAATAGTAGCCAAACCCAAAAGTATCTTGTTGAGAGGGGCTCAAAAGCGGACCTCCAGCAAATAGTGAATCATCCACACTCTCCAGAGCATAAACGTAAGTTGGAACACCGTTTCCTAAGGGGCTATAATTGGTACCATCAAAAGAAGCAATATGGTTACATGGTATAGTATCAATTGTATTAAATGAACCGCCCAGAATGAGATTCCCTTGATGCTCCTCTAAAGCATATACCGTTCCTTGAGGAGAGAAACCAGCGCTTACCCATTCCGTACCATCCCACTTGGCAAAATTGTAAAAAACAGAAGATGCATTGATTCCAGACCTAAACTGACCGGCTGCATAGATTTCGTTGTTGTACACCTCAATATCCATTACAGTATTTTGTAGAGCACCAATATAAAATGATCCTAAAGGGTTCCAAGAACTACCGTCCCAAAAAGCCACTCCAGATCCTACCCACATAGAGTCTGCCCAAAAGATGTTTCCGGCCGCGATGATTCCTCCATTATAGGCTTCCATATCCAATACTTCGTATTCTAATGCCCCTTGGCCAAAATTGATCCAGTCAAACCCTGCAATTCCACTTATCCAGGTAGATATACCTTTTGCTTCTACCGTACCGGCTGTATCAAACCTTCCTGCAGCTATTATGTCGCCATTTACCGGTAAAATTGAGTATACCGGTCCATTCATTCCTTCTCCCATTCGTTCTCCTTCTCCAACAGGAGGATAGCCGGGCTGAACCCAAGCCAACTCCTCTGCGGTAAAGCCACTTTCGCTCACCCATTCCATTAAAGTTTCATCCTTCATGTCCAGTAAATAAGAGTAGTTCATATTTCTACTAATGCGTTGGGCCAGGGCAGTACTGCCGCTTTCTTTTATCAAATACCCTACGGCACAATGTGTTCCAAAAGGGTCTATAAAAACTGGTTTTCTAGCGCTTTCCAATACATTTTCAGGAAACTTGCCCCTCTTTGCATAAGAATCTAAAAACGTCAAATACTTTTCTCGGTTTTGCTTTTGAGGCTCCGTTAAATGATCTGTGCTTCTTTGCTTTAAAATACCATGAACTAGAAACAAATGTTTTTGAATGGGGTTTTCTTCAGATTCTGCATTGTGCACCCATGAGGGAAAATCCTTTTCAAATACCCAGCGGGCATTTACATCCACTAAACTGGCATATAGATTTGAACCTGATGCTTGTAGAGCGATACTTAAAAACAATAGGACTGGAAAGAATAGAAACTTTTTCATTTTTGTGCTTTTATTTTATTGATGGTCCGAAATGAAGTTTGGTTGCGCCAACTCTTTTAAAATGAATTCTTTCATGAAAATATTTACTTTACCTTAAGCCAAAGCAACCTCTAAGGTGCTTTGCGCATCTATAGCATTAAAAGGAAACAACTGGTGATATCTGACGAACTTATTAAGGCTTGTCAAAAAGGAAAGCGAGACGCTCAAAGTGAGCTGTATCGCTTGTGCTATAAAAAGATGTATGGTGTATGTTTATATTATGCCAAAGACGAAACCGAAGCTATGGATCACTTACAGGATGGATTTTTCCATCTCTTCCAGAATATAGGTAAATACTCTTTTAAAGGCTCTTTTGAAGGTTGGATGCGAAGAATGTTTGTAAACCTGATTTTACAGAGTTTTAGAAGCAAGAAACTACTTTTCCCTGTGAGCACACATGCTCTAGAGAACGAAAGTTACAGCTACAACGACATTATTAGCAACATTACCGCAAGCGATTTGTTGGAAATTATTAAAAGTCTATCACCACAGTATAGACTTGTATTTAACCTTTTTGCTATTGAAGGTTATTCGCATAAAGAAATAGCTGAGAAGTTAGGTATTAGTGAAGGTACCTCTAAGAGTAATCTTTCAAGAGCTCGAAGTCTTTTGAAGGAAAAGGTTATGCACAAGTTTCCAGATTTATATATGATGAGAGGCAATGGGAAATAAGAGAGAAAACATAGATCAACTTTTTAAGGAGAAGTTTCAAAATTTTGAAGCTGCTACTCCTCATGATGCTTGGCAGGATGTTAGTACTAGACTTGATCAGGCTAAAGGGAGGAAACGAATCCTGATTCTAAGATGGAGTGCTATTGCTGCTGCTCTTATTTTGGCTTTCTTTTCCGGTTGGCACTTCGATCAGGTCGTATCTTCAGATAAAAATGAGCCTTCCCTTATTCTTTCTCCGTCTACAGGAATAAGCTCAGAGGAATTTGAGAAACCTAAGGATGTCCCTTCAGGTTCGGAAGCAAGCAGCGCACATTCTTCTGATGTTGTTAAAAGTTTAAATGCCAAAACAGAAGAAGCTGTTTCAGAAAAGATTGATGTCGCTCCCAGTACAAAGGCTACTTCTCCTGAAGAGATAGTCGCTCCAGCTGTAACTCGCAAGCATCAAAAAAGTCGAAAATTAAAAGCACCTTCTAATGCTAGCCAGAATGGTTATGCTGTAAACTCAGAAGAGGAAACCACCCTTCCAGTTCCGTTGGATTTATTACCAAAGCCAACACCTAGTATTACTTTAGAAACCCTAGATAACAACAACACCTTATTGCTTTCTGAGGATGATAATAGCAAACAAAACTATACTCCCTCCTATGCGGTAGTGGACCCAAATCGGTTTCCAAAAAGGAAAATGGAATCATCCAGGTTTGAATTGGGTTTAATGGGTGGCCCAACCGTTCCTTTTAGAAATGTACGCTACGACAAGGCGGATAATGCTATCTCAAACAATGTTCAAAACGAACGTTTAGAAAACGCCTATGCTGCGGGTATTACTTTGGCTTACAAAGCCGAAAACCGGTTTGAATATACGGCTGGTATCATGGTGAATAATTGGAATCAAACTAGCAATAATATTATTCTTGAGGCAGATGAACCTAATAATAGCATCACTAGCCAACCGGATGAACTTGTTGGAAACACCTCGTATGGAAGTATAAAATTTGATACGCCTAACTCCTTCAGTCAAGTTTCACCCTCTACAGAGGCCGGTCAATTCATTCTTCTACCAAACATTCAGCAACAGTATCAATTTGTAGAAATACCCGTGGGTGTTGCCTATTATCTTTTAGATGGCCGATTCCAAATTAAAGCACAAATGGGACTAAATGCCCGAATATTGAGCAGTAGTACGGTAAAACTTGAATACCCAAATGGAGATATTGAAGATTATGACGGGCTTGATCCCAACACTTGGTCTTTACAGCTAAACGCAGGTCCAAACCTAGGGTACGCCATTACCAATCGCTTAAGATTACACGTAAGCCCTACAATTTTTTACGGTCTTACCCCTAATACAGATATGGATGGTGTAGAAACCTATCACCATCAGTTTCTTCTTTTTAGCGGTTTTTCCTTTAGGCTTTAACGGATAATGTGGGAATTTTTATCTTTGCTTATCTATGAATGTTACTATTGACAAACATATAAGCCGTTTACTATTTGATCACGAGTGTGTAATTCTGCCCGAATTCGGGGCATTCATTACACGTCAATATGCAGCAGAAGTAAACCCTAGCACAAATATGTTACGCCCTACATCTAAGAGGGTGGCTTTTAATTCGAGCATTAAAGAAAATGATGGCTTACTCGCTCAGGCTATAAGTGTACATGAGTCCATATCCTATACACAAGCTTTAGAGAGCATTTCTATTTCTATTAGAAGTTGGAAGAGAATTTTAAGTGCGGGTAAAAAAGTGAATCTACCAGGTATTGGCAGATTGTATCTGGATAATGCTGCCAAGGTTCAATTTAACCCTGCTATTGAAATCAATTACGACAAAGCTTCTTATGGTTTAAATATATTTCGAACCTCCGGTATTCAAAGAGAGATTGAAATCAAACAAGCCATTCATAAAGCTATAGACAAGCATATTCCAGAAAAAACGAAAAAGGTACAGAGCAAAAAATTAGCTCCTACCTTGTTTAGAGCTGCCGCTGTAACCGCCTTTGTAGGTTTAAGTATTTCAGCAGGCATTTATTTCGGCACGCATCAAAAAGATGATAACCTCTCTGGCTTAAGTCCTTATTCTTACTTTTCTTCTGAGGGAATCGAGGATAATGTTCCTTCTACAGCAAAGGAAGTAACGGATGATGGTGATATACTATCAGAGTCTGAACCTACTGCGGTTGTAAAAACGATAGATACACCCATTGCAACGGAAAAAGAAGTCCTTACTGAAAGTGTGGATTTGCCTGTACAACAAAAGAGCGCGAGTGGCATAACTTCTGGCTTCCACATTGTTGTGGGTTCATTTAAGCTTTCTAACAATGCCTCTAAATATGCTTTAGCATTAAAGGCTAAAGGTTATGACGCCTATGTGGCGGAAGGAGACTCTCGTTTTTCTAGAGTAGCTATTGGTAATTTTTCAAGCCCTGAAGCTGCTAGAGCAGAATTAACTTCTATCAAAAATGAGGTGAATTCTGGCGCATGGATTTACGCTAATTAGCGTATTTTTGTCTGAAATTTCCGATGATGAAATCCAAAACTCCAAGCGAGTCAAGAACGATTGTTACTGAAATTGTGCTTCCAAACCACACCAATAACCTTCACAATCTTTTTGGAGGGGAACTTTTAAGCTGGATGGATCGTGCTTCTGCTATTGCTGCTCATCGTCATTGTAAAAGAATTGTGGTTACCGCTTCTGTAAACAACGTATCTTTTAACCAGCCTATTCCACAAGGTAGTATTGTTACTCTGGAGGCATCTGTTTCTAGAGCGTTTACTTCTAGCATGGAGGTTTTTGTTGATGTTTATATTGAAGATCAAACTATTGCTGGTAAAAAAAGTAAGGCGAATGAAGCCATCTATACATTTGTAGCCGTTGATCAATTAGGAAATCCTATAAACATTCCACCCATTGAACCGGAAACAAAAATAGAAAAGATTCGTTTTGAAGGTGCATTGAGAAGGAAACAGCTCTCACTTATTCTTGGCGGAAAAATGAAGCCCTCTGAAGCAACTGAACTAAAGGCACTCTTCTTTGAAGACGAAGAGGAAACCAAATAACTTTTAGATTATTATCTGGAGCAATAATCCGGTTAGAATAAGAAAATAAATCAAATCTTGTACCCACCATTTTTCCGTTCTCAAAATCAAGTTAGCTTGTAATATACTTATTGGGAAAACCGTAAGCATAAGTAACATTTCCGAGTTCTCCAAGGTAGGCGCAATCAGAAAAAGTATAGTAATCAAGCTCAGGCCGAGTGTTAATATTTGCCTTTTGAAAACGGTAGCTTTACTAATATTTAAAACCAACTCATACGCTGCCCATATCAAACTTACTAGAAAGGGAATCAGCCATAAAGGTTTGTTTAAGTCATAGGTAGTAATATCGAAGCGTATACTCTTCAGGTGCAATAATAAAAACTCTACAAAGTCGAACTCAGAAAGGAAAAAGAAGGCTGAAAAGAAAAGAAAGTAAACACTAAAAATTCCTAAAAGTGGGATGACGAAGTTTTTGATCGATGGCATTCGATAAACAAATAGCGCTGTCCAAATCAATAGGAGCATAAATATACTTTCCGGGACTACGAGTGAACTTAAACCAATAAGTGTACCGGCTGAGAAAATATTGGGCCGTGGATCTCCCACATTATTTAGATTGAATATTTTTTGATACAGGAACACGACCAACCATAGCATCAACAAAACACTCAAGTTTAAGGAGCTGTAAAAAAATAGCAAAAGTTGTATTCCGCTGATAACCAGAATATGGTAACTGCTTTTTAGAACACCAACTGCATTAAACAATCGATTGAAAATCAAACTTATAACTGGAATAGAGAAAATTACAAATCCTTTAAACAGACTTGGGCTTATAAGATTATCAAGGCCGGGTAGCGAAGTACTTGCTGCATCTAAATCTGAGCTCAAACCTACCCAAACCGCCAAACCGAAAACAGTGATAAAGGCCGAAATACCAGATTGTAAACTTAAGTTGTTAAATAACCTTGTAAGCATAAGCCTTTTTATCTAATTTTGGGGCTCAAATTTTAGTTAAAGATGCAAGTTAAAGATATCATCGAAGGTCTTGGAGACTTTCTGCTTTCAACATTTGAGATATTACCAGTTTTAGGTAATCTTCCAAACTTCATTTTCTTAGCCATTGGCTCTGTTCTCTTTCTTTACTGGATGGGTCAAATGAGAAAGCACGCTCAAGCCGGAGAAAAATAATTATAGGTCAAAGCCTATATCCTTTCTAAAAGTAATCCCGTCAAAACACACTTTCTTGATGGATGAGTAGCTTTTATTCAATGCTTCCTTCATGGATTCTCCGTAGGATGTGAAAGCCATTACTCTTCCTCCATTTGTTACAATGGATTCTTCCTGCTGTTTTGTTCCTGCATGGAATATGATACTTTCAGAAACAGCATCTAAACCTGCAATGGATTTTCCTTTTTCATAAGCCTCTGGATATCCTTCTGAAACTGTCATTACGGTAGTGGCAAACCTGGGGTCTTCATTCAGAACAGTGTTTCCCAATTCTCCTTTTGAAAGAGAAGCTAAAACTTTTAGCAGGTCTCCTTGAATTCTTGGTATTACAACTTCCGTTTCCGGATCACCCATTCTTACATTATATTCAATTACAAAAGGCTCACCTTTTACACTGATTAATCCAAAAAACACAAAACCGGAGTAGTCCATGCCTCTGCCTCCTATTCCTTTAATAGTAGGCTTAATAATTCTTTCCTCCACTTTTTGCATCAAAGTATCGTCTACAAAAGGTACAGGAGAAACGGCTCCCATGCCTCCAGTATTAAGACCTATATCTCCTTCTCCTATCCGTTTGTAATCCTTTGCTACCGGCAGTATTTTGTAGTCCTTACCGTCTGTAAGGGCAAAAACAGAGAACTCTATTCCGTCTAAAAACTCTTCAATAACTACTTTGGAGCTTGCGTCACCAAATTTACCGGAAAGCATAGATTCAAGCTCCAACTTTGCTTCATCCAATTCTTCCAGAATCAATACTCCTTTACCTGCAGCTAAACCATCCGCTTTCAGTACGAAAGGTGGTTTTAGGGTTTCCAAAAACGACTTCCCCTCCTCCAGCGTCTCAGGTGTAAAGCTTTTATAAGCAGCTGTGGGTATCCCAAATTCCGCCATAAATTCTTTAGAAAAATCCTTACTCCCCTCCATTTGAGCAGCCTTCGCATCCGGGCCAATTACCGCTATTGAGCTAATCTTTGGGTTTGCCTTAAAATAATCTTTAATTCCATTAACCAAAGGATCTTCTGGCCCTACAACAACCATTTCAATAGCATTATTCAAGCAGAAATCACTTACAGCCTCAAAATCGTTTGGGTTTAACGCCACATTTTCCGCTACAGATGAAGTACCTGCATTTCCGGGTCCTACAAAAAGCTTTGTACATAAATTGCTTTGCGCTACTTTCCAAGCTATTGCATGCTCTCGTCCTCCGCTACCTAATATTAAAATATTCATGATGGAATTTCAGATTTTGAGCAAAAGTAAAACTATCCACTTTGTTTTGACAGTTTGGCGACCAAATAAAAACTTCAAATCGCCCTGATCAGCTTTTTAAATACACATACTTTTTAATCACAAAAAAATCTACATTTGCCCTGTTAAATCACCTTATTGATTATATCGCTATGTCTGAAAAATTCAAAGACCAGATTAACGCATTCATGGAGAATGTGAAAGCTACAAACCCACATGAGCCTGAATTTTTACAAGCTGTTGAGGAAGTAGCAGAAACAGTAATTCCATTTATTGAAGAACACCCAAAATATAAGGAAGCAAAAATCCTTGAAAGAATTGTTGAACCAGAGCGCGTTCTAATGTTTAGAGTGCCTTGGTTAGATGATGAAGGAAATGTTCAGGTAAACCGTGGTTACCGAGTAGAGTTTAACTCCGCTATTGGACCTTATAAAGGAGGGCTTCGCTTTCATCCAAGTGTAAACCTATCGATTTTGAAGTTTTTAGGTTTTGAGCAGATTTTCAAAAACTCACTCACTACACTCCCAATGGGTGGTGGTAAAGGTGGTGCTGACTTTAACCCTAAAGGGAAATCAGACAACGAAGTGATGAAGTTTTGCCAGTCTTTTATGACTGAACTTCAACGTCATATTGGAGCAAACACGGATGTACCCGCGGGAGATATTGGTGTTGGCGGAAGAGAAATTGGCTATATGTTTGGTCAATACAAAAGGTTAAGAAACGAATTTACCGGAGTACTTACCGGAAAAGGAAGAAACTGGGGTGGATCCTTAATTCGTCCAGAAGCTACAGGTTATGGTACTGTGTATTTTGCCCAAGAAATGTTAACTGCAAAAGGAAATTCTTTTGATGGAAAAACAGTTGTGGTTTCCGGATCAGGAAATGTAGCTCAATATGCTATTGAAAAAGCAACTGAATTAGGAGCAACCGTGGTTACGGCTTCAGATTCTTCGGGTTATATTTATGATAAAGATGGAATTGATTCAGATAAACTAGCCTTTATCATGGATCTTAAAAATAATAGAAGGGGGCGTATTAAAGAATACGCAGATGAGTTTGGCTGTGAGTTCCATGCCGGAAAAACACCTTGGCATACCAACTGTGATATAGCGCTGCCTTGTGCTACTCAAAATGAGTTAAATGGGGAAGATGCAAAAGCTCTTTTAGAGAATGGAACGATGGCCGTTGCAGAAGGTGCTAACATGCCCTGTACACCTGAGGCTGTAGAAGCTTTCCACAAAGCTGAAATCCTTTTTGCTCCAGGTAAGGCATCCAATGCTGGTGGTGTAGCTACTTCTGGTTTAGAAATGTCTCAAAACAGTCTTCGTTTGTCTTGGACAAGAGAAGAAGTAGATGGTAGATTACATGATATTATGAAAGATATCCATAGCGCATGTATGCATTATGGAAAAGAAGAGAATGGTTTTGTAAACTATGTAAAAGGTGCAAACATTGCTGGATTTGTTAAAGTTGCAGACTCAATGCTTGATCAAGGATTGGTATAAATCCTCATATACAGAATAAAAAAAGGGTTCCAATAAGGAACCCTTTTTTGTTTATAGCATAATTATGTGCTTATCCTACTCTTATTTTCTTTTCACCACTTTAGGCACTCTAAAGTAGTCAGAGTCTTTGTCTGGAGCATTTCTTAGCGCCTTATCCTTTCCTACTTCATCAAGCACTTCATCCTTTCTTAAAACATTGGTCTCTTCAGTCATATAAACCAACGGTTTTACGCCCTCTAAGTCCAATTCATTTATCTTTTCTACAAAACCCAGGATCTTATCCATATCCTCAATCATCTCCTCCTTTTCTTTCTCACTAAACTCAAGTCTCGAAAGGTGAGCCAGTTTCTCCACTTCTTTTTTATCTAATTTCATCCTTTATCAGTTTTAGCACTCATCAGAGCGGAATGAATGATCTTATAACAATCTTCTCTTAGTCTTCCTACCTCGTCATTTGACTCCGACTTAGCGTCCAAAAAAGGATGCACAATCGCTCTTACTTGACCGGGAAAACCTTTGGCAAAGGTAAAAGGTAAATGTCTTTTATTGTCAAGATATGTAATCGGAATAATAGAAATCTTTTTTTCCACCGCTAGTTTAAAAGCTCCAGCTTTGAAAGGAGCTAGCACAATGTTTTCCTTAGGAACCCCTCCCTCTGGGTAGATACAAACACCAATCCCTTCATCTAATTTTTGTCCTGCTCTTAGAAAAACATCCTTTCTGCTGCTCAGGCTTTTCCTGTCTACCAAAATATTTGTTCGCTTATAGAAGTATCCAAATAAAGGCAATTTGGTCAATTCCTTTTTTCCAATGAAAAGAAAGCAGTTCGGGAATAAAGCTAGGGTCATCATGATATCTGCCATACTCGTATGGTTTGCACAGAGAATATAGGTTCTGTCTTTAATCGGCCTCTCCATCCATTTTACGGACGGCCATAAACCCGATAAAAGGAGTACAATCCAAGCCCATATTCTGGCAAACACAAAAAACTGTGGATACCACTTTGGCGTTATAGAAGTGATTAAGATAAAAGGGGATAAAACGATTATCGCAATCACAATGGTGGTGTAAAACCATACCTTCCATAAAGAGCTTAATATGCCAGAAATAACTTTCACGGCAGCAAAAGTAAACTTTTGGTCAGGCTTTTTAAACGAGCTTCTTACTTTTGGCGAATAATTGAAGTTTATGGCTCGAATACTTACAGGAATACAAAGCAGTGGAAGACCGCATTTAGGAAACGTTTTAGGTGCGATACTGCCTGCAATTAGCCTTTCTGAAGATGAAAAGAATGAATCCTTCTTTTTTATTGCTGACCTTCACTCTTTAACCACAATTAAAGATGCCAAGCTTAGAAAAGAAAACTTATATGCTGTAGCTGCCGCTTGGTTGGCCTTTGGGTTTGATACAGATAAACATACTTTTTATGCTCAAAGCCATATTCCAGAAGTTACAGAGCTAACCTGGTACCTGAACTGCTTTACACCTTACCCTATGTTAGCGAATGCACATTCCTTTAAGGATAAAAGCAACAAACTGGCCGATGTTAATGCAGGCTTATTCGACTACCCGGTTCTAATGGCCGCAGATATCCTATTGTATGATGCGCATATTGTTCCTGTTGGTAAAGATCAAAGGCAGCACTTGGAAATGACTCGAGATATGGCTGGAAGTTTAAACCATCAAATGGATGCGGATGTTTTAGTTCTGCCTGAAGCTCGAATTCAAGAAAATGTAATGACTGTTCCGGGAACTGATGGACAAAAAATGAGTAAATCTTATGGGAATACCATAGATATCTTTTTACCCAAGAAACAATTAAAAAAACAGGTAATGGGTATCGAAACAGACAGCAAAGGTCTTGATGAACCCAAAGACCCTGACACCTGTAATGTTTTTGCCCTATATTCTTTACTCGCAAATGAAGATCAAATAGCCACTATGCGCAAAAACTACCAAGGTGGTGGGTATGGCTATGGCCATGCTAAACTGGAACTGTTAGAGCTGATTTTAGAACAATACGAAGAACCAAGAAAACGGTTTGACCATTATATGGAAAATACGGCACTATTAGATGAGGCTCTTAAAAGAGGTGCTGAAAAAGCTCGCCCTGTAGCGCGAGCGGTATTGAACCGAGTAAGAGCAGCCTTAGGCTACTAAACCTTAGTCGTTAAGTTTGAGCACAGCTAAAAATGCCTCTTGAGGGATCTCCACATTACCTACTTGACGCATTCGCTTTTTACCCGCTTTCTGCTTTTCAAGGAGTTTACGTTTTCTGGAGATATCCCCTCCATAACACTTAGCTGTAACATCTTTCCTCAACGCGCTTAAGGTTTCTCTAGAGATAATTTTTGCACCAATGGCTGCCTGAATGGCAATCATAAACTGTTGACGAGGGATAAGCTCTCGCAGCTTTTCGCACATCTTTTTTCCAAGATTGTAAGCGTTGTCTTTATGCACCAGTGCAGAAAGTGCATCAACAGGGTCTCCATTAAGAAGGATATCCACTTTAACCAACTCTGATGGCTGATAAGCAATAGGTTGATAATCGAAAGAGGCGTATCCTCGAGAGATCGTTTTTAAACGATCGTAAAAATCAAAAACAATCTCTGCCAATGGAATATCAAAACTCATCTCTACCCGGTCAGAAGTAAGGTAAACCTGATTTTTAAGAACTCCTCTCTTTTCTATACAAAGGCCCATAACAGAGCCCACGTAGTCTGATTTTGTGATGATTTGAGCTCGTATAAAGGGCTCTTCCATTCGCTCCAGTTGGCTAGGGTCGGGAAATTCAGAAGGGTTGTTTACCACTATGCAGTTCTCTGCATCAGATTTCATAAAGGAATGATACGATACGTTTGGTACCGTGGTGATCACCGTCATGTTGAACTCTCTCTCTAGTCTCTCCTGAATGATTTCCATATGTAACATTCCTAAGAAACCACATCTAAATCCAAAGCCAAGTGCCGCTGACGATTCTGGCTCAAAGGTTAGAGACGCATCGTTCAATTGCAGCTTTTCCAAAGATGCTCTGAGCTCCTCAAATTCTTCTGTATCTACCGGATAAATTCCAGCAAAAACCATTGGTTTAACATCCTCAAATCCTGAAATTGCCTCAGTAGCCATCCTCTCAGCTGAAGTTATTGTATCACCAACCTTAACCTCTTTAGCCTCTTTTATACCGGATATAATGTATCCCACATTTCCTGCGGAAATCTCTTTTTGTGATTCTTGCTCAAGCTTAAGAACGCCTATTTCATCCGCAAAATAGGTTTTCCCAGTAGCCATAAACTGTACCTTTTCACCCTTTCTTATTTTCCCATTAACTACTTTAAAAAAGGCTTCAATACCTCTGTAAGAGTTGAAAACGGAATCAAATATTAGAGCTTGTAGTGGTCCATCAGGATTTCCTACTGGAGCAGGAATGTTTTTTACTACAGATTCTAAAATAGCCTCAATACCTAAGCCTGTTTTTGCACTAGCTGGTATGATTTCATCCTCGCTACAACCGATTAAGTCAATAATTTGATCTTTAACCTCTTCTGGGTTGGCACTTGGAAGGTCTATTTTATTTAAAACTGGAATGATTTCAAGGTCGTGCTCCAGCGCTAAATAAAGGTTTGAGATTGTTTGAGCTTGAATGCCTTGAGCGGCATCCACCACCAAAAGGGCACCTTCGCATGCGGCAATAGCACGAGATACTTCATAAGAGAAATCCACGTGACCCGGAGTATCAATTAGGTTAAGTACATACTCGTC
The DNA here is from genome assembly GCA_964485405.1 of uncultured Owenweeksia sp. Taxonomy (GTDB): domain Bacteria; phylum Bacteroidota; class Bacteroidia; order Flavobacteriales; family Schleiferiaceae; genus CAKZNE01. The sequence continues at coordinate 31,229 of CAZAJG010000005.1, read as the reverse complement.
CTCCGCATTTTTATAATCCATTTGGATAGCATGACTCTTAATGGTAATCCCTCTTTCTCTTTCAAGGTCCATATTATCAAGCAGCTGATCCTTTTTTTCACGATCAGATATAGTCTGGGTAAATTCCAACAATCGATCGGCTAAAGTACTTTTACCATGATCAATGTGCGCAATAATGCAGAAGTTACGGATGTTCTTCATTGTATCTATTCAATCTTCTTCAAGAGCGCGAAATTACGAGAAAATAAAGTCTAAAATTTTTCTTTTTTAGATAGAGGTGTTTCGGCCTTCATAAAAAGTTATTAACGCCATCGAAAAAGCGATAAAGACGCACCTTTACTAAATCTTGATGCTTTTTTGTTTGAAGAAGTTTGTACTTTATTAACAATAAGGTACTTTTAACGACTATTTTCAGGAAAATCAAGTTACCGAACATGAAAAAATTATTATTATTTCTAGCCTTACAGTTCAGTATTATACCTCTAATGGAAGCTTCTCACTATGCAGGAGCAGAGATTTTTTATGAGCATGTAGCAGGAACTGTGCGCGATTATAAAGTAACCTTAATCGTTTACGGAGATGTATCAGGTATACCCATAGATTGGCAAGCAGACATCAACTACAGCTCATCTTGTAATGCAGGAGGTACTGTAGCAAACATAGCTAACCTTGAAGGTGCAACTGCAGGTTTCAATGAGCAACTTTATATTGTAGATCAAGCTACGTATTCGTGTACACAATATGATCCTTCAGATCCAAACTCGGTTGAATATTACAAATTTACCTTTGAAACGACCATTTCTCTACCCACGAACTGTGGTGATTGGGTTTTTTCATGGCAAAGTCAGTGTTGTAGAAACAACGCGATAGATAATATTAACCCAGGTAATGCAATATATGTTGAGGCTCGATTAAACAACAACCTAGGTCAAAATAGCTCGCCAAGATTTACTTCGCCAGCTGTAAAGCAGTTTTGTGTAAAGGGTCCAAATGATCCTCCCTTCCCATTCGTTCAAAGTTCGATTGAAACAGACGGTGATTCGATTTTTTACACCTTAAAGCAGCCTCAAGGAGCGGGTGGAGTTTTATTAGCTTGGCAGCCTGGCTACTCAACTGCTTCTCCTATTTCTTCATGGACATTGCCAGTTATTGATCAATCAACAGGAACTTTTTTCTTTTTACCAAGTAACCCTGAATTAGTTGTGCTTAGAATTGAAGTGGAGGAAACCCGTTTTGACCCTAGCTCGTTAACTTGGGTTTTTGTAGGTAACACATCTCGAGACGTGCAGCTTCCCGTTCTAACTACTTGTACAGCGAATATTTCGGATGGCCCAAAAATTGATATTTCTCAACCTGGATTTACCAATGGTAGCATAAGTGCTGATTCCCTTAGAGACATCTATGGAGTTACAGACATTTGGGCGAAAGACTCATCTATCGATCCGATATCCGGAGGCTTGATGTTCGACAGTATTCCTATAATCGACTACACCTGTTTTGATGATGATATTACACTTACATTTAACGAAACCCCTAAGATTTATTTACCTAGATCATTTGGAGCACTCAGAGATGAATTTAGATTAATAGGTCCTGATGGAGTTGCGAGACCTGTTGTAGACGTTAGTTACCTACCAGATCCGGGCTCTCCTACGCTTACTAGTGAATTATATTTGCAGCTACATAAGAGACTAGATGTAAACGGTTTATACCTTCTTCAAATTAAAAGAGGAGTGGATGGAAACACTTTACAGGACGACTGCGGATATGCGCTACCTGCCGGTCAAATAATGATTATTCGGGTTCAAAACTGCCCAGATCTCAACTACTCGTTGGATCGTGTTACGGTCGTTGATGATAAAAGTCGCTTAATTGAATGGTCTATTGATGATCCTAGTTATTTGCAAGCTGATTTATTCAATTATTGGAGGTTAGGGATGAATGTTGGAGGAGCCACTTACTTCCGAGAAATTGATGATATAAATCAAAGAAGTTTTTTAGACACATTAGAATTTCTAAAGAACCATGTGGATTTCCAAAATTTCACTTACAATATTCAACTGGTACAAGATGCAGACTTTAAAGCTCCTGCTCTAGAGCAAATTACTACGGTTAGATTACGCGCAGAAATGAAGCAAATTGATACTCAAAACAAACAGCTAGATTTGGGTTGGAATGCTTACAATGGCTTTCGTAATGATTCTGCAAATACCCGTTACCAAGCTTTCTTAGGAAACGCAAATCCGGGTGACAGTACGATTATTGTATGGAATCAATATGGTGGGAATAATGCTAACAATTTTTTTACTCAGTACGATATTGATGAAAGTACAACCGCAAATGATGGATTATATGCGTTTAAGATAGAAGCTACGGATGCAACTAATCCTCCTCCTGCCGGTAAAATTTCGGAATCAAATTGGATTTTCTTTAAAATAGGGTTTGTTCCATTACCCGATTTAACTTTAAGAACTTATACCGCTCCTAATGTTTTCACCCCTAATGGAGATGATAGAAACGACCGTTTCTATATTGAAAGTGCGGATGGCGGACGTGAGTTTGCCGATATTCAGTTATCCGTATTTAACAGATGGGGACAAATTGTTTATGAAGATGACAAATTCGGTTTCCGCAATAATGCAAACCAAGGTTGGGATGGTTCTAATATTTACACAGGCCAACAAGTTTCTGATGGTGTGTATTATTACACTGTAAAAATGTTTGATCCCGAAACAGGTACCTCAGAAGATATGCAAGGCTCTGTTACCATTATGGGTAGCTCTGGCTCGAACTAAGCATTGAGAATTTATTATTAAAAAAGCCCCTCCAACTGAGGGGCTTTTTTATGCTCAGAACTTTTTCTTAAGAAAAAATATTTTCTAAAACCCTTTTGCTCATTGGACTCTTCTTTAACTCGTTTCGAAAAAATCATAAAAGCCTCCTAAAAATCAGCCTCCCCAAAGCTGTTCTTTCTTTTCTCCTAAAAATTCAACCCATTAAAAAAGAAGAAGAGAGGCAGGCTCATCCAGAAACCTTGTTTAATTAGCAAGAATTGCTCTTTCCTCCATTTGCAGGTAGTTTTAAATGAATAAAATAAAACCGCCTACACTATGAAAAAATTAGCCATCATATCTGCTTTTCTTTCTTTGGTATTTACCCAAGAACTAAAAGCAACACATTTTGCGGGAGCAGAGATTTTCTATGAGCATGTTCCAGGTACCGCTCGAGATTATTGTGTTACTCTTATCGTTTACGGTGACCTAAATGGAACAGCATCCCTTCCCATTGACGCAGATATAACCTACAGTTCTTCTTGCTTTGGGGCTACCACAGTTACCAATGTTCTCAACTTACAAGGTGCTCAAATCAATTACAATAGAAATAATTATATCTATACACAGGCCTATCCATGTGCTCCATATGATCCGAACGATCCGAACTCTGTTCAGTTTTACAGTTTTTCGTATCAAACTTGTATAACCCTACCTGGTGATTGTCAGGATTGGGTTTTTGCTTGGACAGACTTTGCACGAAACAATGCTATTGATAACATCGTTAACCCAGGCTCAGAGGATCTTTATATTGAAGCTAAACTAAATAATAATCTTGGTCAAAACAGTTCTCCCCGCTTCACCTCGGCACCTGTAAAACAGTTTTGTGTTAAACAACAAAACGACCCTCCTTTTCCTCTCGTACAAAATGCTGTAGAAGCAGATGGAGATTCCGTTCACTACAAACTCGCACAACCCCTAAATGGCCCAAACTCCCCTATTCCTTGGGCAAATGGTTATAATACGGCTAATCCTATCTCTTCTTGGACCACTCCAACTATTGATCAAGCTACCTCCACTTTTTTCTTTACACCCAATAACCCCGAAGTGGATGTGCTCAAGATTGTTGTAGAGGAGTTTAGATTTAACGGCATCCAATGGATATTTGTTGGGAGCACGGAACGTGATCTACAAATTCCTATTCTTAGTGGTTGTAATTCAGTTGCTGAAAAAGGCCCTGCCATCAACACATCTCTACCTGGCTTTACCGCTTCTACTATGTCATCCAGTTTATTAGAAGGCACCTACGGAATTTCTAATATCAGCAATGACTCTGTCTTAGACCCTACAACAAATGAATATATATACGATGTTCCTGTAATTGAGTATAGTTGTTTCGATGACTCCATTACATTAACCTTTAATCCCGAACCCTTGATTTATACACCTTCCATTTCTGAAGCGGAAGATGAGTTTAGAATAATTGGCCCCGATGGAGAAGCAAGACCCATTGTAGATATCAGTTTCACTCCAGATCCCGGATCTCCGGTTCAAACGAATCAAATTCATTTGAAACTTCATAAACCTTTAGATGAGGATGGAATTTATGTGGTGCATATAAAAAATGGCTCTGATGGAAATACATTAATGGATGAGTGTGGTTTTCAATTGCCACCGAATCAAATCATGCTGATTGAGGTAAAGGACTGCCCAGACTTAAATTACTCATTAGATCTTGTTACCGTTGAAGATGATAGAAACCGAAGAGTAAAGTGGTCTATTGACGATCCAAATTATTTACGCCCCGACCTATTTAATTATTGGCGACTAGGTATGAAAGTGGGCGGAAACAGTTATTCCATAGAAATTAACGATATCAACGCCAGAGAATACTTGGATGAAACTGAATTTTTTGAAAACCAAGTAGATTTCCAAAATTTTGAATATTCCATTCAACTGGTACAAAATGCAGACTTTAAGGCTCCTGCGGCCGAGCAACTCACCACTATTAAACTTGTAAATCAACTTGTTCCTCAGGCTGGTGAGCAAAAAAGCATCTTAGAATTGGCTTGGAACGCCTACAATGGTTGGGACAGTGCTTTTGCGACCTATCAGTTATTTGTTGGGAGTGTAGACCCGAATAATACTATGAATATTAGTTGGGAGATTTACCAAAACAACAATACAAACTACTTCTTTAACAACTATGAGATAGATGCATCTACACCCGCAAACGATGGCTTATACGCTATTAAAGTTGAGGCCACAGATGCAAACAATCCTCCTCCTGCTGGTGAGATTTCAGAATCAAACTGGATCTATTTTGAGATAAAACACGAAGTAATACCGGACTTGACTTTGGTGACTCCTTTTACACCAAATGTGTTTACTCCCAATAACGATAACAAAAACGACCGTTTCTTTATAGATGGAGCAAACGGATCTAGAATGTACTCTGAAATTCAACTATCCGTATACAACAGGTGGGGACAGCTGGTTTATGAAGATCCAAACTTCGGTTACCGGAATAGCTCTCAACAAGGTTGGGATGGAACCGATATCTATACCGGTAAGAGAGTGAGTGATGGTGTATACTATTACGTTGCTACACTTAGTGATCCATTAACCGAAACCAAGAAAGAGCTTCAAGGATCTGTTACTATTCTAGGTCAATCCGGTTCTAACTAATACAAAAGCATATTAAAATGAAAGCCCGGTTTAGGTAATCCTAAACCGGGCTTTTGTATTGCATAAGAGATCCAGTTCCTTAATCTAGAACAAAATCTTCCATAAACTTAGTCGTGTAATTTCCGGCTACATAATCTGGATGATCCATTAATGCCCTGTGAAAAGGAATGGTTGTTTTAATTCCTTCAATCACAAACTCATCCAAAGCTCTCTTCATTTTATCAATCGCTTCTGTACGGGTTTGAGCCGTTGTAATAAGTTTAGCGATCATAGAATCATAATATGGAGGAATTGTGTACCCAGCATACACATGTGTATCTAAACGCACACCATGACCTCCTGGAGCGTGAAAATTGGTGATCACACCTGGAGAAGGTCTAAAGTCGTTATAAGGGTCTTCTGCATTAATCCTACACTCAATAGAATGTAGTTGTGGTTCGTAATTCTTTCCGCTTATTTTAATTCCAGCAGCTACCTTTATTTGCTCTCTAATCAAGTCATAATCAATAACCTGTTCGGTAATTGGGTGTTCTACTTGAATACGCGTATTCATTTCCATAAAGTAGAAGTTCCGGTGCTTATCTACTAAGAACTCTACCGTACCTGCCCCTTCGTATTTGATATACTCAGAAGCTTTAACTGCTGCTTCACCCATTTTTTTCCTTAGCTCGGGAGTCATAAAAGGGGAAGGTGTTTCTTCGGTAAGTTTTTGATGACGTCTTTGAACAGAGCAATCTCTTTCTGAGAGATGACAAGCTTTCCCTGTTACATCGCCAACCACTTGAATTTCAATATGTCTAGGCTCTTCAATGAGTTTCTCCATGTACATACCGTCATTCCCAAAGGCAGCACCAGCTTCTTGTCTGGCAGAATCCCATGCTTTTCTTAGGTCTGCTTTCTTCCAAACAGCGCGCATACCTTTACCTCCACCTCCAGCTGTAGCTTTTAGCATAACCGGGTATTTAACTTCTTCTGCTAAACGTTCGGCCTCTTCATAGCTTTCAAGAAGTCCTTCTGATCCAGGAATACAAGGAACTCCAGCTGCGATCATGGTCGCTTTTGCTGTAGCCTTATCCCCCATTTTGTCAATCATATCAGGACTAGGTCCGATAAATTTAATTCCGTTTTCAGAACAAATTCTGGAAAACTTTGAGTTTTCAGATAAGAATCCGTATCCAGGATGCACTGCATCTGCATTGGTGATCTCTGCAGCAGCAATTATGTTGGGAATATTTAGATAAGATTCGCTACTTGCAGCAGGGCCAATACATACGGCCTCGTCTGCGAATCTTACATGAAGACTATCTTTATCTGCGGTACTGTAAACAGCTACCGTTTTTATCCCCATTTCCTTACACGTTCTAATAACGCGAAGAGCGATTTCGCCTCTATTGGCAATCAATATTTTTTTGAACATAGTAATTGCGGGTTAATGAAAGTATCCCCTAACTATGAAGGGTCGATAAGAAATAATGGTTGATCGTACTCAACTGGAGTTTGATCGTCTACAAGGATTTTTACCACCTTACCTGAAACCTCACTTTCAATTTCGTTGAAAAGCTTCATTGCTTCAATGATACAAACCACAGATCCTGGAGTTATTTCATCCCCTACATTAACAAAAATGTCTTTGTCTGGTGATGGCCTTCTGTAGAAGGTTCCAATCATTGGAGATTTAATGGTAATATATTTAGAATCATCCTCAGCAGCCGCATCGTTTCCAGAAGTTGCAGCCGGAGCCGGAGCTTGAGCTGCTGGAGCCGCTACTGGCGCAGGAGCCGCCACAGCTTGTTGTGCTTGAGGCATAGAAATGATTTGCGGCACAGCTCCTTCTGTAGGGGCATATGCTGCATCCGTTTTAATGTTGATTTTAAAGTTTTCTGTTTCCAGATTTACTTCCGCAGCTCCTGAGCGAGCTACAAATTTGATAAGATTTTGTATTTCTTTAAGATCCATATATTATTGGATTGATGGGTTGCTAAACAAATCTATAAAATTTTACTTGGCATCGTATGCCCAAGTCAAATATACTGACCCCCAAGTAAAACCGCCTCCAAACGCAGAAAAAACGATATTATCTCCTTTTTTAAGTTGTTTTTCATAATCCCATAAACAGAGGGGCAAGGTTCCACTTGTTGTGTTCCCGTACTTATGAATATTCAACATTACTTTTTCGGAGCCTATACCCATACGCTTGGCTGTGGCATCAATAATTCTTTTGTTGGCTTGATGTGGAACTAAAAAGGCAACATCATCTGAGGTAAGCCCATTTCTTTCCATAATTTTTGCAGATACATCTGCCATATTGGTTACAGCAAACTTAAACACTTGTTGACCTTCTTGGTGTACAAAATGCTCTCTATTCTTAACCGTTTCTTCAGTTGGTGGTCGCATAGATCCACCTGATTTTATATATAAAAATTCGCGTCCATTGCCGTCACTTCTTAAAATAGAGTCTTCTACACCATATTCTTCATTTGGCTCTAACAACACTGCTCCCGCTCCGTCTCCAAAAATCACACAGGTTGTTCTATCTGTATAATCAATAATGGAAGACATTTTATCTCCTCCAATAACCAACACCTTGCTATGGGTGCCAGATTGAATAAACTGTGCTCCTGTAACCAAAGCATATAAAAAGCTTGAACAAGCAGATTGTAAATCAAAACTAAACGCATTCTTAGCGCCTATTTCTGTAGCAATGTAAGCTGCGGTTGAAGCTACTTGCATATCGGGTGTGGTAGTAGCACAAATAACCAGCTCTACTTCTTCTGCCGATATGCCTCTTTTTTTAAGGGCTTCTTCTGCTGCTCTAATCCCCATAAAGGATGTTCCTGCTCCTTCCTCCTTAAGAATTCTTCTTTCCTTTATTCCTGTTCTGCTGGTAATCCACTCGTCTGTAGTGTCTACCATATCTTCCAGGATGGAGTTCGTAAGCTTATATTCGGGAATATATCCTCCTACTGCGGTTATAGCTGCTTTTACTGCCATTAGATAAATGCTTTCTTAATGTGTGCTGCAAGGTCGGCTTCAGCCACCTTTTCTGCGGCTAATATCATATTACAGATGGCGTTTCCATTTGAAATACCATGACCTAATAATACGTTTCCGTTTACACCCAAAACGGGAGTACCTCCGTAATGCTCGTAATTAAACAAATCTAGATAATCATCTTGGATTCCTCTACTCTGCAATAATTTGTAAAAAGCTTCTGTTTGCTTGAGCATTACATTTCCAGTAAACCCATCACAAACCGTAACATCACAATTGCCATCAAAGAAATCTCGAGCTTCTAGATTCCCAACAAAGTTTATTTCGCTTTCCAATTTAAGCAACTCATGCGCCTGTTGGTAAAGCAAACTCCCTTTTGTTTCTTCCGCTCCTGTATTCAACAAACCTACTCGCGGTGCTTCAATACCAAAAACTTGTTTGGCATATACACTTCCAAGTTTCGCAAATTGAACCAACATTTCTGGCTTACAATCCACATTTATCCCTACATCTAATAGAACATTTTTTTGTCCGGTTGGTAAGGGAAAAGCTGTTGCTACACACGGTCTCCAAACTCCTTCAATTTGCTTTACAGAATGCATAGCACCAATCATTACAGCACCAGAGTGACCTGCACTTGCAAATGCATGAATTTTTTCTTTTGCCAATAAGCCAAAGCCTATAGACATGCTGCTATTCTTCTTTTGCTGAAGTGCTTTTATAGGATGATCTGTCATTTCAATTACCTCCGTAGAGGGAACGATTTGAATCTGATCGCTATTAAAGTCTACACGCTCTAAGTGAGCACGGATAGCATGTTCATCGCCAATAAGAACTAATTGGGAAGTTGGGTTGATCTTATCCAGAGCGAGAACCACCCCTTCTAAAGTAGTATGGGGGGCATAATCTCCCCCCATTATATCTATACCTATATTGATCATAAAGTCGTGAAGGTAACGTTAATGGGTTACCTTCTTGAAAAGAGATTGACTACGCAACTTCTTTTTCCATCACCACTTTACCTTTGTAGTAAAGCTTTCCTTCGTGCCAGTGAGCTCTATGGTAAAGGTGAGCTTCTCCTGTAGTTGGGCAAATAGCTACGGTTGGCGCTACAGCTTTGTAGTGCGTTCTTCTCTTGTCTCTTCTCGTTTTCGAAATCTTTCTCTTAGGATGAGCCATTTCTGCGCTGTTTTAATTTAAAAGTGACTTAAGTTTATCCCAACGGGGATCAATCTTATTATTTTCGTTTTCCTCATCACTATGATCAGGACTTAATTCTTCTAATTTTTTCAAAATCTCAGAACCCTTTTTTCCAGATTCAACATCTGGATGTATTTTTCTGAGCGGGACGGCTAACACGGCTAGTTCATATAAATACTGAGCTATGTTAATAAAGTGATCGTTAAATGGAATAATCAGAATTTCATCGTTATCATCATTATACTCTTCCCCATATTTCACTTGAAGATCAAGCTTGTTTTCTAAGGAAAGTGGAAATGGTTCGTTGGTGATATCACACCTCACCTCAACTTGCCCTTGAAGGCTAAAAGATAATTCTAATGAATTATTCTTCTTATTCAACTCAACATCCACATTTAACTGGCTGCTGTCAAAATCAGAAAAATCAAAAAGTTCAAAGAACCTGTTATCAATCTGAAAATCAAACTGATGAACACCTAACTTTAAACCGGAGAATTTTATTTCAAACTGTTTTTTATCCACAATATTTCCCCCTCAAAAAGTTAGAGCCCGCAAAGATATAAAATCTTTTAATTGAGCGGCTTATTGTTATTCTTTTATCTGTTTTTTGAGTGCGTTCTTAATAAGTTTTTTATTTGATGTCCTATTTTTTATCAAATCACACGCTAAAAAAACCGCTTCTCTAAAGGACGATTCTTGAGCTTCTCCTTTTCCGGCAATATCAAACCCAGTTCCATGATCAGGGCTGGTTCTTATAATAGGTAAACCAGCCGAAAAGTTTACTCCCCCCCCAAAGGAAAGGCTTTTAAATGCGGTTAAACCTTGATCGTGATACATGGCTAAAATGGCATCAAACTTTTTATACTTCTGCGAGCCAAAGAAACTGTCTGCAGGATAAGGTCCAAAAGCCATTATTCCACTCTCAAAGGCTTGCTGAATCGCAGGTTGAACAATTTCTGAATCCTCTTTTCCGATAACGCCTTTATCTCCTGCATGTGGATTAAGGGCTAGTACAGCAATTTTACCTTTCCTAATCATGAAATCCTGTTGAAGTGTTTCATGAATGGATTTTAGCTTTTCTGCAATCAGATCCTTAGTAATCGTTTCAGATACATCCTTGAGTGGAATATGAACCGTGGCCAAAGCCATTCGCATCTCTTCACTCACGAGCATCATGGTTGCTTTAGATTTGAACCTATCTTCTAAAAAATCTGTGTGTCCAGAAAAATTAAACCCTTCTCCTTGAATACTTGCTTTGTGTATGGGTGCTGTTACAAGTGCATCAATCTTAGATTCGGATAACAGTTTAGAAGCCGTTTCTAAAGATAAAGCGGCATACTTCCCCACCTTCGTATTTTCCTTTCCAAACTCAATGTTTACATCGTCTTTCCAACAATTAAGTACGTTTACTTTTTGTGGAACTAACTTGTCAATTTCATGAATCACTTGAAAGTTAAACTTCTCTGCCTTTAAAGCCTTTCGATGGTAGGAAATCACCTTGGATGAACCCAAAACAACGGGCGTACACATACTTAACATATCCGGCTGACTAAACGTTTTTATGATGATTTCCACCCCTATGCCGTTCAGGTCACCTACGGATATACCTATAATGGGTTTGTCGCTCATTTTAAATTCTTAATGTAATTGTACAGTAATCTAACCCCTACTCCGGTACCTCCTTTTGCTCGATAGCCATGCTTAGCCGCCAAAAATGCCGGCCCGGCAATATCTAAATGAACATAAGGATAGTCGGTAAATCGTTCTAAAAACTTACCAGCCGTTATGGCTCCCGCTTCGCGACCGCCAATATTTTTAACATCAGCTATTGGCGATTTTAAAAGATCGTTGTACTCATCCCAAAAAGGAAAGCGCACTAGGCGTTCATACACTTCATTACCTGCGGTTTCTAGTGGTTTAAACTTTTTATCCTCCACATTTCCCATCGCCACAACGCCATACTTACCAATTGCAATGGCAGCTGCTCCGGTTAAAGTGGCTAGGTCAATAACCAATTCTGGATCATATTTTTTAGCATAAGCCAAGGCATCGGCCAAAAGCATTCTTCCCTCAGCATCGGTATTTAACACCTCCACGGTACTTCCATCATACATGGTTATTACATCTCCAGGTGTGTATGCCTTTTCGCCAGGGCGATTGTCTGTTGCTGGAACCAATCCTATAATATGCACAGGAAGCTTTGCAGAACTGGCACTAATCATTGCTCCAATTACCGCAGCTGCACCTCCCATATCACTTTTCATAGAGTCCATGGAGTTAGCCGTTGGCTTTAAGCTTAGGCCTCCTGTATCGTAAACCACTCCTTTACCTACCAGTACTAATGGCTTTTTGTTAACCGCTTTTGCTGGTTTATACTCCATTATAGTAAAGGTGGGGGGGTCTTGACTTCCTTTGTTTACCGCTAATAGACCTCCCATTTTTAAGGCCTCAATCTTTTTCTTGTTCAGTATCTCTACTTTAAACCCATACTTTTCTCCTGCTTTGGCTGCTTCTTTGGCTAATTGCTCGGCTGTTAAAAAGTTTACAGGCTCGTTTACTAAGTCTCTAGCCGTGGAAACACCATCCCAACAAGATTGTAAATCTTGAATTTCTTGTTTGCTAGCTCCCTCAACTATAATCTCTTCCAGCTTACTTTTCATTTTGGCTTTATCCGAAAAGTATTTTAAGAACTGATAGGAACCTAGAGCCATTCCTTCTGCAAAGTCTTGCGGCTTAATCTCTTTTGAAAGGCTTTTTATTCTTATACTTTTATGCTCTCCTTGTTTAAGAAGTGCTAGCGCCTGATTGCCGCTTAACCTCGCAGCTTCACTTATTTCAAACTCCTTCTTATCTTTTATGTTGATCAGAACAATATGCAATTGTTCCGAATAACGATTTAGACTTACTCGCGAGCTTGATTTTTCCTTGTAAACCTTCTTTACATAAGCCTTTTCCTCTGAGCTGAGATCGACTTGTTTTAGCTCATCTTCCTTTGTATGGAGAAAAAATGTTTGCTCTATTTTATGCGAATGCTTATCAGCACTGAATTTCATGGCTTTATTTATTAAATTTGGTAACAAAAATATTATTATTTGAAGCAACTAATCACATTAATGAACATCTTATAAAATAAGAAGTTAGATAAGTTGTTATAAAAATCATTAAACCCTGTACCACCGATTAAGTTCTGTTTACACCCAAATGAAGAGATTATTATTCTTTTTCATACTCGTTTTTGGCCTCCAAACGGCTTATGCCACCCATAACCGGGCGGGCGAAATTACGTATAGACATATTAACGGGTTTAATTACGAAGTTACCATTACTACATATACTAAAAATTCAGTAGCTGCAGACCGCTGTGATTTGACCATAGATTGGGGTGATCAAACTAGTTCTACTATACAAAGGTCTAACGGAAGCGATGGAGATTGCCCTTCTCCTGCAAAAATGGGTGAACTTATTCCGGGCACAGATGTTCGTAAAAACGTATACATAGACGTACACTCATACAATTCTCCTGGGGTTTACATTCTCTCTTTTGAAGATCCAAATCGAAATTCTGGTATTGCCAATATCATTCAATCGGTAAACGTCCCTTTTTATGTTCAGTCTGAGTTGGTAATTAGCCCCACCTTGGGCGGTAATTCCTCTCCAGTTCTACTTAACCCGCCTATTGATGACGGTTGCACCAAACGCATTTTTAAACATAATACAGGAGCATTTGACCCTGATGGGGATAGCCTTTCTTATAGCCTAGTAGAATGCCGTACTACAGACGGTATTACGATTTCAACTACTTATGACCCTGCTTTTGTTCAAGATAGTTTGGCCATTGATCCAATAACGGGTGATTTGATTTGGGATGTCCCACAGCAAATTGGTCAATACAATTTTGCCATTCAAATTAATGAGTTTCGTAAAAATGCAAACGGTGAGTACATAAGAATAGGATATGTTGTACGAGATTTACAAGTAGATATTAAAGGCTGCGCCAATCAACCCCCAGTAATAGATCCCGTAGGTCCGTTTTGTGTAGAGGCTGGCCAAACACTATCCTTTAATGTTACTGCTACCGATCCTGATGGTGATCCAATTGTAATGACCGCTGTTGGCGGACCATTTGCTGTGGAACCTCCTACGGCAAATAGCTTTAATGCACAAGGCTCCTCACCTTTAACTGGAACTTTTGTTTGGCAAACTGCTTGTGTTCATGTGCGCAAACAGCCTTACTATGTAACTTTTGAAGCGGTTGATGTTCACCCACAACCCCTTGTAGATATTTTTACCGCGGAGATTACAGTGGTTGCTCCAGCACCAAGAAACCCTGTTGCTGTGGAAAATAGCAACTCCATTGATTTGAGCTGGGATCAAAGCATATGCGATGATGCCATTGGTTATCGCCTTTACAGAAGGGAAAACTCTTTTGGCTTTATTCCTGATGATTGCGAGACCGGTGTTCCAGAATATACGGGCTACGAACTTATTGCCGATATAGACGGTATTGGCAGCACTACCTACAATGACGATTTTGAACTGAAACGAGGAGTTCGCTACTGTTACATGGTAATTGCTTATTTTGAGGATGAATCGGAAAGCTATGCTTCTGTAGAATTCTGCACCGCTTTGCCCTTAACGGCTCCTATGTTAACCAATGTAGATGTATTAAACACAGATGCAGCCAGTGGAAATATTGATGTTAGATGGATTCTTCCTCCAGAACTTGATAGCTTAGCATTTCCTCCGCCTTACTCCTATAATTTGTTGCGCGCAACAGGTTTAGACGGAACCAATTTCACTCAAATTCAAACGCTTACAGATACTTTTTTTACCGATACCGGTTTAAACACTCTAGATAGTGCTTATCGTTACCAGGTAGATATGTTTTCTGGAGTGAATCAAGATTTTGTGGGAAGCACAGACCCGGCCAGCTCCGTGTTTTTAGAAGTAACCGGTTTTGATGAAGGGAACTTTTTAGAGTTTACCCACAATACACCTTGGTTCAATTTTCAATATGAAGTTTTTAGAGAAGAACCAACAGGAAGCGGAAACTTTGTGCTTAGAGATACTGCTTATAGCGATACCTATCGCGATACGGGTTTGATTAATGGAGACAACTATTGCTACAGAGCTAGAGCTTTTGGAAACTATACCGTTGGCTCCAGTAACATTCCAAGCCCACTCATCAACAATTCGCAGATTAACTGTGGCGTGGCTGTAGATACAGCCGCTCCTTGTGCGCCTGTTTTAACCTCTGAGTACATTTGTGAAAACGATTCTCTAATTCTTCGCTGGACTCAACCCAATGATCCAAATTGTGTCCAAGACATTCAGTTTTATAATGTGTATTATAAAGGAGGAGAGAGTGACAACTTCCCAGAAACACCGATTTTTCAACTTACCGGATCCCAAACTGAAATAGTGTTAGAACCTGCAAGCGATGGTAGGCCATTAGTAGGTTGCTACGCAGTAACAGCCGTGGATGATGCCGATCAGGATGTAGGAGGAGAAGCAAACGAGAGTTTATTGAGTGAAATTATATGCGTAGAAGCTTGTCCTTTAATTGAGTTCCCAAATGTTTTTTCACCCAATGCGGATGGGCAGAACGATTTGTTCTCCGCTATTTTCTTTAAAGATATCCGAGAGTTGAGGATTATAATTTACAACCGCTGGGGAACGATCGTTTATGAAACCAATGATGGAAATGCTTTTTTACAAAACGGATGGGATGGTAAAGATGTGTTTACCGGCCAAGACTGTTCTGAAGGTGTTTATTATTATGTGTGCAACTACAGCACATTAAGTATTCAAGAATCAAGGGAACGTACCGCTTCTGGCTTTTTACATTTGTTCCGTTAAAACCCACTTTTAATACCGATTAATCTCTAATGTTTACAGGAATTATTGAGACGCTTGCCACGGTTGAGCAGATTAAAAAAGAGCATACTAATATTCATTTCACCTTCTCCAGCTCCATTACATCAGAGCTTAAAATTGACCAAAGTGTTGCGCATAATGGCGTGTGCTTAACGGTTGTTCATATTGAAGGAAATCAATATACCGTTACCGCTATTGATGAAACCTTACAACGCTCTAATATGAAGCACTTAGCCGTTGGAAATGTGGTGAACCTAGAACGGTGTACTCAAATAGGGGCTCGCTTAGACGGCCATATTGTGCAAGGTCACGTAGATCAAGTTGGTGTTTGTGAAAAGGTGGAGAATGAAAATGGAAGCTGGAGGTTTCACTTCAGTTATAAAGCTTCTGAAAATCATGTAACCGTACAAAAAGGCTCCATTTGTATTAATGGAGTAAGCTTAACGGTTGTTGATTCTGAACTAAACTCTTTCTCGGTAGCCATTATTCCTTACACCTACAAGAATACATCTTTCAGAGACATTAAAGTTGGAGATGAGGTAAACCTTGAATTCGATATTGTAGGTAAATACGTGGCTCGCTTAATGGAGCTCCGGTCCTAATTTAGTTGAGCACGTATGGCTTCAACATTCAACCCTACTTCTTTTAAAAGTTCGGATCGTTTTCCATGTTCTACAAACTGATCTGGAAGACTTAAACTTTTGATCTCTACTGAGCTATTCCAATGGCTCTTTAAAGAACTTAGTTTTTTGCCTAATCCTCCTGCGGCAGAGTTTTCTTCTACCGTAATTATGGTTTCATAGGCAGTAAAAATCTCTTTGATTTTTTCCTCGTTCAAAGGTTTTAGGTAAAGTAGCTTATAGTGAGAAACCTCTTTTCCTTTAACGGCCTCAGCTGTTTCTACACCAATAGCTCCAAAAGAAATAACCGCTACTCCTTCTCCCCTTTGAAGGCAAGATAAATCACCTTTTACGGGTTTAGCGCTAAGATTGGTTATCCCTTTTGGATAACGTATAACAAATGGTTTTTGACTTTGTATGGCTGCTGCCAGCAATTCCTTCAAATCACTTCCATCCATAGGTGCGCTTATTACCAAGCCAGGGATGGTGTTTAAAAAACCTACATCAAAAGCTCCATGGTGGGTAGCTCCATCTTCACCCACTAAGCCTGCACGATCTAAAGTGAAAATTACCGGCAAATTTTGAAGGGCTACATCGTGAATGATTTGATCGTAAGCCCGTTGAGCAAAAGTGGAATACAGATGGCAAACAGGAATATAACCTGCCGCGGCCAAACCTGCTGCCATCGTTACAGCATGTTGTTCTGCGATGCCTACATCAAAAGTACGATCCGGAAAACGTTGTTGAAAATGATTTAAGCTACTCCCGGATAACATAGCAGGGCTAATCGCAACTATTTTAGGGTTTTCTTCAGCTAGTTCTATTAGGGTTTCCGCAAATACTTGTTGAAAGCTTATACTCTTTGAATGCTTGGATTGAACCGGTTCAATCCAGCCTTTTCCTTTTTGTGTATTTACCTTAATGAGTCTCGGTCCTTTTGCCTTCTTTGCGCTTTCCATACCTTCTAGCAGATCCGGAAGATCATGACCATTCACTTCCCCTAAATAAGCAATCCCTAATGCCTGACAATATTGCTGATATTGACCTTGCTCAGATAGTGCTCCTACATTTTTGTCAATGGAAGATTCATTGTTGTTTAAAACGATCAGAACTTCTAGCTCTCTACTCCCTAGGTAGTTTATAGCTTCAAAGCACTCTCCTCCTGTAAACGCTCCATCCCCAATTACGGCAATGTGTTGGCGAGAAATTCCCGCCATTTTTGCAGCCTCTGCAAAACCCACAGCTGCAGATACGGATGTAGAAGAGTGCCCTGCTCCAAACGGATCGTATTCGCTTTCGCTACGTTTTGTAAAGCCGCTAATGCCCTTTATTTTTCTATTGGTATGAAACGCTGCTTTTCTTCCGGTTAAAACCTTATGTATGTAAGCTTGATGGCCTACATCCCATATCAGGATGTCTTCTGGAGTATTAAAAACAGTATGTAAAGTAAGCGTAAGCTCTACCACACCAAAGCTCGACTTTATGTGGCCTGCCTTCGTTTGAGTGGTTTCCTGTACAAAAAAGCGGAGCTCCTTAGCCAACGCAATGAGTTCGTCAACGGATAAGCTTTTTAAGTCTTTGGGGAGATTAATATGATCTAGAACTGGATACTTACGCACTTTAAAAAATAGTAAGCTGCAAATGTATCAAAGGCTTTTGTATAAATAGGTGTAAAAAAGAAGGAGTCCCGGACCTCTCCGGGACTCCTGGTCAACCAATTAACCAAACCTTAACCTAATTTAACCTTAAAACCAACTTCAATGAGAAGAACTCTCATCTCCATTTATTTGTATATCATAAAGCAAATACCAGACCAAAACATCAACGTTAAATGTTAAAGTTTAGCCCGAAATTTTAACATTTTCTTTTTTGTTTTCCGCAAACCTCACTTTTGCTCTATTTAATAGATAGAACATTACTGGAACAATTACCAGCGTTAAGAAAGTAGCAAACGTTAAACCATATATAATGGTCCACGACATAGGCTTCCAGAAGATGGAGTTATCTCCACCAAAATAAATTTTGGCATCAAACTCTGTGAATAAACTAAAGAAGTCGATGTTGAATCCAATAGCTAACGGGATAAGACCTAAAATAGTGGTGATAGCCGTTAGTAGTACCGGACGCAAACGCGATTTACCACCTGCAACAATCGCATCAAAGTAGTCTTCTCTAGTAAGCAAGTCGCGATCGCCTAAGCCTAATTCTGCTTTTCTTCTATCAATAAGAAGTTGCGTATAATCGATCAGTACAATCGCATTGTTCACCACAATACCTGCTAGTGATATAATCCCTAACATAGTCATGATAACTACGAAGCTTGACCCGGATAATACCAGCCCAAACAGCACTCCAATAAAACTCAACACTACGGCCGAAAGAATAATAATCGGCTTAGAAATGGAATTAAACTGCGCTACAATCACAAGCATAATTAAGGCAACTGCCATAAGTAAGGCTTTAGATAAGAAGGCCATGTTCTTAGCCATCTCTTCTTGTTCTCCTGTAAACTTGTAGGTAACTCCGTCAGGCAAATCAATTCCTTGAACTACATTTTCAATCTTAGCTACCACTTCGTTGGCGTTAAAGCCTTCCAATACATTGGAATAAATGGTAATCACCCTTTTGGAATCTTTACGCTTAATAGAGCTAAACGTAGCCGTATTTCTTCTGGAAACAACCGATGAAATCGGGATTCTCTTCTGCTTACCGCTGTTTTGATCTTTAAAGGAAATGTATTGATTAAACAAAGCATTTTCATCGTACCGGCTGTCTTCATTCAATCTCACATTGATCTTAAAATCGTCTTTTCCATCTTTGTAAGTGGAAGCCTCCTGCCCGTAAATCGAAGTTCTAAGCGCCTGACCAATTTGAGCCGTACTGATACCTAGCTTACCTGCTTTTTCACGATCCACGTAAACCTCCATTTCTGGTTTATTGATGCTCACGTCTAGCTTAAGCTCCTCAATACCCTGAATCCCAGAAGCATTCACTTCTTCGCGAAGGTTATTGGCGATATCATACAACTGGTTGTAATCGTCTCCTTTTACTTCCAAATTGATTTGATAACCGGCTGGTGGACCTTGCTGATCTTTATCTACAATTACAGAAACTCCAGCATAGCCAGATACAGCCTTTCGAATATCCGTTAAAACACCGCTACTGGCAATACCTCTTCTGTACTTAAACTCGCGGAACGAAACCGTTACTTTACCTTTTTGAGGTGTTTCGTTTTGCGACCCTCCGTCAGTCTGTGGATTCCCTGCTCCTTGACCTACTTGCGAAATAATCGATTCTGCCATATAGTTATAAGGCTCATCGTTTTCGGTAACTATATAATCACTCAACACAGCTATTACCTTCTCCTCAATTTCTTCCGTAATAACCCTTGTCTTTTCAATATCCGTTCCCTCTGGGTATTCTATATAAACAATAGCCTGGTTTGGCTCATTATCTGGGAAAAACTCCACTTTAGGCTGAGCAAGAACGAATACAACAAAAGAGAAAATCAGTAAAGCAAATACGCCAAAGAAAAGCGCATACGCTCTCCAGCCTTTTAAAACGCTACCTAGAAAACGGGCATAAAAGGACTCTAAAGCCGGAAGCCACTTGTACTGGAACCTGTTGGATAATGGAAGAAGTAAAAACTTGTGCAGCCACAACAATACCGCTAATAGAATAAACAAGGTTCCAAAACCGGTAAGGGCTCCTGGAGATCCTGCTCCTCCTAAAATCAATAGCACAATACCCATGGCGAGTATACCTAAACCTCTTTTTAACAAAGCTGTTTTAGATCGGTTTAACCATCCTAAAAAGGACATTACAACACCCGCTAGCGTTCCTATACTCCCAAACAACAAGATCGCACCATTATTCTCAATCGCTCCAGAAACAGCTAGCAAAATTCCAAACCCTCCTAAAGCTCCGCTAATGCGGGTCAAAGATTTAGTTGTCATTTCACTTTCTTCTGTTTTCATGAAAGCTGAAGTCAACATGGAGTTAATAACCAAGGCCACAAATAAGGAAGATCCTAATACGGTACTTAAGGTAAGCGGGAAGTAAATCATAAACTTACCCATTACGCCTGGCCACAACCCTAAAGGTAGGAAGGCTGCCAGTGTAGTAGCTGTAGAAGCAATAATAGGCCAGGCAATTTCACCCACCCCTTGTTTTGCTGCTTCAAACCTAGGCACGCCTTGATCCATTAAACGGTATACATTTTCAACTACCACAATTCCATTATCCACGAGCATACCTAGCCCCATTACCGAGGCAAATAGCACCATGGTATTGAGGGTAAGCCCCATACTGGAAAGGAGGATAAAAGACATTAACATAGACAGTGGAATAGCGATACCCACGAAAATGGCATTTCTAAATCCTAAGAAGAACATCAATACGCCTACGACCAGCAGTACCCCAAAAATGATACTGTTTTCTAATTCTGCTACCTGAGCTTCTGTGCGTGTAGATTGATCGTTTGTTACCGTAAGTGAAAGGTTCTCAGGAAGAATATTCTCTTGAGCGTCTTTAATGATCTCCGCAATCTTTTCCGAAGCTTCAATCATGTTTTTACCACTCTTCTTATTTACGTCAAGCATCACAACGGGGTTGGTATACTCTCTGGCGTATGTGGTTGGGTCTTTTTCTCTAAAGTAAACCTCAGCAACATCCTTCAAGTAGATAACTCCTTCTTCGTTTTTAACTACAATGTTTTTTAAATCTGCAGGCTCGGAGATTTCTCCAATTACACGAATGTTTCGTTTTACATTGTTGTTTACGATGTTACCTCCTGAGATGGTTACATTTTCATTTCGAATACCTTGAAGGATTTGATTGAAGGTAACATCCGAAGCGGTCATTTTATAAATATCTACAGCTACCTCTACTTCCTTATTCTCTACTCCACGAATATTAACTTCTTTAATCTCTACCAAGTTTTCAATCTTGTCTTCTAAGTACTCTCCGTACTTCTTCAACTGTTGCTTGGTAAAGTCTCCGGTAAGGTTAATGTTCATGATGGGCACGGCCTCCGCAAAGTTTAGGTCAAACACCAAAGGATCTACCTTAGCACCACCATCTAGTGTGGGCCAGTCGGTACCAGCCTTTACCATGTCTACCTTTTCCTGCACCTTAACCTTTGCTTCGTCCGGGGTAATATCGTCTTCAAACTCCACAATAATCATGGAGTAGTCTTGCAAAGAAGTGGAGGTAATCTTACTTACACCACTAATGTTCTTTGCTTCATCTTCAATCTCCTTAGAGATCAACTTCTCAACATCTTCCGCAGAGTTACCTGGGTATATAGAGCTGACATATATTTTAGATTCGATTACCTCAGGAAATGATTCGCGAGGCATGCCCATGTAGGACATTACTCCCCCTACCAAAAGGATGGCCATGATTACGAAAACCGTTTGGCGGTTGTCAATGGCCCAGGAGGATATTTTAAAATACTTTTTAATCTTATTTTCCATAATGCTTTGAAATACGGTTAGGCTAAAACCTGGATATTTCTACCCAAATCTGTAAGCATTTCCCTTTATGATTTCACCTTTACTTTAAGGCCGTCACGCATGCTTTTTGCGCCTTCATGTACCAATACCGTTCCTTCAGAAATACCACTGAGCACTTCAATTTTATCTCCGTAAGAATAGCCGGTTTTGATTTCAACCTTTTTCAACTTGGCCTCATCTCCTTTTCTGTTTTCCAGTACAAATACATACTTCTCAGCACGTGCATTTTCTTGGATAATATCATCAGGAATAAGAAGCGCCTCCTCATTTTGATAGTCGTTTAATTTTAAGTTCACCGTAAGGTTTGGCTTAACGGCACCATCAAAACTTGACACCGGCACTTCAATAGAAAAAGTACGGTTTGCAGGGTTAATAAAGTTCCCTACTTGTCTTACTTTGCTGTCTTCCGCTTTACCTAAAGACATCATTTCTACTTGCGCTTCGCTTCCTTCTTTAATTCTTCCTAAGTAGGTTTCTGGAACCTCAGCTTTTACATACATATTGCTCAAGTTTACAATACGCATTAAAGGAGAGCCGGTTCCAACTACTTCGCCTTGCTCGGCAATAATGTCGTCAATAACTCCACTAAAAGGAGCTCTAACGCTACTTTTTCCTAATTGTATTTTAAGCTGTTCTACTTGTTTTTGCGCAGCAGCGTTGTTTGTTTTTGCTTGTAAGAACTGTATCTCTGATCCTACTTTTTGCTCCCACAAACGCTCTTGTCTTTCAAAGGTGGTTTTAGCCAATTCAGCTTGAGCTTCGGCTTGAGCCAGTTGCTGGCGCAAACCTCCATCATCGATTCTGGCCAAAAGCTGTCCTTTACTTACACGATCTCCTTCGTTTACTAAAATCTCTTTCAGCATTCCACCTTGTACCTCTGGCGAAATGATCACGTTTTGACGCGTGGCCACATCTCCTTGGATATCGATGTAATGTTTGAATTGATTTTTTTGAACGGTAAAAGCAGTGATAATTGGAAGCTTTTTAACAGTATCCAACTTCTCAATAGCCTTGTCTAGCTTTGAGATATCATCAGAGATTTTGTTGTACTCAACCAAAACCTCATCTTTTTTGGCTTTAATGGCGGTTAAATCCTTTCCTTCGATCACTTGATCAATGGATAAACCGTCTTCTTTTTTGGCTGTGTTTCCGCAAGATGCCAAAATGGTAGCGGCTACGATTAAAGTGAATATCTTTTTCATTTCGATTTTTACTTGCTTGATTTGATTATTTATTGGTTGAGAGTTTTATTTAAGTCTTCTTTAGCTCCCAAGAGGTTTACTATAGATTGTAGGTAGCTGATTTGTGCAGTGAGGTATTGAGTCTCCGCTTGTGTAAGCTCCAAACTTGTGGAAATTCCTTCCATATACTTGATTCTGGTTTTATTTCTCACCTTCTCACTCAATTCAGAGCTTCTTACCTGAGTGTTGTAGGCGTCAAGAGCGTATTTGTAGTCCGAAAGATTTTGTTTGTACTCTAACTGAAGTTGATTTTTTGTGGCCTCAATCGCTACATCCACCCTTTCTAGATCAATTTTTGCTTGTTGAATTCTGGCCGTTCTGCCCATCCCAACAAAAAGATTCCATTGAAGCTTTACGCCCAATGCTGTTCCTGGTATCCATGCTCTATCGAACTGAAAGGCATTAAAATTGTCGTTACCAAAATTACTCTCTGTATGTCTGGCAAAACCAGATAGGCTCGGGTAAAAGGTGTTTTGCTGATTGTTTACCTGAAGAGTGGCCGCGGCTCGCTGCGCCTCTATCAATCTAAAATCAATATGGTTGTCCATATTGAAAGTCTGAGTAACCAAAGCATCATCTACATTTCCTGCTCCTAATACATCGTTTATCTTTTCAGAAAGCTGAATGTTAGCGTCTACTTTCATTCCCATTTGAAACTTTAACAACTTTAGAGCTAAATCAGTTTGGCGTTCTGCAGAGTTCAAGGCACTTTCTTGTTGAAGCAATAAGATTTCAAGTTGATCTACATCCTGTTCTTCCATAAACCCATTATCGTAAAGCTGCTGCACATCAAAAAGGTTCTTTTTTAAGGTTTCCACATTTTCTTTAGCCAACCTTGCATTCTCCATAGAAACCAAAGCCAAGTGATAAGCCTTAGCTACTTCTACCTGAATATCGATTTTAGATTTTTCGGTATTCAGATTCGCTATATCCTTTACCACCTGAGTTGCCTTCAGGGCAACGATATAAGAAGCATCAAAGATCAATTGGTTTAAGCTTATGGTGGCATTGGTAGCATGCTCTACTCCGAAAAACGCGATATCCGGCTGTCCGTCTAGTCCTTGTCCAAGAAGACCATCGGGAACCGGAGTTCCTGGAATTTGGGTGTTATTGGTATAATCTGCAGAAAAAGATATTTGAGGCAAGCCAATCGCTGCCGTTTCCAGTATTTGCTTCTTCGCTTTTTTATACTCAAGCTCCTTATCTATTACGGAGTATGAGTTCTTAAGCGCATAATCTTGCGCCTGTTTGATGGTGAAAGATTGGGAACCATCCTGAGCCAGGCCGACCAAGGTACTTGCTGAGAGCAATAAGACTAATGCTTTCTTCATAGGTTTGAGTTGTTTTTAGGTGATGATCACCTCGGGTGGGCTTGATAAAAACAATTGTTCCACCAATCCCTATTTGTTTGGTTTATTCTGTTTCTTTTAGTTTTTTCTCTAAATAAGCAAGACCCTTTTTAGAGGCCATTCCCCGGATGTGATACTCCAACGCTTGTAGCATTACATCTTTGGTATGGAATTTCATCATAAGCTCCTCTTGCTCTTCGGGAAGTGTTTCTACTTTTGAGCAATAGAGGTGCGTTACAATTTGGGTGTCGAAATCCTTTCTAAAAAGACCGTCCTTTTTGCCATTATCAATATTCTCAGAGATCATCTTGTTAATCAGACGTTTTCTACCATCATAAAGAGCCTTGGCGGTTTGAGGATAGTATTTATGCAACTGAAATTGTAATCCAGGGTTATGATCTGCCAGTATTTGGCGAATCACATTATCAATATCAAAAAGTTCGTCAATAGCGTTTTGTGCAGTAGCATGAATTTCCAACATACAAGCTTGAACTTGATCAAAAATGGTCATGATACACTTGTGTACCAGATCCGCTTTGTTTTCAAAATACTTGTACAAGGTCTTTTTTGAAACACTCATTTCACGCGCCACATCATCCATGGTAACACTTCTAATCCCATATTTATCAAAGAGATTAAGTGCTCCCAGTATCATTTCCTGTTCTTGTGCGTCTTGTTTATTCATAAATCGGTGGCAAATATAGAAACAATTTTTACATGGAAACTATTGGAGTGTTTAAAGTTTCCTTAGTTTTTATGTTTTTTTAGTTTCCTTTCATTTTCTGGGCTAACATTTAATTTTTTATCAAACCTTTGCATCCAAATTTTTTGAGAACAATATGACCGTTTATTTTTCTATTTCAGACGTTTTAAAAAAGAAGCCTATTGGCAGCACCGTTAACCTAAAAGGGTGGGTTAGAACCTTTAGGGCCAATCGTTTTATTGCTTTAAACGATGGGAGCACAATCAAAACCATTCAGGCCGTTGTAGACTTTGAAAATACAGATGAAAATGTTTTAAAACGCATTACAACAGGCTCTTGCATTTCTGTTGTTGGAGAATTAGTAAACTCTCAAGGCAAAGGACAGGATGTAGAACTACAGGTTTCTCAAATAGAAGTATTAGGCGATAGCCCAGCGGATGAATACCCATTACAACCCAAAAAACACTCACTTGAATTTTTACGTGAAAGGGCACATTTACGCCCAAGAACGAATACGTTTTCTGCCGTTTTACGGGTACGTCATGCGCTCTCGCATGCCGTTCATCAGTACTTTAATGATAAAGGTTTCTTTATGATGCATACACCAATCATTACCGGATCGGATGCAGAAGGAGCGGGTGAAATGTTTAATGTATCCGTTTTGGATAAGAAGAACCCACCTCTTAATGAAGCGGGTGAAATCGATTATAAGCAAGACTTTTTTGAAAAGGAAACCAACTTAACGGTATCCGGACAACTGGAAGCTGAGTTAGGTGCTTTAGCCTTAGGAAAGGTATATACGTTTGGACCAACATTTAGAGCGGAAAACAGCAATACCACCCGCCATTTGGCCGAGTTTTGGATGATAGAACCTGAGGTTGCTTTTGCAGATCTAAATGACAATATGGATTTGGCTGAAGACTTCTTGAAATATGTGATCACTTACGCACGTGAAAATTGTAAAGATGATTTAGAGTTTTTAGCCAAGCGCTTTGAGGATGAAGAAAAAGGAAAACCTCAAAAAGATAGGAGCGACATGGGCTTACTGGAAAAGCTGGATGTGGTAATTGAAAACAATTTTTGCCGCTTGAGCTATACAGAAGCGATTGATGTGCTTAAAAATTCCAAGCCTAACAAAAAGAAAAAATTCCAATACCTCATTAATGAGTGGGGTGCCGACTTACAGTCTGAGCACGAAAAGTATTTGGTAAAACACTTTGGCTCTCCCGTAATTCTATACGATTATCCAGCTGATATCAAGGCTTTTTATATGCGCTTGAATGAAGACGAGAAAACGGTTAGAGCCATGGATATTCTATTCCCTGGGATCGGAGAGATTGTTGGCGGCTCTCAAAGGGAAGAACGCCATGATGTGCTAAAGCAAAAAATTGCTGATTTTGGCATTGACGAGAAGGAACTTTGGTGGTATTTAGAAACCAGACAGTTTGGTACTTGTGTGCATAGTGGTTTTGGTTTAGGATTTGAAAGACTTGTGCTTTTTGTAACCGGAATGTCAAACATTCGTGACGTAATTCCATTTCCTAGAACGCCAGGAAACGCAGAATTTTAAAAATTTTTTGGCCTTCGAAAAGCCTTTGCTACTTGTTTGTTTTTAAATTCGGCAATATTTTTGATGGGAAGCAAAAAAATCTCGCAAGATTTTTACTATTTTCATCACCAAGCTTAAATGCCCGATTAAACGAAAACAATGCTAAAGCAGCAGCTCAGTCAAAAACTTCTTCAAAAGCTATCTCCTCAGCAAATCCAGCTGATGAAGCTTATTCAGTTGCCTACCCAGGCGCTGGAGCAGAAAATTAAGGAGGAGCTAGAGGAGAATCCTGCACTGGATGAAGGAGCAAATGAGCTGGAAGAAAGTTTCGATGATATTCAAGAGGATTTTCAAGAGGGCGACAATCAAACCATTGAAGCTGAAGACATCAATGTAGATGAATATCTAAGCGATGATGAAGTTCCGGATTATCGTTTAAAAGCCAATAATTACTCTGCTGATGACGATGATACTGCTGTGCCTATCACAGGTGGCATTTCGTTTACTGAAGTTTTGATGGAGCAAATACGCACCCACAGCCTTGGAGAACAAGACAAACAAATAGCGGAATATCTTATTGGTAATATTGATGATGATGGTTATATACGAAGAGACCTTTCGGCCATTGTGGATGACCTTGCTTTTACTCAAAACATTTTTGTAGAAGAACAAAAACTGGAAGAAATACTAGGTATTGTTCAAGATTTAGACCCTCCCGGTGTTGGCGCCAGAGACTTAAGAGAGTGTTTGCTTATTCAGCTTAAAAGAAAGCAAAACTCTGCAGATGTGCGTTTAGCTTATGAGGTTCTCGATAAACACTTTGATGAGTTTACTAAAAAGCATTACGCCCGTCTTTTGGATCGTTTGGAAATTGATGAAGATTATTTAAAAGATGCTATTGAGGTAATCAGTCGTCTCAACCCAAAACCAGGGAATTCATCTAGTGGCAGTCAGCGTTCTTTGCAAGCTGTAATACCAGATTTCACCATTTCCATTTCTGACGGAGAACTAGAGCTTGCGCTAAACTCTAGAAATGCGCCTGAGTTAAACATTAGCAGAGAGTATCGCGATCTGTTAGAAACATACAAAAGCTCCCAACAAAAAAATAAAGCACAAAAAGATGCGGTGCTCTTTGTAAAGCAAAAATTGGATAGCGCTAAGTGGTTTATTGATGCCATTCGTCAACGTCAGCAAACCTTGTTAATCACGATGTCGTCCATCATGAATTTTCAAGAAGAGTACTTTTTATCAGGTGACCAGCGTAAGCTGAAGCCCATGATTCTGAAAAACATTGCGGAAGAAATCGGTATGGACATTTCTACCGTTTCCAGAGTGGCCAGCAATAAATATGTGCAAACTCCTTATGGAACGTTCCTCATCAAAGAGTTTTTCTCCGAATCGATGACCAACGAGGCTGGTGAAGAAGTTTCTACCCGTGAGATTAAAAAGATACTGGAAGACTCTATAGGAGAAGAAGACAAGAGAAAACCACTAACCGATGAACGTTTGGCGCTTTTGCTAAAGGAGAAAGGTTACCCTATTGCACGAAGAACCGTAGCGAAATATCGCGAACAGCTAGATATACCCGTAGCTCGATTAAGAAAGGAACTGTAATGACGCAACGCTTTGCCACCGTTTTATCTTACCTCCTTCACCCGGTAGTATATCCTATTTTAGGTTTACTCATCACACTCAAAGCCCTTCCGTATTATATAAATTCTCAGATCACCATTTTAGCCTTGGCCTTTGTGTTTACAGGTACCTATATATTTCCGCTTGCGGTTAGCTTTTTACTTTACCGCTTTGATGTAATTAGCAGTTTTGAAATGAAAAAGAGAGAGGATCGAAAATGGCCTTATGTAATAGGTGCCATTAGCTATTACTTTACTGCCTCCTTCATTCAAGAAATTGGATTACCAAATGAGTCTTACGCTTATGTGTTGGCTAGTGCAATGGTAGTAGTAGTTCATTTAATTATGCTTTCTTTTAGCAAGCCTAGCGCTCACTTGGCTGGTATTGGAGGGTTTACAGGTTTAATGATGGCCGTTTCCTATAAATATCAAATTGGCTTTCTCCCCTATATTGCTTTGTGTATTATCCTCGCTGGGTTTTTGGGCTCTGCTCGATTAAAGCTCAATGCACACACTCTAGGAGAGGTTGTTTTTGGGTATTTTTCAGGAATGTTTATTATTCTAATTACCGTTTACCTTTCTTAAAAAGTCAACGATAATCCCAAAGATAAGGAGCGAATATCACTCGCATCACTGGTACTATTTCCGTCTACAATGCTTCCCTCGGTAAACACTTCTGAGAGCCCGTAATACCCATATAGGTTAACTGCTCCAAAACCAATTCGAGTATATACCCCATAACGAATCCTGTTTAGCGCTCCGAGCGCATTATACTGTAAATTCACATTATCTGTAACCAATCTGGCAGAGCTATAAACACGAACGCCTATTTTCCCGCCAACATAAAGCCTAAAGTAGCGCCCTTTTGCATTCGGCTTAGTCCTGTAACGGAACTCTAATAAACCATCAATAAAGTCCGTTCTCAATACATTTCTGTTTATGCTGTCCATATTCAAAAAACCAAACGCTTCATCACCTGTAGCAGGATCCGTAACCACACTTAAGTTATTATAGTAACGATTCCAAGTATAACCTAAACCATAAGCCATTCCGAAGCGACCATGCCCAAAAGGCTTGTCTTGCATCAAAGTGAGAGAAAATCCATACGGAATTACCTCATTTGATAAAGATCCTGGACCATTAATCAATTGATCGTAGGTATAGTTGAAGATAAACCAGTCCTTTTGCTCAGGGTTTATCTGAGCGCTTAAACTAGCTGAACTAAGCGCAAATACTAAGATCGGTACTATTCTTTTCATGCAGGATGAGTTTAGAGGGTGAAATATACAAAACCACCTTTCATTCTTTGTTTTAAGAGTCTTATCCTTTGAAATTATTTCAACCGATCCTATTCTTACCTTTGCCAAAATTTTTTCGATTTATTGTTATGAGTCAACACCTTTCTGAACAAGAAGTTCAAAGAAGAGAAGCGCTAGACAAGCTTCGCGAAAGGGGTATAAACCCTTATCCAGCCGATTTATTTCCAGTTGATCATCTTTCAGATGAGATTAAGGAAAAATATGAAGAAGGAAAGGCCGTAGTTATTGCTGGCCGCTTAATGCGAAAGAAGGTGCAGGGTAAGGCTTCATTTGGTGAAATTCAAGACAGCAAAGGCCGGATTCAGGTATACTTTAACCGAGATGAAATTTGCACCGGTGAAGATAAATCACTCTACAACGATGTTTTTAAAAAGCTCTTGGATTTAGGTGACTTCCTTGGAATAAAGGGAGAAGTGTTTAAAACTCAAATGGGGGAGATTACCGTTTTGGTAAAAGAATTTACAGTTTTAAGCAAATCACTTAAGCCGCTTCCATTGCCGAAAACGGATAAAGAAGGCGTAGTTCACGATGCATTTACAGATCCTGAGCTTAGATACCGTCAGCGTTATGCCGATTTGGTGGTAAACCCACAGGTTAAAGACGTTTTTGTAAAAAGAACGCTGCTTTTCAATGCGATGCGTCAGTTTTTCAACGACCATGGCTACTTTGAAGTAGAAACACCTATACTGCAGCCCATACCTGGAGGAGCAGCTGCACGCCCGTTTATCACGCATCACAACTCTTTAGATATTCCTCTCTATTTAAGAATTGCCAATGAGCTTTACTTAAAAAGGCTAATTGTAGGAGGTTTTGATGGCGTTTATGAGTTTTCCAAAAACTTTAGAAATGAAGGAATGGATAGAACCCATAACCCAGAGTTTACGGCCATGGAAATCTATGTAGCCTACAAGGACTACAACTGGATGATGGAATTTACGGAACAACTACTAGAGCATGTTGCTCAGGCCGTTAACGGTACTACAGAAGCTCAATTTGGAGATCAAAAAATTGATTTTAAAGCGCCTTACAAACGCGTAAGTATGCGCCAGGCTATTATTGATTTCACCGGTTTTGACATTGATGGAAAATCGGAACAGGAATTGAAAGAAGCTGCCTTAAGCATGGGTGTTGATGTAGACAACACCATGGGTAAAGGAAAGTTGATTGATGAAATTTTTGGAGAGAAGTGTGAAGGAAATTACATTCAACCCACCTTCATCACAGATTACCCCGTAGAAATGTCTCCTTTGTGTAAAAAACATCGCGACAACCCAGAACTTACGGAACGTTTTGAGCTTATGGTTTGTGGTAAAGAAATAGCAAACGCTTACTCTGAGTTGAATGATCCTATTGATCAACGTGAGCGTTTTGAGGCTCAGCTCAAGCTTTCTGAAAAGGGAGATGATGAAGCCATGTTTATTGATCAAGATTTTTTACGGGCTCTAGAATATGGAATGCCTCCTACATCCGGCTTAGGTATTGGCATTGACCGTTTGCTTATGTTTTTAACCAACAATCCTTCCATACAAGAAGTGTTGTTTTTTCCTCAAATGAGACCTGAAAGTTGGGATGCTCCAACCAAAGAAATTGAGTTGAGTGAAAACGAACAGCTCATTTTTGATATTCTGGATAAGGAAAAATCGATGGAACTCAATGTGCTTAAAGACAAAGCTGCTTTAAGCAACAAGCAATGGGATAAGGGCGTAAAAGGTTTAGCAAAACATGGCTTAACTAAGGTTACTAAAACGGATGATCTTTTAACCATCAGCATCTG
>CAZAJG010000004.1:132462-146200 GCA_964485405.1 uncultured Owenweeksia sp. | reverse complement strand
GCGATAACCCCTGTTGCTAACTTAGAACCTGTTTTACTGGCTGGAACGATAGTAAAGCGAGCGTCTCTTCATAATGCAGACCAAATAGAAAAGCTAGGCTTGAAGGAGGGCGATATGGTTTTTGTAGAAAAAGGAGGGGAGATTATACCCAAAGTAATAGGTGTAGATTTATCTAAAAGGGATGCTGGCGCTCCAGAATTTATCTACGCGACCAAATGTCCGGAATGCCATACAGAATTAATACGAAAAGAAGGTGAAGCGCAGCATTACTGCCCAAATATGATAGGTTGTCCTCCTCAAATATCTGGACGAATACAGCATTTCATTAGCAGAAAAGCAATGGATATAGAGGGTTTAGGAGGAGAGACTATTGAACTTTTGGTAAATGAAGGACTGATAAACGACTACTCTGACTTATACACTTTAACAAAGGATAAGCTCATGCCTTTGGAGCGAATGGCAGAAAAATCTTCACAAAACATCATTGATGGAATTGAGGAGAGTAAGCAAATCCCATTTCAAAGGGTGTTATTCGCTTTAGGCATACGCTATGTAGGCGAAACGGTTGCTAAAAAACTAGCAAAACATTTTGAAAATATAGAAGCAATTGTTGATGCTACAATGGAAGATTTGGTTGCAGTAGATGAAATAGGTGAGCGCATTGCGCTTAGTGTCCGAGAGTTTTTTGATCAGCTCAGTAATCGGGATTTGATGAAAAGATTAAAAGAAGCTGGCCTTCAAATGGAAATGATAAAGGAAGAGGGGAGTAGTAGCTTACTGGATGGACTAACCATTGTGATATCCGGTAGTTTTGAAAAATATTCCAGAACCGAAATTAAAGAACGGATTGAGAAGCATGGAGGAAAAAATACTGGTTCAGTCTCTGCTAAAACCGATTTAATCGTGGCAGGAGAAGGAATGGGGCCATCCAAAAGAAAAAAAGCAGAAGACCTTGGAGTTAAAATAATTGATGAGAATGAATTTTCTCAAATGATTGGCGAGTAAATGAGTATTAAATCAATCCTTCGAAATTATCGACTCAAGAGTAAAAAGGGGAATAGAGGCAAAAATTCATCCTACAACGGATATAATAAAGCTAAAACAATAGGCATTTGTTTTCATTCAAAAGATGTGCTTTCCGTTACTCAATATGCTGATAGCTTGATCAAAAGTGGTAAATCGGTTCAGCTGTTGCAATACGTTCCATTGAAAAAAAAGGAAATAGAAAAGCAGCAACTATCTTTTGATACGGCTTGGTTTTGTAAAGGCGATGCCAATTGGCTAGACATTCCTCAAAATGATCAGGTGAGTCGATTTTTATCTCAAAATCATGATATTTATATTGATTTAATGGATGGAATAAATCCTCTTGCAGAATACGTTAGCATTTGTATCAACTCTTTGTTTAAAATTGGCATGTCTTCCGAAAGAGATAGTATTTTTGACCTGGTAATAAAGCAGCGGGAAAATGAGGACTTAAAATCTGTTTTTAAAGAAATAGAATATTACCTAAATTTTATTAATCAAGATAGTTAGATGAGTAAATTTACAGGAACAGGTGTAGCATTGGTTACTCCGTTTAAAGCTGATTATAGTATAGATTTTGATGCACTAGAAAAGTTGGTAAACCATTGTATTGAGGGCGGAGTTAACTACTTGGTTGTAATGGGTACTACAGGCGAAAGTGCCACTCTGAATGAAATTGAAAAGAAGGAAGTTCTTCAATTTATTCAAAAGGTTAATAATGACAGACTACCCATCGTTTATGGTGTAGGCGGAAATCATACAGCGGCTGTAGTTGAGACGCTGAAGAGTATGGATACAAATGGGATAGATGCCATTCTATCGGTTTCACCTTATTACAATAAACCTACGCAAGAAGGGATTTATCAGCATTATAAAACATTAAGCGAAAATAGTTCGTTGCCAATTATTTTGTATAATGTTCCAGGGCGTACCGCTTCTAATATTTCTGCGGAAACAACGCTTCGATTAGCGCATGATTTTGATAATATTATAGCTGTAAAAGAAGCCAGTGGAGACTTAGAGCAGATTATGAAAATAATCAATGAAAGACCTAAAGACTTTTTAGTAATAAGCGGAGATGATAACCTTACACTCCCTATGATTGCCATTGGTGGAAATGGAGTGATTTCTGTGAGTGGACAAGGCTTTCCAGAGGTTTTTACTTCTATGATAAATAATGCTTTATCCGGAAATATGGAAACAGCTAGAGTAGGGCACTATAAACTTTACGAAGTAACTAAGATGCTTTTCCGAGAAGGAAACCCTGGAGGTATTAAATACGCACTAGAAAGTAAAGGCATTGGAGCGTCTAATGTACGTCAGCCTTTATGGGAAATTAGCGGAGGCCTAAAAATGGAAATTCGTAAAGAAATAGAAAAGCAAGGACTCTAAACTAAGTTTGGCACGCCAATTGTAAAACAAGGAAAAACAACAATTCAACATACATTTTAATTAAACCAATTATGAAATTTCAAGTTCTTTTAGCCGGAGTATTATGTTTCTCTCTTATAAGCTGTAATAGCACAAAAACGGTAACAAGAGTAAATGAAAATGAGCAAATTGATCTCAGCGGAAGATGGAACGATACAGACTCTAAGCTTGTAGCTGAGCAAATGCTACAAGATGCGCTTGGCAGGCCTTGGTTAGGTGACTTTTTAAGAGAGGATGGTAAAAAACCAACCATACTCGTGGGTTTGGTAAAAAACAAAAGCACGGAACACATTGCTACAGAAACCTTCATCAACGACATTGAAAGAGAATTGATTAATTCTGGAAAAGTGAGATTGGTACAAGGTGGGGAGTTTAGAAACGAATTAAGAGCGGAAAGAGCGGATCAACAAAACAATGCTTCTCTAGAAACCGTAAAGAAGTTTGGACGTGAGCTTGGTGCGGATTTTATGCTTCAGGGTACGGTAAACTCTATTCCAGATTCTAACGGTAAAACGAAGTTGGTTTATTATCAAACCGATTTAGAGTTAACCAATATCGAAACCAATGAAAAGGTTTGGTTGGGAACAAAAAAGATCAAAAAAGTAGTTCAGTAAGAACTTACTAATATCTATAAACATGCTGATTGTCAATGAAAAGCTTCGGAAAATTTCTGGAGCTCTTCTACTCATATCCACCTTCTTCCTTTCTAGCTGCGCAACCTACTATCAGCGTAATCTAAAGTTTCAAGAGGCTTTTTCTAATGGCGAAATTGAGAGAGCAAATGAACTTTTAGATAAAAATGAAAAGGATGCGGAAGGAAGAAATAGGCTGCTATTTTTGATGAAGAAAGGGGTTGTTCTTCAAATGCTTGGACAGTTTGAAGAGAGTAATCTATTCTTGGAAGAAGCATACATCTTCCTTGAGGATTACAAGAAAAACTATGGCATTGAAGCCCTTAGTTTGCTCACAAACCCGTCTATTAAGCCTTATACCGGAGAAGACCACGAAAAGGTGCTTCTTCATTATTATAAAGCGCTCAATTATCTTCAGTTAAATCAACCACAAAAAGCTTTGGTAGAATGTAGAAGATTAAATGCCAAGCTTAACGAATTGAACGATAAGTATGAGAATAAAAAGAACCAATATAAAACAGATGCATTTGCCCATAATTTGATGGGGATAGCTTACGAGATGGATGGTGATGTGAACAATGCTTTCATTGCTTTTCGCAACGCTTACAACGCTTATAAGGATTCATATTCTACTCATTTTGGAGTTGCTGCACCGGAGCAGTTGAAGAAAGATTTAATGCGAACGGCATACTTGAATGGTTTTATTGAAGAATTACTCATGTATGAAAGAGAGTTTGGTGTAAAATATGACCTACTCGTAAAAAGTGATGGAGAGTTAATTTTTTTCTGGCACAATGGCCTAGGGCCAGTTAAGGGCGAATGGAGTATTAACTTTACTATTGTTAGGGGACAGAATGGAACAGCCACTTTTGTAAACGAAGAGTTGGGACTAAATTTCCCATATATCGTGCCGGCATCTCATAGAGACGACCCAAAAGGAGGGCTGGGTGATTTAAAGCTTATTCGAGTGGCATTTCCAAAATACTTATCTAGAAAACCTTATTTTACTTCCGCCAGTTTATGGACAGATAGCCTGACTCAGTACCCTTTAGAAAAAGCTGAGAATATTGAGGCTATAGCATACTCTGTTTTAAAAGATAGAATGTTGAGAGAAGTAGCTACTTCCATAGCACGTTTGGCGGTTAAACAAGCTTCTGAGTTAGCAGCAAGAGAAAAAAACGATGATATAGGAGCCATTATCTCTGTGGTAAATGCGCTTACAGAAAAAGCAGATACGAGAAACTGGCAAACTTTACCTCATTCTATATCCTATTCTAGAATACCGTTAAAAGCTGGCTCCAATCCAGTTCGGATTAAAGTGTATAACCCTCAAAATAAAGAAGCCTCCTTAGAGGAGGCTTTTGAGTTTAATGTAGAAAATGGTAAAAAAACATTTTTCCATATTTACAATAGTCTAGACAGTTATGCGCCAAGATCTTACTAGTTAGTTAAACGGATCGCTATACTTTTCGTCAGCTACCATAACGTCATCCGTTAAAGTATGTAGAAAAGCGATGAGGTCGTCTTTTTCTGTTTCCGATAGATTTAGAACTCTTGCTTGTCCATTTGGCAACCTCAAGGGAGGACTTAAGTTTGGATGCGCCTGAACACCACTGTTGTAGTGTTCTACAACCTCTCGAAGTGTAGAAAACCGCCCATCGTGCATATAAGGAGCTGTTAAGCTTATGTTTTTCAACGACCCTACCTTAAATTCACCATCATCGTTATTATTGTTGGTAACACCTCCAACACCAGGATCTGTGGTGGTAAGATCCAAGCCATTGTTTCTCGATCCTGGGGCGATAAAGGCATCTGTACCATGACAAGCTGCGCAACCTAAGCGACCGCTTAAAAAGAGTCGTTTTCCGTTATTTTCAGCGGTAGAAAAATTTGGGAAGTCTTGATTTTGAGCATTTACCTGAGCTCTGCCCACATCATATTTACTTTGGTAGGAAACCATACTTCGGATAAACTGAGCAAGAGCTCTTGATATTCGATTTGAATTGATCTCATCATCACCAAAGGCATAAGTAAACAAATCCGAGTAGTACTCTACATTTTGTAGTTTTTGAATAAGGCTATCTAGTGTCATCCCCATTTCTACTGCATCTTGAATAGGCAGCAATACTTGATCTTCAAGCGAATTTGCACGTTCATCCCAAAAAAAGTTGCCATTACTGTAATAGCGAGAATTTGCTAATGACATGGAGTGTCTACCAGTTTTACCATTTAAAAAACCATCACTGAACTGAAGTGGATCCGAGAATCCATCTTCTTGATTATGACAACTCGCACAAGCAATAGTGTTATTTAAGCTCAACTGTTTATCGTAAAAAAGGACTCTTCCTAAGGTAGCTGCTTCATTTGTAACTGGGTTATTGTTCGGAGTATTGTCTGATGCTAAAAGGGGAGGTCTGTTATAATGATTTGGAAGTGCTAAATTCTCGTAGTTAAAAGGAACATCTGGTAAGTCTAGCTGGGTTATGCTCGGCAAAACAGGATTACTTCCGTTATCATTTGAGCTATTATCATCCTTACTACAGGAAAAGAAAACCACTACTAACAGTAAAAAAACTGAAACACGCTTCATAATTCTTTGGTTTAAGGTTAAACAATTACAATTAATTGGATGAATCAAGGGCTAATAAACAAATTGAAAAGTTATAGCTATTGATTTCCATCCATCAAATTTTGAAAGATTCCTATCAAAGGGGGTCTGTTTTAAAATCTGTGTAATTGTTTAGTCCATATCATTTTAGTTTAAACGTGTTTAGCGTGGCGGTCTCATGCGTTCGGGGTGCGGAGGCCTTTCACCTTTGGGAGGAGCTTCCATCCTTGATGCCGTCCGAACAACTAATTTTTTAAGCTTCTCTTTTTGCTGAGGGCCTTTACAAATAGCCATTACATCTTCGAAATGCTGCATAAGTAAACGGTGCTCTTCAGATTCTAATAAAGCCAGTTCTTGTAACCGTGCTTTCTTTTCATCATCTGTTCCCGTACCCAAGAGTCTAAAATAAGCTTGCCTTGCTTTAATAAGTTTATCTTTAATACCCTTCCTACTTTTTCTATGCTGATTTACAAGATCTTTAAAGGTTTCACCTTGTTTTTTATCGAAACCTACTTGCTCTATCAATCTAGTATGTGGCGAATCCGCTTTTTGGTGTTTAGGTTTTGTAGAATTCCATAAAACAGCCAAAATCAACAGGTTCAACACTACTAAAACAACGATAGAAACCTTAAGGAAGGTATTCTTACTCGATGCTTTCATAATCAATAATTTATTTCAGAGTCAAAATAAAGTTCAGTTAAAGTTTCCGGTTGATTGTTTTGGGACTCAACTTGATTCATCCAAAACAGGAAACTAAAATTGATTATAAAAACAGCAGCAATTCCAACGACCCATCCAATCGGGAGCGCGCTTACTTTTTCTTGATGTTCAATGGGTGTGGTTTCCATTGCTTTCCGAAAAATACGATCCGCCATGAGTGGGCTTAGTTCAACCCTTTTTAAGCCGTCAAGACTTTGAAGGGTTTTTTCAATTTCAGGTTCAATTTTGTTTTTCATTTTTTTATCATCTCGTGGTTTAGACGATTAATCTTAAATTATCTTTTGTCCATTTCATAAAAATCTTTTAGAAGCTTTTGTAAGTTCTTCTTGGCTCGGTGCATCAAAGATTCTACCGATGAAACAGAGGTTTCCATTATTTCAGCTATCTCTTTGTGGTTGCGGTTTTCCAGCTTATGTAATGTAAAGGCTACTTTTTGTTTTTCAGGAAGTTCTCCAATGGCTTTAAAAAGTACAGCCGCTCGTTGTTTGTTTTCTAAAAGTGCTCCTGGATGATTAAAATCCGGTTGATGCATCCAGCTTTCATCATTTTTTAGGCGGATAAAAGTGAACATACCACCGCGTTTCTGTCTTTTCTTGGCTCTCAGTAGATCCAGACTTTTGGAAATGGTTAGTCGATAAATCCAAGTTTTTAGCGTACTCTGTCCTTTAAAGCCATGTACAGAGTTTAAAACCTCTATCATAACTTCTTGCACCATATCTTCAGCTTCCTCGGTATTATGCAAAATACCAAGAGAGGTATTAAGTATCATACCGGAATAAAGATTGAATGCTTCTTTAAAAGCGCCTTCATCCTTTTTACGTAATCCAGCTATTAAGTTTTGTTCGGTCAATTTAAAATTCGGATTCTGATAGGGGTAAAGATAGTTTAGTTGAACTATTTTCGTGTTTTGGTTTAAAAAAAATCACAAATGGGAAATATTGGCCCCGTTACTTGGAGCATCATTATTGCTAACGTTTTGTTGAGTATCAATGCTTTTCGAAATGCCGTTTTTTTTGATAATTGGAATTTTCATGTTTACCCAATATTAAAAAACAAAGACTACAAACGTTTGATTACGTCTGCATTTATTCATGTGGATGGAAGCCATCTGTTTTTTAATATGTTTTCTCTTTACATATTTGCAGGGGTGTCTGAATATCACTTTGGGCTATTCGGGTATCTTCTTTTGTATTTTGGAAGTTTGCTCGCAGGCAATGTCTTAGCCTTATGGTTGAATCGATCGAATTGGGATTATAGAGCTGTAGGTGCTTCCGGAGCAGTGAGTGGGGTGATTTTTGCAACGATTTTGTTGAATCCAGGAATGAAGCTCTCCTTTATTTTCTTCCCTTTCTTTGATTTCCCCGCTTGGGCTTTTGCAATTGGATTTATACTATACTCTTTATATGGTATAAGAGCAAAAAATGATAATATTGGGCACGAAGCCCATTTGGGTGGAGCCCTAGGAGGAATGTTACTCACTTTGATAATGGAACCCTTGGCATTTACTACCAACCCTTATGTGGTCGCTTTGATGCTACTACCTGTTTTAATTTTTCTGTATTTGAAATGGAGTGGAAGGGATATTCAGGTGAGTAATTTCGGACAAAAGACAGATGGGTATCAATCTATTGATGATGCATATAATACTCAAAAAAATGAACGGGAAAAAGAATTAAATCGCTTATTGGATAAGATTGATTATTCAGGTATTGATTCTTTAACAGATGCTGAAAAGAAAAGGTTGGAAGAACTTTATGGTAAGGATTAGAGAATACGACTATCTAAAATAAGGTTCTCCAGATCAACGGTATTCGTACCATCATAAATACCTCTTAAGTATCCTTGATTGTCAATAAGGTAAAGGGTTTCATAGATTACCCGTTCTTGCTTTTCACTCAAGGAGGTATTTAATGTTTCCTTGATTACTAAATTTAATATTTCTGTTGTGGAGTAAAGTAACGATCTATTTGCTAAGTCAATCGTATTCGTTTTAGCGTAATCCAATAAAACAGCAGGAGTATCTACGGTGCTTGTAGATAATGAAGTTAAACGGTAGTTAGAAGCATCAGAAAATCGCTCATCCAACCACTTTAAATTATGCATAAGAGCTTTGCAAGGATCACCACATTGGTTGTTAAAAAAGGATAAGATTTGAAATCGTTTTGTTGAATCATTCAAAGAAACTCTTTCACTGTTTTGATTTAAAACCTCTAATTCAGGAAGCTTTACAAATTTGCTAAGATCCTGATTTGGTAGGATCCAAATCGGATGAATATCGTTGTTCTCCGTTTGAAAATAGGGAAGTAGAGGCTTTTTTTCGCGATTGCCACAGCTTTGGGTTAAAACTATAATCCCGCTTAATAATAAAAGTCTTAAGATTTTCATTTACGATTATCTATATCTCTGCAATTTAAGCAAAGAATAAGATGCATATGAGATCTCCATTAATTCATTTTTAAACGAATCTCGGCTCTAACATTTTGTAAAGTCTCTTCTAGAATGTTTAAGGGAGTATATCCTCGGGCAATCATATAGGCTTGGTTTCCTTCCTTATAGATTACACTAGGGAAGCCTTTTATTCCCCAATTGGAAACTACCTTAAACTCTTCTTTTACTACTTTTTGGAGCGTAGGGTCTTCCATTTTTTGCATAAAGAGCTCAGGATCCAAACCAAACTTTTGTGCACATTTGCCAAAAGTGCTTACCTCGGCTGGTGCTAAACCTTCCCAATAAATAGCCTTTTGGAGAGCAGAAGCAAATTGGATTACCTCTTCTGGTTTTTGACTTCTAAAAAGTGCCATAGCAAGAGCAGAGGGAACAGAGCTAAAGTAAGCCGTTCCTTCTTCTAAAGTTTGGTTTATAAAAGCATCACCAAATCTCACTTTGGTGGCTTCTTCTACATCTTTATACGCGGTCTTTATGTAGCCCGCAACTTCTCCAATAGCACCTTCTCGTTCTCCAGTTACCATTCCTCCAGAAAACACCTGAAAATCAAATTCTGATCTATGCTCTTGGTAGAACTCTTTTATTACTTCACTAAAACCATAACACCAACCACAAAGGGCATCGTATACATAATAAATACTGGGTTTTGAGGAATCCATCATTCTCGCGTTTTTGATGGCGCAAACCTACTTTATTAGATGTAAAAAATAAAAGGATATTGAAATTAGCTTTGACTCGAAAGAAATCAACTATCTGAAGTTTCTATGGTATTTAGAGATTGACTTTCATCGTTGCGCCTTAAAACTAGTGCTGAGATGAGAGATATAATCAAACCAAATAAAAACACACTAACTGTCATAAGCAAGCCATAAAGGTAGGAGTTTCGAAACCACTGATTACTCGCGCCAAACTCTGCATTTACCGCCTCTATTTCTTCAGCAGTTTTAGCAGACTCGAGCATATAATCATGATACACTTCTGCAAAGTCATTTAAAAAATCAGGAGCTATAACCTCATACAATAAAACGTTTCCGATATAAAAAACCAGACTTGATATTAGTGTAATACGCATAGCTGAGCCTAAACCTTTAAGAAAGGAAAAGGTTTCTTTGTGAAATTTATTTCGATAAGCTCTGGTTCCAAAATAAACCGGGATCATAGATAGTAGCATTACGGTATAACCTACAACCTCACCACCACTAAAATTATCCGACTCTAGATAATACTCAGGACTAACTACAATAGGACCAAGAAAAAGGGAAACTCCCAGTATTCCACCAATAAGTCCATATATAAAAAGTGTTTTGTTGAATTTCATTTCTTTCTGTTTATTGATTTGACGGAGTAAAACACTAAAAAAACAATCGAGTAAGCATCATACTAAAGTAGGATTAGTCGATTTAGCACTAAAGTAGTACTTGATTAGATTATGATATTCAACTCTTTAGCTCGGTTTACAGCTTGTGTGCGTCTTTTCGAATCTAGTTTTACCAATAGATTGGAAACATGTGTTTTTACTGTGCTTTCTGATACAAACAATCGTTCTCCTATTTCCTTGTTGGATAGGCCTTGGGCAATTAGATCTAAAACTTCCATCTCTCGTTTAGAGATTTGAAGCTCCTCTATTTTATTCGTATCTAGTTGTTGTGATGAAGGAGAGAGAGCTGGAGCAATATTTGGAATGGAGTTTTTATTTTTTCCAAAGTAAATGCCAATAGTAATAGACACCACTGCAACGAGAGCAATTAAGAACTCCGTTTGGTATCCGGTTCTAAACATCCAATACTGGCTTAATTGAAACAACATCAACAAAGCGAAAATCAGCAATCCATAAAAGAGAAGTATCCTTTTCATGTTGGCGCAAAAATAATAAACGAGAATAGCTTGATTACTAATTTTCTTTTTCTATTTTTGATAGGATATGAGTAAAATGTGCCAAAATACTAGAGAAGTTTTCATTTGTACTAAAAAGCAT
This sequence comes from uncultured Owenweeksia sp., assembly GCA_964485405.1. Classification (GTDB taxonomy): domain Bacteria; phylum Bacteroidota; class Bacteroidia; order Flavobacteriales; family Schleiferiaceae; genus CAKZNE01. Next base: position 135,363 of record CAZAJG010000004.1, on the reverse strand, counting down.
ATGTACAATTGGTATTCTAGTAGTGGGGCAATGTGAAAAAGTAAATATTAAACTTATATAAGCAAAAGCCCCCTGAAATCAGGGGGCTTTTTTAATTTCTAAACTTTAGAACTATGAAAAATCAGATGAATCATTGGAATGTAAGCCGAATGTTTAAGTGCAATTTTTATAACACCTCTATTCAACTCAAGAAAAAAACTCCACCTTCAAAATTGCTGCTCTTATGAAAGATATATTTAGAATTTTAGATAATAGTAAAAAGGCTAACTACCAAAAAACCTTGTCCCTTTCTTCCTCAGAATATCCCAGTTCTGAATGGCAAGCGTTAAATCTCATTGAATCTTCAGCCTCTTTAATGCTCAATCGCATAAGCTCGGCTACACCGAAAGGCTACACACATAAAATTACTCAGGTTAAATTGGAACTATTTAAACCTCCTGGTGATGGGGAAAAGTTGTATATAAAATCTCAGTTATATCCCTTGGATAAAAAGCTTTACCTGCTTAAGGTATTTGCACACGAGATTGATCATCGAAATAAAGCTTTGAAACTGGCGAAAGCTAGTTATCATATAAAAATTGAAGATGTAAGAACTAAAAGGGTAGCCTAAGGTTGCAATTAATGGTCCATCCACTCCAGCGCTTGTAGAATTAAATCTTGATCACTCCATATTACAAAGTGATTCATATCATCTTTAATGATTGGTTTCACAACCGCCTTTACAAGCTTTGATTCTAGCAGTTGGGCAGATTGACCGTCTACCAATACATCTTCATTTCCTTGAATGATGGCTACTTTTTTGGTGAACCCTTCCAATTTGGTTTCCATCAATTCAAGGTCTTTTTGTAGGGCCCACATCTCTTTGTTACTTGTAGCTAAATCTTCTGCTATTAACCATTTAATGGGTGAGTAATGGATAATATAATTGTAGAATCTTGGTTTTTGAAATTGAGAAGCTACCGTTCCTGCAATGGAAATAACACCTTTTACTTTTTGTTGGTAGTCTAAACCCGTTTGCATAGCTAATCCTCCGCCATAGGAGTGGCCGGCTACTATACAGTTATTACAGTATTTATCCATTAAGGGCTTGAGAAATACACTTTGTTCATGCAAACTATACTTTCCGGCTAGAGTAGTTTTATTGTAGCCTGCTCTATCTATAACCACGGCATAGTAGTTTTGCAGAAGATCGGTATCTGTTAATAAGGACAGCCAGGCATCCCAGCTACCTGGAGAGCCATGAATAAGAACTAAAGTTGGTTTTGTAGAGTCTCCAACGGTTACGTAATGGAGCTTACCTTCTTCAAAAGAGGTGAAATGTTCTTGTGGAGTAAAACTTGTTTTGGCAAAGGCCAAAGCAATTTCTTCCTCTGATGCTCCAAAGTTTACCAAGCGTGTAGCCAGTAAGAGTCCAATAAATATTCCCATGATGATTAAAAGCGCTTTGACACTAAATAATGCCTTTAAGAATTTCATATTAGCCTTAGTTTAATAATTTAGCTAAAATCTAAATATAAGAACATAAAATAATGATTAAAACTAAAAGTTTCTGGCTGGCAGCGGTTGCTTGTTTTTCTTTACCATTGTTGGCACAAGATGAGCTGATTAACCAGATTAAAGAGAATGGTAGTGATGTAGAAGGAGAGTTTCTTTTTGAAACCATTGTTGACCTAGAAACCACTCCTGTAAAAAATCAAGGAAGAAGCGGTACGTGTTGGAGTTATGCCACCACCAGCTTTATAGAGTCTGAAATGATCCGAAACGGGAAAGAACCTGTGGATTTATCGGAAATGTTTACCGTTAGACAGGTATATAAAGACAAAGCTGAAAAATATGTACGCTTACACGGGCATCTAAATTTCGCTCAAGGTGGAGCGTTGCCAGATGTTCTATACATAATTAAAAAATACGGTGCTGTTCCTCAAGAGATATACAAAGGATTAGACTATGGTGCAGAATCAAACAACCATGGTGAATTAGAAGGCCTTTTAAAGGCTCAACTGGATCAAGTGATCAAGAACCCTAACGGAAAGCTTACCCCTTCTTGGAGAAAGGCATTTGATGCGACTTTAGATGCATATTTAGGTTCTTATCCTGAAGAGTTTGAATACAATGGTAAAAAGTATACACCACGTACATTTGCAGATGAATATGTTGGTGTAGATGCAGATGACTACGTTCAAATCACTTCGTTCCAACATAAGCCTTTTTATGAGGAAATGATGATTGAAGTGCCAGATAACTGGACTTGGGGCTTAAGTCACAATGTTCCTTTAGATGATATGATTGAGGTTTTAGACAATAGTTTGGAAAGCGGTTATTCAGTAAGTTGGGCTACAGATGTGAGTGAAAAAGGTTTTTCTTTAAAGAACGGTTTGGCACTAAATCCTCTCACTCCAGTATCTGATATGAGCAAAGAAGAAAGAGCGCAAATGTTTGATGGGCCAAAAGACGAGCTAATTGTAAGTCAAGAAATGAGACAAGAGGCATACGATAATTATCAAACCACCGATGATCATGGAATGCAGATTACAGGTATGGTTAAAGATCAAAAAGGAAACAAGTATTATATTGTAAAGAACAGCTGGGGAGATCGTGAAAATCAATTTCGACCTGGATATATTTATGCTTCTGAATCCTTTTTAAGATACAAGACGATATCTATACTTGTGCATAAGGATGCGGTTCCAAAGCGCTTAAAGAAGAGATTGGATATATAAAAACAGTACTGAAATTTTGTAATATTAAGAGCCTGATGGGATTTTCCTCTCAGGCTTTTTTATAGCCGGTAAGTGAGTCGAACGCCAATTTCTAAAAGCCATTTTCTCCGAATATCATTGGTTACCTCTCCAGCAGAATTGCAAGAAGACTCTTGATAAAAGTAAGTGGTACGGTAGGAAG
>CAZAJG010000004.1:105728-132452 GCA_964485405.1 uncultured Owenweeksia sp. | reverse complement strand
CACCGAAAAAATCAGCACCAAACCTTCCAGGAGTTTTATACCCAATAAATCCAGAGAATTCATAATACTCATGCTGAAAACGATCTTCGCAGCCGTTACGGGAATTAACAGCTGTGTAATTTCCATAAGTAGCAACAGACATGGGTAGGCCTATGTAGGGCCCATCATTGCCTTCTTCTTGATCAAAGTAAAATCGGGGTTGTAAGCTAATTTCAACTCCAGGCCTATTGTACCTACCATTTTCTTCAAAAGAATCGTCCATTACTTTAACCGAGCCAATTAAACCTACGCTGTAGATAGGCTCCCATTCTAAGCCTAACTCTATAAAGATCGGTACTCCTTGATAATCCAACCAATGATAAGGGAGTAATCCTAATCGGGCACTTACATTTTGTGCACTTAAACCATATGCCGATAAAAACAATGAAAGTACAAGGGCTAACCTTTTGATCATAGCTACTCGTTTCAGACTAATTTCTTTGGCAATTTAAGATTTTATGAGGTGAAATTTTTCATTAATCGGTAAAAGGGATAAACCGAGGCATAATTTTACATTTGCAGCATGAATGAAAAGGATAAGGTGAAAGTAGAGAAAGGCACTATGCTGCCGCTCATGGAACAATTCTATACGATTCAAGGGGAAGGCTTTCATACAGGGAAAGCCGCATACTTTATACGAATTGGAGGTTGTGATGTAGGATGTCATTGGTGTGATGTAAAGGAAAGTTGGAACCCAGATTTGCATCCACCAACGGCTATTAATGAGATTGTAAGCTCAAGCTTACCTTATTCAGATACAGTAGTAGTTACAGGGGGAGAACCTTTAACTTGGAATATGCTTCCCCTCACTGAGGCGTTAAAAGAAAAAAACAAACAAATTCATATAGAAACATCTGGAGCTTACCCATTAACAGGTATTTGGGATTGGATTTGTTTATCACCTAAAAAGAATAAACCACCAAAAGAAGATGTTTACCAGAGTGGAGTAAAAAGGAAGCTATGACGTCTTTGATTTCAGATTATGTAATGGCAAATCCAAGATGGCAAATCAGTTTGCAAACACATAAGTACATTGGCATTCCTTAGCGAACCATTCTATTCAATAATTGGGTAAGTTAAGAGCAGGGGTGAGGTGGTTTTACTTTTACCAAAAAAATTACCTTTACCCCCGAATCAGATTAATAAAAATTTTATGTCTTTAAAACTTCTAGAAGGAAAAAGAGGTATCATATTCGGAGCGTTAGATAGTAGTTCTATTGCTTGGAAAGTTGCAGAACAAGCTCATGAAAGTGGAGCTAAATTCGTTTTAACCAATGCACCTGTAGCCATGCGTATGGGTGAGATTAACAAATTGGCAGAAAATACGGGCTCGGAGATTATTCCTGCAGATGCAACAAATCTGGAAGATCTTGAAAATCTTTTTACCAAAGCAGAAGAGATTTTAGGAGGTAAATTAGACTTTGTGCTCCACTCTATAGGAATGTCTGTAAATGTTAGAAAAGGAAAGCATTATACAGATTTAAATTATAGCTGGCTGGAAAAGGGTTGGGATGTTTCAGCAGTATCTTTTCATAAAGTAATGCAAACCGCATGGAAGCTAGATAGTATGGCTGAGTGGGGTAGTATTGTTGCGCTTACATATATGGCGGCACAACGTACATTCCCAGATTATAACGATATGGCGGATAACAAGGCATACTTAGAGAGCATTGCTCGTAGTTTTGGATACCATTGGGGAGTTAAGAAAAAAGTAAGAGTGAATACGATTTCTCAATCGCCAACCATGACAACTGCTGGAAGCGGAGTGAAAGGCTTTGATGGTTTTATCAAATTCGCTGAAAAAACATCACCATTAGGAAATGCTACAGCCGATGAATGTGCGAGTTACACCATTTCTCTATTTAGCGATTTAACGAAAAAGGTTACGCTTCAAAACCTTTATCATGATGGAGGTTTTAGCAATATGGGTGTAAGTGATGCAGTTATGGAGCAGTATATGGCGAATAATGACTAGAAGTCATTTTTAAATATGAACAACTGGAAAGATCTCAATTGAGATCTTTCTTTTTATAGGATAGTTTAAGATGCGTCTATCAGAAATACAAGAAACATTTAATAAGGAACTGAACGATATTTATAGTCTTTCGGAAATAAATATACTGCTTCAGGAAGTTTTGAACTATTCGGATGTTGATCCTTTGCAATTGAGAATGGATTCAAGCTTTGATTTAGAAGGGCAGAAGCTAGACCGACTTATAAAAGCGCTTCAAGATTTAAAAGGAGGTAAGCCTATTCAATATATTATCGGTAGGGTAGATTTTTTTGGAAGTAGTTTTCTTGTAGATGAACATACGTTGATTCCACGGCCGGAAACGGAGGAGTTGGTAGATCTTATTCAAAAGGATTATTCCGCTAATCTCAAAGGAAGAATATTAGATATAGGTACAGGAAGTGGTTGCATTGCTTTGAGCTTAAAAAGCCTTTATCCAAAGCATGAGGTGATAGGGGTTGATGTTTCTGAAGATGCCTTAGCTATGGCTTGTGAAAATGGGTATAACCAAAAGCTTGATGCTGACTTTTATCAAATCGATTTTTTAAAAGAATGGGGTGATATTGAAGGAACTTTTGACCTGATTGTGAGTAATCCACCCTACATAAAAGAGTCTGAAAGTGCCGAGATGTCTAATCAAGTTCTAGAATACGAACCACATTTGGCTCTATTTGTAAAAGATGAAGATCCATTAATTTTTTATCGAAGAATTTTAGACTTTATCCAGCAAGGATTAAATCCCAAGGGGAAAGTATACCTAGAGTTAAATCAACAGTTAGGCGAAGAGACGCGCACGCTTTTTGAGAAAGAAGGTTGGAGCACGAAACTAATTAAGGACATGTCTGGCAACGATCGATTTCTTAGAATAGGGTAAAAAAAAAGCTTCCACAAGTGGAAGCCTTTAATGCTTTGCGGTAGTAAAAAATTATAGCTTGTTTACTAGGTCAGAGCCTGCTTTAAATTTAGCTACTGTTTTAGCTGGAATTTGAATTTTCTTTCCGGTTTGAGGATTACGTCCTTCGCGGGCAGATCTTTCAGAAGTTGAGAAGGTACCGAAACCTAATACTGTAACTCTTCCTCCTTTTCCAAGAGTGCCACTTACGTTATCCGTGAAAGAATCTAGTGCTTTCTTAGCAGCAGCTTTAGAGATACCGGCATCAGCAGCCATAGCATCAATAAGATCAGCTTTGTTCATAATGATGATTAATTTTGGTTAAACAATATAACAATTACCCTAACAAAGTTAGACGAATAGCGGGATTGCGCAAGATTAAGCCCAAAAAATACCCGAATTTGTTGAAAATTCTGAAAATTTGTTAATAAAGGAGAGGTAAAAGTGCCTGATAGTAATGGTTTTAGCCCCAATGGCTGTTCGGATCAATTCTGAAACCATTGAGTAATTCCCCTGTTTTCATGCGCTTTTTCCCTTGTATTTGGAGTTCATGAATCATCAAAGAGCCTTCTGAACAAGCAACAACCAGCGTATTTTTGCCATCCGTAATCATACTTCCTGCTTTTCCTTTTACTTCGTTTTCGGTTATTTCTGCATCAAATATCTTCACCTGAATCTTTTCCTCATCGGTTTGAAGGAAAGTGTAAGCTCCGGGATATGGAGAAAGACCACGAATGAAATTCAATACATCTTTTGCATTTTTATCAAACTGGATGCGAGTGTTATCTCGGGTAAGCTTTGGAGCTGCTTTTAAAGTTTGATTGAAGTCTTGAGGAATGGGTTTTACTTTATCCGCATCAATTAATGTTAAAGTATCTAATAACAACTCTGCACCTGTTTGCATAAGTTTATCGTGCACATGGCCTACATTATCTTTCTCTCCGATGTTTATCTCAGTATGAAGAATCATTTCGCCTTCATCTATTCGTTCGTTAATAAAGAAGGTTGTGGCACCCGTTTTTGTTTCTCCATTTATAATGGCCCAGTTTATAGGAGCAGCTCCACGATATTGGGGTAAAAGAGAACCATGTAAGTTTATAGTGCCTTTGGGCGGCATCTTCCAAACTACTTCTGGTAACATTCTAAAAGCTACTACCACAAAAACATCTGCTTTAAGTTGTTCCAATTCATTCAAAAATTCAGGATCTCGCAGCTTTAAGGGTTGAAGAACGGTTAAATCATGCTCAAGGGCATATTCTTTAACGGCAGAAGCTTTTAACTTTCTACCCCTTCCAGCAGGACGGTCTGCAGCGGTTACAACGCCAACAACGTCAAAATTTTTGGACTGGTGAATTTGGTTTAGAGAACAAACGGCAAATTCCGGAGTTCCCATGAATACAATGCGCATATGGTAAAATAAAAATCCCCTACAAAAGTAGGGGATATGCTATAAAATAAGATGGTATGGATTAATTAGAAATCAACACTTACTCCTAATCCGCTGGTTACCGCATTGTAATCACCAAAGGTGTAATCAACAAACACAGCAGCGATAAGAAGAAACTTAAGACGTACTCCAACATTCCCCACAAAGCTTCCACTATTCTCTGTTGTGATACTGATTGGATCAACAAAAGACTCACCTCTTGGACCGCTAAAAGCTCCGGTAAGGGTAATGTCGGTATTTCCGGTATTCAGTCCAAAACCGGCATAGGGTGTAATGAACAAGATTTTCTTAGAAACTAAAGCTCTAAAAGTTACCCCAGAAGAAGAAAGAGCCAATTCCTGATCTGTACCTACAGATTGTGAATAGTCAACTCTTGTGTATCCGAAAAATGCAGAAGCGCTAAATGGCAGTAGTTTTCCTTTTGGGATCCACTGTAAAATATCGTGTTTTACTCCGATTCCGAACATACTGGTTTTACCATCTTCCACATTTGGAACAGATATTTCTGGTAAATAACGAATAGATAACTCCGTATTCTTAATAAGACCTACAGATAGTTTAGCCATAGGAACAGGAAGCGCAATTAAATCTATACCTGTAGGTAAGTTAAAATCTGTTCCCGGAAATTGTTTGTACTCAAGTTGAGCAGCTCCACTTTCTGCTCCAAAAGCTGTAGGTGATTCTGCAGATGTTCCAGAAGATAGCTGTAGCTCATCTAATTGAGAGTTATTAATGGTAAACACTTTATCCGCATCAGGAATAAAAACAACTGTAGGCGTAATCATTAGATCAAAACGACCTAGATTGTGCGTTTTAGCAGTTTGATACCAGCCGTTGTTTAAGCTTTCGGAAAGTGCGTTTCCAAACGGAGATAGGTAGCCATTGGCTAAGTAATTAATATCAGCAGCAGATCCTGCTAGTAGTTCTGACGGAGAAATTTGTGCCTTTAAGCCGGTTAAAGAGAAGAAAGTAAGGCTCAATAGGATTGTTAACTTTTTCATGCTTTTGGTAAGGTTATAAAATATGGATGCAAAGTAAATATATGTAAAGTGCTTAAATCAACACAAGGCTAAGACATAATTATCGTTTTTAAAACAGCATAAGCCGATTATTTACCTCTTTAATAGTTTTATTGTCTATTAACCACCGTAATGCAGGCATCAAATCTTTGTTTTTAAGCTGCAGTTTTTGTGCAAGCTCATCCAAGCTTAAAGATTCAAAAGCTCCAAGCGTTGTTTTTATCTCCTGTATGAGCTTATCCATATCTAACGGACGTGTATTTTTTGCTCTGCACACATCGCAATGTCCACAATCCGTAGTATTCGTTTCTCCAAAATATCTTAACAGAAAAGAACTACGGCATTCTCCTTTGTTTTCCACATAGGAGACCACAGATTCTATCCTTTTTTGTAAATCATGATACCTGTCCTTCAGATTTTGGTCTGATATAGATAGATAATCTGTTTTTTGTCGTGCTCTTAAAAAGGTGATTTGTGCTTTTTCAGGATTCGGTATGTAATCCATTAATCCATGCTCTTTCAATCTTTGTAAACTAAAAAAAACAGATTTAACACTCGTATTTAGTCGTTTGGCTAATAGCCTTTCGTTAATGGGTGTATACTCAATATCTAACCCCCCATAGGATCGGACTAGAGTTTTGATTAAAATATCCATTTTGGGATTGCGCAGTTGATAGTCGTACAACGTTTGCCTATCTGTAGTAATCATGAGTCGTGAAGACTGCTTTACCCCATCATTTAAAGAAAGAATGCCCTCTCTCTCTAAAATCTTTAAAGCCTGATAGGTTTTAGGGGTGGGAATAGAATAGTTTTTAGCAAACTCGGCTATATCGAAGCCAAAAACTTGGTTTTCACCGGAACCTACAGCTAATTGTAAAGTATTAGCCAACGCTTGATATACTCTTTTGATAAATTGAAGATCTGGGAAACTATCGAGATATCTATGTTTTAGAAGATCAACATCTGAAGGATCTACGATTACAATCGAGTAGGAGGTTTCGCCATCTCTTCCAGCTCTACCTGCTTCTTGAAAATAAGCTTCTAAAGAATCAGGTAGTTCCAAATGAACTACGAGTCTTACATCTGGTTTATCGATACCCATACCAAAGGCATTGGTGCAGACCATTATTCTCGGGTTATTCTCTAGCCATTCCTGTTGTTTGTTCCTTCTAACTTCTTGAGATAAACCTGCATGATAATAATCCGAGGAAATACGATTTTGAGTTAGCCAGTTAGAGATCTCCACAGTATGCCTTCTGTTTCGGCAGTATATTATTCCAGAACCTTTTATTTTATGGAATATTTTGAGCGTATTGCCCCACTTTTCCTCTGTTCTAACTAAGTTATAATGTAGGTTGGGTCTGAAAAAGCTTTTTTGGATGGCATTAGTGTGCGGGAATCCAAGCTTTTCTTGAATATCCGCCACTACTTTTGGAGTAGCAGTAGCTGTAAGGGCCAAAACAGGAACTTGAGGCAGTAGCTCACGAATCTCTTTAATGCCCATATAAGAAGGCCTAAAATCGTAACCCCATTGAGAAATACAATGTGCTTCATCAATCGCCAAAAGGTTAATGCTCATTCGTTTTATGCGCGCTCTAACCAACTCATTCTGCAAACGCTCTGGAGACAAATAAACAAACTTATATTTTCCATTTACGGCATTTTCAAGAGCGATATCCATTTCTCTTAAAGATAAATTACCGGTTAAAGAAATAGCTGGTATATTTCTGCTTTTAAGATTATAAACTTGATCTTCCATTAAAGCAATAAGTGGGGATACAACTAGAGCCATTCCCTTTGCAGCCAGCGTAGGAACTTGGAAGCAGATGGACTTTCCTCCTCCTGTAGGAAGGAGTGCAAGTGTATCTCTCTTTTCTAGTACAGATTGGATTATTTCCTCTTGTAGAGGACGAAATGAAGAATATCCCCAATACTGTTTCAGTATCCCATGAATATCTTCTATCACTTGAGCTTTAAATCATTCAAAACAAACGCTAAACGTTCCTCTATAGGCGCTTTCGGAACTTCTTTAACTTGATACCCTAAGCTTTCATAAACCTCTATTAATGCGCTATGAATGGCCATCATGGCATCTAAATCTTCTCTTCTTTCAGCATCTTGAGCGTAGATCTCTGGCCAAGGAGGGGTAAGGTATACGGTGGAATGGTAACCGTTATCTTTAGCACATTGCTCCAACTCTTCTTCATGAATATTCTCTTTTCTCAAATAGGCTAGCACATCCGGAATACCTCTATCATAAAAGTTCCACTTACCCGTTTTCGCCTCTTCATATTGTTTTTTCTGCCCTAGGTTAACAAGGTGACTAAAACCACTTAGATCATCCCAGGGCACTAGGTTTGTACCTAGTTCCAACTGCTGCTTAATCACAGCACGGGAGATTTCATCGTGACAGTGATATCCAATTTCGTTTAAATGTTGTAGTAAAGTGGATTTGCCTGTACCCGGAGCTCCGGTTATAATAACTCTTTTTGTCTGAAGCATTTGTTAATAGGGGATACCCAATTTTTTATATATAAATCCCATAAGCCATGCTGGGCCAATCATCAAAAATTGAAGATCCTTTAAAAAGGAAGGTTTTTTTCCTTCAATGTTGTGACCTACAAATTGACCTACCCAAGCAGCAGCAAAAATAATAAGAGAAACCAACCAAAGGTTAAGATTTTGGGATTCTATCCATACAATTCCAAATAAACACAATAGACTAAAACCGAGTATTCCAATTGCCATAGGTATTGATAGGCGGATGTAAAAGATAATTCCCCCTAATATCAAAACTGATCCAAAATGTATGTAAGGTTGCAAAAACAAAGGAAACCAAGACTTGAAAAAAGCACTTGGAATAGAAGCTAACAAACCGATAATACTAAAGAATATAAGAGGAATACATATCCAGTGAATGGCTTTATTCAAAGCATTTTGATGACTTTCGGCATATTCATCAAACCAAGATTGAATGGGTTTCATAGCCTTACTAATTTGAGTAATTATTATAGTACTTATGAAAGTTTGTACGTTTCTAAGTTAATGTATTTTTGCAGCACTCAATTAAAATTTTAGACGAGCAATGACCGAGGCGGAAAGAGAAGAAAAGTATAAAAGATTAGAAGAGCAACTGGAGCAACATCAGAGCTGGCCTGGTGTTTATATGTTTAAATTTATTATTCCGGCTGACAATCGTAAGCTTTCTCAAGTAGAGAATTTATTCAATTCGGAAGAATCTGAGGTGACGATTCGTCAATCCAAAAAAGGAAATTTTATCAGTATTACCGCCAAAGAGTTGATGTTGAGTCCAGCTAAAATCATCGAACGTTATCGGATGGCAGAAGGTATTGAAGGGTTAATGAGTCTTTAGTTCACTTCTCCAAGTTCTGCAGAAGTAACATTTTCTCCATCTGTTGTAAAAGTGAACTGTATAGGATTACAGCAGCGTTCGCAGTCTTCAATGTATTCTTGATGCGTTACGGACAAGTCAACATGCACAGAAACCTCTGTGAAACAAAAGGGGCAGTTAAAAAAGTATTCCTCCATAGTTAACGTTTCAAAATTGAATTTAACTGATTTTTAACTTTTCAATTAACTTAATTACAAGAAGTTACAGTTTAGATTTGACTTGAATAAAATTCCGAACTATGAAAAAGTTTATCAGTAGTGCTTTATGCTTGGGTGTAATTCTTTTTACGTCTACCAAAAGTACAGCTCAAGAAAAAGACAACAAAGTTAAGATTGATGTTACCGTTACAAAAGATGGTGAAACACAAAATATCGTAAAAGAGATAGAGATTCCGAATACGGATAATTTAAAGCAACTCCTTAATGAGGTTGAGGGTTTAGAGAATATAGATATTTCTTTGGAAGATGGTGATTTAGAAATCATTGTAAAAAGAAAAGGAGAAAGTGAGTTTTTCTCAGCTAAGAACTTTAAGTTTCCCGAAGGCTTTGAAATAAATGAATTGGCAGAAGGAAAAGAATCTGCATTTATGGGTATCGTAGGAGGTAATACAGATGGAGAAGTAAGCTTAAGTAGAATTATTGAAGGAGAGGCAGCTGATAAAGCAGGCTTAAAAGTAGGAGATGTGGTTAAGAAGTTTGATGGAGAAAAAATTGAGAATTACTCTGAATTGGTGAAACTTATTCGCACCAAAAAACCAGGAGATAAGGTTGAAGTTAAAGTGGAACGTGATGGTGAAACTGAAAAAGTAGACCTAGAATTAGGTAAACGCACAAATAGCCACTCCTTCTTCAGTACAAATAGAGTTATTGAATGGAATGGAGATGAAAAGGAGATGCGCTTCTTTAAGGATAAGCTTAAATCTGAGGTAGAGAGAGGCTTTTTAGGAATCCATTTTACTATGGAAGATAATGGTGGAGTACCCATTACAAAAATCGTAACGGATAGCCCAGCGGAAGAGGCGGAATTGATGCCGAAAGATGTGATTATTAAGGTAAATGGAGAAAAAGTTGAAAATGGTTCTTCTTTTAATGAGGTAATGAAGGAAATGAAGCCCGGTGATAATTTAGAACTTACTATAGATAGGGACGGAAAAACAATAGGAAAGTCGGTGAAACTAGCAAAGAGAAATACCTTTTTCAAAACAAAAGAAGGCATGCCTAACAATTTAATGAACCATGATTTCAATTTTGGTTTTGACAATTCAGCTACCTATAGTTTTGGAGATAAGATTATTGTAAAGGTTAAAGTGGAAAAGGTTACAAATGAAGAAGAGGAAATGCTAAATGAAGCGTTGGGACTTAAATCATCGTCTAGATTTGATGATGTTGACTTTAAAGTTTATCCCAATCCATCTAACGGTAAGTTCTCCATAGAAGCTGAGATAAAAGATGTGGAAAAACTAGAGTTAGGTGTTTTTGACTTAAAAGGATCAAAAGTGAATGAAGCACGGTTGAGAAATGAGGATGGAGAGTTTTCCACGGAAATAGATATTACAAATTATCCAGCTGGTACTTACTTTTTAGTATTGAAAAATGGGAACAAAACGTTTACAGAAAAATTAGTCAAAAGATAATGGCATTCTGCCCAACGAAATAAAACTAGAACTAAAAAGCGTCCTTTATTTGGGCGCTTTTTTTATGCTTTAATATTCCATTCTTTGCTTTTGTCTTTTAAGACGTATGTTTTTCCTTCTTCTGCCACCCAGGTATTTTCAAATACGGCTTTAGCCTCGTTTAAGAGCTCGTTAAACTCATTGTATCGAGCAGAAAAATGACCAATGAGAAGTTTTTCAGCCTCTAAAAGTTGGGCAATACTAGCCGCCTGTTGAGCCGTAGAATGTTTGGTAGTTGCTGCTCTTTCTTTATACTTTTCTGTAAAAGTGGCTTCATGATATAGCAAGCTCGGTTTTTTAACAAAATCAAGCAAGTTATCTACCGGAGCCGTGTCTGTACAAAAGGCGTAGCTAAACGGAGAACGAGGTTTTAAAGTAAGCTCGGTGTTTGGGATTACTTTTCCATTTTCATCCGTCCAATCTGCTCCAAACTTTATTTTTGATAGCTCAACAACGGGTATCTTATACTTTCTCAGGGCTTCTTTTCTAATGTTTCTAGCCAAAGGTTTTTCTTCAAATAAAAAGCCGCAACAGTCAATAGTATGTTTTAGAGGAAAAGATTTTACTCTTACTTTTTCATCTTCGAACAAAAGCTGTTCGCTATCAAAATCTAAATCGTGATACACTATTGGATACTTGAGCCAGCTTCCCTGCGCTTTCATTTGAGTATGAATTACATCTTTGAGAACAGCTGGAGCATAAATATGCATTTCCTTCTGTCTGTCTAATAAGTGCAAGGAACTCAGTAGGGGAGCCAACCCAAAAAAGTGATCACCATGAAGATGGCTAATAAAAATGTGATTGATACGACTAAAGCCAATCTTGTTTTCTCTTAATCTTACTTGTGTTCCTTCTCCACAATCAATTAAAAAATGACGGTTTGCTATCGTTAGGAATTGAGCTGTAGGATTCCTTCTAACTAAAGGTATAGCGGAGCTTGATCCTAATATGGTAAGTTCTAAATCCATACTTTACAATAGATCATTAGGTCGATCATAACCTTCTTTAAAGTTTGGATAAGTTTAGACGTTAAAGTTCATTTTCTTTTTGGAAGCCAGTAGATAAAGAACAGCCATTCGTACTGCCACTCCGTTTTCAACTTGATTTAATATAATCGATTGATCGCTATCTGCCACCTCACTGGTTATTTCCACACCTCTATTTATTGGGCCTGGATGCATAATGGTAATGGGTTTACTCAACTGATTGAGCAAAGGCATGCTTACTCCATATTGTTGTGTATACTCTCTAATGCTCGGAAAATACTTTAGTTCTTGACGTTCATGCTGTACGCGTAACATATTGGCAATATCACACCACTCCAGTGCCTCTCTTAGATCGGTGCTTACTAGGACATCTAAAGAATCAATGTGTTTTGGAATCAAGGTTTCCGGACCACAAACCATTACCTCTGCACCTAGCTTTTTAAGGCAAAAAATATTAGACAAGGCCACTCTGGAGTGCAAAATGTCACCTACAATAACCACTTTTTTCCCTTTCAGGTCTTCACCTTTATGTTTTTCTCGAATACTGTAGGCATCCAAAAGCGCTTGGGTAGGGTGCTCGTGCGCTCCATCTCCTGCATTTATAATGGTACTATCCACATTTTGAGAAAGAAAAACAGCTGCTCCTGGATTGGGGTGACGCATTACGACTAAATCCACTTTCATGGATAATATATTATTAACCGTATCAATCAACGTTTCTCCCTTCTTTACCGAAGAGGATGCCGCTGAAAAGTTTATTACATCGGCAGAAAGACGTTTTTCAGCGAGCTCAAAAGATAGACGTGTTCGGGTACTATTTTCAAAAAAAAGGTTAGCTACAGTAATATCTCTAAGAGATGGTACCTTTTTAATTGGGCGATTGATTACCTCTTTAAATTGATCAGCCGTATGGAATATCAATTCGATATCCGCTTTGTTGAGGTATTTAATACCTAATAAATGATCAACACTTAGTTCACTCATTTTTCGGTTTTATAAGGTAAACACTTTCACTTCCAAACTCTTTTTCCCAATCTACAAGCACTCTTTCACTCGCTAAGGAGTCTACTCTTTTGCCATTGTAATCCGGTTGTATAGGCAGTTCACGAGAGAATCTTCGGTCGATTAAAACAAGTAATTCAATTTCCACAGGTCTGCCATAAGAATGTATGGCATCTAAAGCAGATCTCACGCTGCGTCCTGTATAAAGCACATCATCTACAAAAACAACTCGCTTTCCTTCTAAAAGAACCTCAATACTGGTTCTATTAGGTTCTAAAGGACTATCTCTTCTTCTAAAATCATCTCTAAAAAAGGTAATGTCTAGAACTCCAGTTTGTACATTCTGTACACCGTGTTTTTCCAACAACTCTTTTAGTAAATTTAGCACATGAGGCCCTCTAGGCTGAAGAGCTATAAGGACGGATTCAGAAAAATCATTGTGATTTTCGATGAGCTGACAGGCTAATCGATTGAGAATAATATGAACTTGCTTTTCGCTAAGAAGTTGTTTCTTAATCATTGGGATAAGACTTTAACAAAAGTAATATTTCCGATGTCTTCATTCATCGAATTAAGATAATTCTTCTTTCCAGTCAATACCGTCAAAGCTTCCTGAACTCATAATCAATACAGTGGAGTTGCTATTCTGCTCCTTTTTTATATTGGAAACCAACTCCTGATTATGATTTAACACCAATATATTTTGATTGTTAAAGGCGCTTTTAACTTCTTCTACACGAAGCTCTGGCAAACGTTTATGTGCGACTACCTCTGGATTAAAATAAACCATAGCCACGTCTGCTGCGTCTAAACTACCTGCATATTGGTTTAGGAATGAAATGTTTAAACTACTGAATGTATGTAACTCCAAGCAGGCGATGAGTTTATGATTAGGAAAACTTTCTTTAACGGCACTTACCGTAGCACTAACCTTGGAAGGAGCGTGTGCAAAGTCTCTAAAAACTTTGTAATCAGATGTGTCGATAAGCGTTTCTAAACGTCTGGAAGCACCACTAAAAGAGGAGATAGCTTCATAAAATTCTTCATCTGTTACACCCATTTGATTGCAAATCCATCGCGCACCTTCCATGTTGTTCATGTTGTGCTTGCCGAATATCTGCAACGGGATATCACCAAAATCTGTATGCAGTAAAGTTGAATTATCCACTACACTGTAGTTTGGAAGAGAATAGGCAAACTTTTTCAATTCGTTTTGAGTACGTTCTACTACTTGGTTCACCTCCTCATCTAGCTCATTGTAAATAACAACTCCACCTGGTTCAACTTGTTCTAAAAGACGATCAAATTGGTAGGTATATTCTTGAAATGTTGGAAACACATTTACATGATCCCAAGCAATGCCGGAGATGAGTGTAATATTGGGCTTGTAATGCAAAAACTTAGGATTTCTATCCAAAGGGGAGCTTAAGTATTCATCTCCTTCCAGAACCATAAACTCGTTAGTATCTGTTAGCTTTACCATGGTTTCAAAGCCTTCTAGTTGGGCTCCTACCATGTAATCACAATCCTGATTGTGGTAGTGTAAAACGTGTAGAATCATGGAGGTAATGGTTGTTTTTCCATGGCTCCCGGCAATCACAATCCGAGTTTTATTTTTGCTTTGTTCATACAAAAACTCTGGATATGACATCACCTTCAAGCCTAAATCTAGTGCCTTTTTGAGCTCTGGATTGTCCTTTCGAGCATGCATACCCAAAACCACAAAATCCAGGTCAGTACTGATATGATTTTCATTCCACCCCATTTGAGTAGGTAGCAAGTTGTATTTATCTAAGCGTCCGCGTGAAGGCTCAAAAATTTCATCATCACTTCCTGTAACGATGTATCCCTTTTTGTGGAGTGCAATAGCTAGATTGTGCATTGCACTTCCTCCAATAGCGATGAAGTGTACTTTCATTTAAATAGGCTTGTAGCGCAAATCTATGAAAGCTTTAGCGTATTTATTAAGATTTTTATTGGGTACTTATAACTGCACTCAAGGATGCAGCCAAATTCGTCATGAATTTATCAGCAATCTGAATATCGCTTGTTGTGCTATGTGTTTGGCTTTCAGTTTCAAAATCAAATCCATTTGATCCCGAAAATAGTTCATCCATATCAATTTCAAGCGTCATCTCAGCTTTATCACCGGTCGCTACTGAAAAGTCAACTGGTAGTTGAACGCTTTTATATAGGGCATCCGTTCCAGGATGGAGAGCAATCGGAATATCATCTAAATTACCAAGATTTCCTTTGGAGTTGGCTTTGCCTTCAAACTTTACAAAACGATACTTCAACATGCTCCAATACATACTTTGATAAGTGGATAAAGGATGTTCTTGGGCAAAATCACCTGGATTCATATCATTCATATCCGCATCAACTCCCAATCCGAAATTAATTGCTGTGAAAGTATTTCCCTTCAAATTTACAGTAAACGTATTGTCACCAACTGAGCTAGGGTCTACCAGGGCCACATCTTTTAATTCTACTTCTGCGCCTGAGCTTGTGGTTAAACTGATATTGGAAAGGTAAACTCTGAATAGAGAAATTATAATATCTTGATCATTAGCCAATTCTATGGTTTCACCTTGTCGAACTACATTATTACTACTCTTCATTACAACGTTTACAGAAAGCGAGGTTGTAACATCCGAATTTTGAGTATCGTCATCCGTACACGAACTAAGGGATAGGATAGAAAGAGCAACTAGAGATAGTATAGATAGAGATAATTTTTTCATCGTCAGAATAAGTTGAATTTAAGATTGTCCATCATTTCTTCCGCTAAGGTCAGATCAACAACATTTGAAGGATCTGTTAAGAGCGTTGGGCGAGAAATTATATTATAATTGTCTAAAGCATCTTTAAGGTCTACTTGAATCAAGAAGTTAACTTGAGTAGTGGAGGTTACGGCAAAGTTGGTCATTCCACTTTTAAGGGCTCGGTTTAAGAACAAGCTTCCGAGTTGGAATTCAAACGAAACGGAACCTAAACTATCATTAGGATCTGTGGGATCAAAAGCTCTTCCTTTAATGATTACTGCATTGTAGCCAAGACCATCATTTCTGGCTACATCAGGATCTGTTAAAGCACTCGTTGATGCAAGCGTGGTCGGGTCTATAGTCCAATTAAGGACAGAATCTATGCCTAAAGTAAATCCATAGTGGCCAGAGTATCCTCCATCTGGAAGTTTAGAAACCAAGTTTTGTGAATTTGCAAAAGAGTATAAAGCATAGTTTACCTCTTCTGTTTTGAAGCTATCTCCTTGACTGAGTACAAAAAAGTCGGATAAGACAAATTTTACATCCGTTATAAAAAACTGATTTCCTTCTGCATTGGTATATATCGAATCTTGAGCAAGACCAGAGGATCCATAAAGAAAAGAAACTCCAATGTTCACATTTTCCTTTGGTAATGGAGGATTGTCTTCTGTTAAATCGGGATCTTCACAAGCAATGAATAACGACATTAACAACGCAAGGGACAGTAATTTTTTCATATCTGCATTTATATAATTCCAAATATAGACTTAAGGATAAACTTTCCAATAGACTATTTTTATTCAACTATGCTAATTTATTTAACGAGTACTTAAGGGCTTAAGTTGGGTTGCTCTGCTTTTTCGAGCTTTTTAAGCGTATTGTATGGGTCACTTTGTTCAATACTGTTCATAATCGTTTGCATAATCTCTCCTGCTGGTTTAGTGTAATCTAAATCCAGTGCTGGCTTAAAGTGCAAACTCAGTGTAACCCCTTTCTTTTTTAAGAAAAGACCCTTTTTATCAAAGGCGCGTCTAAAACCATCTACCACAACAGGAATTACGATAGGTTGCTGCTCTTTGATGATATGAGCGGTTCCCTTTCTCCCTTCTACATAAGGTTTAGTGGTTCCTTGAGGAAAGGTAATAACCCACCCAGAATCTAATGCCTTAAATACTTTATTAATATCTCTAGGATCCACACCACGATCTACTTGCTTTCCGGCTTCGCGCCATGTTCTTTTTATAGAAACGGATCCTACATAAGCAAATAGTTTGGGCAAAATACCGGATTTCATCGTTTCCTTTGCAGCGATAAAGTAAACTCCCATTTTTGGATTGAGTAAGAACCATGGGAAATTTATACGATCGTATACACCCCACTTAGCGCACCCAAATACTTGATACATTCCAGTAACATCGGCAAAATAGGTTTGATGGTTACTTACGAAAAGAACATTTTGGTTTGGTAAGTCTTTTAAAACCTTACTTCCTTTAACAACTGTTTTATTCGCAATATTAAACCGATAATAAGCGATGCTCCCAAAAATGAGAATCAAAACTCGTTTTATAAATAGGGAATTACCGAAAGCATCAAAAAGCTTAATCTTCATAAATGGTTTTGTGGTCGGATCCAAATATACTGATTTCTAAAAGTCAGGCTTTGAGAAACATTTGTTTAAGTTCACTGATCATCATGGCCGTAGCGCCCCAAATTATATGTCCATTAATGTCAAATGCGGGAACAGTGAGTTTAGCATGGTTAATGGGAATTGTTTTTTCTACAATAGAGCCTGGATCTAAAAAAGCATTGAAATCGAGGCTTAGTATTTTTCGAACTTCTCTCTCTTGAGGAATGAAATGGGGTGTTTGTTGCAATAAACCGACATAAGGGAAAACCAAAAAATTACTTGGAGGAATATATACAGAGGTGAGTTGAGCTTTCAACTCAATCTGTTTTTTAGGGATTCCAATCTCCTCGCAAGTTTCACGCAAGGCCGTTTGAGCAAAGTCGACATCTTCTTGCTCTTTTCTTCCACCAGGAAAGCTTATTTGCCCGGAGTGTACACCCGGATATTCACTTCTTTTGGTCAGAATAAGATGTGGACGTTGATCTTTTTCATAAAAAAGGGCTGCTACGGCTGCTTGTTTTACACGATCACGATCAATACTTTGTAAATCAGTTCTTCCTCTACCTTGAGGAACCATCTGGTATTGCGCATCTTGGCCGGGTAATGGCTTGCTTGTAACAACCCCTAGTAAATCCTTAAATTGAAGAAAATTCAATCTAAAAGATTCTAAAGTGTTTTTGTAGTAATGGAATTAACCATAAAAAATTCTCCTCCCATTTGAGGATTAGATCCTTTAATCGTCTGGTTTAGTGAGTTCTCTATAAGGCGACCTGTTTTAGGATTCAACAAAGCTTTTCCTTTAGACTTAATATCCGCCTGCCCAGCTTCTTCACCAAGGTCCATTTTATCTTGATTAAAATCGTAAGAGATGTTTACCTCTTTTTTAGACATTTCAACCACTTTAAAAATAACCTCCATTTGTTGGCCTGTAGTAGGAACATCTTGCTTTTGAGTCCAAGAGCTTCCTTCCTTTATTTCTTTTTCAGGCATTTCTAAAAAGAGTTGTTGCGCAATACCTGCTATAGACATTACTTGTCCTTCTTCGGATTCATCGCTGGATGTTTTTCCCATGTTATCTACTTTAATGGTAGTAGGTTTATTTAAAATAGGATCTAACTGCTGACCAATCATTGCCCCCATCGGGCCACCTGCTTCCGGATCTTTAGAATCATAACTGATAGACATTCCTTGCATTTCTTGAGTGCCTTTTACTCCAGTTACAGTTACTTCAATTGTATGTGTACCGTCTTTAGCTTTATCCAATACTTTCATGTCAATAGTAAAATCAAAGTATGTGCTCATAATCTTCTCGCTTAAGGTCGCGTCTGAGAAGTACTTCATATCCATTGAAGTGCTCATAGAGTAGGACTTCCCTTTTTCAAGATTTAAACGCAATAGATTGTCTTTGGCAAAAGTGTTTAAGGAGCTTATGCTAAAAGCAAGAATGAGTCCGAATAATGTCAGTTTTTTCATCTTTAAATTTTTTGGAAAGTTAGCTATAAATTGCTTGGTGAGAATAAGTCAATGTTTAACCATTTAATCAATATTATTTATTACTTTCGTAAAAGTTTTTATAAATAACTATAGAATAATGACACTCACGCAATTACAATATTTAATATCGGTAGACAATCACCGCCACTTTGCCCGCGCTGCAGAAGCCAGTTTTGTTACTCAGCCTACTTTGAGCATGCAGATTCAAAAGCTTGAAGAGGAACTAGGTGTTTTACTATTTGACAGAAGCAAGCATCCTGTAAAACCCACAGCCATCGGTTCTAAAATAATTGAACAGGCCCGAAACGTTATAAACGAATCACATCGAATTACTGAGATTTTGCAGGAGTCTAAAAATCAATTAGAAGGACCTTTTAAACTAGGTGTAATTCCAACAATTTCTCCTTCTTTGGTACCTCGGTTTGTGAGTCGTTTTCATGAGAAGTTTCCAAAAATTCAGCTTCAAATTCAGGAGTTGCGTACAGATACTATCTTGGAAAAATTGAGAATCGATGAATTGGATGCAGCAATCTTGGCTACACCTTTAAATGAAAAAGGTATCATTGAAAAGCCAATGTATTATGAGCCATTTATGGGTTTTATACCTGAAAATCACAGATTGTTTAAAGAGTCTTTTATTACCAACTCTGAATTAGACATTAACGATATTCTACTTTTAAATGAAGGACATTGCTTTAGGGATAGCATTTTAAACATTTGTACGAAAAAGCTAGAGAATGATAAAAAGCCTGTGGATTTAGAAAGTGGCAACTTTGAGACGCTTATTCGTTTGAGCAAGAGAGGGTTTGGTATGACATTAATACCCTATTTGCATGCTCTGGATTTACCACAAGAAGATCAAAAATTTATTAAGCCAGTAGCAGATCCGAAGCCTACAAGGGAGGTAAGTATTGTTTATACCCGTGCTGAGCTAAAGATTAAAATAATTGAAGAGCTTAAAACGATCATTCAAAATAGTATCCCTGAAAAGCTGCTTCACGAACAAAATGAAGTGATCAGTCCTTTGAAATCAGCTTAACTCATTTGTAAACGAAAGAATTGTGACTTCAGTTCTAGCGATACTTCAAAAGAACAGCTCTTTATGTTTGTTAATTTGTTTATCAATAATAAGTGCTTGTTCCAATAAAGAGCAACGCGCCACTGGGCAAAGCGATCAAGCTAAAATTGTTAAGGAAAAAGAGACAACTAATAACATAACTCACCACCAAAAACTCAATAGCAGCAATGCTGTTGAGTTTTTTTTAGATTATGGTGCAGCCCACTCAGAATCAACAGTATTGGTTTCTACAGATTTTGGTGATATTAAAATCCAGCTGTTTGATGATACGCCTATGCATCGTTCTAATTTTATTTTTCTTGCTAAAAGGGGGTATTTTAATACAACTTGGTTTCATCGAGTTTCTGAAGGACACGTAATACAAGCGGGAAATAGCGACTCTGAAACAACTGCAAAAAAAAGAAAAGAGATTGGCTCATATTCCTTACCAAGTGAGATGACAGATCATAACTATCATGAATATGGAGCGGTGGCTGCAGCAAGAAGCTATAAACGAAATCCAAACAAGAGATCCAATCCATTTGAGTTTTACATTTCACTAGGGCAAAAGTTTAGTGTTGGCCAACTCAAGGCGATGGAAGATAAATATGAACTTGAGTTTACCAATGAACAAATGAAATTATACTCTACAAAAGGAGGATCACCTCACTTGGATCATGAACATACTGTTTTTGGTAGAGTTATAGAAGGTATGGATGTAGTGGAGAGAATTAGCAGAGTAGAAGTGGATAGTGGAGAATGGCCATTATCCAACGTGCCAATTACGGTTAAAGTGCTCCCGTAAAAGAGGTTTTGAAATAAAGAAAAACAAGGGATAAAATAAATTTATGTTTTGATGAAGATTAGAATCTTCTTATCCATTATTTTCGCAGCGTACAATTTTTAATCACATAATCATAAAACTCAGTTATGAGTGTACTTGTAAATAAAGATTCCAAAATTATAGTTCAAGGTTTTACCGGAAGTGAAGGAACATTTCACGCTGGTCAAATGATAGAGTATGGAACCCATGTTGTAGGAGGTGTTACCCCAGGCAAAGGAGGACAAACTCACCTTGATCGTCCTGTTTTCAATACTGTTAGCGAAGCTGTAAAAGAAACTGGAGCAGATGTTTCCATCATTTTTGTACCACCAGCATTTGCTGCTGATGCTATTATGGAAGCCGCTGAAGCTGGAATTCCGGTAAAGGATATGGTTATGGTAAAAGAATACTTAGGTGATAAGGATTGTAGAATGATTGGGCCAAACTGCCCAGGAATTATTACAGCTGGAGAAGCTAAGGTAGGAATTATGCCAGGTTTTATCTTTAATCCAGGTAGAATAGGAATTATCTCTAAGTCAGGTACACTTACCTACGAAGCGGTAGACCAAATTACCAAAGCAGGTATGGGGCAGTCTACAGCCATTGGAATTGGAGGAGATCCAATTATCGGTACTTCTATGAAGGATGCTGTTGAATTGTTGATGAACGATGGCGAAACGGACGGAATTGTGATGATTGGAGAAATTGGTGGTCAAATGGAGCCAGATGCTGCAAGATGGATTAAAGAAAATGGAAACGGAAAGCCTGTTGTTGGTTTTATCGCTGGTGAAACAGCACCAAAAGGAAGAACGATGGGGCACGCTGGTGCTATTGTAGGTGGAGCTGAAGATACAGCACAAGCTAAAAAAGCGATTCTTCAAGAATGTGGGGTAAACGTAGTAGACTCTCCTGCACAAATTGGAAGTAAAATGGCTGAGCTGTTAGGTGTAACAGCATAAGCTTTAAACGAATATTGTAAGAGCCGCAATCCTTTTTGAGGGTTGCGGCTTTTTTGTTGAGATATAATTCCGGTGAGAGCCTGTATTACACATTAAAATAGGCTAACTATGAAATAGTACTTGGGTTAGGTTTGTAAATCAACAGTTTAAAGACTATCCAAAGATGAGCTGCTGATAAACATATAAAATGCGATGAAGGAGAGGTTTGCTAGATATAGGTTCTAGAGTAACTAAAAAATTATTCCGGCTTTGGCAGAGTAATGCTAAATGTACTTCCCTTATTTACAATACTTTCAATGTGCAAAGTGCCTTTGTTTTGTTCAACCAAGTCTTTCACAATCAAAACACCTAATCCAGTTCCTTTTTCATTTAGCGTGCCTTCCGTAGATACAATTTTGCCAAAATCCTCGAACCGTTTTAGTCTTTGAGGAGAAATTCCGATGCCTTCGTCCTTAATTTCAATAACAACATGATTTGAAGAGAGAGATTTGGACTGGACAAAAATGGAACTGGCGTTGTTTGAAAACTTAATAGCATTCATAAGTAAGTTTCGAAGAGCAATGAGTATTTGTCCGTAGTCGGCAAATACAATTGAATTGGCCTCTAGGTTAATATGCATTTCAATCTCTTTTTGCTCTAGATTGGTCTTGAGGTTTTGATTTAACTCAACAAACCAATCTTTAACATCAACGGTTTCAGGCTGTGGCTGAATTCCAGAAAATTGAGATTTACTCCAATACAAAAGATTATTAACCATTTCTTGAGTTCCACTAGCTGACTCTTTTAAGGTGGCAGTCATTTCTCTTCTTTCTTCTTCTGAAAGGGCATCGTAATCCAAAAGCTCTAAAACATTTAGAACTTGATTAAACGGCTCTTTAATATCGTGCGTTAGAATAGAGAATAGCTTATTCTTCGCCTCCACTAAATCGCTTAGTTCCAGATTTTTCTGTAGGAGTTCCTCACTTTTTTCATCTAGCTTTTGCTCGTTTGATCGAATGATACGGTTTTTTTCTAGTAACAGCTTGCTGTATCTCTTTCTTCGATTCACGTTGAGCACAAGAACAATGATAAATGAAATACCAATTAATAATAATGCAAGAGAACCTATGAGTAAATATCCATTTCGTTCAATAACTTTTTCCTGGATTTTATTTAGTTCCTCTAAGTGCTTGTTAGCTATATCTTGAATTTTGTTTTGTTGCTGCAGGAGTTTTTCCTTTATATCGAGATTGAGAATAGTATCACTCACTAACTTATACTCCTTGAAGTAACGAATGGCTTTTTCATAATTAGCCAAAGCGGAGTTTGCATTTGCCAGACTTAAGTAAACTTCTCTCTTTAAATACCTTGAGGAAGAGGTGCTGTGAATAATTACCGAAGCTTTTTCTGCTTCTACAAGTGCTTGGGTGTTTCTGTTCGCCTTTAGATTTGCATTAGATAAATAGGTTAGATACATTCCTACGGAGTAAGGGTCACCAAACTGTTTGGCATACTCTACAGCCTTTTGAATCATTTGAATTCCCTCTTCAAATTGACCTCTTTCAATTTCAATGAGTCCAAAGTTTGAATAACAACAAGCTAACTCTAATAAATCGTTATCTTTTTGAGCTATCTGAAATGCCTTTTGAGTTAAAACGTTTGCCTTTAAAATGTTACCTTTTTTAATTTCAAGCTCACCGAGTAAGTTGTAATTGGCAGCATTTAAGCTTTCTAATTTTAGAGGCTCACCAATCTCTAAAGAGCGATTTATATATTCTTCAGCACTTTTATAGTCTTCTTGATCAAAGAAAACAATAGCCATACTGTTTAAATCGAAAGCTTTACTCTCCTCATCAGCTAAACTATCGTGTATATGATAAGCAAGTAGATAATAATCAATGGCTTGCTGGTAATAACCTTGATCTGAAAGAACACTACCTAAATTGGAATAAGCATCTCCTAGGTTGCTTAAATCTTCATGTTTGGTAAAAATCCGAATGGATCTTTTAAACAAATATTCTGCTTCTTCCAATTCATTTTTATAATAATTGGCTAAGCCTAAAATGTTAGAAGCGTAAGCAATTTCTAGGCTATCTCCAATAGCAGAAGCCGTATCTAAGTAATAGGTAGCGATAGAAAGAGAAGAATCTGTATTGTTATACACAACTTCATACCCTTTATCATACAAGCTGTCTAAAAACGCTTGTTGATCTTCGCTTATTTGAGCTTTAACGGAAGTGCCAAAAAAAACATGAAAAAGAAGAAAAGTGAGGATTATTTTTTTCAATTCTTAATCATTTGATAAGTTCTGTACTCTATACCCATTCATCCCTATTTTAATCTGAACAAAAATCAAAGAAAATTCCTAAAAATCTAAATATAATGCGATGATGGGCGAAAAAGAAGGGATGTTCTGATTATTTCTGTAATAAATCATCATTCTAGTTTTAAAATCATTTAAATATGCGTCTTCATAAGTTGCTTTCAAAGTAAAAAAAAACGAATTCCTTTATCACTAGCTTTAAACGTGATGATTTCCCATTGAAGAAAAAGAATCAAGATACGCTCGGCTTCATAAATCGAAATTTTTGCTAAGCGGCTAAACTTACTTAAGCTGATTGATTCATTTGCTGATAAGTAATCGAATAATAACCTTTCTTCTGGGCCATAGGCAATAAGATTCTTTCGTTTGGATGTAGGCGATTGATGTTTTAGATAGTTTAAAATAACTCGGTTGGCTTCAAAATTTTCATCTTTTTGTCTGATATAAGCCCGCCAACGATCTTCTTCAAGTTTACACAAATGGGGTTTTTCTTTAGAAGTAGGTACTTCAATTTCTAACACAAGTTTTTTTTCCGTGTTTTGATAAACTTTTGATTTGAAAGGGATTGGAGGTTTGCAATATAAAGTTGCTGCACCCTCAATCATAAAATACTCTTCTTCTGGATCAATACCTGATACGCGTCCATTATCCTTAACTCCAATTAAAAGTTTTCCTCCATCGGTATTGGCAAAAGCACAGAGCGTTTTTGCTATTTTTTGAGAACTATCAATTCTAAATTTAAAATCCTGCTCTTGGTGCTCACCTTCTTCAATGGAATCAAATAATTCATCTGTGTCTCCAGTGGAGTAATCAAGCCATCTATTGGGGTTAAAGCCTTGCATGTAGGGTAAAAGTAATTTTCTTGTTGTTATGGGCCAAGCGTAATTGCACATTCATCACAACCAAACTTAAAAGAGAAGAACAATAATTTAACTACATTTGTTTTTGTGAGAAAAAGCTTACAACTCCTTATAATTGTTTTTCCTCTGCTTTTTGTTGGATGCTCAAAGCCTTCCTCCGAACGGATCGTAGCTTCTAATCCTCCAACGGGTAAAGAAACTTTTAAACCCGTGTACAATACGGATGATTTGCTGCATTCTGATGATTATTTGGATGGAGTACCCGTTGGTAAGGTAACCTATATGCAAGAAGCATCTGGTATTGACATCGCCCCATTAAACCCCGGAGCTGTTTGGTCTCATAACGATGCTGGTAGCGGTACAGACATATTTTTAATAAACACTCAAAACGGGGAAGAGATTTCTCGTTTTTCGGTTAATAATGCTTCTAACATTGATTGGGAGGATATAACAGTTTTTAAAAATGGGAATAACTCCAGTATTTTTTTAGCAGATTTTGGAGATAACTTTAAAGTTAGGCCATCGTATAGCTTATATATTTTCAATGAACCCGTTTACGATAGCACGGGTAAACTCTCTACCGATATTTCTTTGGTAAATCGCCTCAATTTTATTTATAGCGATGGACCTCAAAATGCAGAAGCTCTTTTGATGGATCCTCAAACCGGAGATATCATTATTGCTACAAAAGAAATTAACAGATCGGTCATCTACTCTTTACCAGCAGATCAACTCAACTGTAATACTATGGTTGAGCTTGAAAAATTAGGAGAACTGCCAATTGGTAACGTTACAGGAGGTGATATATCCGATGATGGGAAAAGGATTACCTTAAGAAATTATCTAGGCTTGTTTCTATGGGAGAGAACAGGAGGTGAGGGTTTAAATGAAGTCTTTGAAACGACACCCGTTAAACTTCCGTACAATCATGTAGAAGCGCAAGGAGAAGCTTTTTGTTGGTCTAATAATGGTTATTATACGCTAAGCGAAGCGGTTGGTAATATTGAACCCGAATTGATTTTCTACGCCAAAAAGTAGATGGATAATTTCCTTTAAGGAGTCTATGGCATTATCTTCGTCCGCTTAAATGCCATCGCATGAAAAATCTAGTTAAAATCTTATTTCTTCTTTTTGCTCTAGTCGGTTCAAATCCAGCATTTGGATGGGGACAAACAGGTCATAGAGTTATTGGTCAAATTGCGGAAAACCATCTGAGTAGAAAAGCAAAAAAGAACATTGAAAAAATTCTTGGCGATGAAAGCCTTGCTATCGTATCCATTTGGATGGACGAAGTAAGATCAGATAGAGCCTACGATCATACACATGATTGGCACTGGGTAAGTATTCCAGATAATAGCACGTATGATGCTTGTGAAAAAAATTCTGATGGTGATGTTATTGAAGCAATTGGAAGAATGAAAGAGATTTTAATGGCGGACGATGCGAGTTTAGAAAAAAAGAAAGAAGCGCTAAAGTTTATGGTTCACTTGGTAGGAGATCTACATCAACCTTTACATGTGGGCAATGGAATGGATAAAGGAGGAAATGATGTAAAAATCAAGTGGTTTTATAAGTCATCTAATTTGCACAGAATTTGGGACAGCGGTATTATAGATAAAAAAGGGTTAAGCTACACGGAATTAGCTACGAGTATTGATCATGCAACCAAAGAGGAAATCTCTGATTGGCAAAAGGGAAACCCGAAGGATTGGGCTCAAGAGTGCATGGGACTTCGATCTCAGGTTTATGCGATTGGCGAGAAGGATAACCTCAGCTACCAGTATATGTATAAAAACTGGGGCTTAGTACAAGATCAACTAGAGAAGGCAGGTGTGCGCTTGGCAGGACTACTTAATGAGATTTTTGGTTAAGACGGAAGCACCATTTCCTGAGCTTCTTCTTTTTTCTTTCTTACATCTATCGTATAGAGTAATACGAATATACCGATAGAACAAAACATCATGAATAAGATCATAGGCAGGTAAGTATCGTTGTGAAAAATACTAATCGCTGCAGATGCTATTACACCACTTACCATTCGTAGAGCTCCAATTAAAGCAGAGGCTACTCCAGCATTTTTAGAAAAAGGCATTAAAGCTAGAGCGCTGGTGTTTGGGTTAATTATACCTGAAACAAACATGAAAGCGAATAGAACCACCAATAGGGCGGTGTAGCTTAAGCCCACAAAAACAATCATTCCCAGAGCACCTATGGCTATAACTAAAAGTACTATTGACATTATATAACTGATGTTGTGACTGAAATATTTTTTCAGCAACAAACGGTTTATTTGACTGCCAAGGATAAAAGATGCAGCGTTAGCCCCAAATATCCACCCATAATTCTTCTCCGAAACT